>JBMOKU010000053.1:0-222178 GCA_049324315.1 Bacillota bacterium | reverse complement strand
GGTTATGGTTTCTTGTCAACTCCATTATACCAAATTAAGGGGGTTTTTGCTTTTTTATTCAATTAATACTTAATGACTTACATTTATTTACATCGTTTTTCAGTGGTCTCGGACTGGTCCACTGTCCGGTGCGCTTTTTACCGGGCTGGGGCCCTGTCCCCATGTCTTGGATTTCGCTAACCTCTAATACATTATATCCTATATTTTTATGAATATGAAGAAACTTTTCATAGCCAAAAAACGTCAATAAAATATATAACGGGCAGGCGTGGAAACCTGCCCCTACGTGGCCACACCCATCAATCAATGTAGGAGACGGTTTCCATGCTGTCCCGGGTTTTCAATGTCGCATCATTTTATAATCACAACATAACAACAAAAAACAAAAAGGATCCTTGCTTTAATGTTTTGACCCTAAAGCATGACCCGAATACGGCTAACCAAATACATAGACTTTTCTAAAATAGAAATCAAAATAATGAAATAAGTCAAGTCTTTAAGGTTAGTTATCCATGGTCGGAGTGACAGGACTTGAACCTGCGGCCTTCTGGTCCCGAACCAGACGCGCTACCAAGCTGCGCTACACCCCGACTACGATTACAAGAGCATTATACGATATATTGTAAAAAATGGCAATAGTCATTTTCTGTAACAACTTCTTAATTTTTATATTGAATGATTATCCGATATAATGAAGTTGGGGTTTGTTCACCTAATGTATAAAGTATCTAAGCAGCCGGGTATTTAGACAAGAAATAAAATTGGAAACCGTAAGAAAGGAGCAAGAAATGATGAAAAAATCCAGTAAGCTCATTGTATCATTGGCTTTACTACTCACCCTGTTATCTACCATGATTCATCCCTACGCCTTTGCTGATTGGACTACCACAATTTATGAAGAAAAAAACGAAGAATTTATCGGGAAAGGTGTCAAACACGAACATCTTCTCCGCTTTACGGACAGTGGATGGTTGAATATCCATGTATTAAGAGCAAATATCAGCGACCAGGATGTTTCCTTGGACCTTCTGTTAAATCAGAATGGAATCGGCACCCGAGAAAAACTATCCCAGATAGTCAATCAAAGTGAGCATGTAGTCGGTGCCATTAACGGAGATTTCTTTAATACCCAAGGCGCTGCAGCACTTGGCCCTATGGTAAAAGACGGAGAATTAATCACCACACCCTTCTACATACCGGAACAAATGGCAACCTTTAACGTAACGAAGGATGAGCAGCCTTTTATCACAAACTGGACACTCCCCCAAATAACAGTGACCAATACGAGTACCCAATCAACCCTATCGATTGGCGCTGTCAATAAAGAAACAGAACAACCGGAAATCGCCGTCATCTACACAGCTAAATGGGGCTATGCCACACCACCACTGAGCAGCAAGCTTACCAGTGCTGTAGAAATGGCGGTTTCTAACGGCATCGTACAGGGAATCTACCCTGCTGGCAGTACGGGTAACCCCATCCCAGGAGATGGCTATGTAGTCTTTGCTACCGGTGCCTATGCAGCACAGATTCAGGAATTCTTCAGCGTAGGGGATTCTGTAACTTATTCAAACGTATCCGATCTCAATATAGAGAATCTTGCCCTATCCATGGGCGGTGGTGCTGTATTGGTAAAAAACGGTACTCCCTTGAGCAGCTTCACCCACGATATCAAAGGCAATAACCCAAGAACCGCGTTGGGTATTTCTCAAGATAGAAAAGAAGTCATCCTTGTTACCATCGATGGTCGAACTTCCTCATTTACAGGGGTATCTCAAATTGAACTGGCACAAATTATGTCCAGTCTAGGAGCTTATGATGCTATCAACCTTGACGGAGGCGGTTCAACAGATATGGTCCTCAGACCTTTGGGCGATCAAAACAAGATTGTTGTCAATAACCTTTCTGACGGTGCCGAAAGAAGAATCACCAATGGTATCGGTATTGTTAGCACAGCCCCCAAAACACAGTTAAAGGGAATCAAACTTCAAAGCAAAGATCAAAATGTATTTATCAATACGCCAAGGAAACTCACAGTAACCGGATATGATGAGAATTACAACCCCGTATCCGTTGATTTCAGCAATGTAAAATGGCAGGTCAGCGGCGTGTCCGGTACGGTCAGCAGCGGTGTTTTTGTCCCGACTTCACCAGGTAAAGCCACAATCACGGCAGAATATGCTGGTGCTCAGGCAGTCATTGAAATGCGGGCACTGGATAACCCCTCCGCCCTGGTGCTCGCCCCATCCCAGCTGAATCTAGCACCAAACGGTCAAGCCTCCATTCAAGTGAAGGCAGTAGACAGCATGGGATACAGTGCCTCCGTGGAAGCAGGCGGAATCCGTTTTGATGTTCCTACCGGGCTTGGTAGCATGAATGGAAGCAATGTATTCACAGCATCCGGACAAAGTGGTACGGGAATTATCACGGCATCCTACGGTGAACTAAAAGCTTATCTTCCTGTAGTGGTAGGATCCCAAGAAACGCTCATCCATGATTTTGAAAAAATCAACGGATCATTTTTATCCTATCCTGCTGAAGTAACAGGCAGCTATGGACTCAGCCCCTTTGGAAAATCTGGGCAGTTCGCTGGCGATCTGGCCTATGACTTTACCACCACCGACGCCACCAGAGCCGCCTATCTTGTATTTGACAATAACGGTATCGTATTAGATAAACGTCCGGAAAAAATCGGTTTGTGGGTGTACGGAAATGAAGGAGGCGGTCATGCCTTAAAGGCAAAGATCACCGATAGCACAGGTGTTTCAGAAAATATCACCCTATCAAACACCATCAACTGGCAAGGCTGGAGTTATGTAGAAGCCAAGGTCCCAGAATCGCTAAAAGCACCGATTCGTTTAGAAAGAATCTATCTGGTACAAATAAACCCAGCATACAAAAACGCAGGAAGGGTCTACCTGGATCAGTTAACAGCATCTTATCCCATGTCGTTCCAAGGTACAGTACCAGCGCCTGTAACAAAAGCTGCTGATTCTCGCAATACAAAGGCTGAATTGGAAGGCAAGAGTTCTTTCCGTTTCTTTGCCCATGGTAAGGTAGCAGGTATTGATACGCTGCTGGATAATATGACCATAACAAAGATGGCTGATACCGTCAACCAAACTGCCTCCTTGAATATATTCACTGAATCCATCGATGCATCGCTGAGCAGCCAACTGAAGAACCCGGTCATGCTTGCTGACAGCGGATATTCCTATACCAAGTACGGAAGCAGTGGGTTTATTAAACTGGATAACAGCAAAGGCGGCCTGAGAGAAACCAACTGGAATCAATGGCCTTGGCTATTACAAACACTAGAAACCATTGATGCAAAAAACATATTTATTACGCTGCCAAAACAGTTAACCTTTAAAGATAAGCTAGAAGAAAAACTCTTTACAGATACTCTAGAAAAACTGCGTGAGGATAAAGGCGTGGACGTATGGGTACTGTATGGTGGAAAAAGCAGTTATGAGGTAAAACTAGAAGATGGTATTCACTATGTAGCACTTAAATCTTATCCAGAGGTAGATGCGTTTGATATCTTTACACAACTGGATACCATGATTTTTACAGTGAACGATAATAAAGTAACTTATGAGATTCTTCCCCTTTATGGGAAGTAATACGTTAGCAGTTAGAAGTTAGACGTATTCGGATCATGCTTTCAAGCAAAACAAAAGGACTTGGGGACTGTACCTGCTGTCACGCCTGCTTTTGGCGGGACTGAGGGACTGTCCCCATGTCCTGCACATATAAACCAAAAGTCGAGCAGATATATTTGCTCGACTTTTATTTTATCAGTAGATCATTTAACCTATCCATATCTTCCTCAAAAAGATTTTCCTTCAAGAGTCTTATAATCCGTTCCATTTTCTTATCATTTCTCTCACCATCCAGCAATCTTTTCAGCTTCACCGCATTATACTGGCCCATGCCTTCCAGCATACTTCTTACCATTTCTCGATCCTCCGTCGGAATACTCCAAGTCATGTTCAATCCTTTCAAATCTTCTATATAGGTCTTCATAAATTGGCTCAGGACTATATCGTCTATAATGACAGGTACGGATTCTTCTTGTATGGCTGCGAACTCATCGAAGTCATACGCATCTCTTGGATCAGCTATTGCCGTTTCACCAATTTCACCATAGGGAACATAACGAAAGGCTATTTCCGGCAGCATCGTCTTCTGACTGGGCAGCATACTGATCATACTAAGAACGGTAATTACTGTAATCACTATTAAGAAACTATATCTAGACTTGTGTGATTCTTCCATCGTTACCATCGCTCCTTAAAGTGCACGGTTTAAGACTTGGGGACTGTACCTACTGTCACGCCCGTTTTTGGCGTGACTGAGGGACTTTCCCCATGTCTTAAATCATGGAGTACTCAACCTTCAATATTAGTATTAAAACAATCCGTAAATATTATGCACCCTTTTCTCCCATCCCAATCATATTTTCCTGTTTCACCCATATACATCATAGGGAGGGGGGTGTTTCTTTACGATGGAGCTAAATCCAAAACTTAATTCCGAAGTGAAAGTTCATTTTGAAGACAGCCACGCAGAGATTTTACTTGCCCAGTTTATTAAGGGAAACTTAAAAGAAAATACGGTTATCATCTGTATTGGTACAGACCGCTGCATTGGCGATGCCTTAGGTCCTTTTATCGGCAGTCAGCTTCAGAAAAATCGTTTCCGTTTTCCTCTTTACGGTACCCTTGATGATCCGATCCATGCATTAAATCTGAAAGAATCTGTGGAAAAGATCTTATCAAAACACCCCAATAGTCATATCATCGCCATCGATGCCTGTCTTGGCGATGAAAGCCTCATTGGATATATCCACGGCAGGCAGGGGGCTATTTATCCCGGAAAAGGTGTGGGAAAGAAGCTTCCGGGTGTAGGACATATCTCCATCGTAGGCATTGTGGATAAATTAAAAAACGATGACGCTTTTGCCATCCATAACATAAGACTAAGCTTAGTCATGAAAATGGTAGACGTCATCGTCGATGCATTTTTATTGGCAACATATTTGTCGTGAAGGAATTGGATGTTAGACGTTAGATGTTAGAGGCTTAAACCAGCAACCATTAACTAGTAACTAACAACCACTATAACAGCGTCACAATAAAAGGAATGGTAGCCATGGAAAGCATGGTGGAGATAAAGATTACTTGGGAAGCCAGTTGATAATCATTTCCATACTTCGTAGATAATATGGCGGCATTGGCAGCTACGGGCATAGCCGTAATGATTACCGGAATACCAATGATCATCGGATCGGTAAAAAGCAGTTTTAAACCGATCAATGTCAATATAGGCATAACAAGCAATCTTACACCACTGGCTAAAAACACCTTAATATCCGTGAATATGGTTTTAAACGATACATCAGCTAAAATAGAACCCACAAAAACCATGGATAAAGGCGTGGTCGTATCGCCCAACATCTTTAATGTGGTATAAATAGGACCCGGCAGGGAACTGGAAGTAAGAAAAAGGATAAAGCCAATCATGACGGCTATAATACCAGGATTCAGAAGCTCCTTCCAATTAAAAGCCACGCTGTTTTCGTTACCATCATATCTAGATGGTCTGCTTAATATCATAATTCCAAAAGAAAACAAGAGAATATTAAAAGGCAGGTTATAAAGTGCTGCATAAAACACGCCCTTTTCACCAAATACCGCGTTGACAACAGGATAACCCATAAACCCTACATTGGAAAACACCGTTAGAAACTGAAAAATGTCTCTTCTCGTTCCATCAACAGATAGTAATCTAGGTACAACATATGATATCCCTATGGATACCCCATAAACTACCCAAGAGATGACCAGAAGCTTACCGCTTTTAATAAGCAGCTCCATAGAGAAGGAGAAATTCATCGATGTAATGATCATTCCCGGCAGTGCCACATTTAGTATAAAGCTGCTTAAATCCCGGTTCATCTCGTTGGATATGACGCGAAATTTTTTTGCAGTATATCCGGAAATTAAAAGTAAGAATAAAATGAAAATCTGATTCTGCATTTGTGACAACCTTTATTTCCCCCTTTATTCATAAAACAATTATCTTAATCTTCTTCTGGCCTCTCTATTCAGCCCTGCTGTGGATTTTTTGAATATTTCTTCCCACTCGTCTTTAAATTCTTTATAGATACCGGGGTATTTCTTTTTGAGTCGGACAATACCAAAGGCAATATCTTCATCCTCCTCTTCCATAGACTCTATCATATCATGGGGTAGCGAGGAGTAGAATTCATCATATGCTCCTTGTGAGGCATAGGTGCAAAGAAATTGGTCCATGCTGCGGATATGAATCAATGGAAACATTTCCATATCCTTTGCCATTCTATCCAGTTCTTTTTCCAGCATCGCCAGGTGCCGCAGCTCTTTCTTTTTTTCTTTGTATATCTCATCACCGGGATTCAGATAACATATCAAGTCTATATAAATCTCCGCTTCTCTGTAGCGGGCTGCCTCCATATAGGCATCCAAATACCATGTATAATTATTCAGTAGCATGTCTCTGTCATCCTCATCATCCAGAGCCTTGATGAATTTGCGAATGCGCGTCTGTATCCTGGAAATCTCACTCCACTTTCCTAATTCTAAGGCTGTATCCAGCCATTCAATAAAAATAGGGATATCTTCCGCATTCTGAATTTCAGCAGAAGGGAGCCTCTCCTGTATCTCCATCCATAGCTCATGATACCTTTTCAGTTCTCGGAGGACAGTCATACGCATGTTCCTACAGCTTATTGGATCTTTTATGTATTCACCGTACTGCTGCAAATCTTCATAAGCCTTTTGCTCATAGCTGTTTTCCAACAGCATATTAATTCTTACGATAACAACATGCTCCTTTGTTTCTTCCTGATCTGCAAGATTCATTGCAGTCTCCATGTATTCATGAAATTCATCCAGCTTATCTTCAAAGACAGCTATCTGTCCTAACAGCAAGTACACCTGCAGAATGTTTTGGTCCATAGTGTTTACCTGCAGCAAAAGTTTTTTGGCTTTCTGATGATTCCCTGTGAACATGGACTCCATAATGTCTTCGAAAAGCTTCTCCAGCTTACCCCCGTATTTGTACATCATATCATATTCCCTGCGCTTTACAGGGTCACGCAAAGTCTCATAAGCTCTGCGAACAGCCTGGAACTCTTCGGAATGGGTTTCAGGTGGAAATTCCCTTACTTTTTCAATATATTTTTCCTTAATTTTATCAGGTCCGGCATTGGAACGGGTCCCTAGTATCTTATAATAATTTTCTATTTTTTGCTTTTCCCTTTTTCTTCTTCTAAAAGGCCATCCTTCCATGGGTCTGCCCTCCTTACAATTCCAAGTCTATCAACAAGTCTGCCGCTTCATCAACCGTCTGCTGCAAAAGGTCCATATCCTTCATTTCCAAAGCTTCTTTGTATTGCTGTATCAACCCTTCGATCTTTCCAAGTTCTTTATTTTCCGATGACCCTTTCATATCCTCTATACGACCGATTAGCTGCTCCGCTTCTTCCAAAAGCTCATCCCAAGACTGTTTTTCCCATTCATCGTCCAGATCCTCCATGATTTCATCCCAGTCCTCTTCATCCCAAAGGTCTTCTTCCTCTTCTTTTTCTGTTAGTAGCTCTCTGATCTTTGACACGCTTTCTTCGAAAGCCTCTTTGGAATTGCGGTTAAGTTCATCCTGTACCGTCACCGTCATTTCTTTTCCGGTAGATACGCATTGTGCTGCCACGTCCAAAATCCCATTCAGATTATAGCGGAAGGTTACTTCGATGATTTCTGCTCCAGCCTTGTTCACCGGTATTCCTTCCAGCAAGAACTCGCCTAGTCGATAATTATGTTTCACCCATTCGTTTTCGCCTTGATAGATTTCAATGGAGACTGCAGTCTGTCCGTCATAGGACGTGGTGAACTTTTCCGTCCGGGTTACAGGAATGGTCGTATTCCGGGGAATAATGACGGCAAATCCTCCCGGACGGACACCCATCATTTTCCATTCCTTCAGTACGGCAATCCCCATGGAAAATGGCGCCACATCTGTAGCAATCAATCCGCTCTTGGACAGCAGACCGGACTTGAGGCCGGCCTGTACCGCCGCTCCCAACGCCACCGCTTCTTCAGGATGTACATCATTGCGAGGCTCTTTTCCGAAATAATCCCTTATCAGTTCGTATATCCGTGGTATCCGTGTTGATCCGCCCACCAGCAAAATATCATCAATATCTGTGGCTGAAAGCTTTGCATCCTTTAGAACGGAGGCAACACATGCCATGGTTTCCTGCATCAGATCCTCAATCAATCCTACGAATTGTTGGCGGGTAAAATCAACAGACAAGCCAATGGGTTGATGATCCTTGACCGTCACCACGGGCATCGAAATAGAAACCGATGTCTCCGTTGAGAGACGTATCTTGATTTTCTCCGCCTCTTCCTTCAGCAGGGCTTTAGCACGGATATCCTCCCTTGGATCTACTCCATGCTCATTGATTATCTGTTCTGACAGCCAGTCCACAATCCGCCAATCAAAATCCTCTCCGCCTAGATAATTGTTCCCCGCTGAAGCCTTTACCTCCAGTATGCCACTCATCATCTCAACAACAGAGACATCAAAGGTTCCGCCTCCCAGATCATATACCAATATGTGTCTGTCTTCTTTCAAGTTATCAAGCCCGAAGGCTAAAGCGGCTGCCGTAGGCTCGTTGATAATTCGCTCTACGACAAAACCTGCCAATTCTCCCGCTTCCTTTGTAACCCGACGCTGGGCATCGGTAAAGTATGCGGGTACCGTAATAACGGCTTCCTTCTCCCCTTCACCAAACTGATTATCAACATATTTTTTCAATTCTCCGAGAATCAACGCAGAGACCTCATGGGGAAGCAGTTTTTTATCGGCAATAGATAGTTCTTCATAAAAACCCATTTTCCGCTTGACTGCCGCGATGGTCCGATCAGGCATAGCAATCAGCGCATCCTTCGCATCTTTGCCGACAACAATATTTCCTTTCAAATCCACCAGTACAACAGAGGGGATGATTTTCTCTCCCGAGGGTGATGGAATAATTTCCGGTTTGCCCCGATGAATCCAAGCAACTGCAGAATTGGTCGTTCCTAGATCGATCCCCACAATAGGTCTTTGCATGCTATTGCCTTCTTTCCTACTCTTGTTCATTGTTTTTTTCAACCTCCCTTATGGTCACGACACGGGCCTTTCGAACCAAACGCCCGTCTTCACGAATATAGCCCCTTTTCACCACTTCCACGACCTCATAGGGCTCATAGATCCGATCTGCTTTAGGTACAACCGTATCCACAGCCTCTGCCCATGAGGGGTCAAAGCTGTGCCCTAAGATTGCAATCTCTTGGATTCCCATCTGGGCAAGGGTATTGAGCAGGTTTGTCTGCCACATTCTCAAAAGCTGCTGCCAGCTGTCCTGTCCATTTTCATATATTTTCTCACATACAATATCCAATTCATCAATCCACTGGATGTAAGCGTCCGTCATTTTTTCCAATCGAAGCCTTAGTATCTGTTTTTCCGCCAAATCCCGGTCATACTGGTTCTGCCACTCCCTAACCACCTCCATCTGGATCTCCAGATTTTTCAAGTGATGCAGCAGATCCTGGCTTGTTTTGTACTGCAGCCTCATGGCTTTGTTGATGAGTTCTTCGTTTTCTTCGGACTGACGGCTTAAGCTCCCTATCCGTTCATCCGTGATAAAGAGCTGCTTTTCAATATCTCTGCTTTTCCCATGGATTTGTACAGTCTGATCCCTTAATTCTTCGATAACCATATGTTCTTCTGACTTGTTTCTATTTTTCCAAAACTTCCAGTCCATGCTTCCATCCCTTCTGCCATAAATCGTATCATTCATTTAACAATCCCCATTATATCACTATTTTAGCCAAATTTATCCTCAAAATATCAAAAAATCCTTTGAGACAGTTCCAAAGGATTTTTTGAAATATTTAAAGATACAAGTTGCTCGAAAATTGCTCACTATATTAATATCTCAGTGCCCGGTACGATATATGATAAGTATAAACTCCTCCCCCAGTTCTTTGAGTATCGGTTCCTTTGCTCTCAAATCTTTCATCGTCTTTATGATCATTGGGATTCCTCGACCTAATTGGTCGATATATCGTAAATTCTCCATATATTTTACTAAAAATGGATTTCTTGCATAAGATACGCCTATTTTCATTTTCTCAATTGTAACGGTATTGGGAAGTCTTCCCGGGCTATGAAACTCAATACGGTCTTCAAACATCAGGATTCTAATCCTTGATCCTGTAATACTGTAATTCCGATGGACCAGTGCATTAACAACTGCTTCTCTCAATACGATATCAGGGTATTCTTGACTTTCCTGGCGTTTTAGCCCTTGTACTATCGAATAAGTCTTCATATTATTTTTTAATGCGACAAATGTCTGTTCCGCAACATCTGGTAGACGCCCTACTATATGCTTTTTATCAATCAGTGCTTCCGTTATATCGTTGCCATCAAAATGTGCAAAACTAATCCCAACCTGTGGCATTCTTTCTGCTGGTGACTTTCCAAAAATTAAAAGCCCTCCTACCGTACAGAAAATGCCCTGATCAGTTTCTTTCAAAATATCTGCATTTAGCAGTATCCTCTGAATACTGGCCTGATCCTCTTCATACAGATCAAACATATTATACTTAAAGAAATAGTCTCTTATCGAATCTAGATGTAAATCCTTCATAGACGTATTATATACAGGAGAAATATCGTAGTGAAAACTGCCGCTTGCTTCGAAAAGTCTTAATAGTTCCTCCTTTGATGCTATTCTTTTTGTAGATCCTACCCTTATATAATACTTATTATCCACCGTATAATATGGTTTACTCAATCCCTTAGGAATGGTAATTGCTACAACAATTCCCTCATTAAATACGAATTTTTCATAAAGAGGTATAATATTAGGTATACAATTATTTCTACATATATTCATGATTCTTTCTTCAATGTTCGGATCTGTAACCCCTTTGATCTCACCTTTATCACCTACGCCCAGCAAGATAACCCCACCTTCTGCATTAGCAAAAGCTACAATTTCCGCCGCAAGGTCATTAGGTCTAACCTGTTCTTCCTTAAATTCCAAGAAGGAATTCTCTCCATTGTTTAAAAGTTCGAGTAATTCGCTTTTATTCATGAATCAATACTCCTTTTAACAAAAGTATACCGCTTTTCCAATTTTGGTTTCATACTATCACAATTACCACCTTCTGTAAATCCATACTCTTAATATTCCCTTTCTTTATTATGAAACTCCCTCTTGTCACGTCTCCTGCTCTGCCCAAGATATTTCCATAATCTCATGGTTCTCTCCACTGCATATCACGCTGTAACCTTTTTCTTTCAGCATTTCCAATACTTTTGTATGAATCACGGTAGACAAAATGAGTCATCAGGATTTCTCCCAATGACCGCTACTGACCAATCGCATTCTTTAAATTCTGAATAAATTCGTTGTTCCGTTTAGCTTTTTCAAATTCAACCTCTGATTCAACAATGAAAGTTTTTATCGTAGAAACCTCACTTTCAACTGTTCCTAACTTCGTTTTGATTTCTCCGACCTCTTTTTTTAGTCCTCCGATATCTTCTTTCATTTCTTCAATATCTTCCTTATCTCTTTGATATCTTCTTTCATCTCTTTCATTTCTTTTCTGATCTCCTGCTGCTCAGTATCCATCTTGTCCAGTTTTGTCACGATGCAATCCAGTATTTCCATCACCTTATTCTCTTGATTCATTCCGCCCACCTCGTTTTTTTCTCATTATATCACTATAAAACTTGGCTATCAATGCCTACTCTTCTTCAAGAAAATCATAAATATTCTCATATTCACTATGTACAAATTCATACAGCAGCGGACTATCCAAATCCATTCTTTCTTCAAAGGATAAGATATCAGCAAAAGGACTGCCATTGAAATACTGCTGAAGTTCATCCATTTTATCCGCTGTATAGGCACCAACGATCATCTGTCCGCCAATGGTTATATAATAGATTCCATGGACATCCTCACTGAGATAATATGTTTTCGCCTTTACATGATCGTTATGAGGATTGAACTCTGTATATAATAATCCTGTTTCATAGGCATGCTTCATGGCCTGGGGCTTGGCTTGGTCAAGTTCAATAATCGCCTTGCCCAGATCCAGCACACTATATATAGCAATATACTCTTTTTTCATCAGTGTAAAGGCCGCTTCCGTACTGCTGATGTTCATTTTTGATTTGATCTCGGCTTTTGCTATTTTCAGGCCCTCACTGGTCTCCACAGTCTCTATCTCAGAAACAAACATCTTGTATTTGTCCCCTTCTTCGATAATAGACTCGGTCATATATACAATATGCTCTTCATCGGAAACCGGTTCAATGACATTTTTCAATAAGGTCCCGGAAATCGCCTTTACAGGGTGGTAATCCATCTCCGTTGCCATCAAATACTGGGCTCCCTCATGATCCATCCCTACGGACCTCATCACAAAATAGTTGATCAGTTGAAAGGGCGTCTCTACAGGCGCGCACAGTTTTAACCAAAGAGCTTTCAATTCTTCCTCTGAAAGCTCCGCTTTATCCTTAAGTATAAAGTCATACTCCCATAAAGGATCCGGCAAAGGCTCATTCCTTTTTTTATTCTTTTTTGCAAACTCCCTGACAAGATATTTTACTTCCTTTTCATGAATAGAAGTTAGTTGTCCTCCCAGACCGCCCATGATGCCAGCTGTTGTCCGTTCAATTTGCTCCTCGGTCCCATCCAATAAGCTTACATATTCATCAAACCCGTATTCTTCAGCATCGAGATGGAAAAACTGGGTAAGAATATTCCCTTCCTCTGTTTCCCATGATACACGGATACCTATAACCCCCATCAGTCTGGTATTGGTAACATGGGCTTCTATAAATCTATATTTTAAACCCTCATCTTCAATTTTGTTTCCTTTAATGACTTGGAATCTCTTTTTCTTCATTTATTTCTCCTTCATATAATTTCTTAGAATATATTATCCATATCCCTTGATATTATAATACTATATCCAGTTAAAAACAACGAGGGATTTCCATAAAAAATCCCATATTTTTGAAAAAGGATACGCCCCTTTGAGCGTATCCCCTAACGAATCATCTTATAGGTATGTGATTGAGAGTGTTTATCTATCTACTGCATTTTTTGTAGGGAACGGCCCCTGTGCCGTTCCGAAAAAGTATTAAATTTCTCAGTCACACATCTTTATATTATTTTGTCATAGGTTCTACGATGCCCATGACCTCTTCCATCATTTCATTTAATCGCATGTCAGCATCTTCTAAGCTATTTCCAACAACAGAGAAGTAAAATTTCACCTTAGGCTCTGTACCGGAAGGCCGTACACAAAACCAGGAACCGTCCTCCAACGTGAAATGCAACACATTGGACTTAGGCAGTGTAATATCTTTTTCTTCCGCTGTTAGGATATCTCGCTCTTTTTTAACGTCATAATCCCTTAAAATTTTAACCCTTATCCCTGAGATGGATCCAGGTATTTCTGTCCTTAGGTTATTAAGAATGCCCTCAATCTTTTCCATGCCGTCCTTACCTTTCAAGGTAATGGACTTAAGTCCTTCCTTAAAGAAACCATGTTTTTCATATAGGCTGATCAGTCCATCATACACTGTCATGCCCTTTGATTTATAATAAGCTGCCATCTCACAAATCAGCATGGATGCCACCACTGCATCCTTATCGCGAACAAAAGTACCCGCCAGGTAACCGTAGCTTTCTTCGTAACCAAATAAGAAGGTTTTGTCTCCTGTTTGTTCGAACTCTTTGATTTTTTCACCGATGAATTTGAAGCCTGTCAGAGTATCCATCACTTCCATGCCATAGCTTTTGGCGATGACAGCTCCCATTTCACTGGTAACGATGGTTTTGATCACTACACCGTCAGCAGGAAGTGTGCCCTTTTCCTTCATGGCTCCCAGCACATAGTCCACCAATAACGCTCCCGTCTGGTTACCGGTCAAGACTTCATACTTACCTTCCCGGTTCTTCACAACAACACCTACACGGTCACAATCCGGATCAGTACCTAATATCACATCGGCACCCACTTCTTCTGCCTGTTTCAATGCCAGCTCAAAGGCAGCGGCTTCTTCGGGATTTGGTGATTTTACTGTGGTAAAGTTTGGATCAGGCTGTTCCTGCTCAGGTACAACGAAGACCTGATCAAAACCGATTTCCTTTAATACCCTTCTAACAGGCATGTTACCGGTGCCATGCAGCGGCGTAAAAACAATTTTGAAATCCTGCCCTATTTCTTTTACCAAATCCGTTCTTAATGCAAGGCTTTTTACCTTGTCAATATATATCCTGTCTACACCTTCTCCTATCATATGCAGCAAGCCTTCTTCTACAGCCTTTGAACGCTCCATATAGTTAACTTTGCTATAATCTTCAATTTTTAAGACTTCAGCAATGACCTTCTCAGCATCATCCGGTACCAGCTGTCCCCCGTCTTCTCCATAGACCTTATAGCCATTATACTCCGGTGGATTGTGGCTGGCTGTAAGAACAATGCCCCCTGCACAGCCTAAATGTCTGACTGCAAAGGATAACTCCGGAGTGGTCCTTAAAGATTCGAATACATAGACCCTTATACCGTTTCCGCTGAGTACCAAAGCAGCCTCTTCTGCGAACTCCGGTGATCGATGTCTGGAGTCATAAGCAATAACAACGCCTTTATTCTTTGCATCCTTAACCTCGCTCAATAGATAGTCTGCAAAGCCTTGGGTTGCTCTACGAACGGTGTATTTATTCATCCGATTGGTCCCTGCACCGATAACACCCCTCAAGCCACCAGTACCAAATTCTAAATCCCGGTAAAAGCGATCCTCGATTTCCTTCTCATCATTTTCTATAAACTGCAGCTCAGCTTTCGTACGCTCGTCAAAATAAGGATTGTTTAACCATTCTTCGTATCTTTTTTTGTGCATTATGTACTTACCCCCTAGTAATTCTACTTTTTTAATTTATTGTACCATTGGAAGAAGGACTTGGGGACTGTACCTACTGTCACGCCCGCTTTTGGCGGGACTGAGGGACTGTCCCCATGTCCTCCCCATTACGTCCCTATGACTATTTAATTCATTATACCATTGCTTGGATACACAGTCTATATTATGCAATTTTGATCATTTCATGCAAAAAATAAAAAGATACGTTTGATCTATAACGTATCTTGGGTAATCTAAAGTATCTTTTTTATCTTTAATCTTCTAATGGCTTCTTCATGAGAACCATACATGGATGCAATGGTATCCAATCTATCATTCATTTCATGCTGTTCTGCTTTCATTGTTTTCACATCTTCTATTAAGGCGTCGACCTTTTCTTCCAATCTGTCGACCCTCTTTTCTAGGTTATCGACTCTTTTATCAAGATTGTCTACCTTCTTTTCTAGATTGTCTACCTTCTTGTCAAGATTGTCAACCTTTCTCTCCACACTCTCAATCATACTCACGACCATTTGAAAAGCATCTCTCATTTCCTGGTCCATACCGAACCGCCTCCTCATAGCAGATTTTTATTCTGCCACACCCTGTAGATATATTAATTATATCATGTATGATTGTAGATGGACAACCACTTTCATCATTTCTTTTCCTGCTCCATACTCATACTAACTTCCCGATACAAATCCTGAAGCATCCCATTTCTCATCAGGTCAATCAGATATGCCTTAAACTCATCTCTGATATCTTCTCGCTTCAAAGCAAACTCAATGGTTGCCTGTAAAAATCCCAGCTTATTGCCTACATCGTACCTTTTCCCTTCAAAATGATAGGCATACATGGCCTGCTGCTTGGATAATTCCTTTAATCCGTCCGTTAGCTGAATCTCTCCGCCAGCACCGGGCTCTAGATTATCAAGTATGGAAAAGATTTCAGGTGTAATAATATATCTACCTAGAATCGCCACATTGGACGGTGCCTTATCAAGAGACGGCTTTTCAACCAAATCTTTTACCTTATATACACCATTTTCAATATGTTTACCATTCACAATCCCATATTTACTTACATCTTCATCCGGTACGGTTTGCACGCCCAAAACCGTCGTTTTATATTCATTATATACATTGATCAGCTGCTTTAAGCAAGGCATCGATGCATCTACAATATCGTCTCCAAGCAGTACAGCAAAAGGTTCATTGCCGATAAAACTCTTTGCACAGTTAATAGCATGCCCAAGGCCTTTTGGCTCTTTCTGACGCACATAGTGAATATTGACCATATTCGAAATATCCTGTACCTGAGATAACAGTTTATCTTTTCCTTTTAGTTCTAATTCTAGCTCTAGCTCAACAGATCTGTCAAAATGATCTTCAATGGCACGCTTGTTTCGTCCTGTAATAATCAGAATATCTTCAATACCAGACTCTATCGCTTCTTCAATGATATATTGAATGGTAGGCTTGTCCACGATAGGTAGCATTTCTTTGGGCTGCGCTTTAGTGGCAGGTAAAAAACGGGTCCCGAGACCTGCAGCTGGTATAATAGCCTTTCTAACTTTCATCGTTGTCACCCTCCGATATTTTCTTACTAAGCTCATTTTATCATAGAAAGAAAACTGTTGTTTTATTTAACCACAATTTAACCTTATAAGAAAAAACACCTGTAAGAATTCATACAAGTGTATTTCTTAATTTTGATTTGACTAGCTAATTCTCTTATACGTAGGTACCATGTGTTCAATGTAATCCCTCAGATTTCCTTTATTACTATCCACGATATCTCTTAACTGACTTAACTCAGCCATCAATACCTTATGATCTAACAATAAAGGTTGCCCAATAAAAATTTTATGATGGCTTGTCTCTTGTAATCCCTCTTCATCCATCAGTAGCTCTTCATACAATTTTTCACCAGGTCTAAGACCTGTGATATGAATATCGATATCCACATAGGGCTCAAAACCGGAAAGCCTGATGAGATTTTCAGCCAAATTCATGATCTTCACGGGTTCACCCATATCAAGTACAAAAATTTCTCCACCCTTAGCCATAGATCCTGCCTGAATAACAAGCTGCACTGCCTCAGGAATCGTCATAAAATAACGGGTGATCTCCTCATGGGTAACAGTAACGGGTCCACCATTGGCTATCTGTTTTTTAAACAAAGGAATAACACTGCCGTTACTTCCCAATACATTTCCAAATCTGACAGCGACAAACTCGGTCTTACTTGTTTTGCTCATAGACTGTACGATCATTTCAGCAATCCGCTTCGTAGCCCCCATAATATTGGTAGGATTGACCGCCTTATCCGTAGAAATGAGGACAAATTTTTCAACATTATAGTTTTTCGATATCTCAGCTACATTCAATGTTCCAAAAACATTATTCTTAATGGCCTCTTTAGGGCTATCCTCCATCAACGGCACATGCTTATGGGCTGCCGCATGGAAAACAACATTGGGTTTATATTCATCAAATATTTCCTCTATCCGCTGCTTGTCTCTTACAGAAGCAATTAATACCTTCAAATCCAACACAGGATGATTTCGAATCAGCTCATTCTGAATATCATAGGCATTATTTTCATAAATATCAAGAATTAACAATTTCTTAGGATTGAACTGTGCAATCTGCCTGCATAACTCTGAACCTATAGACCCGCCGCCACCGGTTACTAATACAACTTTATTGTTCAGATAACCGCTCATAGCTTCTAGATCGACACTAACAGGATCTCTGCCTAAAAGGTCCTCAATCTCTACATCTCTGATTTCTTTGATCGTCACTTTTCCATCAATCAGCTCAAACATACCAGGTACGATTTTTAGCTTGCATTTTGTCTTACTGCATTCTTCTACAATCTCTCGCAATTCACCTCTAGAAGCGGATGGTATTGCAATAACAATCTCATCAATTCTCATATTTTCTGCAATTTTCCGAATATGATATCTATCACCGTGAACGGGTACCCCATTTATTTTCCTTCCTAACTTAGCATCATCATCATCAATAACAACTACAGGCTTACTATTTAATTCATCATGATTTTTTAACTCTTTAATAACCAAAGCTCCTGCTTGTCCAGCACCAATAACCATGACTCGTTTGATGTTCTTCTTACTTCCGAAACTTCGGTCCTTCACGCTTCTTAGTATCCTATAGCTGAACCTAATACCACCAATAAGCAAAATATCCGCCATAAACGTCAGGATATAAATACTACGGGGCAAATGCTGCTGCATAATAAACATATAGCTCACAGTTCCTGCTGTAGCAAAAAAAGAAGTCGTAAAAATCTGAACCAACTCTTCTATACTGGCATATCTCCAAAGACTGTTATATAAGCCAAAGCCATAGAAAATGACTAATTTGATTAATGTGATAGTAATGGCATTGTCAAAATACGTCGGCAAATATTGCATCGCCAACTTATTTCCAAGTATATTTCCATCAAAACGCAAGGAAAATGCAATCAAAAAAGAAATATTCAGAAATATTCCATCGGATAAAACCAATAATATATTCTTAATTTTGTTTTTCAAGTTATTCACTCCAATGTTATTGCATTATATGAACACTATATAATGTAATAATAGAAATGTCAATTTTACTAAAAAAGTTCCATCTGTTCTCTTAGGGCAAATTTCATATGCAGTGGTGAATTCATATACAGATTTGTTTCCTTCAAGCAGTTCTAGTACTCGCTAAGTTTTCTGGTTTAATATGCATACTCTTCTTTTTTATAGTCTCACTATAATATAATTTTTTGGTTTTGTATCAAACCAAGGAGTTCATTATACCTTAGTCTACCAGTAAGGCTTTCAAGATATTGATCAATCGAATCAGGAACGCCAAGCGCCACACATAGAGCAGCAATGGAACATTCTTTTTCAACGATATATACTTCAAAAATATTATGGTCAAACATCATAAGGGCCTTTAGGACATACTCTTATAATATTATTTAGACACAAAATTTAAATTCAGTTTGGGAGATTATTCACATTTCGATTCCGATTTAACCAGTCTTTGTGAAGTAGAACATGTGCTCATTCCCTATTTTTCCTGCATTT
This sequence comes from Bacillota bacterium, assembly GCA_049324315.1. Taxonomy (GTDB): domain Bacteria; phylum Bacillota; class Clostridia; order Peptostreptococcales; family Thermotaleaceae; genus JBMOKU01. Next base: position 203,055 of record JBMOKU010000053.1, on the reverse strand, counting down.
TTCCAATATATTACTTCTTAATAGTTATATGCAATTTTTCTTTTTCCATTTATATACTTCTCTACTGAATCCATCAGGTTATTCTGTCAGTTTGACTAATAGAATGAAGTTGCTAATAAACTAAAGGGAAAAAAGTATTCAAGAGAGAGTGATGATTGTTTATTTACTTATCATATCCATTCGGATTATTCTTTTGCCATCTCCATGAATCCCTACACATATCTTCGATATTCTTCTCAGCTTTCCAGCCTAATTCCTTTAAAGCTTTTGTCGGATCTGCAAAACATTTGTCAATATCGCCTAGCCTTCGACCGGTTAAGACATAAGGGATATTCTGGCCCGTAACTTTTTCAAAACTCTTAACTACATCAAGAACGCTGTAACCTATGCCTGTTCCAAGATTATATGAATCAATACCTGTGGTAGTCATAACCCTCTCAAGAGCTTTCAAGTGTCCTTTAGCAAGGTCCACCACATGAATATAATCTCTAATGCCTGACCCATCATGAGTATCATAATCGCTACCAAAAATGCTCAACTTCTCACGTTTCCCAGCAGCAACTTGGGTAATATAGGGCATTAAATTATTAGGAATGCCATTTGGATCTTCGCCGATTTTGCCACTTTCATGGGCCCCGATAGGATTGAAATATCGTAAAAGAGCAACACTCCACTCTTTATCAGAGATATAAAGATCATTTAAAATTTCTTCTATCATTAACTTCGTCCGGCCATATGGATTTATAGCACTCAAAGGAAAATCTTCAGGAACAGGGACTCGTTCTGGCATACCGTATACTGTAGCAGAAGAACTAAATACCATTTTTTTTACACCATATTTCTGCATCACTTCACAAAGTACAAGTGTTCCAGTAATATTATTATTATAATATCGTATGGGAAGTTCGACTGATTCACCTACAGCTTTAAGTCCTGCAAAGTGAATAATTGCTTCAATTCTGTAATTATAAAAAATAATCTCAAGCTCTTCTCTATTTACAATATCTACTTCATAAAATTTTAACGTTTTACCAGTTATCTCTTGTATACGCTTTAGGACTTCTGGTTTGCTATTAGAAAAATTATCAACTACAATTATATCATATCCTGCATTTAGAAGTTCTACACATGTATGACTTCCAATATATCCGGCACCCCCGGTTACTAGTATCGACATTCGCTTATTCCTCCTACTTTACTCTTCTGCAGAGTTCCATAATTTTCTCTTCAAAGTGTTTACGATAATATCAACGTCATCTATTTTCATGAAGTAGATGATAACAAAATAACTTATTGCTCCGATTCCGATTGCCATTAAAAGTGATACATTCTGGCTGAATATATTAGCTGTTAGATAGTTGAAAGATAGTTTAGCTATTGTACCCATAATAAATGAAGTAAATAGAATTTTAAGGAATGAAAAAGATATTTGTTTCATGCCGAACGAACCGATTTTTTTTCTTAAGGCCAATAATAATAATCCTGAACAAAATATCGCAGATGAACTCGTTGCTAAAGCAAGCCCACCTATTCCTAAATACTTTGACAAAACAATATTTAGAATAATATTTAATAACATTGCAATTATAGCATTTACCATTGGCGTCTTTGTATCTTCCATAGCGTAAAATGTTCTGGCAAATATTTCTCTAAGCCCAAAACCGAACATTCCAATTGAATAAAAAAACAAAGCATCGGTAGTTATTGATATTGCATTTGAATCAAACGCACCTCTACCAAATAGTAATATTATTATAGGCTCTGCAAACATCATAGCACCAACAGTTGATGGTATAACCATCAGATTAATTAAATTTACTGACTCTGATAATAATTCTTTTAGTTCTGCAATATTATTTTCTGCAACTTTTTTCGATATTTGTGGGTAGAAAACTGTTGAAATAGATGAAACAAATATACCTAATATAAATCCATTCAACCTATTTGCATAATTTAGAGCAGATATTCCCCCTATCACTATTTGTGATGCTATTGTTCTATCTACTAAAATGTTTATCTGATTCACAGATACACCTACTATTACTGGTAGTGATAGATATAGCATATTAATAAAATGCTTATCTCTAACATCAATAACACCGTTGTATTTGTAACCATTTTTTTTTACAAAAGGAATTATCAATACCCATTGAAATATCAATCCTAGTAACATCCCTATAGGTAAAAATATGACATTACTTTTGAAACTTATAAATATAGCCAATATTATAAATATATTCATGGGAAAACCAACCAATGCAGGCACAACATAATTTCCTTTTACTTGGAGGAACCCATTGAATATATGTGTAAGCAATGTAAAGTATATACCAAAAAAACTCAATCGAGTAAACCGAACTGCTAAATTTAAAGTATTTCCTTCAAAACCCGAAGCAAATACTCTAACTATTTGATCCGTAAATATTAATCCTAAAATTACGATTACTGTACATATAATTATAAATATATTTACAAGGTTAGTAGTATAGCTATTACTCGCTTCAATTCCTTCGTTTTTTTCTATCTTACTAAATATAGGGATGTAACCAGTAGATATACCTGTCCCAATTAAAGCAAAAATTACAGTTGGTATAGTGATAGATATCAAATAAGCATCTGATATGTCAGATGCCCCATAGAAATATGATAGTGTTATATCTCTAATAAATCCAACTAGTTTAGATAGTAGAGTTATTATCATTAATATCAAAGCTGTTTTTTTCATTAAATCACCCTCTTCTAAGTTCGTGGGTACTATGTTTAAATATAATCATACAATTTCCTTATGTTACAAACTTTTTATTTCAAGTAGAGATGTGTGAAAATTCAAAGTACACTAGAACAGAACTTTCAAGTTATTGCAAAATGTTTTTTGGCATCTATCAAATATATCACTAGGATAATTAAATTTATTCTCTTCTAATAAAGATTCTATATTTAAAGTTTTTTCATGTGATAATGATTGTATATTAATATATCTTAGATAATAAAAGTCTTTCCCATTTATGATGTCTAAAAAGCCTGAAATTTTTCCTTTACTTGCCTCCGTATAGTCGAAAATTAAATTGTTTCCGTTTAACAAAGATTGGAAGACTACCGAATGATATCTCATTCCAATACAAGCATTTGAATTGTATACCAACTCAAATAATTCCCAAAGGCACATCGGCTTATCTAAAACTTTTATATTGCCACTTGAGGCTCTAAATATAAGTTTAGATAAATAGTATCTATCGTCTCCACCAACTGAAAATGTATGCATAGGAAATAATATTATCTTTTCATAATGTTTTGATATATCCTCTAGAGTGTTAATTAATAATTTGTCTATTTGATTGGTATCAACATTTTGAAAGTTTCCTTTTGGAAATTCTCTAAAGTTTATTGCTATGTTATTATCAATTTTTCTTTCTCCATAATTTTCGATAAATTTTCTTACAGGTAATATTGCTGGGTCAAAAGTAACATAAACATCTTTGTCTATTTTAAAATTATTAATTTTTTCTAATTCTAAAATATTTCTTTTTGCAACTTCATCTCTCAAAATAACCAAGTCAGCCTGCTTTAAAAGTTTTAAAGAAGTTTTTTGAAATTTTTTCTTGAATAGCGGCCCAATTCCGCACCCTAATAAAGCAGTTTTAATTTTATTTTTTTTTGCAATACCAAAACCATACTCTATTATACCTAAATCGTTTAGATCCATAATAGGGCCTCCCCCCATTATTACTAGATCGGACCCTAAAATTTCGGAATTTAATATTTCTTTGTTTTTAACATCAAAATAACTCACTTGAGCCATCGGAGCACATAAAGATAAAAATGCTTCATCCTCATATAGACTCCGTTCAGTAAAAAAAGGATATATACTACCGATTGATATTCCAACTTGTCCAAATGTTTTTTCAAATATTTCCATTAGTCCATATAGTATCGCTCTATCTCCTAGCGTTTCAGTTCCATACCAACCTAGAACAACTATTTTCATTTCATTCTTCCTCCTACTCTTAAATATCTATAAGGCCATTTAATCCTGTTAAGTTCAAACAAACATGCCTCTATATATGATTTTATATATGGCTTACTATCACTATAGTGAATACAATTATTACACTTACTCTCTATAATATTTTTTCTGTATTCTAAATTTTGTTTCTTGAAAACCTGACCATATATGTTAGCGTCATTAATTGCACCAATTTTATCACTTTCAACAGCACAATAGCATATATTACCACTAGCATCAATTGTTATAGCATCTGATTGCCACATACACGATAACATTCTATTAGAAAAGTTATTTAATATATACTTGAAAATGTAATAATATCTGACCTCTTTAGTCTCACAGTATTTTGAAAAGAAAAATTCTCTTGCAACCATTTTCATATGTTTGTCATTCATTATAGAAAATTCTTCTACTAAATCTTCATTGCTTAATCTTTTATGTTGAATAGCTAATTGATAACTTATTTTAGGTAAGTTATTAACCTTAAAATATGATTCTAGTTGGCTCAAACTATATATATTATATCTTGAAATAGTACAAATAACGCCCAGATTATCACAGTATTTACCCTTATTGATTTGAATTGATTTTATAGTGTCAATAGTCTTAACAAAAGAACCTTTAATCCCTCTAATCTCATCATGTTTTTCTCCGTAGCCATCTATTGAAAAGGTTACATTTAGTTTTACTCCTTTATTTCTACACATTGAATAAATCAACTCTAATTTTTTAAGAATTTGACTAGACAAAACTCCATTTGAAATTATGCTTATATCTTTTAAGTTTGGCAATAAAAACAAAGTCTCAATGTATTCTTCTAAATTATTCTTTAAAAAAGGTTCTCCTCCATTTACTCCAACTGACTTAATTCTCGAAAAAACTTTGTCCTTAAAAGCATTTTTTAGATCTATGATGATAAAATCTTTATTATCATTCATGCTAGGAACATTACACATCTTACACTTCAAATTACATTTACCAGTTATTGGTAATTGTAAAACTGTAGGTAGTTTTTTTCCTAACCCCTTACTCTTTTTAATTAAAATAGAACCTCTTAATATTCTTAAAAAGCCTATACAGATTTTTTTGATAAATAAAAGATCTTGATATAGAGGCATAATATAATATTCTAATTCATTATTTAATATCTTATATTTTACTTTATCAAATAAAGATCTCATGTCCGAATTTTCCTTTCATTAGTTAATAGTTAATCAAATACAATTTTATATCAATTCTTTACATTAGTTATATCAATTTCACTTTTTCAAAGCGTTCTGTAAATCTGTATGAGTTTATTAGAGTTTTCTTCTCTAGCATGAGTTCTTAATGCATGTTCTCTAGCATTTCTAGAAAACTTTAAAGCAAGTTCTTTATCTTTAAATAATTCACAAATATAATGAGCTAGCATATATGATTCATCATACGGATAAATAAATCCTTCTTCTCGGTCAATGAGCATATCTTGTACCCCTCCAACACATGATGCTACACATGGAACGCCTAGTATCATTGCTTCCCCTAAAGAATTAGGACTATTTTCTATAGCTGATGGAGAAACAAATACATTTGATTTTAAATATCTTTCACACATTTGTTTTTCGTCTAAAAGTCCGGTAAAAATAATATGATTTTCGAGATTGTTTTTCTTAATTATTTTTTTGATATATCTTCCATATGATCCCATCTTTAATTTAGCCTTTAAAGTATCTGTTTTAGTAATATCTGTTCCTGCAATATATAGTTTCGTATCTGGATATAACTTTAAGATTAATGGCATTGCTTCAATCATAAGGTGAAGTCCTTTTATAGGGTAAGATCCTTGGCTCACAAAAATAGAATGAATCTCACATTTATCTATATCCCAAATATGCTTATAGAATTCATCCCTCAAAGTTTCATTGCAAAAATGGTATTGTAATTTAGGATTAATATGGGTAGAACAGGCTTTATCCCAAGTAGTGCGTCCAATAACGCAGTTTACTTTTTGTAACGTTTTGATTTCTAATAATCCTCTCTTAAACAGCTTTTTTTGCTGTTGTCTCAAGTTATCTTGTTTTACAAAATCCCTAAAGGTAAAAGCATTCCTAACTTCAGCTGGTAACGATGCCATATAGTGTTTAGCTATTACTGATATAAGGCCTTGTATAGATATTATTACTTTTATATTTTCATTTGTGCATACTTTAACCATTTCAAAAGCATGGGCATACTCAGTTCCAAATATATGAACTATATCTGGTCTAACATCATGTACTATTTTTTCAATATGTTTATTGTGAATATTATCTTTTGCTATAACTCTTTTTATTGAGGGAAATGCATAATACTTGATTTTTTCACCCTTTAATTCAATGGTGTGATCCAACGAAATTTCTGGGAAAGCAATAATAAGTTCTAATTGATTGTGTTTTAATATATCTTTAGATAGTCCTAGAATCCACCCGCCAAATGATGTACCTTTCTTATTCATTAAAAAGCTAGCTTCTGGTAAGGGAATATTTACAAGCCAAAGTATTCTTTTAACTCGTTCTTCATTTTCATTAGTAATCATTTTTATCACCCTTAAATTTAATAAACAACTCAATTCAATTCAATTTAACAATTGGCACTTCTTATCTTTAATTAATAACAAGAAGTTTGCAAAATAAAAAATATACAAAATAGGATTTAAAAGATATCTATCTTAGATTCTGTAACAAAAGCTACAGTTGCAAATATACTTATTAGAGCTTAACACTTCTACATGTTTAAACTATTCTTTTTCTTAATAACCCAAAAAACATAAAAGCATATAAATATGCATTATACATCATTAATTGCGATGATAATATTAGAACTATTGTACTTAAAATAAGTAATTTCACTACATAGCTAGCTCTAATTCTCCAGATAGATTTAATTAACATTATACTAATCCCTATTGTAAATATTCCGCCTAATGTAACTAACATTCCAGTAAAAGTACTTGTATTATACATAAATTCGCCTAATATTTGACTTCCGTAATATTTAGATAAATCGATCCCCGTAGTTATACCATATCCAAATAAGGGTCTTTCACTCCACAACTTTAGTTCAACTAGTATAGATGTTCGCCTACCTACATATGAACTCTCTTTGTTAAAAAATTTTGATAAAGCGCTGTCAAAGTTTCGTGATAATTCAGGTGAAATATTGTAGATGAATAAAGCAAGAATAAAAAGTATTAAAACAAAATATACTATTTTTTTCTTGCTATCTTTCGCCATACTATTTCTATGAAATACTATATATGCAAATAATAATGCAGCAGCTCCAAAATACCCTGGGGTAGAAAAAGTTAAGAATATTGTTATTAAGAAAATACTAATATACGAAAATCTAGGTCCCTTGCTCCTTATAAATAGTTCGAACAAAATTGCGATATTTAGAAATATCTGATAAACACCACTTTCTCTAAATATTCCAAAAAGTCTATAATAAGAAGGGTGATCTATTATAACTGATGCTCCTAAATGAAACATAGGTAAACCTGAAGCATTAAAAAAATGCGGGAATATCGCCCTATAATTAAATATAAATGGTCTTAATATATAAGAAACTATTGAATAAATTGCCAGAAAAAACATACACTGAATACTCGCTTCTATAAATTCGTCGTAACTTATCAGCTGGCTCGCAATAAAGCCCATGATTATCAACATGCAGATATAGAAATATCCTAACGTTACATCTTGATTAATTAGCATATTAGCTATTACAAGGATTATTAAAAATAAAAAAGTATATAATGAATTCCTATGGATTTTTATACTTTTTTTGACTATGAGTAAATATAAAAAAATACTTATGATAATAAAAAATAAAAAATATTTTATTAAATTTTCGTTTCTAAATAATCCGAACGCAAGTGAATCATGAAATATTAACAGTATAGCAACGATAGTCACTGGCAATTTACTTTTCGTTTTCTTAGTATTATCGTCAATAATAGAAACACCTCCTTGTCCTCTTTGTTTCTAGTACTTTCTAAATTCAAATTATCTATAAGGTTTGGAAATTTATCTATTAAATATAAAATTAATAATTTTTTTAGCTTGAATAGAATGATTTTTATTTTGTAAAACAAATTCTTTAGCCTTTAATCCAAAATGACTTAGCTCGGCCTCTGGCAAGGAAAGAATCTTTTGTATTATATTTGTCATCTCTACAACGTCTTCACCTTCAAAAGTATACACATATTGAAAATATTCCTCTGGTATCCCTGGTAATTTAGTAGTAAGTACCGGGGTACCCGAGGCCATATATTCCACTGTTTTAGATGGGAATGAATATTTAGTAAACTCTTCATCGGATGGTCTTGGATTTACTAATAAAGTAACAACCCTCTCCAATTTAAGAATTTCTTCTTTATTTTTTATCCCCTTATATTTAATATTACTATGAATAACACATTCTTCCTGTATCTTTTTTAAATAATCTCCTTCTCCATAAATCCATAATTCACAATTATCCATATTTATCAATTTAAAAGCCTCAACTAATTTCTTGACTCCAAATTTCTCATGCAAGGTTCCAGCATACATCAGTATTTTTTTTGACTCTTTATGCATAGCTTCGACCGAAATCATATCTTCCTTATTTACAAAGCCTTCCATAACAATGTAAGGTTTTTTGTTTCGATTTAATAGCTCATTCATATATCTAGTAAGAAAAATGTATCCATCAAACCTACTTTCAGTTAATTTATTAAACCGTTCTGATAACTTAATTAAATAATGTTTAATAATATTATTAGTTTTACTATAGTTACTTACATATTGGGGTATATCAGGGACTATTACAAATACTTTGACTTTGAAAATTTTCGAAACAATCATAGCTGGAAATGATGTATAAAAAGATAAATACCCCAGTAATATAGCTGATTTTTTTTCTTTATTCTCTATACAAAACTTGAAGGTTTCAAAAAATACAGTAAACATTATTATAAAAGTTTTAATACCTAATAAATTCAGTAGCTTGATGTACTTAATTATTAGCTTTTCAGATACCACGTCTTCTTTACGTTTATACCATAAACATTTTGATCTCGGGTATGAAGCAACTGGAGGTTCTGATATCGCTATTACATTGCTATATTCCGATAATCCTCGAACTAAGCTAAGATCAAAATATTGTTGCGGTCTTACTGCGGCCTTGTCATTATAGTACTTTTTATTGCTCTGCTTTATAGCTTCATCGGTACACGCTACCCCTACAAATAAAAGCTTCATGTAAATTCCCCTTATAGGTTTTTATTAAGATGTTTTAAATACTCGATTGCTTTGATTATTTATAATTTTTTTTACTATACTATAATAAATAAATGGAGATATAGTGTATACTAGTGCACTTATGGATACTTTTCTTTTCGGAAAATTAAGTAATTTCTTCATATAAAATTTAGCATCGTACTTGTTAGAATTATTAATGAAATCATTGTAACTAGTGCTAGCTGTTGCAATCTGCCATACCGTTGCCCACACCCATCTAGCTACACCATACGTTCTAAACTGTTTTGCAAAGTCAGGACGTGCCCTATCAAAATAAGTTTCCAGTTTTTTCATCAATTCAAATCCATCCAGTCTTTTATCATCAACCAAACTCATTACTGAGGTGTCTCTTATTCTATATAAATATAGTTCATTCCTTAAATATACTATATTTTGAGAATGACCAAACATCTTGAAAATCATTTCTATATCTTCACTATACCGATACCCTTCTGCAAAATGCAGTTTATTTCTTTCAATAATTTCCCTTTTAGTCATCAAAGTCCAAATTCCTGGTGTAATATCTCTATATAAAAATTTAACGAGCGCATGGTACGAATCCATTTTCTCTATAGGATATTCTTTGTAAACAACCAGATTTGAATCCGATACCTCTTTTATATATTTCACTCCACAAATGACTATTTCACAGTTGCTTTTTTCAAGACTATCTATCATATCGCCAAGATAATTAGGTGCAACCATATCATCAGAGTCAACAAAACAAATATATTGTCCTGCAGCATTTTCGATTCCTTTATTTCGAGCTGCACTAACACCAGCATTTTCTTGATGGATAAGCTTTATTTTCATTTGACTTCTATTTATATAATCCTCAACTACAGTTGCAGAATTATCTTTTGATCCATCATTAACTACAATTATCTCAAAATCTTTATAATTTTGATTCTCAAATGACAGCAAACACCATTCAACATATTTTTCTACATTATAAAGTGGTATTATCACACTTACCATAATTTTCCCCCCAAACAACCCTATTTACATAGTCTGTATAAGACAATATTATCCTCAATACCTTAGCAGACACATTAGGCATACTATAATCTCCTACAGGCCTTAATGTATTTTTTTCTTGTGTTTCTAATATTTCTAGACCTTGTAGAATTCTATATTTTTCAAGTCCAACCATCATGACTGATGCTTCTTCCATTGCTTCCGGTCTTTCATGGGCTTGTCTTATATTAAGTGCTCTAAAGCTAAGTATTGAAGACTCTTCACTTATTGTACCACTATCACTTAATACTGCCTTTGCTTTAGTTTGAAGTTTTACATAATCATTAAATCCTAAAGGTTTCATAAGTGATATTTGAGGATTAAACTCTATCTTTTTTGCATTTATCATATTTCTAGTTCTAGGATGTGTACTAACTATTATAGGAAGTTTATATTTTTCTGCAATTGCATTTAAGCTATCAACCAAATTTAAGAAATTTACTTCTGAATTTATATTTTCTTCCCTATGGGCTGATACTACAAAATATTGTCCTTCTCTTAAACTTAGTCTTTCTAATACAGCTGATTGTTCAATATCATCTTTTCTAGAGTTAATCACTTCAAACATTGGACTTCCAGTTTTTATTACTCTATCTGATGGGAAGCCTTCTCGAAGTAAATATTCCCTAGCAATATCGCTATAGGTTAAATTTATATCGGATATATGATCTACAATTTTTCTATTTGTTTCTTCCGGTACTCGCTGATCAAAGCATCTATTACCTGCTTCCATATGAAATATAGGGATATGCCTTCTCTTAGCAGCTATTGCACATAAGCAACTATTGGTATCTCCAAGTACTAAGAACGCATCTGGCTTAACTTCTTCCATTACAGGATCAATCTTAATCAATATATTTCCTATAGTTTCTATAGCTGTGCCAGTGGCAGCATTAAGAAAATAATCTGGTTTTTTTAGGTTGAAATCATTGAAAAATACTTCATTTAGTTCGTAGTCATAATTTTGTCCAGTGTGTACAAGCGTATGTTCAATCGCCTCTGATGCTTGCAATTTATTAATAACGGCAGATAGCCTAATTATTTCAGGTCTAGTACCCACTACTGTCATTACTTTTAATTTCTTCATCAATTATACCTCCAGGAAATAGGTGTCTGGTTTTTCTGGATCAAAGGGTTCATTGGCCCACATAACTGTTACAAGATCTGTTTCTCCTATATTAATTATAGAATGAGTATATCCCGTGGGTATATCTACTACTTGCAACCTATCCCCACTTACTCTATATTCTATGATTTCATCTTCATCTATCTTTCTAAATCTAATAAGACCTTCTCCTCTTACTACTAAAAACTTTTCATTTTTAGTATGATGCCAATGGTTACCTTTTGTAATTCCAGACTTTGATACATTTACTGAAACTTGTCCTCTCTCAGGTGTTCGAATGAATTCTGTAAAAGATCCTCTGTGATCACAATTCATTTTTAAATCATATGCAAATTTATCTTCTGGTAAAAAGCTTAAATATGTGCTATAGAGCTTTTTAGTCAATTCATCTTCCATATTAGGAATACTCAAGTTTATTCTACTTTCTTTGAAACTTCTTATAACTTCTGCTAATTCTCCTAATTTAATTTCATGAGTTTTGGGTACAAAGCAATAATCACCCTGTCGAGTCGGATTACCTTCTAACGCTCTTAAAAATTCCTCTAAGACATCGTCTATATAACAGAGCGTTAGTTCAGCATCTGGATTGTTTATCTGGATATCTAAATCTCTAGAGATATTATAGCAGTAAGTAGCAACAACCGTATTATAATTAGGTCTACTCCATTTGCCAAAAAGATTAGGAAGTCGATAAACTAATGCATTAACTCCTGTTTCTTTACTATAAGCAAACAATAAATCTTCTCCTGCCTTTTTACTTCTCCCATAAGGGTTATCCCTTTCAATTTGTATAGAAGATGTAATTAGCACAGGTGATGTATTGTTATGTTTTTTTAGAAGTTCTAGTAATTCAGATGTGAACCCAAAGTTACCTTCCATAAATTCTTTTTCATTTTTAGGTCTATTCACTCCAGCTAGGTGAAATACAAATTCACATTCTTTGGTATATAAATCTAATAGAGCTTTATCCATCTCTCTATCAAACTCGAATATCTCCATATATCCTTTATTTTTCAGCTCTACTACTAAGTTTTTACCTACAAATCCTTTTGCACCTGTGACAAGTATTTTCATTATTTATTCCAGCCTTTCAGCTCGTTTTGTACATAGTCTAGTGCTAGTAATTTTTCTTTTATCTGTTCTATGTCTAGTCTCTCTGTATTATGAGAGTTATACTCTTCTTCAGAGGATAGCTTTTTATCTCCTTCTACAAAATATTTATCATAATTGAGATCCCTTTGATCAGCCGGCACTCTATAAAATCCACCCATGTCATCAGCTACTACATGTTCTTCTTTCGTAAGTAGGGTTTCATATAATTTTTCTCCATGGCGTGTACCTATTACAGTTATTTCGTTATCTGCATTAAATAGTTCTTTTACAGCTTGAGCCAGATCTCCCACTGTGGATGCTGGAGATTTCTGAACCATGATATCTCCAGCCTGAGCATTTTGAAATGCAAACACTACAAGTTCCACCGCTTCTTCTAAACTCATCAGGAATCTAGTCATATTAGGATCTGTTACAGTTAGAGATTGTCCACTCTTTATCTGTTCAATAAATAAAGGAATAACAGAGCCTCTAGAAGCCATAACATTTCCATACCTAGTTCCACATATTAAAGTTCTATCTGGCGATACTGTCCTTGATTTAGCAACAAAAACTTTTTCCATCATAGCCTTAGAGATGCCCATGGCGTTAATAGGATACGCCGCTTTATCTGTAGATAAGCAAATAACTTTTTTTACACCATACTCTATTGCTGCAGTTAGCACATTATCCGTGCCTAAAACATTTGTCTTTACTGCTTCTAAAGGAAAGAATTCACATGATGGAACTTGCTTAAGTGCTGCTGCATGGAAGATATAGTCCACGCCGTACATCGCATTTTTAACACTGGCTAAGTCTCTAATATCACCTATATAAAATTTAAGCTTATCGTTTTTATATAATTTTCTCATATCATCTTGTTTTTTCTCATCTCTAGAGAAGATACGAATTTCTTTTACATCTGTATTTAAGAATCTTTTCATTACTGCATTTCCGAAGGACCCTGTTCCACCTGTAATTAATAGTGTTTTATCTTTAAACATTTGAAATCTCCTTATCTAAATGATTGATAATTATATCTACAGTTTTTCTAATATCATAATTATCCTCTAAATATTTTCTGCCATTTAAGCCCATCTTATTTCTCAATGTTATGTCTGCAGATAACCTATTAGCATTCTGGATAAAAGAAATAGTATCGCAACTTTCTAGCCAAAGCCCACATTGTGATTCATTTATTACGTCTTTTAAATCAGTATTCGTATCTGTTGCTGCTAATACTGGAATTGAGTGTTCCATATAAGCGGTAAGTCTTGATGGGAAATTCGGAATGGTAAATCGCTTGTCCAAAAATATTAGTCCCACATCTGCTATTTCAAGCAGTTGATCATATTCATTTTTAGGAATCTTATTAAATAGACTAACGTTTTTAAGCTTTAAATCATCTATATAGTTTCTAATTCTTTTATATTCAGTACCAGATCCCACAATTAGTAGGTATCCATTATCAACCTTATTGAAATTACCTGCAACTTCTAATAAGAAATCTATTCCTTGAGGTTTTCCCAAGTTGCCTCCATAAATAAATAAGGTTGCTTTACTTGGTATATTATATTTGTTTAAGATTGCCGTATTTTTATTTTTTCTATGGATTCTTTCAATAGGTTTAATAGAATTAGGAAAAATCTCTACTTTGCTTCTAGCCAAATATGCATTATGATTCAATATATAGTCAACATTACCTCTTGACATACAACCAATAAGATCTGAAATTTCATACAGTCTTTTCTCTTTATTTCTAAAATATCTCCATATTAAGGAACCTTCTTTAATAATGTCAATATCTACTGCATTTTGAGGGAAAATATCTTTTAGAATTAAGTATGTTCTACTTTCATGTTTTTTCTTAAAGTACCTTACAACTTTTTCAAAAGTGATTGGTGGCGTTGAGTACATTACCATATCAAATCGAATATCTTTAAAGTATTTCTTGATCACATTAAGGTATTGTCTCTCTATACTTATCGTAGAGATGCCTTTTTCTATAAAGTTTGTTTTAGTTATATTACCAGTTTTCACTTTTAATATATTTATATTGCCTTCAACTACCAGCTCGGTAGGTAAATTAACTCTTTTTTCTCGAGGAGAAACGACATACATATTTATTCCTCTGTTTCCAAGTTCTCTTACAAGGTCTGTATAGATTCCCCTTTCATTGATATCTTCCATATTTGATAAAGTTAAAAATAGTACGTTCACTTAATCACCTGTCTATATTAACGAATTTGTAATCACTTTAGCTCTTGAAACTTTTTAATGAATCTATAACTCTAAGCACATCTTCTTCTGTTAAATTACTACTACATGGTATATTGATTAGATTCTTTTCAAAGTACTTTGCCTTTTCAATTTTATAACTTTGATTCTTCAAGTAAGGTTTCTGTTTATGAATCAGTCCCCATAATGGTCTGGTCTGAATATTATTATCATTTAATCTTCTAAGCAGCTCATCTCTATCTATACCATACTTTTCTTTATTAACGATAATTGAATAAAACCAATGGTTGGCTCTTGTATCACTTCTAAAAGACAACAGTTCCAAGCCTTCAATATTGTCAATAGATTTTTTATATAACTCAAAATTTCTCATTTTCGTATCTATAAAACCCTCAAGCTTATCAATTTGATCCGTTCCAAAAGCAGCTTGAATATTTGTCATTCTATAGTTATACCCCACTTCATCATGAATAAAGTAAAGTGGATCTGTCTTAGCTTGTACGCCTAAGAAATTTACTCTATCTAATAAATCTTGATCATTAGAAACAACCATTCCTCCGCCACCAGTTGTAATAATTTTATTAGCATTAAAAGAGTAAACACCAATGTCGCCTATCGTTCCACAGTGTCTACCAGTATATTCACCTGCAAGGTAGTATGAACCAAGAGCCTCTGTAGCATCCTCAATAAGTTTCAAATTATATTTATTTTTAACATTGATTAGTTTTTCAATATTCAATGGATTACCAAATACGTGAACAGCAATAATCGCCTTTATTTGCTTTCTTGTTTTCTTATTAATCACCTTTCCAGCTATATGATCGCATTCATTTTCAAGAAATGCTTCAAGCTTATCTATATCCATATTAAGATTATGATCACAGTCCATAAATACGGGCTCTGCACCCATATAGCGAATAGGATTCACAGCTGCAATAAATGTTAAGGTAGGTACTATTACTTCATCTTCTGCCTCAACACCTAGAACATTTAATGCTAAATGAAGACCTGCTGTACCACTTTGAGTTGATACAGCTCTTTCAACACCTACATAATTAGCAACCTTTTCTTCGAATTCTTTTATAAAGCGTCCACCAGTTGAAACCCAACCAGTTTCTATTGTCTCTTTAACATTTTCTAAAATATCTAATGACAAATTTGGAACTGATAATGGTATCATTTTAAAATCACTCATACGTACCTCCTATTTGAGTTCTTTTATAAATTTTGCTGGTATGCCACCAACAAGAACATCATTATTAATATCTTTAACAACCACCGCTCCTGAAGCAACAATTGAATTATTTCCTATGTTAATATTGTTTGATACGCTTGAGCCAATACATATCCATGAATTTTCTCCTATAATAACAGTTCCACCTATACGGGCTCCAGGCGAGATATGAACACCAGCCCCTAAAACACAATCATGATCAACACTGCAAGATGTATTGATTATACAGCCTTTACCTATACGCGTATTTGGATTGATTACTGCTCCTGCCATCACCACAGTTCCGATATCAAGCTGCGCATTACTACTTACGGCTGTAAATGGATGTATCAAAACAGGAATTTTATAACCATATTCTAATAACTCATAAATCAATTTTGTTCTAAACTTGTTGTTCCCAATAGCGACAAACGCAAAATTATATTGATCTTTATATACTTTATAATCTCTTAGTCCACCAATAACCGTATGTCCATTGACTTCTTTAAGCTCTTTATTATCATCAAGGAATACTATTTCATCCCATTGTTTCATTAATTCTGCTATCTCAGCAACCACTTTTCCATGCCCACCAGCGCCTAAAATCATTAGTTTTGACATTATAATTCACCACTTCTTTAATTATGTGTTGCTTGATTTGTATTTCCTGTAAAATAAGGCATTGTATTTCCTTCAGAACTATTAATATCTTTCCTATTTAATACGTTATAAATAGTCAAGCAAAGTATCTTTATATCTATAAGCATACTGATATGGTCCACATACCAAACATCATACTCAAACTTATCTTCCCAACTAATAGTGTTTCTACCATTAACTTGAGCCCATCCAGAAATACCTGGAGTTACATCATGTCTTCTCATTTGCTCAGAGCTGTAATGTTCCAGATATTGAACCAGTAATGGTCTAGGTCCTATAAAGCTCATATCTCCTTTTAAGACATTAAATAGCTGAGGCAATTCATCAATGCTAGTTCTTCTCAAGAAATTACCCATTTTAGTCATTCTTTCAAAATCGGATAATGGCTTACCATCCTTCTCAGTGTCAATTCTCATAGTTCTGAATTTATTAATCTTAAATATCTTTGCATCCTTGCCAGGTCTCTTCTGCCGAAAGAGAATTGGCCCCTTAGAATCAAGTTTTATTGCCATAGCTGCAAGCACCATAATCGGTGAGGTGATTAGTAGTAATATAAGTGCAAAAATAAAATCTAATATCCTTTTTATAATTAAATACGATTTCATATATAATCCCCTCCTATAATAAATATGGAACGCACCCATGACAGTTTGCTGGGGAGTTTTCCCGATATCTCATCTTACAAATAATTTAACTGTTTTGCTTATCAAGAACATTCTAACTATCGTTGCATTGGTTTATTACTGGTTTATTACTGGTTTCTTTACATTTGTTTTCAACGAAAAGATGTGATAGTAAAGAATGAAATGGCGAAGTGATTACTTCCTCTTCTTCGCCAATGCCCTTACTATCAATGTCAAAAGCGGTATTGCTGTACCATTTGCAACGGCAAGAGAATGTAACAAAGAAAAACTGATGGCTTTTTATCATTCTGTATTATTTCTCAATCATATCTATCATTTTCAAGATAATACTACCATCATCACTTCCCTGGTGTATAATACCTATCCTCTGTTTTCCGGATGTAACAGGCTCTGTCACATCAAACGTTAAGACAGTCTTTTGAATTTGAGTTGAATATTCTATGTTCTCTAAAGATCCAATTAATTTTGATTTATTAGAGTAATCATATAGGTATAGGTCAAAATTCTTATCCTGCAAAGTGCTGGAATATTCGATAGTCATTTCATAAGAAGCATTTTGCTTTAGACCAATATTATCAATCCAAAGAACACTATAGTTACTTCCATTATTCGATAATTCTATTCCTTCTTCAAGCATTTTAACGCTAGCGTTCGCTCCTTCTGGATTGGATATTCTCACGCTGTCAGGGATCCCATTTCCATCTAAATCTATATCAAATTTATTATAAAGCACTACTTTATCTATATCTCTTTGTTTCATTAAACTATTCTGGTTATCTGTCAAGTAATTTAGCTTCTGCATATTAAGGTCTAATTTTTTATTATAATCAAAAGGCCTTGCTGATTGTTTGCTTGCATGGATTAATGATTCTTTCATTGCTGGTATTCTACCGATTAAAGATTTTATAGAATCATTATCTTTTTTCTCCATTAAATGTTTTACCATAATAATATAGAACTCTGTCTGATTCGCATAGTTTTCTACATTCATCGGTTGAACTTTCATTGATTGGTCAATGCTGTTTAAAGCCTTCTCATAGTAACCAAGACTTGCATATAGCTGTCCTGCTTTGCTAAGCATTTTTACATTATACGGTTCTAGTTCAAGTGCTTTTTCAACTTTTTCTATAGCTTTACTCTTGTAATCCGGATTTTGCTCTGAAAGCGAAGTATATAATGTAGCTAAATCAATTGCAGTGGTTGCTGCGTATGGATCATATCGATTAGCATTTTCAAAATGTTTCAGTGCTTGTTCGTATTGTTTGTTATTTGCTGCAATAACTGCTTTTTCAGCAGATATAAGTCCTTCGTTTAAAGAAAATGAGCCGATTACTAACAGTAAAGAAATAACTACAATAAAATATTTCTGAACGTTCTTGTAATTATCATTAATCTTTATCTGTACATTATCATGGCAAGACATACCAAAGAGCGTCCATAGTAGTATAGATACTGCCCCTAAGGACAGGTCAAAGTCTACCATACTGTGTGCTAATAGTGTAAACCATGCTGTATATATACTCAGTGCCAATACTTTATTTTCATTATCTTCAGCAATTCTTAATCTCTTATATCCACTATATATTAAGAAAACAATAAAGCTAAAAAAAACAGCAAGACCAGTCGTACCAACTTCGATCCATACTTGCATGAAATAATTATGAGCCTGAGTGGTCCAGTACATATAGGATTGATACGTAAAGTACAATGTTGACCACCCGCCGCCACCTGTTCCAAAGATAGGGTAGTCTTTAATAATTTTAAATGCATCTTTATAGAATGTTATTCTAGACATGGCACTGTAATCAGTAGCACTAATACTTTCAATTCGAGTTACTATACTTTCAGGAAGATACTTATATTTTAATTTTAAAGTCCTAATTTCTTCATTTGTTTGCTTATCATATAGAACTACATTATCAAAAGTGATTTCTGTATTCGTATACTTGTTTATAAATCTAAAATTTAAAGATTTTGTATTTTCTGTGGTAGAAAAGTCAATACTTAACTTTCCATCTTCATTAATATTCTCGGTATGAAGCAGTTCTGTTTTCCCTTGTTCATCTATGCTATAAATACCAATCTGTCCTGAGAAAGGTTTCTGTTCATCATTACTGCTCATCACATCTGCTTGCAAGTTATATTCATGATTCTCTAGTACCCCTGTAACATTTCTAGTCACTATCTTATTTATATCTTCTGCGGCATTCATATTTGATAGTGTCAACGGTTCAGTAGTAGATAGTACAATGACTAGAGCTAATGAGAAAATTATAGCTATAGAAATTAAAACAATTATTATTCTTTTTCCATAAACGTGGATATCTTTAGATAGAAATTTATCTTTTAGTAAAACTAGACCTGCTGAAGAAAAGACGGATAAAAGAAAAATGCTCCAATGCAAGAACGCATTACCGCCTTCAATTCTCTGTATAAATAAAAAAGACAATATCAAAGAGGGTATACAGCTTGTCAAACTATTCATAAAAATATCAAATTTTCTATTTAGAGGAGAAAAAATCATAAACGATAACAAGATAAAGGGCGCCATTAACCACATTCCTCTGGAAAAGGTAGGAATGAATGTGAAGAAAAATATATTTGTACATAGTATATAGAAATACTTTTCTTTTGAGTTTTTGCTAATTGTCATCATTCCCAGCGCAAGTATAAACAGAGCAAACAAGTACGCTGCTAACGCATTGGGATACTGTAATGTTGAATTGATTCTCCCAGATACGAATGCACCATTAAAGCTAAATGTGCCTATGGCACTTCCTATTCCGATAATAGAAACGCCTAATCCACTTATCAGTAGTGTATTAACGATTATCCTCAATCTTTTATCGTTATCTTTAATCAAATACTTAATCATCAGATAAATAGCATAATAGTTAGCGTACTTCAAAAACTCACCAATTGCTAGTTTTTTGTTGACACCATAAAATATTGAGGCAAAATACAATAATACTAATCCTAGACCTAAGAAATCCGGCCAGGAATTTATCAGGGAAAAATCCTTATCTCTAATTTTAGTAATTACTAACAAGAAAAAGAGAGAAAAGGAAACTATATGTGTCGGTAATAATTCCTTTTCAAAAAACAGTCCTCGAAAAAACGGAGGATAAAAAAGAATTATGCATAAAAAGAAAAATATAACACTATTAAATGGGGCTTTTTCCAGTTTGTTTTTCCTTATGGTTTTTGAAGTAGACATAAATAACCTCCGAAATATTGCTTTTACTCTATTGCAAAATATTTACTTTGCAGCAACGCTACTGTTTTTCCAATACTCTATAAAAAATGCTAAAAATACACTAATCATGATTCCTAATACACCTGCTATGGCCATATTCAGAACCTTTCTAGGTCCTGCCGGTTCAATCGGCTCTACTGCAGGAGAAACAATGATAATAGTCGCATCACCGATAGCTGAAGACTTAGCGATCCTTGTTTCTTCATATTTTTCCAAAAAAGCATTATAAGTGCTTTGCGCAAATTCTACTTTTTGTGTAATGATTTTTTCTTCATGCTGCTTCTCTGCTAAGTCCACTTGAAGGATCTCCAGCTCTTTCTGTGTATTGGCAATTTGCTTCTCTAAGTTGCTTTTTTGGGCATTTTTCGTAGCCAACTCTATTTTCAACATATTTTCTTGGGTCTTTAGTGCAGTATACACGTCATTGATTTCTTCGGTTTGAACCTTTACACTGTATAATTCCTTAGTTGTTTTTCCCGTATTCTCTCCCACTACCTGTGATATATAAGGTTCATCTGATAGGGATTTGTTCAGTAAGATTTTATCAGACGTATTTTTCAATGCTTGTTCAGCTGCCGCTAAAGCTGCATTGATTTTCTTAATCTCGATCTCTGTATTCACCAAATCTGTTTTGTATTGTGTAATTAAATCAAATTTTGATGTCACTTCTTTTTCCAGTTCGTTTTTACCTCTTGGTTTTGCAAGATAGTCTTTATACTCCAATAAGGCTTGATCTAAGTTTTTCTTTTCCACTTCCATTTGTTGTTTGATAAAATTTGATGATTTTGTAGCTTGTACCTTTGCGTTATCCGATACAAAATCCGTAAATCTTTTAGCTACTGTATTAGCAATATCTGCTGCCACTTTTTTATCTTTATAGGTTACGCTAATGGATATTAAGTTTGTATCTTTTATTGTATTGAGGGTTATCATATCCCTTAAATTTTTTCGTGTGATACCCAACTCATTAAGTTTTAATTCATCAATGGTTTTCTGTAGAATATGTGGATTATTGATTTGTTCCTTATAGGTTTCTATCGTCATCTGTGGGTATTGTGATAATGTATCCAGTAACCCTTCAATGCCTTCTGCTTGTTCTGGGAGAGGTGTTTTTTGGGTAATGCTTGATGCCATCAAGATAGCCTTTGATTCATAGACCGGATCAAGCACGAAAAAGCTAAATACATAAGAAACAAGCAGACAAGCAAGGGTTACACCAACGATTAATTTCCTTTGTCTTATTAAGATTTCTATTAATTCTCGTAAGGATATTTCTTCCATTGAGTTTGATTCTCTTGGTGAAATTTGTTCCATGTTATACCTCCATCTAGGTTATCTTTGAGTAGTACTGTGATAGGAAATGGTTGCTAGTAGTTGGCTACTACATCCGCTTCGCCACGGGGACGGTTCCATCGTTTTCCCTTTGGTCCTTCGCTACGCTTTGGAAACGCTCGAACCGTCCCCGTGGCTCCGCTATTTTCATTACTTTTGATCGACTAGGGCGAACATTAGTATACCTTTGCAGGCGATTTCATTACCTACATAGGCTGTTGCTTGGGCTTTTCCGATGTTTCTCTTAATAGCCAACATTTCTATTTCCATTCTAAGGGTGTCTCCGGGTACTACTTGTCTTTTGAAACGAAGTTCGTCGATGCCTGTGAAAACGCCGAGCTTACCTTTATTTTCTTCAAGACACAGCATGGCTACTGCACCTACCTGTGCCATGGCTTCAACGATGAGTACACCAGGCATGATAGGATTACCAGGAAAATGTCCTTGGAAAAATGGTTCGTTGATTGTGACATTTTTGATGCCTACTGCTTTTTTTCCGGGTTCAAGTTCTTCAATTTTATCTACGAGTAAGAAAGGATATCTATGGGGGATGATGTTCTGGATTTCGATGTTGTTTAGCATGATCAATTCTCCTTTGGCTAATAGCTGCTGGCTACTGGGAAATCTTAGAACATGGGTACAGGCCCCAAGTCTCCAGGATCGTGTGCTCATAAGCGGAACGCCACAGGGGGACGTTCCCTACAGACTTTACAGTCCTAAAGCCCCAAATACAAGAGCTAGAAGCAGATATTTTTTTGTTTATCGTGAGTTTTGTAGGACATGGGGACAGGCCCTCAGTCCCGCCAAAGACGGGCGTGACAGTAGGTACAGTCCCCGTGTCTCTTTTGGCTGCTGGTTACTAACAAAAGCAAAAAAGCCTTTACTGATCTAAATTATGACTATAATCCAAAATCTGTATATTAGATAAAAGTTATTATCACCATACATTTTACAGGAATATACAAAATATATCAACTGATTATGGAATTTTGGCAAAAGATACATTAAAACTTTTGGTGGGTAGCTGATAGCAAATAGTCAATAGCAAAAGATGTTAGGGATAGTTTATTAGGTCGAATATTATAGGAGATGGGGACAGAGCTTTGGATGCTAGCTACTGGCTGCTAGTAAGGCTAAGGACATGTGAAGGACATGGGGACAGGCCCTCAGTCCCGCCAAAAGCGGGCGTGACAGCAGGTACAGTCCCCATGTCCTCTAGGCGGATCTTTTCCGCATTGCAGGTCTGTCTATTTTTATGGTATTATATGGATGAGGTAATCGGATAAAGCAGGATGTGGTTGCCACCTCTATTTCATAAAAGAAAGGAGGTGGTGCGGTATGACTACATATGAGACAATATCTTTAATGGTAATGTGCTCTATGTTTGTTGTAACGCTAATCTCCTTAATCGTTGCCATAGTTAAGGCAATATTAGGGACAAAAAAGTAATCACCCTGCCTGCACGCAGAGTGATTACATTTAACTAATCGCACTGTGGCAACCGCACCATGCGGTGCCGATTACCTTTTATCTACATTATATTATAACACAAAATTATAAAAGTAAACAGTATTTTGGCACTCTTATAAGGTTGGAATGCCGATTTATTTTTTGATGTTTGATATATGTATTTTCCTAAAAGAAAGGAACGGTACATATGCGGACATAGAGATTGGATTTGGTCCATTTAGGATTAAAATCCGCAACAAAGAAAAACGTCTTGGTTCGACCGCTAATCGACCAAGACGCCTAAATAATTAACTCTCCTGTTATTAAAAAACACTCCAAAGGTCGAAGTGTTAGCAGCACTTCGGCTTTTGTTATTTATATTATATAACAATTGTTCAAGAAAATAAACATTTGTAGATTATTTTCTCATATTTCAAATATCGCTACACCACGGGGACAGTTCCATCGATTTTGGGAGGGTTTAGATTTCGTGATAGTTGTTTGTAAAGTTGGTTGGCTAATCCGACCCCTTGGCCTTTTGATACTTCTATAGCGGTTTTTTCATCTAACATATCTTCAAAGATTCCTCTTGCCTGGCTTTTTTCTATCCAGCCACCATCTTCAATGGTATTTCTCATATTTTTTAACATCATATTGACAAAGACCGATTCAAACTGTTTGCATACTTCCATCAGTTTTTTTTCGTCGCCGTCTTTTTGAGCCTGTTCGAATATTTGTTGGAACTTTTCAGAATCTTTTTGAGCTTTTTGAATTGTGGTTTGTTGGATGTCTATCGGCAGGTTGTTGTTGATTTTCATGGGATCACTCCTCGTACTGGCTGATAGCTGATTTTGGTTACTAGTTACTGGTTCCTAGTTGCTAGTATACGGGTCATTCCTCCGAAGCATTATTCAGCAAGTGATTTTCTCAGCTTTGTTAGCATTCTTAAGATATTCGTACATTTATCATCTAATTCTTTATATTTCTCTTCAGAAATATATTCTAAGTCTTTAGATAGCAGCAAAAGATACTCTACTTCCTGCGCGGAGCCTCTAGCAATATCCACAAAATTGCAAAATCTCTTAGATGAGCTACTTCCTGTTCCTTCTGCAATATTTGTTGGTATTGATGCTGCAGCTCTTCTAAGTTGAGATACTAAACCATATTTTTCTTTATTAGGGAAAGTAGAAGTCTCTTTATATACCTTTAGAACAAAATCATGAGAATAACTCCAGACTTTTAAATCTTTATAGTCACTCATTTATAACTCACCCCATTATTTAAAACAAGCAACCAGTAACTAGTATCTAGCAACTAGGTTCTATCTTCTCAGATTATTCGCCTGCTCCAGCATTTGATCTGCTGTTTGGATGGATTTTGAGTTGATTTCGTAGGCTCTTTGAGCTGTGATGAGTTTTACCATTTCTTCGACGACTTGTACATTTGAGGTTTCTAGGAAGTTTTGAAGAATTCTGCCTGCATCGCCGTCTTCTGCCTCTATGGCCTCACCGGATGCAGCTGTCTGCTTATAAAGGTTGTTTCCGAGACTTTCCAGACCAGCAGGGTTTGCGAATCTCACTAAGGTCAGCACGTCTAATTCCTCGTATTCCTCTTCACCTTCACGTTTCACAAGGATCGCACCATTTTCTGCTACAGAAATCTCCTTCACATCGTCGCCAAAATCAATATCTCCGCCTTCACTCTGGACAAAGTATCCATCGGAAGTAACCAGGTTTACTGCCCCATCGTCTACACTCAATTTAAAACTGCCATCTCTTGTATAAAAAAGGTTATCATTTTCATCTCTTACAACAAAGAAGCCATCGCCATCTATGGCAAAATCTAAGTCGTTATTGGTCTGCTCTAGATTACCGGCAGTAAAGGAACGTAGTGTGGCCATAGGCATTACACCGTGTCCTACCTCAAGGTTAACAGGCTTTCCCTGACCTTCACTTAGCGTATTTCTACTTAATGTTTCATATAAAAGGTCTTTAAATTCTACCCTTTGCTTCTTATATCCTGTAGTGTTCACATTGGCTAAGTTATTCGAAATTGTATCAACATTTAATTGCTGTGCCTTCATTCCAGATGCAGCTGTCCAAAGTGCGCGCATAGTTTTGTCCTCCTTTTGTATATGTTTAGTTAATTGTTCGTTATTGAATTTCTAAGATACATCCTTATTCCCAGGTTAGCTGTTAGCGGTTAGCCGTTAGCTGCAAATACAAAAACAAATTATTACTATTCTTTACGCCTCTTAAGAGAGGCTATTAAATTATTTAGCATTGCCAGTATTTTTTGGATTTGTTGACTAAGATCATTAAACAAATCTTCCTCAATGTATTTAAGTTCATACGATAATAACAACAAGTATTCTACTTCCGTTGCAGAACCTTTAGCAATTCTAAGAAAGTTGACAAACTCATTGTTATTTGATCTGCCTTGACCTTCCGCAATGTTTGTAGGAATCGACATTGCTGCTCTTCTAATTTGACTAATCAAACCATACTTTTCTTCAGCCGGAAACCTCTGCGTAATACTATAAATCTTCAATGTTAATTGATGAGCTTCATTCCATACATTCAGTTCCTTATACTTACTCATACTTATAACACCGGCTTTCACGCTTTTTCAGCTAACTGCTCACGGCTAACCGCTAACAGCCCTACACTTTTCCAATATCATTCACTGCTCTGCCTAATGAGTCATCGTAGGCTTTGACGACTTTTTGGCTGGATTCATAGTTGCGGAATAGGGAGATCATTTCTATCATTTCTTTCATGGAATCCACGTTGGAGCCTTCTAAGAAGCCCTGTACGACTTCACCGGTGAATGGTTCGGTTTCTACTTGCATATTATCTTCTATTCTATATAGTTCGTCTCCAACCTTTCGAAGATCTCTAAGGTTTGCAATATTGACAATCTCAAGCTTGTCTATGACTTCTTCGTCAACAACGATTTCTCCATTTTTTGTAACGGAGAAATTCGCCCCTTCAATGATAACTCGACCATTCTCACCAAGTACATAATCACCTTCATTGGTTACCAGTTCATTGTCTGCATTGAGTTTAAGAGAGCCATCTCTTGTATAGCGCATACCTCCGTCGGTTTCAATAACAAAGAACCCTTTTCCTTTAATTCCAAAATCTAAATTATTCTCTGTGGCATATAATTGGCCCTGTTCAAAGTTAACTTCTATTTTGTCCATCATGACACCACCATTGAGCGTACCGATGACGGTGGGTGGTGTAAACATGACCAGATTGTCTACAGTGTTTCCTCCAACAAGTACTTGTCCCTGCTCATTGACCGTTACTTGCTGATTGCCTGCGTAGATTGGTCCATTATTTCCCAGCACCAGATATCCTGCGGAAGTATCAATATTTCCCTTTGCATCTTTATTGTATGTGCTGAGATATCCATCTTCATTCACTGCAAAGTTTAAGGATTTCTGGTAGCTCACGCCGCTAACGGTTTTGACGCGAAAGTATCCTCCTGTCGTCGTTACCTGATATCCTCCATCCTCTTGGCCAATTTGAACACCGCGAAAAGCTTCCCTCTCATTGGATGCCATAGGTGTGTTGATTTTATGAACTAACACTTCAGGAAAAGATTCTGTTAATACCAAATCCTTTTTGAATCCCGTCGTGTTAACATTGGCTAAATTGTTTGTGATAACATCAAGCTTCCGATTGTTTGTCAGCATCGCTGATGTTGCTGTATATAATCCTCTGAGCATGAAAGGACAACTCCTTTTTTATTAGTATGTTCATACATCCGCTTCGCCACGGGGACAGTTCCATCGTCTTCCCTTCGGACCTTCGCTATGCTTCGGTGACGCTCGAACCGTCCCCATGGCTCCGCTTTTGGCTGCTGGCTACTAGCAAAACCTAAAAAATCCTTTAAATCAAAAGCTTCGCGGGCGTGACAGAAGGTACAGTCCCCAAGTCCTCTAGTTTATCGTTAAAAGACAACTACTAATTACCATTAAGTAACCTATGCCCTGTTTTTTGTATCGGCATTTTAATAAATATAGTTTAGATTTTTTAAAAAAATATATGGAAAATGCTATCGGTCAAAACCGATAGCATTTTATTTATCTTAGTTTTCTATAGTTTTTACTGCTTAGCATACTCTTTTCTAGTATCTGGATGGATTCCAGTGACATGCCGGTTCCTTTTGCCACGCAGGATACGGCATCTTCTGCAATATATGTCGGTATACCAGTGCGTTTCTCGATCAGTTTGTTCAAGCCATTCAATAAAGAACCTCCGCCGGTCATAACGATTCCCCGGTCACTAATATCTGCTGCCAATTCTGGCGGTGTCTTTTCCAATACAGCATGCACGGCATCAGCGATGGCTGTTACCGGCTCTTCCAAAGCTTCCAGCATTTCGTCTGCCGTTACTTTAATGGTTTTAGGCAGTCCTGATACCAAATCTCTCCCTCTACATTCCATGGTATTGGACTTCGCAAGTTGACCTACAGGGTATGCTGTCCCTATACTAATCTTTAGATCTTCTGCTGTTCTCTCACCAATTAATAGATTATGTCTTTTGCGCATATAGCGAACGATGGCCTCATCAAATCTATCGCCGGCTACCTTAATGGATTCACTGCAAACTATACCTCCCAGAGAAATCACGGCTATATCTGCTGTTCCTCCACCTATATCTACAACCATATTTCCATCCGGCTTTGATATATCAATACCT
This sequence comes from Bacillota bacterium, assembly GCA_049324315.1. Taxonomy (GTDB): domain Bacteria; phylum Bacillota; class Clostridia; order Peptostreptococcales; family Thermotaleaceae; genus JBMOKU01. Next base: position 175,016 of record JBMOKU010000053.1, on the reverse strand, counting down.
GCTCCAATAGCAGCTGCAATAGGCTCCTCTATCAAATAGGTTATCCCACCGCCGGCCTCTGTTGTTGCATCTATAACTGCTCTTTTTTCAACCTCGGTTACACCACTGGGCACACAAACAATGATTTTTGGTTTGAAGAAACGTCTCTTACCGCATGTTTTTTGAATAAAATATCGAAGCATCCGCTCAGTCACTTCATAATCTGAAATAACCCCATCCTTCAAAGGACGAATCGCCACTATATTACCCGGTGTTCTTCCCAGCATTTTCCTGGCTTCCACTCCAACAGCCAATAGTTGGTTTGTGTTTTTGTCAATGGCCACAACCGATGGCTCCTGCAGCACAATCCCTTTTCCTTTTATATATACCAATACACTGGCTGTCCCTAAGTCTATACCGATTTCCGCACCAAATCCGAACATTTTATCACCTTCCATATGCCAGCAGCTTACTACTGAGAGTATTTTAAATGAATGCATATTATTTCCACACAACCAGTTCTATAATTCTATAAAAATGCTTTAAATCCTCTTTTTTGCAAAATATTTTTATGATATGTAGAAAAACCAGTTTTTTGTTCTATTCTCCTAGTCCCGTGCATAATATTTACCAAAGGAATCATCCTAAGAGGGGGTTAGGCATGTGAAAGATTACATAGAAGAGAGGGCAGTGGAAATCGCTGAGTACATAATCAACAAAAAAGCTACTGTAAGACAAACAGCGAAGGTATTCGGAGTAAGCAAAAGCACCGTTCATAAAGATGTAACGGAAAGACTTCCCAAGATAAACCCTCTGGCTGCAAATCAGGTAAAAAGAATACTTGATAAAAATAAGGCAGAGCGACACATTCGAGGCGGTAAAGCTACAAAGATGAAATACAGAAGTATGGATGAATAAGAAATATAAAGGTACAAAGATAAAAACAGGGCAAAGACCCTGTTTTAGTTGTTTTTGAGTTTTAATTAAGGGTGTAGAGACACGGGGACAGTCCCTTTTGCCTGCTACTCGTCCGCTTCGCCAAGGGGACAGTTCCATCGTTTTCCCGTTGGTCCTTCGCTGCGCTTCGGAAACGCTCGAACCGTCCCCATGGCTCCGCTCTGTATCGTTCCTTTTTATTTATTAGGTAAATATTTTTTAGGATCGACATTTTGTCCATCGATCAGTACTTCGAAATGCAGATGGGGTCCATCGGCAATCTCGAAAATTCCGCTCCTGCCAACACCGCTGATTACTTGTCCTTGTTCAACCCAGTCTCCTACTTTAACCATTTGCGCCGTGCTGAGATTTGCATACTTAGTGATTATATCCCCTTCATGGGCTATGGCAATCGTCACGCCTAGGCCTGAGTCCACAGTCACTTCAACAACTTCACCTGCCAGCACTGCCAGTACAGGTGTATTCTCTTCTGCCATAATATCAATGCCATAATGGGTCATATACTGCTCCAATGTTTTCGAATAGGTCAATGTATCTGCTGCATAATCCATACCTATCTGACCCATGACTGGCAATTTCATGACAGCCTTTGTTTTCGGCATAGATTGTGATGTTTCTTGAACAGCCGCAGTATTGCTCTGAGATGGCTTAGCATTAGGCTTTACTTTTTCTGCAGACTTATTCGCAGTCTGATCTGTTTCTGCTGCTGTCTCTAGGGTAGGCATTTTGTCTTTTTCAATGACAACGACTGGTAAATCCTCTGTTGATATGCTTTCTTCATTGGCTGTCGGTTTTTCTTCAATACTACGGTCCACCAACCCCACATTTCTTTCATCTTCTACAGCCAATCTGTCGATATGACTTTTGGTAACCCAGACTGCTGTTACTGCAACAATACATACACACAAAAACAGAATAATATAAAATCCTTCCTTATCAAACAATTTATAAATTCCACTGTCTTTTAGCCATCTGTTTTCTGTATCGGCATTTTTTCTTCGCAAAGAAAACCATTTTTTACTATTCATACCATACACCTCCAGATAGTATTGTTGCCAGCCTGAAGGATTTCATACATGGTAGGTAAAAAAAGTTGCAGGTTACTGCCTCCGCTACGCCACGGGGACAGTTCATTCGTTTTCCCCCTGGTCCTTCGCTACGCTTCGGAAACGCTCGAACCGTCCCCATGGCTCCGCTACTTTGGGTTAACGGAACGGCACAGGGGCCGTTCCCTACAAGCGTTACGGCATGGCTCGAAAATGCGGACGCCCAATGGGCGCCCCTACTTCAATCTTTCCACTTCCACACCTACATAATAATGTTTCAATATCTCATCAAACTTATATCCCCGTTCCGCCATGCCGTTTGCACCCCACTGGCTCATGCCTACGCCATGACCATACCCAAAGGTAGTAAAGACTAGTTTTCCGCCTGTTATTTTTACTTGAAAGTTAGCAGATCTTAATCCCAGTAATTCTCTTATTTCTCTACCTGTCACCGTTTTGTTGCCCACCTGCAGTTTTAGAACTCTACCGCCTTCACTCTTCTCTACGATTTTTAGTTCGGACGATATATTACTTTTTGTTATGTTGCTGTCGCTATACTTCTTCCGGAACTTGGTCACAAATGTATCGATGGATACTTCCGTGGTATCGCTAAGATAGGGAGCCTTTTCTTCAAAAGGACTTTCAACGCTTCTCAAGTATGGTACCCATGCGACAAATACATCTTCTGAATTTTCTGTTTTGCCGCCACTGGTTGAATGAAATAAAGGTTGGTCAATAGGACTTCCCTGATATGTCATGATCAGACCCCTTGTGTCTTCTACGGCTTTTTCAATCCTGGGCCAGTAATCCCGCATCCAATATTTTGATTTCACTTCCCTTAGCTTTTCCTTTGAAAGCCAAACCTGACAATGAACCGTATCACAAAGTTCAGCCCCCGGATGATTGGACTGTCCGCCGTCTTTATATTTATTTATCCTTGATACGGCATAGCTTCTCGCTGCTACTGCTTGGGCTTTTAATGCCTCCATCTCAAAGGAAGCCGGCATCTCGCCTGCTATCACACCTTTCACGTACTCCTCCAGATCAAGGGTGACTATTTTCTTTGTATCGCTGATATAGACATTTACGGTTTTATCACTTTCAATAATCTCTTTCTCCTCAATTTCAGGTTCTGAAAATTCACAGCTCTGTATTAAGAGCATCGGAATCATAATGATCGTTATCACAAGACTAACCATCATCCATAGAATGTTTTTCATCTGTTGTCCCCCTTGTAGAAGTTAGACGTTAGAGGTTAGAAGTTTTGTAGCATACGCTTCGCCACGGGGACAGTTCGAGACTGCTGAAAAAGTACCTCTTCGTCTGGCAACACATGGGGACAGGGCCCCAGTCCGGTAAAGAACATACTGGACAGCGGACCAGTCCCCCAAGTCTTGCCTAGAAGCAACGGACGCGCAATGCGCGCCCCTACAGGAAACACTCGAACAGTCCCCAAGACTTACTAAACTTGCAAACCTTTTACATTCTATGACGGAGTTTGAAATTTATGATAAAAGATTAGTAGACATGGTACAAAGTAGATTGATGCGACATTAAAAACCCGGGGCGGCATGGAAACCGCCCCCTACGTTGATTGATGGGTATGGCCATGTAGGGGCAGGTTTCCACGCCTGCCCGCCCGTTATATTTTATACCCATCACCCATGTTATGTCGCATGATTTTATTATTACGTCATACAAAAAAGCAGCTAACAGCTAACATTTTTCGCTAAATTTCCCGGGAAATAAAAAGAATGTGCCATTTATTGACACATTCTACTCATCTGCACGATATATTTTTGCGCCTAATCCCTTTAGTTTTGCTTCTACATCAACATAGCCTCTATCCACATGATAGATATCGCTAATCTCTGTTTGCCCATCTGCCATCATACCTGCAAGAATCAAGGCGGCTCCTGCCCTTAAATCAGTTGCTTTCACCTGGGCCCCTTGCAAACTATCGACACCTTGTACCACTGCGCTTCTTCCTTCAATTTTTATATTGGCACCCATCCGCTTTAATTCACTGACATGCATAAAGCGATTTTCAAATACGGTTTCTATAATAACACTTGTTCCCTTTGCAATACTTAATAAGGCCATAAACTGCGCTTGCATGTCTGTAGGAAATCCCGGATACGGTAAAGTTTTTATATCTGTTGAGATGACACCTTGACTGCCGATGACCCGTACACTATCGTCATATTCCTCTATATCAATACCACATTCTCTCAGCTTGGCAATCATGGGTCTTACATGGTTAGGCAAGGCATTCTTAACCGTAACGTCACCACCCGTTATCGCTGCGGCAACCATAAAGGTACCTGCCTCGATTCGATCTGGGATGACGGCATGTCTGGTGCCTACCAGTTCCTTCACCCCTTGGATTTTTATGGTATCCGTCCCTGCGCCCTTGATTTTTGCTCCCAAACCGTTTAGAAAGTTAGCCAGGTCAACGATTTCAGGTTCTTCAGCAGCATTTTCTATAACCGTTGTACCTTCTGCCAAAGAAGCAGCCATCATAATATTCTCGGTAGCACCTACGCTGGGGAAATCCAGATAAATCTTGTTGCCTGTCAGCTTTTCAGCCCGTGCTTCCACAAATCCGTGTCCCACTTCAATCTGGGCACCTAGTGCATGAAATCCTTTTAGATGGAGATCGATGGGTCTTGTACCTATGGCGCATCCGCCCGGCAGTGCGATTCTGGCTTTTCCTTTTCTTGCAAGCAGCGGTCCCATGACCAAAAACGATGCCCGCATTTTTCGAACCAATTCATAAGGCGCTTCATAGTTTGAAATGAACGGTGTTTTTATCTCCAAAATTCCGTCGTTATTATTTTGAACTGTAGCACCGATACAAGATAGTAATTCACATATGACTTCAACATCTCTTAAATTTGGTATTTCTTCTAGTACACAGCCTTCTTGGGCTAGCAATGATGCTGCAATAATAGGCAATACAGAGTTTTTTGCTCCGCTTACTTTAACGGTCCCCTTTAGTGGTGCACTTTTTTCTACAATAATCTTTGCCACATAAGGTCCTCCTTTATTTCACATTTGCTGTCAATTCTATACCATCAACATCATTCTACAAAAAATCTGATTTTCCTCCAGGAACAATGCATCATTTTTTCGGTAATTGCTACCTTTTTATACTTTATTAATACGCAATGGTTATTAATGGCGTTCCGAACCAGATCATTGTTTTATCCTCGTAGGCATTATACCTCATGGCAATGTGAAGATTTGCTTTTTTGCCACCATACTGGATCCAATCATTCATTTTCTTTGTATATCCTACGACACTGACAAGGTTACTTTCATACACCCCTTCAATTTCATTGGCTCCGAGCTCTTCAAAAATTGTCTGAACGATCTGCCGCTGCTTGCTTTGCTGCAATTTCCCTTGATAACTTCCAACGATATAAGATGTCATATTGACTCTGCCATACGCGTCAAGCATGTCTGTAATTTTAGACGCCACGTCTCCAATATCCGTCTGTTTTTTCTTCTGTATAACATCCACAATCAAATTCATACGCTCATTGCCATTTACCGCTGAGCGATGGACAGCAATCCTGACATATGGTTTTTCATGATCCGATTCCTGAATCCACGCCTCTTCTCCAACTTCATTTACAGCATACTGAATCTTTGTGTCAGATAGATCCAGTATTTTGGCAGTCGTTTGACATAAATTTACTACATCTATCCTCTCTTCCCCTTTATCCATCATCTTTACTTGAGCATTCATATTCACTTCTATCAGCGATGCCCCTGATCGCTCAAAAGCATGTTTAATGCCTTCTTCCTTTGTCATCGCTCTCGTCTGGAAGAAAGGCACCATAAATAAATTACATAGTATGAGTACATATAATCCGATACTTTTCTTGTATCCAAAATTTAGCTTCCCCATAAACAGCAGCTCCCGATCTAAATATTGTTAGCCGTAGGACATGGGGACAGTCCCTCAGTCCCACAAAACCGTGTGGGACAGTAGGTACAGTCCCCAAGTCCTACGGTTTTGATGCAATAACAAAGGGAAGAGAATATAAAAGCAAAATATGTTAAAGGGGGACGAAAACATATTTTTTTCTACTCTCTTCCCTTGTTACTATCATTATTGACAGGGAGGAATTTGAATATACATGGATATTTATTTTTTTGAATATATAAGTGACACTAAGTGTGTTACATCCGCTTCGCCACGGGAACAGTTCCATCGTTTTTTCTTCTAGAAGCGACGGACGCGCAATGCGCGCCCCTACTGAAAACGCTAGTGGTCTGTCAAGTCTAAAAATATAGATGAATTCGCGAGGATTTTTCCGCAAGGCAAGGCGGAGGAGGTGCGCATATCGAGAATATGCAAACCGACGACAACGTAGCATTGCGGAAAAAGACCGCGAAGGCATTCATGGTTTTAGGCTTGATAGACCACTAAAACCGTCCCATGGCTCCGCTAAGCGATTTTATGAGAAAACCCGGGGCGGCGTGGAAACCGCCCCCTACATTGATGGATGGGTACAGCCTCGTAGGGGCAGGTTTCCACGCCTGCCCGTTATACAATTGCCGTCTAACCTCTTACCGCTGCTATTCTGGGCTCATGACGCCACCAGACTTTTCACACATACCACATTTGATACCAACCATCTTGTCGAAGAGCGTTACTTTTTCAAAATGGTGTGCATACTGTGGTGCTGCATGTTCTAATTCTTCCATATGCTTTTCACAAAGTTTTTCTCCGATAGCTGCATAGAACGCGTCAGGAAGAAAGCTTTTCTGATCGGGAATCACATCGTCAACATTAACAGCTTCGTCACTGGCAAGTATCAAAGCAACATCCCCTTTTCTCTCTGGAAAATCGATGATCTTAAAGTCTTTTTGATTTTTGCCGGCTAAGGCCATGTATTCTCCTGCGATCTTAGCGTTTACATTGCTGCTGACGATAACCTTCTTAACCTTGCTATCTTTTATTTTTTCTTCAACAACAAATATAGCATCTTTTCTTGCAATCTGTTGAAACGTCAGCCCGAATAGTACCCTTTCTCTAAATTCCCCAAGCCAATGCTTCTTTTCTTCTCCCCTTATTTCCGGTATACCATGTAATCCATACTCAATATATTGTTCTAGCTGTGGTTTATCGTTCATTATCTATTCTCCTTTGTTTTTTCTATCATTATACCCAAAAAGAGCAAAAACCTTCCGCAATGGTCCTATTCCAGAAGGTTTTTGGTTCCTTATTTATTCTTTTACTTTTCCATTTTTCAGGAAGCTAATCACATATTCTCTCACGATATCTTTCGATTCTTCATTTCTTATCATTGTATGAGGATATGATGTCTTTATGGTTTTGAATTTATGATTTACACTGGCAAATTCCCTACTCTTTTGATGAACAAATTCAACAAATTGTTCAATGTTCTCAGCAGTGATATAGGGTATTTCCGCAGCTTCTTCTGTTGTTAATCCATAGTTACCAGGATTTTGTTTGATATCAACTACTAGGTCAACAAGAGATGGCTTTAAACCTGTAGGATCAGGCAGCATGCCGCTAAAGTCGCCCGCAATCAGCAAGACTTTCTTCTTGATATCCCATGTTTGGGTAATATCATTTTCATACTGCATCTCCATTAATGTTACCAAGTCCTCCCATTTCAGACCTGATTCCGGATTATATTCCAGTACATCTAGAAGCTTTCTCGACAGATTAAATTGTTCTATATCCTTATAGTTATAGTAGGCTCTATCGATTATCACAATATCCTTGACTCTTTCCGGGTATTTTTTAGCAAACATCATGGTTATATCTGCTCCAAAAGAATGCCCTACCAGATTTGCTTTTTTTATGCCATATGCATCCATGACTGCCTTGACATTGTCAACGTAGATATCCCAGTCAAGAGAAGAAACATCCCCGGATTTTCCATGATTGATAAAATCAAAAGAAATTGTTTTATAAGGATTATCAGGTTGATGTAAGAAAGCAGCATGCTGATAGCTTCCACCTAATCCATGCAAAAAGATCAACGGTTCTTTTCCTTTCGCCGAAGCATTGTATACTTCTGTATAGATGGGTACTCCCTCATAGGATATATACTTAGCTTCTACGGCATCTTCACTCGTATGTTTTTCTCCATAGGCAATATCTTGTAAACCTAAACTTAAGCCTAAAAGCACTGCAAATAAAATCATTATATGCTTTTTCACACTTTTTCCCCCTTTCTTCATCATTTTTTGTATTATTTTCCTTAAAATAGGATATTTCTGCAAAATTTTCTAATTTCCTTTATTTTCTATATAAATTTTACTAAGTATGTTACATCCGCTATGCCACGGGGACAGTTCCATCGTTTTCCCTGCGGTCCTTCGCTACGCTTCGGAAACGCTCGAACCGTCCCCATGGCTCCGCTTATTCTTGCACAAGTTATTTCCTTAAGCAAAATAAAAAAGTCTTCCATTGGAAGATTTAAAGGAAGACTTTTTTGAAACACATAACGGAAATTATGAAGTTATCCACAGTTTTTTAATGTTCATAATTTCCTATGTGTTATAAAAAAAATCCCGAACATTTCTGTTCGGGATGAAAAGTTAATCTCTTTTGGCAATTCGAAGTCTATTTAACGCTCTATCTAGGGCAATCTGTGCCCTAATGATATCAACTTCGCTGGACTCCTTTGATTTTAAACGTTCCTCAGCTCTTTCAGCTGCTTTTCTGGCACGTTCAACGTCAATTTCTTCCGGCCACTCTGCTGAATCTGTAATAATCGTGGTTTTGTCTTGTCTAACCTGAACAAAACCACCAGCACAAGCGGCCTCTTTATATTCGCCCTTATTCTTTATACGAATACCACCAACTGCCAAGGGGCTTACCAAAGACATATGGTTTTTCAAGATGGCCAGGTCTCCTTCTGTGGTTCTGACAATCACCATTTCCGCTTCCCCTTCGTACAGCTTTCTGTCAGGTGTTACGATTTCAATTTGAAAAGTTGAAGCCATTTCTTCACCTCCGTAGAAGTGGGTTAGAAGTTGGTCATTGACTGCTTGTCGAATATGGTTAATCGTCTGAAGCGGTTCTTGGAGACATGGGGACAGTCCCTCAGTCCCGCCAAAAGCGGGCGTGACAGCAGGTACAGTCCCCAAGTCTCTTATCCCCAAGAAATTTCAACTTCTCAGTTACTTTCTCAAACGAATCACGATAAACGATAAACTACTAACGATTAACTTCTAACTTCACTAGCTCTGTTTCTTCGCTCTTTCTACTACTTCGTCAATAGACCCTGCAAAAAAGAAGGTTGATTCAGGAATATCGTCATGCTTTCCTTCCAGGATCTCTCTAAATCCCCTGATGGTTTCTTTCAATGGAACATATTTACCCGGTGAACCTGTAAACTGTTCTGCAACGTGGAATGGTTGCGACAAGAATCTTTGAACCTTTCTGGCACGGGCAACCGTTAATTTATCTTCATCAGATAATTCATCCATACCTAGGATGGCGATAATATCTTGCAGTTCTTTGTATCTCTGTAGAATCTCTTGAACATCTCTGGCAACTTTGTAATGCTCTTCTCCCAAGATATTAGGATCCATGATTCTTGAAGTAGAATCCAGTGGATCTACCGCGGGATAAATACCCAGCTCTGTAATAGCACGGGATAATACCGTGGTGGCGTCCAAATGGGCAAATGTAGTAGCTGGAGCAGGGTCCGTCAAGTCATCGGCAGGTACATATACCGCTTGAACCGATGTAATGGAACCCATCTTGGTTGTTGTGATTCTTTCCTGCAGTGCACCCATCTCTGTTGCTAGTGTGGGCTGGTATCCAACGGCACTGGGCATACGTCCCAACAGGGCAGATACCTCAGATCCTGCCTGTGTAAATCTAAAGATATTGTCAATGAACAATAGTACGTCTTGTCCTTGGTCTCTAAAGGCTTCCGCCATGGTCAATCCAGAAAGGGCAACCCTCATCCTCGCTCCAGGCGGTTCATTCATCTGTCCAAAAACCATGGTTGTCTTATCGATAACTCCTGAATCAATCATTTCGTGATAAAGGTCGTTACCTTCCCTTGTTCTTTCACCAACACCGGCAAATACGGACAATCCTCCGTGCTCTTTCGCGATGTTATTGATTAATTCCTGGATAAGAACGGTTTTACCAACACCGGCACCACCGAACAGACCTACCTTACCACCTTTGGCATAAGGGGCAATCAAGTCAATTACCTTGATACCTGTTTCAAAAATCTGGGTAGATGGCTCTTGTTCTTCAAACGCTGGTGCAGGTCTATGAATAGGTGATTTTTCCACTGTGTCCATTGACTCTTTTCCATCAATGGTATGACCCAAAACATTAAATAATCTTCCCAAGGTAGCCTTTCCTACAGGAACGGAAATGGCTGCACCTGTATTCACCGCATCCGTACCTCGGACTAATCCGTCTGTTGATGACATGGCAATGCATCTTACTGTGTCATCCCCAACATGCTGCGCAACTTCTGCAACGATTGTTCTATCTTCTACTTTTATTTCTATCGCATTCAACAGCTCAGGAAGATGTTCTGTACTGAATTTTATATCTAAAACCGGCCCGATAATCTGGACCACTTTACCGATATGATTCGCCATGCAAGTTCACATCCTTTCTTTTCCTTGGCAGTCGGCAATTTCTACGGTTGTATCACCTCAACCGACAGCCTACAGTATTTCTCTGCTATTTTAATGCCTCAGCTCCGCCTACGATTTCCGCGATCTCTTGGGTGATTGCTGCCTGACGGGCCCTGTTATAGGTCAATGTCAATGCAGAGATCATTTCTTCTGCATTATCCGTTGCACTTTCCATTGCTACCCTTCTGGCTCCCTGTTCGCTGGCTGAAGATTCTACCATGGCGCCAAAAATAGTACTCTCGATATATTTAGGAACCAAATAGTCAAGTACAGCTTCCGGAGATGGTTCGTAGGAAACATACTCAAAAGGCTTATCGTCCTTCTGTTCCTTCTTCTCTTTCGTCAAAGGAAGGAGCTTAATGACTTCCGGTTTTTGAGATATGGTACTGACAAATTGTGTATATACAAGATACACTTCATCAACCATTTTCTCTTGATAAAGCTGCAAGATCAAATTACTGATTTTTTTTGCATCCGTATATTGTGGACTCTCTGATATATGGATAAACTCTCCATCCAGGTCATACTTTCTATTTCTAAAGTAATCCCTAGCCTTTTGTCCCACAGTAATCACAGAAACCGCTTTTTTATCCTGCATATGGCTGGTTGCAGCTTTAATCGCATTGGTATTATACCCGCCGCAAAGTCCTCTATCTGCAGTAATCACAATATAGCAGCTTTTTTTGATTTCTCTTTCTTGAACAAACTCATGCTTAACGCCGCTTGAGTTCTCAAAGATATCACGAACCGTATCCTTTATGGTATGAAAATATGGTCCGGTCTTCTCAACCCTTTCCCGGGCCCTTCTTAGTTTTGCCGAAGACGTCAATTCCATTGCTTTCGTAATCTGCTTGGTACTATTGACACTTTTGATTCTGCGCTTAATGTCGCGCATTCCCATTCCTGCCATTTACTCACCTCCATGTCCTGGGGTAGGTATTTTTTTATCGTATTTCTTCTCTTTTCTTGAATACTACTTTAAATTCTTCGATTGCAGCCTTTAGTTTACTTTCCGTTTCATCTGACAATACGCCTGTTTCTTTAATGGCCTTTCCGATTTCAGCATAATTGCTGTCCATAAATTGAATAAATTCTGCTTCAAATCGTTTAACCGCAGGTACAGGGATGTCACGAAGATATTTATTAATGGCAGCAAAGATAACCATAACCTGATGCTCAACCTTGATCGGAGCGTATTGAGGCTGTTTTAAGATTTCCATCAATCTTTCACCTTGGGCAAGTCTTTCTTGTGTATCCTTATCCAGGTCTGAACCAAACTGGGCAAAGGCAGCCAATTCTCTATATTGAGCCAATTCAAGCTTAATTTTACCTGCAACCTTTTTCATTGCCTTGATCTGCGCATCCCCACCAACACGGGACACAGAAATACCGGCGTTAACAGCCGGACGCTGTCCTGAGAAGAATAGCTCTGACTCAAGGAAAATCTGACCGTCCGTGATGGAAATAACGTTTGTTGGAATATATGCAGAAACGTCTCCAGCTTGGGTTTCGATAAATGGAAGTGCAGTTAAAGATCCACCCCCAAGTTTATCACTTAACTTCGCAGCTCTTTCCAACAATCTACTATGAAGATAGAATACGTCACCCGGATATGCTTCACGCCCCGGTGGACGACGAAGCAGCAATGACATAGCACGATAAGCAACTGCATGCTTAGACAAGTCATCGTAAATAATCAATACATCTTTTCCTTGATGCATAAATTCCTCACCCATGGCACAACCGGCATACGGTGCTATGTATTGCAGCGGAGCCAATTCACTGGCTGTTGCAGATACGATGATAGTATAATCCATGGCACCATGGTCTTCCAAAGTCTTCACCATTTGCGCAACGGTAGATTTCTTTTGACCGATGGCAACATAGATACAGATAACATTTTCTTCTTTTTGATTAATGATGGTATCCACAGCGATAGCCGTTTTACCAGTCTGTCTGTCACCGATGATCAGCTCACGCTGTCCTCTTCCGATCGGTATCATGGCATCGATGGCCTTAATACCAGTCTGTAAAGGTTGATGTACGGATTTTCTGTCAATAACACCAGGCGCATTGGACTCAACAGGTCTGTATTTATCGGTCTTGATAGGTCCTTTTCCGTCAATCGCTTGTCCTAAAGCATTAACAACACGACCGATCAAAGCATCCCCAACAGGGACTTCAACGATTCTTCCTGTACGCTTTACAATATCGCCCTCTTTGATCTTATCGTCTGAACCCATCAATACGCAGCCTACATTATCTTCTTCCAGGTTTAATGCCATACCATATACGCTTCCTGGAAATTCAAGAAGTTCTCCTGCCATACACTTTTCTAATCCGTGGATTCTGGCAATACCGTCACCAACCTGAATTACAGTACCAACGTCTGCAACTTGAAGTTTATTCTCATATCTTTTGATCTGTTCCCTTATAATTGAGCTTATTTCTTCAGGTCTGAGATTCATTGTCATATCACCCCTATACCTAAACTATTATTTGTGCTAGGTTTTCCTCTAGTTCCTTCAGACGACGCTGTATCGTACCGTCGATAACCTTGTCTCCGATTCTCACAAGAATTCCACCTATGATTGTTTTGTCGATTTCGTTTTTCAATACGATCTTCTTGCCTGTCATAGCAGAAAGCTTTTCAGTCAGTCTGGATCTATCTTCATCCTTCAGAGGTACCGTGGTTACAGCCACTGCTTCAACCATATTATTGTGTTCGTTAGCAAGATTGTGATACTCTTTGGTCATGTATTCTACAATACTGGCTCTACCTTTATCCAATAATATTTTAAACAGGTTCATAACCTCTTGACTCATAGACTTTCCGAATACTTCTTCCATGATTTTTTTCTTTTCGTCATTATTAATCTGCGGTGTTTTATATAGCTCATAAAACTCCGGATATTGGTTAAATGTTTCTATCACACCGTCCAATTCTTTTCCGAACTGCTCGATCTGTTTGAGTTCGAGGGCTACATCAAATAAGGCCTTCGCATAGGTTTTTGCTATTAATTGTGCCATTTTGCTTCCCCTACCTCATCGATAAACTCCTTGATGAGCGTTTCATGCTGTCCAGCATCCAGGTTTTTATCAATAATCTTACCAGCAGCCATCACAGCAAGACCAGCCAACTCATCTTTAAGGGCGTTAATTGCCTTTTGCTTTTCTCTTTGAATATCTGCTTCAGCTCTTTCTTTTAGCTTGCTTGCATCTGTCTGTGCATTCTTAGCAATCTCATCTGCTCTTTGCTCAGCCCTTTGAGTTGCTTCCTTGATGATTTGTCTACCTTCTTCTTGCACACCCTCAAGCTTTGCTTGGTACTGCTTCATGATTTGATCTGCCTCTTTATTCTTATCTTCAGCCTCTTTGATAGCACCAGAAATTGCATTCTGTCTGGATTGCATAAATTCTGTTACAGGCTTGAAGAGCAGTTTTTTCAAGATCATAAATAAAATCAGTGTGTTAACGATTTGGAAAAGTAGCGTCCAAGTTACTTCCACTAATCCAGCCTTCATTCTACCAACTCCTTTCCCCAAGGATTACTCATAAGCAGGAGATGGGTAAAACCATCTCCGTTCTTTTCGTTTTTTCTTATAGAAGTCCAATTAGTGGGTTTGCAAATAGAAGGATTAGGGCAATAATCAGACCGTAGATACCAGTTGTCTCTGCAACAGCTGCTCCAAGTAACATGGTTCTTACGATATCAGCTTGTGCTTCTGGCTGTCTTCCAACTCCTTCTGCACCTTTACCGGCTGCATAACCTTGTCCGATACCAGGTCCGATACCTGCAATCATCGCTAAACCTGCTCCAATAGCTGAACATGCTAATATTAACGCTCTTCCTGTAATAGGTTCCATTGTTAAATTCCTCCTTATTCATTCAACATTATTTTTCTATGATTGATTGACTTGCTTTTTGACTGCCATTACATACGTCTGCAAAATTTTATTTATAGTAATTTTATCAATGGATTTGCAAACATAAGGACTAAGGATATTATCAAGGCGTAAATACCGGTTGTCTGCGCTACTGCCTGGCCTAGGAACATAGCTCTGATGATATTGGATTGATACTGCGGTCTTCTTCCAGTGGCTTCTGTGCCCTTTCCGGCCGCATATCCCTGTCCAATACCAGGTCCGACTCCTGCAATCATGGATAAACCTGCACCAATTGCTGATGCTGCAAGAATCAACACCATCCCATCGCTGTTTACCAGCGGATTACCAAACAATAAAATTAATGCAATTACCAGTGCCAATATACCTGAAGTCTCTGCAACAGCAGCTCCTAACAGCATTACCATTGTGGCCTGTTTTCCAGCCTTTGGATTAATGCTAACTGCTTCTGCTCCTTTACCGGCTGCATACCCTTGACCAACTCCCGGTCCAATCCCTGCGATCATCGCAAAGCCTGCGCCTATTGCCGATGCTGCTAGGATAAGGGCTTTTCGATCGAAGGTCATCAGCCAATTAAGGAACTTAATAATAAAATTGGCGTTCTCCATCCTTTTTTCCCTCCTTCATGCTGGATGGTCTAATCCATTGCTATTGAGACAAATACCATTGTCAGCATTGAGAATATAAAGGACTGTAAGACTCCTGCAAACACGTCAAAGTAGATGTGTAATACCGCAGGGATACCAGTCTGGAGTACAGGGACTCCAATTCCCAATTTCATGCTCAGTGTTGCAAGGGCCCCATATAGAAGGTTCATAATGATTAACCCTCCAACAATGTTTCCAAAGAGACGGAATGATAGTGAAATAGGTGTTGCTAGCTCGCCAATTACGTTTAACGGAAGCATTACCGGGAAAGGTTCCAGGAAACCTTTTAGGTATGTACCAACTCCTTTTCTCTTCATTCCTGAGAAGTGAATCATGACAAAGGTCATCAGGGCCAAGGCTAAGGTCGTATTTACATCGGCTGTTGGTGGTCTAAATCCAAACAACCCCGCTAAGTTTGCACAAACCAGATACATCAAAAGCGTACCGATATAGGGTGCAAAAGCTATTTTGTCCTCGCCCATGGTCTGAGCAGTGAGTTTATGTACCCCATCTACTAACAGTTCAACTACATTCTGCAGTCCCTTGGGCACTGATTCAAACTTTCTCGTTGCAATCAGGGCAAATATGGTTAAGACTGCCATGATAATCCAGGTAGTAGTAACGGTTTCCGTGATCGGAATCCCTCCAGGTAACTCAAATATGACTCTTGGGCCAAATCCTCCTTCCACTATTCTTCCTCCTTTCTTATAAAGATTCTTTTAAAGAATGCTATATCATCAAATAGGTTTGTCGTCAAAATGACGCCTTTTATAAGGAACAAACCTATGATTGACCCTAGGACATGTAGATAATCTGCCTTGATTGATATAAAAATCACAATCCCATTAATAAAAAAACGAATAAAATATCGAGATCCTGCATAAACTTGCGCCTGTGCGGGAGGCAGCTTTACTGCCTTTTCCAGGGTTAAGGCTAAGGAACGGAAGTTGAGTATGCTGATTAACGTTCCAAAGACAAGCGCTAATACCACCGGCTTAGGCTTTTCGAGAAACAACATCATCCCTACTGCGATTACAATCATGGTCAAAAGTGTATATTTAAATATCTTCTTTTGTAATTCCCAAGTATAGCCCAAGGGCAGACACTCCCTTTCTGCTCAGTTATCTCTTTTTATTCATATCCTTCATGACGACTTTATATGTATTTAAGAAACCTGCACCTACACCGATACATGTCATAAGAATCATGAAGACATTTTCAGTGTGCAAATACTGGTCTAAAAAGTTGCCGAGATATACACCGATGATGATAGGGGTCACCATGACAATTCCTATATATCCCAGTAGAGAAAGGTTTTTCAACATGTTTGTTTTATTGTCACTGCCCACAAAACCCTCTCCTTCATAATTATATCACTGAAACATAAATATACAAGTTGATAAAATTATTTATTCGCCAAATCATCTACAATATTCGACATTTTTCAAAAAGTCTATAACTTTTTATTATTTCTATTTTATTTTCATTTCTCCTTCTGCTTATTAAATTTTCGTAAAGATTTTTATTAACAAAAAATGCAGTCCTTTGAACTATCAAAGGCTGCATTTATTATCTCTCCATTGTTCTCTTTTATACAATGCGCCATAATTGTGTATATTTTATGATCATGTTTGTTAAAATAATAACTTATCTATTTTCCAGGTTTATCCTTATAATTTACTCTTAGATATTTATTTATTGCAAATAGACGGACATCCTTAGGGTTAGACGTTAGTAGTTAGATGTTAGAGGTCTGTGTGTCGGTCTTTGGGGTCCTAAAGATTTAAATACTTATTAGGTTGACCCTAAAACTTCTAACGTCTAACTTCTAACCACATACAAAAATAACTTCAGCAAGTGTAGATAGGTCTACGATCATATGTCTACATTGTTATAAACCTATATCTATATCTCCATCTCTTTAAGATCTTTTGGGATAATTAAATCTGCGTCGGTAGCTGCTACGATATCTTCTATTGTATACTGTGGATTGATTTCTTGCAAGAGAATTCCTTCTTTTGTTACTTCCATGACACCCATTTCTGTAACAATAAGGTCTACTTCCCCAGCTGCAGTCAATGGTAAGGTACATTGCTTAAGAATTTTGGGTTTTCCTTTTGCAGTATGCTCCATGGCAACAATCACCTTTTTCGCCCCGGAAACCAGATCCATGGCACCGCCCATACCAGGTACCAGCTTTCCTGGTATCATCCAGTTGGCCAGGTTACCTTGTTGGTCTACCTGCAGTGCACCTAGAACCGTGGCTGCCACATGACCTCCTCGGATGATGGCAAAGGACATGGCACTATCGAAAAATACAGCCCCCGGCAGTGTTGTCACAGATACGCCTCCGGCATTAACAAGATCCTTGATCTCCTTACCTGCTTCCGGAGCAGGTCCCATACCTACGAAACCGTTTTCCGACTGCAGAACAATATCTACACCTTCAGGTATATAATTTGCCACGAGTGTTGGAAGTCCGATACCCAGATTGACAACGTCGCCATCCTTTAGTTCTTTGGCTACTCTTCTGGCAATGATCTCGCGAATATCCGTCATCTTTATTCCTCTCCCTTCACGATGATGTCTACAAATATACCCGGTGTCACTACAATGTTAGGATCTATTTCTCCGGCCTCTACGATTTCTTCTGCTTCAACAATTACCAAATCGGCTGCCATAGCCATGAGGGGATTGAAGTTCCTTGCAGCATTGTTATAATAAATATTGCCCTTTTTATCTACTTTCGCCCCTTTAAGCAGTGCAACTTCTGCCCGCAGTGGAAGCTCGATGATATATTCTCTTCCGTTCAGTGTAATCTTTTGTTTTCCTTCTTCGACGATGGTACCTACACCTGTTGGCGTAATAATACCGCCCAATCCTGCCCCACCTGCTCTTACCTGCTCAGCCAGGGTCCCCTGCGGCACCAATACTACCTCTAATTCACCAGCGTTCATTTGCCGGCCTGTCTCTGGATTTGTTCCGATATGAGATGTGATAACCTTTTTAACCTGTTTATTGACAATGAGTCTTCCAATCCCTTTGTCTGGAAAAGCGGTATCATTGACAATGACTATTAAATCCTTAATTCCTTTTTCGATCATTTTATCGACGATTTTCTCAGGTGTCCCTGTACCTAAAAAACCACCCAACATGACCGTCATCCCGTCTTTAATATTGCTTATGGCATCTTCCATCGTTCTGATTTTTTTCATGCCGCCTACCCCCATATGTAATCAATTCATTTATTATTTTAACACATTTCACCAGAAAATAGGCAAAATATTGTCACGAATGGGTATTCGTTGACCGCAGGACATAGAGATAGTCCTTCAATCTTGCTCCGCTTCGCCACGGGGACAGTTCCATCTTTTTCCCTTCGGTCCTTCGCTGCGCTTCGGAAACGCTCGAACCGTCACCATGACTCCGCTTTGTTTTTTGTCAATCGTTTTTTATAAATGAAAGGCAGACGAACAGGGACGTCCGCCCTTACTTCTAACCCCTACAGCCCCAATATCCTCTTTGCTTCATCCGGTGTAGCGATTTCCCTACCCAATTCCTGTGCAATCCTTACCATCCGCTGTACCAGCATTTCATTGGTGGCTAATTTGCCTCTTTCATACTCCAATACATCTTCCAAACCTGTCCGCACATGACCACCCATCAAAATCGCCATGGTCAGCATGGTAATCTGTGATCTTCCAATACCGGATACTGTCCAGGTTGAGCCTTCCGGAAGACTTTCTACCATAAACAGGAGATTTCTTGGCGTCCCTTCGATAGACCCGGGCACATTCATTACCAGGTTAAAATGCAAGGGGCCTTTCAAAATTCCTCTCTTCAAAAGCTTTTTTGCATTAGATATCATGCCTACATCAAAAGCTTCGATCTCTGGTTTTATATTGTTTGCGTACATTTTTTCTGCCAAAGCCTGAATCAATTCTGGGGCGTTGGCATTCACACTATTGGGAAAGTTGGAAGAACCCGTGGACAAACTGGCCATGTGGGCATTTAAATCCAGCATTTGACCACGCCATTCGATGTTATTGGCACCTCCCCGTGCTCCCGTGGAAACCTGTTTAATAATATCTACCTTCTCCTCATCCAGCCTGTCTAATACTTGTTTAAACAGGGTTCTGTCACTGGTTGGCTTGCCTTCCTGATCCCTTACATGAATATGGGCAATAGAAGCACCTGCGGTTCTACACTTCTTGATATCTTCAACAATTTCATCGACAGTTACCGGTGTGGCCGGATTCATTTCTTTTGTGGGTACATTGCCCGTTGGGGCGATGGTGATGATTAGTTTTTCCATATTTTATTCCACCTTTCTGAGGAAGTTATGTTATTTATCTACACTTTAGGACATGGGGACAGTCCCTCAGTCCCGCCAAAAGCAGGCGTGACAGCAGGTACAGTCCCCAAGTCCTCTACCTTTCCGAAAGAATCATCGCAAGTAGGGAACGGCCCCTGTGCCGTTCCGTTAGGCCATCGGAATTACTCTACAAGCGGAACGCCACAGGGGGCGTTCCCTACAGATCTCAAATTCCTAGCTCTTCGCATGTTTTTTTGATTCCAGCCTCCAACGCTTCCATGTATTCATCAACTTCGTCTCTTGTTATGGTAAGTGGCGGTGTTAATAGCACATGATCTCCTCTTGTGCCGTCCACAGAACCACCGCCAGGGTAAATAACCAATCCGGCCTCCAAGCAATTTACTGTAATCTTGCTTTTCACCTTGTCACTTACTGCAAATGGTTCCTTTGTAGCTTTATCCTTAACGAACTCAATACCGTGCATCAAGCCTCTTCCTCTGACATCTCCCACGATCGGATACTTATAGAGTTCTTGCAGTCTTTCTTTGAAGTACGCTCCTTGCACCCGTGCATTTTCAACAATGTTCTCTCTCTCCATGATTTCCATGATCTTCAATGCAATGCCACATGATAATGGATTACTGGCATAAGTATGTCCGTGAACAAATTCTCCTGTACCTTCTATCATGATGGTGTTAAAGATTTTTCCAGACGCAACAGTGGCTCCAATAGGTGTATATCCTGCACCCATACCTTTTGCACAGCATAGTATGTCAGGAACTACATTATATTGATCCATTGCAAACTTTGTACCTGTTCTGCCAAATCCGGCCATTACCTCGTCAACAATTAGTAGTACATCATATTTGTCACAGATTTCTCTTACCATTTTAAAATAGATTGGATGGGGATTAACTCCCGGTGCCGCGGAACCGACAACGGGTTCTGAGATAAATGCACATATATTCTGCGCTCCATGCTTTAAGATTTCTTCCTCCAGTGCTTGGGCTGATCTGATTGCCGTCTCCTCTTCTGTTTCACATCCCCATGGATTTCTGTAGTGATAAAATTGTGGAATCTTAGGGAATTGGATCAGCATCGGATCATAGGGCTTTCTTCTTCCTACGATGCCGGTCATGGAGAGGGCTCCCAGTGAATTGCCATGAAATGAATGCCACTTGGTAATGACCTTCCACTTGCTGGTATTTCCTCCATCTCTTTCTACAAAATATTGTCTTGCCATTTTTAGTGCTGTTTCTGTGGTATCGGAGCCATCAGATACAAAGTACACATGATTTAAGTCCCCAGGTGTCCATGCTGCAACCTTTGCCGCACATTGCTCGATGGTATCCGTTGTCCATCTTGAAAGGTGTGTGAATGCTACCGTTTCTATCTGTTCTTTTGCAAATTGGGCTATTTCTTTATTGCTGTGTCCAATGTTGACAACCGATGAACCGGAGCATCCGTCGATGTATTTTTTTCCATGCTCATCGATCAGATAAATGCCTTCTCCCCTCTCAATTTTTGGATAATGCCAGTTTTGATTTCTGTAGAACACATTGTTTTTTGGTGCTTTGTTTTGGCTCATTTTGATAGGCCTCCCTTATAAATATATATTTATTTCGTTGCAGATTTCTCCAAAGCTACTATTACACATATTGGTTAGCCGATAGCCGTTAGCAGTTAGCGGCAAAAACTAAAAGAATAATGCCGGGATGAGAGCGCAAGCCTTCAATCCCTCTCTATTGTAGGGGCGCCCATTGGGCGTCCGCAGGGAATGCCGCCAATACGTCCGCTGCGCCACGGGGACGGTTCCATCGTTTTCCCTTCGGTCCTTCGCTACGCTTCGGAAACGCTCGAACCGTCCCCATGACTCCGCTTATTTTACTGCTAACAGCTAACCGCTAACGGCTAACTTTTAAAATAAAAAAACCAGTACAAAACAAACAAAGGTCAAGAGTCTTTGTCTATTCGGTACTGGATTTTACTCACTTAGTAATAGTGGATTACACGACTACTGCAAGCAAAGCAGCGAGATTATTTACTTGTTTGTTCATGCTTCCATGTCACGTAGCGCTCATAGCTGCCTTTTACGGCAACACAAATAGCTTTCTGCGACAGACCATGGAATCTATGTTTAATTTTTTCGATCAGTGGCTCTATTCCCTCCGTATGGAGATTGTGACCCACGATGATCTGCTTGATAAACTCCTTTGCCTCTTCCGTAATCAAGGTACAGGAGGAATCTTCAATGATTCCGTTTATCGGGTTGATTACCAGCCCTACCCCTACAACCTTGTGCATGTTGGCTGCCGATATTTCTGAAGGCAGCTTGGCATAAGAGATAAAATACACGGATGCTTCACTGTACTTTTTCATGCTACCACCTATGTTTGATACTCTTAAGTAGATTGTATATGGAATTTTTTTATCATGCAATCCTAATAATGTTTCATTTCTATGGATTTCGTTTCATGTTCTTGATATTCACGAAATATTCTCCTGAATCCTCTTGTTTTCTTAAAGATTCCCGAAATGATCCAATATAGCTTTCACGATCCTTTCTGAAGCTTTACCGTCACCATAAGGGTTCACCGCATTGGCCATGGCGTCATATTCTTTCTTATCATTAAGCAGTGTATCTGCCATATGGAAAATGCGTTCTTTTTCAATCCCAGCCATTTTTACTGTTCCGGCGTCCACAGCCTCCGGACGCTCAGTTTCAGTCCTCAAAACCAGTACCGGTTTACCAAGGGCCGGTGCTTCCTCCTGGATACCGCCTGAGTCCGTCAAAATCAGATATGATTTTGCCATCAGATTGGCAAAAGGCTCATAATCCAGGGGCTCAATAAGATGAATCCCCTTCGTGCTGCCTAAGATTTCGTAAGCTGCTTCCCGAACCTTTGGGTTGAGATGAACCGGGAAGATCACTTCCGTATCATGATTTTTCTCAACAAGCTCTTTTACTGCTGTAAAAATATTTATCATAGGCTGTCCCAGGTTTTCCCTTCTATGGGCAGTCATACTAATAATCTTTTTTCCATCGTAGTCAATATGATTCAAGCGTTCTTCCGGGAATTGATAGTCTTTTTTCACTACCTTCAAAAGTGCGTCAATGACTGTATTGCCTGTTAGGATAATCTTCTCTTCAGCAATCCCTTCTGCCAATAGGTTAGATTTGTTACCTTTTGTAGGAGCAAAATGAAGGGTTGTCAATCTCCCCGTCAGCATCCTGTTTATTTCCTCAGGATATGGAGAATACATGTTATAGCTTCGCAGCCCTGCTTCTACATGACCTACCTTTACCTGCTGATAAAAAGCTGCCAATGCACCGGCAAAGGTTGTGGTAGTGTCTCCATGCACCAAAACCATATGGGGTTTTTCTTTTTTGATTACCTCTTCAAGACCGGTTAAAACCCTGGCCGTAATCTCACTCAATGTCTGTCCCGGCTGCATTATGTTTAAATCATATTGAGGCTTGATATCGAATAATTCCAGTACTTGGTCAAGCATCTGACGATGCTGGGCAGTGACACATACAATGGATTCAATCTCCTGATATTTTTCCAGTTCCTTTACCACAGGAGCCATCTTTATGGCTTCCGGTCTTGTCCCAAAAATAGACATAACTTTGATTTTATTCATAGTTGCACCTCTTTAGCGTTTATCGTATATCGTTTATCAGGTGAGACATGGGGACAGTCCGAAGGTGCTGAAAAAGTAACTCTTCGTCCGGCAACACATGGGGACAGGGCCCCAGTCCGGTAAAAAGCACACCGGACAGTGGACCAGTCCCCAAGTCTTGCCTCCAGCAAAGCCTTCAACCTATCTCCATTCTTTTTACAAGAAAAAGCCAGATAGGAAGGTCTGGCTTTAGTCTTTATCTATACTTTTTTGTTTTCTCAGCTGTCCTGCACTGATGCTGAGGTACATCAAGGCACTGGCAGCTGTGAGAATAAACAGGGAGTCAAGAACCTTGCTGTTTGACATAAAGGCAGCACTAACCCCTAATGCGCCACTAATGCTGTATAAAGTCAAAACCGTTCTCTTTTGTCCCATACCCGCCGAAAGCAATCTGTGATGAAGATGCCCTTTATCCGGCTCCATAATCGGTCTGCCATTCCATGCTCGCCTTATGATGGCGAAGGTCGTGTCAAATATGGGCAAGCCCAGCACAAGTACCGGAACAACGGTAGCTAAGGCTGTAGCTCCCTTCATAGCACCATCAATGGATATGGCTGCCAGCATATATCCTAAGAAAAGAGAACCCGTATCTCCCATAAATATCTTTGCAGGATTAAAGTTGTAAGGTAAAAATCCAAGGGCTGAACCGGCTATGGCTAATGTAATGATAATGGTCACTTCGGGTCTTCCATTGGCATGGGCCACATAAGACAAGGAAATAGCTGCGATTGTTGCAACTCCCGCTGCCAAACCGTCTAACCCGTCAATAAGATTTAATGTATTGGTGATACCTACAATCCAGAAGATCGTTACAAGTGTACTAAGTATAGGACCAAACGCTATGTATTTATTATCCGTAAAGGGAATTCCAAAACCTTCGATGGCAATACCGGAATAAACTAGAATCGAAGCACAAACAATTTGCACGAGCAATTTTGTTTTCGCCGATAAAGGTTTCCTATCATCCAAAATACCCATCAATACGATCAACGTACTTCCAACTAGCATACCCATGGTTTTTTGATCAATCTGCATTGTAGCCAAAATACTAACAACAAACCCAAAATAGATTGCTAAACCACCCATGCGAGGTATTGGTGTTTTATGTACTCTCCGATCATCCTTCGGTATGTCAATTGCCCCCACCTTTATTGCAAGTTTTTTTGCTACAGGAGTTGTAAAAAAAGAAGCAAAAGAAGCAAGTAAAAATACTAGTAAGTAAATATTCACATATAACACTCCTTGTCATTTAGCAGACTCATTCAGAGTAATTCTACAATAAAACAATGAAAAAATCAATGGGTTGGTCGAGCTGTAACGATATTGTAACCACTTTTTATAACGCCGGAGACATGGGGACAGTCCCTCTGTCACACCATATGCATGCCTGATTTTGTTGTCAATAGCTTTACATAAATGATAGTCGGACGAACACTGTTCGTCCCTACGTCTAACCTTTAACGTCTAACTTCTAACCTCTCATTCCTCAAAAGACTGTATCTCTATCCCAGCCTCTTTTAGCATATCCATTGAAAGTTCATCAGGATAGCTTCCCTTAAAAATGATTTTCTTGATACCGGCATTGATGGCCATCTTGGCACATAGTATACAGGGCTGCAAGGTAACATACATGGTAGCCCCCTGTATCTCTACGCCATGGTAGGCAGCCTGGATCATGGCATTCTGTTCCGCATGGAGGCCTCTGCAAAGTTCGTGTCTTTGTCCGGAAGGGATATTGAGTTTTTCCCTTAGGCATCCAATATCCGTGCAGTGAGCCGTTCCTGATGGCGCACCATTATATCCTGTGGCAAGCATCCTCTTATCCTTTACAAGTACAGCGCCAACCTGTCTTCTTGTACATGTTGACCTTGTTTTTGCGATTTCAGCCATCTCCATAAAGTATTGATCCCAATTGGGCCGCATATGTATCCTCCTTTTATAAACTTTACGCTACGCCACGGGGACAGTTCCTCAGGCACATAAAAAACATATGTGCCAGACGAACCGTCCCCATGACTCCGCTATACACTATCGTAACTTATTTCGGCACGCCCTCTTATAAATCCTTCATGGAAATCTATTTTTCATATTCATAATTTTTCCATATATTATGATTTATAAACATGCTATTGTGAAAACACTCCTTTTATTATCATATGCAAATTTCTCCTTAAATGACCATAAAAAAAGAAATAGATTTCGATAGCTCTACTCTCTATTTCTTTTATCATCTATTTTGTTCCAAATAATCTATCTCCGGCATCACCTAAGCCCGGTACAATATAGGCATGATCATTTAATTTTTCATCAACCGCCGCCACATAAATTTCCACGTCCGGATGAGCATCTTGAACAGCTTTTATTCCCTCCGGTGAGGCGATTAAGCACATGAATCGAATGCTGTTGGCGCCTTTATCTTTAATGAATTGAATGGCTGCATTGGCTGATCCGCCTGTAGCCAGCATTGGATCTAATACAATCAGATCTCTTTCATTTACATCAGCTGGAAGCTTGCAATAGTATTCAACCGGTTCAAGGGTTTCCGGATCTCTGTAGAGTCCTATATGACCTACTTTGGCAGCCGGAATCAAGTTCAACATACCATCTACCATACCTAATCCTGCCCGTAGGATTGGTATGATTCCTAATTTTCTACCTGCGATTACCTTCGCCTTCGTCTTACAAACAGGCGTCTCAATCTCTACTTCTTCTAAAGGAAGATTTCTGGTTACTTCATAGCCCATAAGCATGGCTAGTTCCTTCACTACTTCACGAAATTCCTTAGACCCTGTGTTTTTATCCCTGATCAAAGTAAGCTTGTGTTGAATCAGTGGATGGTCCATCACAAAAACATTCTTCAATGCCGTCAGCTCCCTTCATTTGATTACTCTTCCATACTATATTTCTTCTCAATGTCCCCGATCATATTTACTCTGCGAGCGTGTCTTTCTCCTAAGAATTCCGAGTTCAACCATACATCTACAATTTGCAGTGCCAGGCCTACACCGATTACCCGCTCTCCTAATGCCAAGATGTTCGCATTATTATGTTCCTTTGACATCTGTGCAGAGAACGTGTCTGACACAGCAGCACAACGGACTCCAGGTACTTTATTGGCAGAAATGGATATACCGATTCCTGTACCGCAGCAAAGGATGCCATACTCACATTCACCGGACACCACGGCTTCCGCTACCTTCATGCCAAATGCCGGATAGTCTACAGATTCAGATGAATTGGTTCCATAGTCTACATATTGATATCCTTTTTCTTGCAGATGTTTTTTGATGGCTTCTTTCAAGTTATAACCACCATGATCACTGCCTAATCCGATCTTCAATTTCAACACCTCCCATATACCGCTATTTAATGCTAAGGTAGATTCCATCGCTATTTTTCTTCTATCCCCCAAATCCTATGAACGTGGTTAGCCGTTAGCAGTTAGCCGTATTCGGGTCATACTTTAGGGCTACAATGATACTTTCTAATCCTTACGATGACCACGCTTCTACCGTATTACCTAGGACATTTTAACACTTATTTCTCCTCAGTTCAACCTATTTCTCTATGTTTTCGTCTTTGCATATTTTTTCCACTACAACCTTCAGGGCTTCTTCAATTTCCTTTGCACATTCTCGATAAACCCAGGCAGGCTGACCAAAAGGATCTACAATGTCCACGGAAGGCAATTTATCTTGAAGATACACAACTTCTCGCTGCTCATTATTGATGGATTTCATCATATCATTTTCCAGCTTTTTGATTTCATCGTCTATGGTTTCCAGCTGTTTTATCAAGACCTGTCTTTCATTTCGCAGGCGCAGGATCTCTTTTTCATTTTTCTCGTAAAACGCTGTTTTTTTACGCTTGATTAGCTGATGCAGTTTGTCGATCTCGCCTTGAATTTCTTGGTCATTTCCTACACTGCTGGTGTACTCTTTTAAGGTGAATGTCTTGTTCTTCGCTTCCGGTTCCATTCTTAAAACCTGATCCTTATGATTTCTTGTCATGGTAAAAATAACATCAGCTTCCATAATCAATTCTTTAGTCAGCGGCGTAGCTTGATGCCGGTTTAAATCAATATTCCGTTCTCTCATAACTTGGATTGCGTTTTTAGAAGCTTGGGCTCCCTTCATAGCAGATGTACCTGCAGAAATGACCTTGATTCCCCGGGTCGTTTCGCATATCTCTTCCAGCTTTTTTTTCATCATTGCTTCTGCCATGCTGCTTCTACAAGTATTCCCTGTGCATACGAACAAAATGGTTTTCATCTTTTCACCTCCCAGAATCAATCACGTCATATCCCGCCGCTTTCAAAAGACGGTTCATCACTGCATGTCCAATATCTTTTGGGTCAATTCCTTCTGCCAGGATTATGTCTACACCCACATCATCAAACTGGCGCAGCGTTTTAAAGAGCTTGGCCGCAATTACTTCCTTATGATTTCTGCTTCCCACGGATAAAACAATACCCTCTTGATAAAGATCCTTTGTCTCATCCGTTGCCATAATTCCAACCTTCAAGCCCTGCTGTTCTTTTTCCTTTGTCATATCACAGATTTTTCGAATAACATTCTCTACAGCACCATCAATGATGATTACCTTTGCCTTTGGTGCATAATGGGTATATTTCATTCCAGGAGATTTCGGTACAATGTTCTCATCCTTATTGGCTTCAATTCCTTTATCTACTTCAATTTCGCCAATAATCCCCTCAATCTGCTCCCGTGTAACTCCTCCCGGCCTCAAAATCACAGGCCTTTTACCCGATAAATCCAGTACGGTAGATTCCACACCTACATCACAGCTTCCGCCACGGATAATCACATCAACTCGATTCATCAAATCTTCTATAACATGTTCCGCTTCTGTGGGACTAGGCTTTCCAGACAGGTTGGCACTGGGTGCCGCCACAGGTACCTTTGCCATCTCTATAAGAAGCCTTGCAATGGGATGAGATGGCATTCGAATCGCCACCGTATCCAGCCCCCCTGTAATGATGGAAGGAACTAAATCTGACTTTTGAAAAACCATGGTTAAAGGACCTGGCCACAAATGCTCCATCAATGTTTTTGCCTTCTCAGGTATTTCTTGTACCAAAGGAATGACTTCATCGGTTTTTGCTATATGTACAATGAGTGGATTGTCAGAAGGCCGTCCCTTTGCTTTGAATATATTTTGAACAGCCTCCACATTCAGAGCATTGGCTCCTAGACCATAAACGGTTTCTGTAGGAAACGCCACCGTTCCGCCATCATGCAAAACACGGGCAGCAATCTCAAGCTGCTCTTTATCTATGTTATTTGGATTGATATCAATTACTTTTGTTTTCATTATACTTCTTCTCCGATCGTTAATTAAGTTGCTATATAAGTCATACTAAGCGCGTTACATCCGCTATGCCACGGGGACGGTTCCATCGTTTTCCCCGCCTAACTCCGGGAGACATGGGGACAGTCCCTCAGTCACACCAAAATCGGGTGTGACAGTAGGTACAGTCCCCAAGTCTCCCTACAAGCGAAACGCCACAGTGGGCGTTCCCTACAGACTTCTAACTTCTAACTAGTATTATACACCAAACGGTTAGGATTCAAAACTATGAACATCAATCGTAGTTAGAATTGTTTTGCAATCAAGACACCCAATACAAATCCTATCAGCATACCAAAACTGGCAGTTCGCCCATAATGCAGGTCTTTTGACTTTGGGATTAACTCATCACAAGTAATATAGAGCATGGTTCCTCCGGCAAAGGCCAATGAAAACGCAATCAAATTCGGAGAAATTTCTCCCAGCAGTGCTCCTACCATGGCACCCAGGCCCATGGGTACCCCTGCCAAAACCGTATATAGAAATGCACGTATCTTTGAAATCCCGCCTATGCGCATGGGTGCAGCCATGGAAATACCTTCCGGGACATTATGTAGGGCAATCACAATGGATATCCCCACACCCAAGGCCTTCGTTGCCATGAAGCCGGAGCCTATGGCCAAGCCCTCGGGAAAATTGTGCATCGCAACACCCAGCCCCAATAAAATACCGGTTTTTGCGAAGCTTTGCTCTCCATGATCATGAACGCCCATCCTGGATGATAAGACTTCATCTGTTAAAATCGTCATCATAACGCCAAATACAACGCCTACAATGCCAACCCATAGCTGACTAAGCTCAAATGCCTCCGGCAAAAGATCGAAGCAGATGATAGCCAACATCAAGCCACTGGATAATCCTAAGATAAAGCTTAAAAACCTTTTACTGGGATTGTCAATCAGAAATCCGCTTAGACCTCCAACCCCTGTTCCCAGCACCCCTACAGCAAAACCGATCCCCGTTGTTGTCAGTATAGTCTCCACCCTTTTCACGCTCCTAGATACAACGCTATTTTACAGTCAGGGAGACATGGGGACAGTCCCTCTGTCACACCAAAAACGGGTGTGACAGCAGGTACAGTCCCCAAGTCTCCTTTACAGTCATATATATTCTATAGGTTCGTGGTATATACTGATGTGCATTACAAAATGTAGGGGCGCTCATTGGGCGTCCGCAAAAATGCTACCTTATCGAAATTAACAATATTCTAAACCGTTATATCGACGTTACCGTTAATAAATATGTGATGATGTCAAACCACATCCTCATGATATTGTCCGGGAATAGCGGACGCGCCATGCGCGCCCCTACGGTCATGTTATCCACATGTTTTGTACAAACTATTCTCAAGATCATAAAAAAGACAATACCACTTTGAGTATTGTCCTATAATTTCTAAACCACCTGCTGCAATTTTTCTGCCTGTGCTGTCGTAATCAATGCATCTAGTATCTCGTCAATGTCTCCATCCAGGAACTGATCAAGCTTGTAAAGGGTAAGGTTAATTCTGTGATCTGATACTCTACCCTGAGGATAATTGTAGGTACGGATTCTCTCACTTCTATCTCCAGAACCTACCTGGCTCTTTCTTTCTTCGGCTATTTCAGCATGTTGTTCTTCCAGCATTTTATCATAAAGCCTTGCCTTAAGAATCTTGAATGCCTTTTCTTTGTTCTTCAGCTGAGATTTCTCATCCTGACAGGATACAACCATGCCTGTTGGAATATGTGTTAAACGTACAGCAGAGTCTGTCGTATTTACACTCTGGCCGCCATTACCGGAGGATCTGAATACGTCTACCCGTACATCATTCGGGTTGATGTCAATTTCCACATCTTCTGCTTCCGGTAAAACCGCTACGGTGGCAGTAGAGGTGTGAATTCTTCCTCCTGATTCTGTTACAGGGATTCTTTGCACACGATGAACGCCGCTCTCGTATTTCAGTCTGGAGTAAGCTCCCTTTCCTCTGAGCAGGAAGATAACCTCTTTAATGCCACCAACGCCGGTTTCATTCATACTCATCATTTCTACTTTCCACCGATTTCTCTCCGCGTATCTCGTATACATCCTTAATAATACGCCTGCGAAGAGCCCTGCTTCGTCACCGCCTGCCCCTGCACGGATCTCCACGATAACATTCTTTTCATCGTTAGGGTCCTTTGGCAGCAGCAAGATCTTCAGTTCGTCTTCTATTCTTTCAATGCTTTCCTCAAGCTCTCCCAATTCCATCTTTGCCATTTCTCTTAATTCTTCATCGTTATTCTCTTCAAGAATGGCTTTTGCTCCTGCAATATCCTGCTTCACTTTCTTAAACTCTTTATATTTATTGACAATGGGCTCAATCTCAGCCAATTCCTTTACAGACTTTTGCCATTCCGATTGATTGCTGATCACTTCCGGGTCGGCAACCTTCGTACTTAGTGATTCATATTTATCTTGAAGAAAATCTAATTTATCAAACATTTATCTCACCCCGAATAATTTATTCCATCTGGTTATTTTATCATGTTTACTACGCTTTTTCAATACTTTGCAGCGAAAAACATCATAAAGCAAACAGCCGATAACCAATAGCTCACCATAACAACCATATCAAATGATCATTTGCCACAAGCTATTAGCTATCAGCTATTCACGGATAGTATTGCCTAAAATTCTTCCCTATACTCCAATAATTCCAATTTTTGTGCCACATATTTCGTTGAGCTGGCTTGAATACCGAGGGTGATCAAGATGGTCATAAATACAACCGAAGATATAATATCACTGTGGGGAATTTTCATGCTGGTAATCATACCTGAAAGAGCTGCCGGGATAACCCCTGTCTCTCTCACCCACATCAAAAATCCCATTTCTTTAGATGTCCAATTTGCTTGTCGGTCAGGTACGGTACAAAATATAACAGAAAGAGGTCTGGCTACAAACATCAATACAGCTACAATGAGTAATGCTGACAGCCAATATTTGCCTAGAACATGGAAATTCACATGGGTTCCAAGCAGGATAAAAATCGCCATCCTCATGACAAAGGCCAACGTTTCTCTCACATGGAGCTGTGTAACAAAATCTTCTTCCGGTACCCACAATCTCAGTTTCTTCTTATTCCCGCACACCAATCCCGTCACGAAGGTGGCCATATAACCGCTGCCGCCAATCTTTTCAGCAAAGGTAAATGCAATAACCACTGCCACAATCGATACAATCGGTGCATATTCATGAAGGATCCCCAGCTTTGAGTCAGAGATTAACAGGGAAAGGAATATACCTGCAAGTACGCCCATGATGATCCCTCCTCCTGCCATGGTGAGCAGCTGTCCCATATTATCCATCAGTGAAAACTTACCTGACTGAATAATCGCAAGAATGGAGAAAACCAATATAGCTCCAGCGGCATCATTAAAGGCAGATTCACTGATGACCGTCTGCTTAACCTTATCCCGCAGTGTTATCTCCTTAAATACAGGAACCAGGGTTGCAGGATCCGTAGAAGCGATAACAGCTCCCAATAACAGGGCATAGATAAAAGGAATCTTAAAAATGATCATGGTAATATACCCCACCACAAAGGTTGATACCAGTACGCCTACAGTCGACAACAATGCAACGGATATTTTTACATTATTTAACACCCGCAGTTTGATTTCTCTACCGCCATCATAGAGAATAAAGGCAGAACCGAAAGTCAGTATCAATTGATTCCCAATAGGATACCCGTCTACGCTGGCCCAATTTAAAACAGAGGGCCCGATGATAATCCCGGCTATTAAAAACAAAACCACATCCGGCAGCTTCACCAGTTTGCTTATTTTCCCAAAAATCATACCTGTAATCAATACAATAACCATTAAAGACAAAATTTGATCTGTGGCAATCATAGATGCATTTTCCATGTAATTTCCTCCATACCGTTGGCTTATTCATATTTTGTACAAATTCAACATTTTTCATTATAGTATGGAAGTCTCTAAAGGGAAAAGTCTGTTTTCCTGCAGGTTTTCCTTCTTTTGTGTATTTATATGTTTGGTATCTTTCTTTCTGCATAACTCGTGGCTTCTCTCCCGAATACGAAGAAAAGCTGCCTATCATGCAATAGGCAGCTTGTTAATTCTTTATCACTTCACGACCATAGCTGTTACAACCCTTTCAATTCCTGACAAATCTTTGATTTTTTCGATATTTGCATATTTTTTTTGCCCTTCCATCATTTTTTTTATGACTTCCGCCTGGTCATGTCCCACTTCCAGAGCCAGCAATCCTCCGTTTTTCAGGAAAACGTATGCACTGCTAATGATCCTCCTATAAAAGTTCAACCCGTCTTCACCGCCATCCAATGCAAGTCTTGGTTCATACGCTGCCACCTCGACTTGGAGATCCTCTATTTCATGACGTGGAATGTAAGGGGGATTTGAAACCAGTACATCCAAACTATCCTCCAGTCCCTTTTGTATAAGGGGCTCAAAAAGATCTCCATGAAGGAAATCGATCCTGTGGATAACATCATGACTTCGTGCATTTTTATCCCCAATTTCCAGTGCAATAGGGGATATATCCACAGAATAGATATGAGACTTTTCTATATATACTGCTAAGCTCACGGTGATGGCACCGCTTCCCGTACCTATATCTGCTATTTTTACTTTTTGATTTCCATGCTCTTTGATCCAGTTCACCACAGCTTCAACCAGTATCTCTGTATCCGGTCTGGGAATCAACACACCTTCTTCTACATAAAAATCCAGACCCATGAACTCCTGTTTGTTGATAATATATTGAACCGGTTTCCCTGCAATCCGCTGCTGCATCATTTCTTGAAATCTGGCTTCTTGGTCACAGGTAAGCTCTTTATCCCGGTGGATATATAGATAGAGTCTGTCCATTTTTAGTACGTCACATAGAAGCACCTCCGCATCTAGCAGAGGTGTCATGATTTTTTTCTCTTCCAATTTTGTTACGGCGTTCTTCAACGCCTCCTGCACTACCACTTGTCATCCTCCTTGTCTTCGCTCAAGACATTTTTCATGGCGGCAATAGCAACTTCCAACTGACTGTCATCCGGCTCCTTCGTTGTCAGTTTTTGCATCAAAAGCCCCGGATAGCTGATCCAGTAGACAAAAGTCGAATCACTTCGTCCTGCCCATTTGACAATCTCATAGGATATGCCTGCCACTACCGGAAGCAATATAAATCTGGATAATATCCGAATCCATGGATTCGGCCAACCTATCATCGTAAAGAGCAGCATACTGATAACCATAACGATCAGCAGAAAGCTTGTTCCGCATCTTGGATGAAGGGTCGTAAATTTTCTTGCATTCTCAACAGTTAGAGGCAGTCCACTTTCATAGCAGTGTATGGTTTTGTGCTCTGCACCATGATATTGGAATACTCTTTGGATATCCTTGATCTGCGAGATCAATAACACATACCCTACAAAAAGCGTAATCCTCAAGACACCTTCGACGCCATTTAACAATAAGGGACTTTCCATATATTTCTTTAAAAAGTTTATGGCAACTGTGGGGAAAATAATAAACAGAAGAATTGCCATGGCTAAAGCAATAAACACAGAAAAATACGTATATACATCCTGGGCTTTATCCCCAAATTTCTTTTCAATCCACTGTTCCAGCCTGCTTTGTTCTTCCTCTCCCGTACCATCTTCAAAGAACTCGGCTGAATAAGTCAGTGTTTTAATACCAAGAACCATGGAATCAATCAAGGCAAACACACCTCTTGTTATGGGGAGCTTGCTGAGCTTATTGGTCGATAAACCCTTTACTGGTTCTTTTTTTACCACAATCTCTTGATCCGGCTTCCGTACAGCCACAGCAATATCTTTAGGCCCCCGCATCATTACCCCTTCGATGACAGCCTGCCCACCGATACTGGTAGGTGTACATCTTTTTATAAAGACTTCTTCTCGTCCTATTTTCATGGTTAATCTCCATTCTAATACAAATTCGTTATATATATTCTAGTATATACCCCATACTCATTATATACCAGCTTGTCAAATAAATAAAGTGTATAAACAAGGAAGAAGCTGTCCCTATATATTAAAGACTTTTTCAATGCTATTCGTATTTTGTTAAAATTCTTACACATACTATATCTAATCAAATAAACAAGGAGAATTGGTTATGAAAAAGATAGTCTTATTATTAATATTTATCATGTCAATTAATACGACCGCTTGTCAATTACTTGGTAAAAAAGAGTTTTCCCAGTTACCTAAATACGAAAACATGGAGCAAGTTGATTTTCAAGAAGCAGAGACGCCAGAAGGACTTGACAAGGCGATTTATACACTGGATAACACTACTGCCGAAGACTTTCTTAATGAATATGAAAAAAAGATGCATGCTGAAGGGTGGACTACTACGAATGACAATAAACCCGTTTCCATTGACTTAAAAAAAGACAATCAAATAACCGTAGTTGTTGTTAAACCAACAAATGATGACAATACAATTGAAGTCAATATTTTTTCTAATGCAGAATAAACAATCCTTTAAAAAACGCCATGCTTGCTTCATACTTCGGTACTTTATGTATAAATGAAGATCTACAAAAAAACGGCTTCTATTCAATCCTATGAATAAGAAGCCGTTGGAAACATTCTAATCTAAATTGCTTTTTTTTTATTCTTTCCTTTGCAGTAATCTACGATCAGCACGTCAAGTTCTTGGCTTAATTCTACGATCTCTTTCACAACGAAATTTCCATCTTTACTGTGGTCCAACTTTCTTTCAAGCTTTCTTCTTAGTCTTTCTATCTCCTTTTTCGTTGCCATAGAAGACACCACCTTCGCTGCGTATTTTCCCTTATTATACTAATACTTACCCTATATTTTGACGGTTATGCAGGGAAATAGACACAGTGGTTACAAAAAATCAAGATTACTCTAGGACCATATCTACTAAATCAATCATCGGTTTATTTTTATTTTTACTTTCATCCACACTCACGAATTGAATAGATAGTTCCTTTCCATTTGATACGTCAATATCAATATACTCCGCATGAGAATTTTTCTTTAGTTCAATTTCTTTCTTTAATTCGTTATCAACAATAAATCGAACTATATAGCTATTGACGGTTTCATCTTTATCATTCATAGTTTCGTCAAAACCCACAAAGCCCGTTAGTTGACTATACTTTTTACTCAACGGATATGTCAAGCTTGACATATTCTCATACATTTTTACCGATATTCCTTTCGAAAAGGTTTCTACTTTTGCTGTAATGGGATCAATCTTCATACTCATAATGAAACCATCTGAGAAATCATTGGATGCGTCCATATCTCTATTAAAAGCCGATTCGGTTCTGTTATCAATACGATAAAGATGCATATTGGAATAATAACTAATACCCAAATCTGTTAAGTATGTTTTTCCTGGTATTTGGGCCTGAGTAGGTGTCTCTCCAATATATATGGTTCCGGTTTTTTCATCCCAGCTGACTTTTTTACCGAGTGATTCACTGACAAATCGTAATGGTACATAGGTGGTTCCTTCATAAATAAAGGGTTTTTGATCTGTCGGCGTTTTCTCTACGCCATCAATCATTATAGTCTTTACAACATCATAGTAAACAGTAATCTTTTCTACATAGCTTTGGGCATTGACAATTGTAATGGAAAGAACAAGTATCAATGCTATCAGCAGCATTGCTTTTTTCATCAAAAACACATCCTTTCATTAAAGTTAATGATCATTCATATATGGTTTCTATTTTATATATATTTATACAAAAGTCTTAAAAATCCTTTAAGTTTATACTTTTCTACACTTTGAAAATTATGGAATATACCATACTAAAACAATAGTATTCGAATAGCAGACAGGAGCCTCCATTAATCAGCCGTTGAATCCGATATGTAAGACGCCTTATTCTGAAAGCACATTCTTCTTACTTTTCAAATAATCTTCTTTATATCGAAAGTAGCATTTAGGACAAAGGGATTCATATTCTACATTATCTTGATTATCAATGGCAACTTGATTCCCTTCAAACACGAAGAGTCCATTTATTTTCCTCCCGTTCAGAATAGCTTTTTTACCACATCTACATATTGTTTTTAACTCTTCTATACTGT
The DNA here is from genome assembly GCA_049324315.1 of Bacillota bacterium. Taxonomy (GTDB): domain Bacteria; phylum Bacillota; class Clostridia; order Peptostreptococcales; family Thermotaleaceae; genus JBMOKU01. The sequence goes on along the minus strand of JBMOKU010000053.1, from coordinate 138,347 downwards.
GTGCAATCAATAGTAAGCGGGCACTCCCTTCAAATCCATTCATTTGAAAATCCGTACGCAGCCCATAACAAATGGTAGGAATGTCCTTTTTGACAGCGATTTCAAGCAATTGATCTATTTGTTCTTTCTTAAAGAATTGTACTTCATCCACTAAGACACAATCTAACTTACCATTCTCACATTCCCACTTTTCAATTTCTTCATAAATATTCTTGTCATGGGTCAATAATAGGTCAACTTCCATATCTATGCCTAATCTCGATACAACCCGATTTCCTCCTTTTGTATCAATTTTAGGTTTTAAAATAATTGCTTTCATCCCTCTTTCTTTATAGTTGTGGGATACCTGCATTAAATTTGTTGATTTTCCGCAGTTCATCGCTCCATATCTAAAATATAGCTTGCTCATGGTTTAAGACCGCCCCCCTTAGCTTCCATCCGCTTCGCCACGGGGACAGTTCCATCGTTTTCCTTCTTGAAACAACGGACGCGCAATGCGCGCCCCTACAGGAAACCCTCGAACCGTCCCATGGCTCCGCTGCTTGCATTTTCTTCTGTACATACAACAAAGGTTAGAGACAATGCCTCTAACCTTTCTAATTCATACAATTTTATTATTTCATGCCGTATTTTTGCTTGAACTTCTCAACACGTCCACCTTGGTCAACAAACTTTTGTTTTCCAGTGAAGTATGGGTGACATTCTGAGCAAATCTCTACTCTGATCTCTTCTTTAACTGAACCAGTTTCAAATGTATTGCCGCAAGCACATCTCACCACTGACTTTTTGTAATCTGGATGAATACCTTGTTTCATTTCCTTCACCTCTTTCTTTCCAAATCTGTATATTAAAAACATTTGTCTCATCGTTAACTTCTATATTATAGCACAGCACTATGCATCATGCAAGGGCGATTTTTAAAAGTTAGAGGTTAGAAGTTAGACGTTAGACGCAAAAACTTCAAAGATTTTTTCGTCTCTTTGTGCGCTTCGCAACGGGGACTTTTCCTTCTAGAATCAACGGACGCACAATGCGCGCCCCTACAGGAAACACTCGAACCGTCCCCATGGCTCCGCTACTGTTACTGCTTTCTATACCTCGCATTATATCTTATTTCGTACATTCTCTACAAATTCCATATTCGTTTTTGAATTCATCAGCTTGCTGATAATAGACTCCGTAACCTCTTGCGTCGGATTGTTACCCATGGCTCTTCGAATATTCCAGATGGTCTCCAGTTCCTTCTGACTAAGCAGCAATTCTTCTCTTCGTGTACCGGATTTGTTTAGATCAATGGCAGGGAATATTCGCTTTTCTGAAAGCTTTCTATCCAGATGAAGCTCCATATTACCTGTTCCCTTAAACTCTTCAAAAATAACGTCATCCATTCTACTTCCTGTATCTACCAGCGCTGTTGCCAAGATTGTCAAGCTGCCGCCTTCTTCAATCTTTCGAGCTGCACCAAAAAACCGTTTCGGTTTATGTAATGCACCAGGATCTAACCCCCCAGAAAGTGTTCTGCCTGTAGGTGGAATGGTCAAGTTATATGCTCTGGCAAGTCTTGTGATACTATCTAAAAGAATCACAACATCCTTACCATGTTCTACTAATCTTTGGGCTCTGTTAAGCACCATCTCAGCAACCTTGATATGATGACTGGGTACCTGGTCAAAGGTTGAATAGATCACTTCCCCCTTAATAGAACGCTGCATATCCGTCACTTCTTCCGGACGCTCGTCAATTAACAACACGATAATCTCAATATCCTTATATTTTTCAGAGATACTATTGGCGATCTTCTTTAGCAGAATCGTTTTACCGGCCTTTGGAGGAGCAACAATCAATCCTCTCTGTCCTTTACCGATAGGCGCGATCAAATCAATAACTCTGGTAGATAGATCTGTCGGGTTATATTCTAGCGTAATTCGTTCATAGGGATATATAGGGGTGAGATTTTCAAAGTTGGGACGCTTTGCAGCAAGATCAGGTTTTTCACCGTTTACTTTTTGGACATATAGAAGAGCTCGAAACTTTTCACCACTTTTAGGTGGCCGTGTAATGCCAAATATTTTATCACCGGTCTTGAGGTTAAATCTTCGAATCTGCGATGGCGACACATATACATCTTCGTCACTGGTTAAAAAGTTATGAAATCTCAGGAAACCAAAGCCTCCTTCTGATAATTCCAATACACCTTCAACTGTATTGACCTCTTCACTTTCATCAATCTCGTTGTTAATTTTATCGGGCAGTGCTTCACGGTCAATCTCCGGTTCTTTTGGTTCCGGTACTTGCTCGTTTACTTCCTGTTTTGCCTCCCCGAGGATGGCTTCAATCAATTCCTGCTTTTTAAGCTTGGTTATATTTTTAATATCTAAAGCCTTTGCAATGACCCTCAGGTCTTCCAGCTTTTTCTTTTCTAGTTCAAACGAATCCAAAACTTCACCTCCGATTATGATTGGGGTATATGATTACTTTCTATTATATTTCCAAATTCCAGAAAAATATACTCCTTTAACTTCTTTCAATCTATAGATTCTATATGATAGTCGACAAAATGTCAATCTTTTCTTTCCCAATGGCATAATGACAGGCAAGACATGGGGACAGGGCCCCATGTCTTGCCTCTGCTGTTCAAACAACTCAAATTTTTCAATCTACAGATAACGCAATAAAGAAATTACATTTTATCTTGTAGGGGCTGCTGCCTACAGCAGCCCGTTTCAGCCCATACATCACAATGGGTCGCTGTAGGCAGCGACCCCTACAATGTAAAATATTTAATGCACTATATATCTCTCATTTTTTATTTCGCATACTCCGGCTTTTTGTCCAACCTGTGAATGGCCTCGATGAAGCGGATGGTTCCGGTCTCTGCACGCATAACCACGGAATGAGTCTTTGCCATATTGTTGCCGTAATAGATGACACCTTTTAGTAAGTCTCCGTCGGAAATTCCCGTGGCTGCAAAGAACGCCTCATTTCCCTTTACAAGGTCATCTAAGCGGAAAACGGTATGGACATCCACACCCATTTTGATACATCTTTCCTCTTCTTCTTTTGTCTGGGGAAGGAGTTTCCCTTGAAATTCTCCACCCAGGCATTTTAGGGCTGCCGCTGCGATCACACCTTCCGGGGCACCGCCGCTGCCCATAAGAATGTCTATTCCTGTATGATCAAAGCAGGTGGCAATGGCCGCCGCTACATCGCCATCTTGAAACAGTTTTATTCTCGCACCGACTTCTCTGCATTCACGGATAATATCTTTGTGTCTGTCTCGATCCAGCATGGTCACAGTGATATCGGTAATGTTCTTATTTAAAGCCTTTGCTACATTGAACAAATTTTCCTTAACAGGAGCCTTCAGATCAATGACGCCCTTTGCCTTGGGCCCAACTGCAATCTTATCCATGTACATATCCGGAGCATTCAGCAAGCATCCTCTGGGTGCGATAGCCACAACGGCAATGGCATTGGGTATTCCTTTCGCCACACAATTGGTACCATCCAGGGGATCCACGGCAATATCAACTTGAGGTGCTCCGTCGACTGCCTGACCGATCCGCTCCCCGATATACAGCATAGGTGCTTCATCCATTTCTCCTTCACCGATAACGACCACGCCGTCAATGTTTAGGGTATCAAACATATTTCTCATCCCGTCCACAGCAGCCTGATCAGCAATGATCTTGTCACCTCTGCCCATATACTTTGCAGCACCCAATGCGGCAGCTTCCGTTACTCGAGCCAGGTTTAATGCGAGATTTCTATCCATAAACAAGTCCCCCTTTATTTATGTTTTTTCATCATTTCCACCAATATTTCATTTTTATCCAATCGATGGATGGCTTCTACAAATCGAAGCGTACCTGTTTTAGAACGCATAACGACGGAATGGGTCATTGCCCGATTATTTTCCATATATCGTACACCTTTCAACAGATCTCCTTCTGTTATACCTGTAGCAGCAAAGAATACATCATCTGATTTAACCAAGTCATCCAATGTCAAGATCTTTTCTATCTCTTCTTTTCCCCATCCTAAATGCGCACATCGCTCAACTTCTTCATCAGAGAAAGGATGGAGTCTTCCTTGCATCTCACCGCCTAGACATTTGATGGCAGTGGCAGCAATCACACCCTCCGGTGCTCCACCAGTACCTATAAACACGTCGATACCCGTGTGTTCAAAGCATGTGGCAATAGATGCTGCAACGTCTCCTTCTCCAAAAAGCTTGATACGACATCCTACTTTTCTTATTTCCTTGATCATATCATAATGTCTTGGTCTGTCCTGGACAATGACTGTTAAATCTTCAATTTCTTTTCCCAGCGCCTTAGCTACGGCATGTAGATTCTTTTCAACAGGATCATTCAAGCTAATCAAGCCCTTTGCTTTAGGCCCTACGGCAATTTTGTCCATATATGTATCAGGTGCATGCAGCAACGTGCCCCTTGGCGCCATGGCAATAACCGCAATGGCATTTGGCAGCCCCTTTGCAATGAGGATTGTACCATCCAATGGGTCCACTGCAATATCTACTTCCCGATCTTCCGGTCCCCAGTTGCCTACCTCTTCGCCGATGTATAACATTGGCGCTTCGTCCAGTTCTCCTTCCCCAATAACAACCGTACCTTTCACAGATACATGGGAAAAAGCCATCCTCATTCCATCTACAGCCGCCTGATCCGCTGAATCTTTATCTCCTCTACCCATATATCTCCCTGATGCCAGAGCCGCAGTTTCTGTTACTCTAACTAATTCTAATGCTAAATTTCGATTCATGTATAAATTTCACTCCTCTATCTCTGTTTACTATTAGTATTGATAATGCTAATTTGGCACAACATATCCTTTTTCTTCGTTTGATTCTGTTATATTATATCATGAAATATGTTATATATTCCAACTGTACCTTGATAAAATATAATCGTTGTCGATTTTTGTCTTAATTTTCTTGGAAATATTTACATACTTTATAGTACTTCTCACAGAAAATTATGTTAAAATATTGTTTATTAGTAAAATTTACCTAGTATTCAGGTTTTACTAATAGTCAAATGAAGCACTTTCCATCTCCAACGCGGCTATACTATAAATCACTGAAATTATACCCTTGCATTAACCAACATTATTATGCTGTCTTGATTATGGTAACGTGCTTTGTATCACCATTTTTTTAAAGGGGGGATAAGTATCATTTGGGTGGCTTACGTCACAAATAGCATTATAATAGCATAAGGAGGAAAAAGAAGGTGATCAAATCTATTTCTAAGAAGAACACAAACAGAATTATGGCATTGATCATTGTCCTTGTAATGATTTTTAGTTTTGGTGTACCAGCGGCTGCTGTACAAGCAGAAGCAGCCTCATCCGCTACTGATATTCAAGGACATTGGGCTGAAAAACAAATAGCAGACTGGATTGAAAAGGACTTAGCAGGTGGTTATAGCGATGGTTCTTTTAAGCCAAATAGTAATATTACAAGAGCTGAATTCATTACACTTGTAAATAATGCTTTTAAGTTAAATGAAACAGCCTCCATCAATTTTTCAGATGTAAAAACTTCAGACTGGTTCTATGAAGGAATTGCAAAAGCCGTGAAAGCAGGCTACATATCCGGCTATGAGGATGGAACAATCAGGCCTAATAATCCTATTAGCAGACAAGAAGTAGCCGCAATCATTTTTAAACTTTTAAAGCTTGATGCTCCTACAAATTTTGATGTATTGAATAAATTTAGTGATGCGATCAGTATTCCTCAGTGGAGTAAGACAGCAGTTGCCGCTTTGGTGGAAAATGGCATTATGGGTGGATATCCGGATGGCACATTCCAGTCAGGTAAAGCGATTACAAGAGCTGAATCCGTTGCAACCCTTGATGGTGTGCTTAGCCGTTCACCAGCTACTACGGAGGAAGTTGTTGAGGAAGAACAACCCGTTGACCAAACAACGACTACAAATGTCGGTGGAAGCGGCAGTAGTAATGGCAGCGACAAAAAGAAGAAAAATAATGCCGCAATATACAGTATAGCAGGTACATATGGACCTGAAACAGGTACCCAAACAATCACTGGCAATGTTACCATATCTTCAGCTGATGTAACTCTTCAAAACACAGTTATTACCGGCAATTTGGTTTTAGCAGCAGGAATTGGTGAAGGAAATGTAACGCTAAAAGGCGTAACTGTACAAGGTACCACTACCGTTAATGGTGGAGGTGCTAACAGTATCCACTTTGAAGACTCTATCTTGTTAACCGTAATCGTTAATAAAAATAATGGAACAGTAAGAATCGTTGCAACAGGGTCAACAAGCGTTACTGAAGTACAAGTACAGTCCTCCGCAAGAATCCATGAGCAAGGGCTAACTACTGGCTCTGGTTTCAATAATGTAACGCTAAACTCATCCATGCCTGCAAATGCGGATGTGGAGCTATTAGGTAGCTTAGAAACAGTTAATACTTTTGCTACAAATGTACGCCTATCTGTAGGTGACGGATCCGACATTAATAATTTGATTCTAAATGCTGTAGCAAATATAATCGGACCTGGAAGAATAACAAGTGCCACTATCAATGCCGGTGCCACTGGCTCCACGATGGCTTCGCTTCCAACCCAAACTCTTCATATTGGCACAGGAGCATCTGCTACGATTGGTGGAGAAGAATATGATGAGTCTGACAACTTCGCAGCAGCTACAACACTCAGCGCTGTTGACGCTACACTTGGCAGCATTTCATTAACCTTTGCAGATAGCGTTATGGGTGTGAATCTCAGTGATTTTGAGGTAACTGCTACACTTGATGGACAATCATATGCTTTACAAAATCTTTTGTTCAATGGATCTCATAACCGAATTACTTTCACACCTGTAGCTTTACAAGGTAATATCGGGAAAACCTTTGAAGTAACGGTTGCTCCGGCTGAAGATTCAACAAAGATTGGTGGAACAGCGAAAACCGATGCGGTAACTGTAAATTATGGTTTCGAAGGCCGTATTACAGATATCTATGGTGTTGGCGTAGAAGGAATGCAAATCAAGTTCAGAGAGGGTGCCACAACTACAGAGGGTACAGTAATAGCTACTGCAACAACGGGTAAATTTGGTTATTATTCTATAAATTTAGAACCCGGTATGTATTGTGGTGAGCTTGTAAAGGATGGCTACTTAACCACTTATATCGTGGCGACTTCTCTATCAGGCGCATATAATGTAGGTCAAAACGAAACCGCTATCAAAGCAGCCACGGCAGATGAAGTCAAAATCGTTCTTACTTGGGGTGAATACCCTCAGGACTTAGACTCTCATTTGTTAGGACCTACTCCTGATGGTGATGTTTTCCATACTGCATTCTACGACAAAACATACTCATATAACAATGAGTTATACGTTGATTTAGACTGGGACGATATTGAGTCTTACGGTCCGGAAACAACTACAATTCGTAAGTTAATTGATGGAAAATATCGATTCTTTGTTCATAATTACTCTAATGAAAGCACACTTAGCACTTCAGGTGCAAAAATAGAAGTTTATAAAGGCGCTGCTCTATTAGAAACTTACACAGTGCCAACTGGTACCACTGGCGAAAGATATTGGCTGGCATTTGATATGGATGTAAATGGAGCTGATATATCCTTAACTGAAATTCATGAAATGAATGCCATTGAACCTACTTTGGGTGAAGCAGTCATCAGTTCAGCACCATTAGCCGATGATATAACCATCACTAATAACGAAGGAGCCGCAGACATAGTAAAAGTCACTGGGTTATCTGAAGGTGATATTGTAAAATTGTATGATTCAGAAAACGCACAAAGTCCATTTGCTACTTCCGTAGCCGTAGAATCCGTCCACAATACAATGACTTTCTATGGTCTGGATCTAGGTGCAGCAGCTGGTTCTCTATGGGTCACGGTAACAAGCCCTGATATGGAGGAAAGCGAACGCACAGAGAAATCATTCGCTGCTGAAGCGGTTGCATCTGGAACAGTTAGCGGTTGCGTATACGACAATGGTTCTCCTCTGGCTGGTGTAACAATCTCTCTTACCGGCAATAATCAAAATTTGGAATTCACGACTTCAACGGATGGAACGTTCAACTTTGCCAACGTACCAGAAGGAGCAGACTACGCAGTTTCAGCTTCAAAGAGCGGATATGACCCTGCTTCTATAACAATTGATGTCGCTGCTGATGAAATAGTTGAAATAACATTTGATTTATATGCAATTGAACCAGAAACTGTTGTTTCTGCCGTATATTCTGCTGATACGCTAGGCGGATCTTTTGATGGTAACCTACTCACCGTCGTTGGGGATGACTATCAAGTAGAAGATTCTATGCAATATTTAGTAATCACTTTTAGCGATCAATTAGGTAATTCTGCAGGAAATATCGCTGATATTTTCGGAGGTTTCGATTTAACTGTTTCGAATACTGTATATAATGAAGTATATAACACTGGTTATGCCTTTACGACAGTAGCTCAAGACGTATACGATGATAAATATTTGTATCTTGATATCTCTAAGTTAAATTTACTATCAGGCTATAACGAAATCCAAGTTTCTGGAGCTTCAGAAACTGTTATATTCAGTGTTTATCGTAACGAGTAATTAAATCAAGTAACAATATTAAAGAAAGAGCCCTCCTTGGTGATTGGCTCTTTCTTCTTTATCGTGCTATAATTGAGTAGTAATCTTTTTCTCAGAAGGAGTTGATCGTATGAATATCAATCGCCGTATGTTGTTCTTCATGGTCTTATTTGCATTTTGGAGTATATTTGCCATTGGTTGTACCAGTAACGAAGAAAAAAAGCAGGCTCAATTAGATAAGCAGTACGCAGAAGCACTTGTACTCTTTGAACAAGGAGAACTGGAAAAAGCAAGTCAACTTCTTCAACAGTGCATCGATCAGTCTCCAGACAACGGGAAATATGACTTTGCTTTAGGAAATATCTTTCGAACACGGAAAGATAATGAAAAGGCCCTTGCACACTATCTATCCGCTACAGAAAAGTCTCCTCAAATTAAAGAAGGCTACAACAATATCTCAGCCATCTATATGCTGGAAGGAAAATATGATGAAGCTTTGGCAGTGATTGAAGATGGGCTGAAAAAGTTTCCATCATTTTCCGATCTGATATTTAAAAAAGCACAGCTAATCTATTTTAAGGGTGAGTATGAAGAAACCATTAAGCAAATGCAGAAAATAGTCACTGATAGTCAATATATTGAAGCTTATCGCTTTATTGGCCTTTCGTATTTGAAATTAGGCGATAAAGTTAAGGCTTTAGAGAATTTAGAGATTTACTTAGAAAAGACTCCCGATGATATCAAAGGCAAACAAGAAATCCACCGTATTGTGGCTGAATTAAAATAAAGAGTTGAAATTTATCAACTCTTTTTCTTCTATGTATCCTTATTTTCTATTATTCCAATCCTTTAGGAAGGCTTCTATCCCCTTATCCGTCATTGGATGGACTAGCATCTTTTTAAATACGCCGTGGGGTATCGTAGCGATATGTGCTCCTGCTAAAGCAGACTCGGTCACATGCATAGGATGACGGATGCTAGCAGATATGATTTCTGTATCAATCCCATGGATATCAAACATATCTGCAATGTCTTTAATCAAGCCCATTCCAGGATTTCCGATGTCATCCATTCTACCGACAAAAGGACTTACATAGGTAGCTCCTGCTCTTGCTGCCAATAAAGCTTGATTTGCTGAAAAAACAAGGGTTACATTGGTTTTAATTCCCTTTGATTTAAAGACCTTTGCTGCTTTCAACCCTTCCTCAGTCATTGGAAGTTTGATAACAATATTTTGATGCAGCTTCGCCAGCTCTTCACCTTCTTTGATCATGCCCTCTGCATCTAAGCTAATAACCTCTGCACTGATAGGGCCATCCACCAATGTAACAATTTCTTTGATAACTTCAAAGAAATCTCTTCCTTCTTTAGCGATCAATGATGGATTGGTGGTCACTCCTGCTAGGACACCCCATGTGCTAATTTCACGGATTTCCTCCACATTGGCTGTATCGATGAATAGTTTCATATAAACACCTCTCTTTTTGATTTATTGTTACTTTATACATCCGCTTCGCCACGGGGACGGTTCCATCGTTTTCCCTTCGGTCCTTCGCTGCGCTTTGGAAACGCTCGAACCGTCCCCATGGCTCCGCTATTTTATTTGTTACTGGCTGCTAGTAATGAGCCTAGGAAACGAATCGAAGGACTTGGGGACTGTACCTGCTGTCACGCCCGTTTTTGGCGGGACTGAGGGACTGTCCCCATGTCCTGAACTTTAATTACCGTTCCACAGTTTCTAAGTATATGTAATATTTATTTTTTTATTCCCAAAATCTCTCTGGCTTCATCCGGCGTAGCTACTTCTCTTCCCAATTCTCCTGCTATTCTGGCTATTCTTTCTACCAGTTGGGCATTGGATTCTGCTAATACGCCTTTATTATAGTATACATTATCTTCAAATCCTACTCTTACATTTCCACCCAAGATAATAGCCATGACTGCAAGAGGCGTTTCTGCTCGTCCAATACCGGCTACGGTCCATGTAGAACCTACAGGAATACTTCTTACCATATGCATTAAATCCTCTGGTGTTCCAGGACATGCGCCGGGTACCCCTAATACAAAGTCAAAATGGACAGGTGTATCTAAAAAGCCTTTCTTGACTAAGCGAAGGGCATTGTCAATCATACCCCGTTCAAAAACTTCAATCTCTGGTTTTACACCCAGCTCTTTCATTCTCTTTGCAAACTTCTCGATATATTCTTCGGAATTCATGAATACATCCGGTCCAAAATTACAGGTTCCACAGCTCAAAGTAGCCATTTCCGGTTTTAATTCTACCGGCTGGAGCCTCTCCTCCGGTGTATGCCAAGTAGCGCCCCCCGTAGAAGGCTGCACAATGATATTACATTTTGCTTCAATTTTTTCTTTGATTTCTTTATATACTTCATAGGATTGTGTAGGATTTCCATCCTTATCCCTTGCATGGATATGTACAATGGATGCCCCAGCTTTATAACATTCGTATGCAGCTTCTGCAATCTCGTCCGGTGATACTGGTAAGTTCGGCTGCTGTTCCTTGGTTACTTCTGCACCAGTCAGCGCAGCCGTAATGATTAGTTTTTGCATTGGGTTTCACTCCTTTCTGATATTCATGTATCGTACAGGACATGGGGACAGTCCCTCAGTCCCGCCAAAAACGGGCGTGACAGCAAGTACTGTCCCCAAGTCCTTTGTTTTAATCTTTTCCGTGTACCGCGTACGTGTAACGTGCATCGTCAGTTATTTTCTCTGCTTATCCTTAGGCACTACACATGTGCCTTCAGCACGGCACACAACGATTGGCTCATCCAGTACATCACAAGCTGATTCATTGATATCTGATCTTGGAACAATAACCTTTCTGGCTTCAAACACCATTTTTCTTGAGGAATTGCCAACACTGACAATTTCTCCTTCCGCTTCAATGTAGTCTCCTGCGAATACAGGCGCTTTAAACTCCACTTTGTCATATCCTGCAAATAGACCTTCATCTCCGTCATGACGAATCAAAAGCTCAGTCGCCACGTCGCCGAATAATTGAAGCATTTTTGCCCCGTCCACTAGATTGCCTCCATAATGAGCGTCATGCATGCTCATTCGCATTCTGATTAGTGCTTTTTCCATTGTAAATCCCCCCATGTTATCTTTGGTTTCTCAATTAGTTTTCATCTCCTCTATTATAGCATTCATGATTCTTAAATTCCAATAATATCTATCTTTGTAATTTTCATTTCAACTTATCTACATAAGAAAACAGACAGACCAAAGGTCTGCCCATTTTATCTCGTTCACATATTAATCTAATTGTACTATTTTGTTTGCAATGAAAAGATCATCATCAAAGTATCCTTGAATGAAAACTTCATCGTCTTCGTCTAAATAACGCAATGAGATAGATGTACCTGAACTGGAGATGATTGTCGCATCATCTGGTACTTCCACATACCTGGTTTCCGTCACCTTTGTATTAGCATTCGTATACTTTACCTTCATCCTGTCTATATCCGTATACACCTTCACGATAGTCGCATACATAACATCCTGATCATCATTCTCTTCAGCTTCAATTTTCGTAACAACCTTATTTTCAATAGTCAGCTCTACATGATCATTTGGCCGTATATCGTATAAATCTGCATCATCGCCATCAATTTCTACATCCACACTGCTGGATATTTCATATGTATATTCCTCATCATCGTCATCAGAAACAATGATAATCTTGTCAGGGCTGCCTATGATTATAGATTTGACAGTTCCTTCATCCTCTTTTTTCGTCGTCCGTCCAACAGCCCAGATTTCCGTTACTACACTATTGTCTACCGTTATGGTGATGATATCACCCACTACCAATTCATCAATATCTACTCTTTTCCCATCTCTTCGAATCTTGGCATCATCATCCACTTCAAACTCAAGAATTTGATCATTATCAATCTTTATCTCTATATCAAAATAATTGTTTTTTTCTAAAATTCCGTCATATTCCGCTTCCACTGTTTCTACACTTACTTTTGTTGCCTTAACACCGACAGCTTTCACAACCACATTGTCTCCCTTTTGCAGTTTGCTGGCAGAGACCTCATCACCATCGATTTCAATTTCCGTATCCTCATCAATCTGATAATCCTTTTTTACCAGCGGATCATACATGTCTTTGACAACCATCAAATAATAGTCTTCATATTTCACAATATAGTCAATCGTCCCTTCAAGTTGGGAGGAAGTATTATCAATTTCAATACCTAGCAGCTTGTTATCCTTGTCAAAGATCAGACTGATGACATCACCTGCTTCTATATCATAAACTCTCTTGTAAGTATTATCTTTTTTTACATACACACTGGCATCCAGTCTATAGATTTCCGGGTTCCCCTTTTCATCCTTGACCACAATCATCGTGCCATCGTTGTTGACATAATCCATGATTCTCGTTTTCGTTACTTTATCTGTTTCAGAAGGAACAGTAGGTGTCGTCGGTGTAGTAGGATTCGTAGTAGTAGATTGATTTTGTTGTGACATAACATCATAAGTATTAGAGCATATTACCGACATCACAGCCCTTGTAACCTTTGCTCTCGGTTCAAATTCATTATCCTGATTTCCATTAACGATTTTCTTTCTGACCAAAAGATCAACATAAGGTACTGCCGCACTCTTTACAGAATAAGCATCTTTAAAGCCTAATATCGGAAGAGGATCCAACTCATTTTCCAAATCCAATGCTTTTCCAACAAATATGGCAATATCCTCTTTAATAGCATTCACTTGATTCTCACCGCTCATAAAGCTCTGTAAATCGCCAGTCTGAACAATTTTATATTCAACGGCATACGCGACTGCTTCCTGTGCCCAATCCGGTATTTTGTAAGTAGTAAGTACGGATGCATATTTTGTCTTAAGTGACTCTTTAGTCTTCAACTTATTTGTTGCTTTTAATGTGTTATAGATCATCTGTACGGCTTGAATATAGGTGACATTGTCACTCGGTTTAAAAGTGAACTTTAATGTAGTGCTGTCAAAATACCCCTTAATGATTTCCTTATCTGCCATTTTGGTAATGGCATCCTTAGCCCACGGAACCGTATCAATATCTGAAAACACTGTGGCGCCAAAACTACTTATCGTAAAAGTTGCAAACATGAACAACAAAATAGCTAAGCTGGTTATTTTTTTCATTTTCATATGTTCCTCCTATTCCATACATTTTTCGACATGAAAATAAGCTTTACCTAGTCATATTCTATATATTTCATATAAAATCCTCTTTTAGCAAGTAAATGTAATAGAATAGTAATATTTAGACTGTTCGGGAAATTATGGCTCTCCAGTGTTAGAATTAGATTTACTACTTAGCTACATTTTATTATAGAAAAATCTATATATGTAGAATAAAATAAAACAGCACCTCCACGGAAAGGAGATGCCAAAAAATTTCTCTAATTTGCATTTGCAATATAGTCAGGCGCAAGGTATGGTTTGTTGAGTAGTTTAACCAATTGTACATGCTGTACGGCCAATTCCTTCATATTGAATTGGATCTCTTCTACAGCAAGCTCTGCTTCACGAAGCTGTGTATCAATAGCCATTCCCACATCATATTGAGTCCGGACAAGGCTTAATGCTTGTTGCGCCTTATCGAGGTTAATCTCTAATACCTTATAATTTTCTTCGATTTTCTTTATTTGATCATAACGCAAACGCAATGACTGCTCAAGCTTGGATTTCATATCTGCCAAATCATTCTTAGCTGTTCTGACATTAATTTCTTTTTCTGTATAGGAGGCTGTTCCTGCGTTGTACTGATATAATGTAACACCCAATTCTGCCAGCTCGATCTCCTTCTCTTGATACCAGATGTGAGGATTCTCTGCTAATGCTTTTCTTACGACATCATCAATATCCACTTCTTCCATGGGGCTATAGGCTATATCGATTTCTATGTCATAGCGATCTGTTTTAGGAATACCCAGCAATTGATTCAGTTCGATATAAGCACTATTGATAGAAGTGTCCAGGATACCCTTTTCTTTTAGCTCCTGCTCATAGTTTTGTTTGGCAAGCGTTAGATTGTAATCACTTTCCAGCCCGTTTTGTGCCTTCAATTCTGTAATCTTAAGCTGCGCCAAGGAATTATTTATCTTTTTTTCTTCAAGTGCTCTTTCACTTTGAAGCTGGCTAACTTCCTTCATAGCATTCTCTACATTGTACTCAATGCTTTCCTTTGTTATGTCAACCTGTTTTTCCGCCCACTGCTGATAAACATCAAGACTCTTTTTTGACTGGATCAATGATGGGTTATAGGTACCCGGTGTCAAGATAACATTGCTATACTGCTCTTCTGATTTTTTTAGTCCTTCTTGGGCATTCTTATAGTCGTAGCTATTTTTTAATGCTGTTGCTGCAGCTTCCCCGTAGGTCAGTGCTGTTTTTTGCCCGCCTGCATTTTCTTTGCTCTCTGTCACAGCAGCTTCCCCACTGGCCTTCGTTGTAATTAATACGCTTCTTGCAGCATCGTCCCACACTACTTCCGCGCCCAGTGCTTCACTGATAAAGCGAAGAGGCACCATGGTTCTGCCATCGATGATGACAGGCTGCACATCAAGCTTTACAGATTCGCCATTCTTTTCGCCAAAATACGAACCTATGGTTACAGCAACTTCCATATCATCCTTTACAGCTTTGACCGTCTTTGACGCTTCATCCCATGTCAAAGCTGCCCCTAGTGTTTCAAATACGCCTCTCATAGGTGCAAGGGTTCTGCCGTCTTGAATGACGGGTTTGACATCAAAGGTTTGCGGCTGCCCGTTGATTAAAATTCCTATATCCTGTGCAGTTCCTTCGTTGGCCCATGCAAAGGAAGTAGCAAGCACCAAAGATAAGGTAACTTTGCTCAATCTCCCTCTAAAGTTGTTCATTTATCTCATCTCCCAATCATCAATCTAAATCTATATGATACTCAACGACAATTTTTTCTTGTTTTGAATCATTCTTGAGAACCGTTAAGGTTAGATCCATCGTCTTGGCATCTTTTGGTATTTTAGGTATGAGGATATACCCCTCTTCTGTTTCGTCGTATGTGACATCATTATACCATCGGCTGTCCAATTTGTAGGGCAGCACCTTCTCCATGGAGTAATCAACACCGTCAACGACAATCTTTGTTTCTCTTTGCAGCAGCTGCAGCCCTATTCTTTCCTTATTTTCCAGTGCTACATAAATCTTGGTGCCTGCATCAGAACTAATTTCCGGGTCTTCCGTCACAACTGACAGAACCTCCAGATTCATCTCTTGGAAGTGCTTAGATATTGGTAATTCTCTATAGCTAACCTGTGGCTCTGACGTATCACTGCTGGTGTCTGTTTCCTTAGGCTTTTCGTTATCATTGTCCTGTTCTTTCACAGGCTGCGATGTAAACTTAATGGTCTTTGTGACATCATCCCAATCTACTTTAGCTCCAAGCTCTTCTGCAACGAAACGTGCCGGTACATAGGAACGGTCGTTGTAAATCAGTACTTCATAGCCTTGTGGCAGTTTCTTTTGCTCCCCGTTAAATTCAAAGGTAACCAACTCATTAACATAGGCAGACACAGCTCTCATGTATTGATCTGCCCATACCTGCGCTGACATGGTGAATAGACTGCCGATAAGAATGCCGGAAAGGACATATGAATATTTGCTTTTACGCATGATTTACCTCCTTTTTAATAGAAATTTCAACTTTTCAAGATAATGTCAAATGGGCTTTTATGAAAAATGGACTCCATTAGGAGTCCATTTTCTTTAGTTATGAAATTCTCTAATTATTGATTAACAGTAACTGTTTGAGTAGCCTCATCCCAAGCAATTTGAGCTCCAAGAGCTTGAGCAGCAAATCTTACTGGAAGAACTGTTCTTCCATCTTTGATCATTGCAGCTGCATCCATTGGGATTTGTGTACCATTTACTGTCATGATGTTGCTGTCGATTGTCATAGCAGCAACTCTGTCACCTTTGATGATTGTTACTGTTCTAGCAGCATCGTTCCAGATGATGTTATCTGAAGATACGCCAAGAGCTTCAGCAACGAATCTGATTGGTAAGAATGTTCTACCACCTTCGATGAATGGAGCAACATCCATAGTCTTTTCTACTTCTTCGTTACCAACAACAACTTTGTAAGTTGTGCTGCCAATTACGAATTTAGAAGTAGTTGCTTCAGTACCAGTAGCTTTTGTTACAACGTTAGCAAATGCTGTTTGAATTACTCTTGAAGTAAAGTCATCTGTAAAGTAGCCATCATCTTCGTTGTAAGGAACATATACTGGAACTTTAGTTGCATCGAAAGAACCACCTGTTTGCCAATCGTCTTGATCGATTGTTACATAGTTTTCAACAACAGCACTTCCACCTACTCTGATGTTGAAAAGTCCTTCTGGAACTGTTCTGTCAAGTGTTAATTTGATACCTGAAACCTTAATTGTAGAAGCTTCGCTGGAAGCTGAGTCAATTACGATAGTTAACTTGTCATCATCTACATCTGAATCATCGTCATTGATTTCTAAGTCACCATCAACAACTTCGAATTCAGCATCTTCAAATATAACATATCCATCTTTTTCGAACCAAAGTTCAAGATTAGCATCTTCTCTTAATGCTCCAGGTGCTACCTCTTTGATAAGGATTTCAGGAGCATCTTGGTTTTGTACACCGATCTTAACGTCAGCTACTTTGATTTCTGCTGTGATTGGTGCAACCACTTTTGCGATTGTTAATTCTTCTTCGTCAATTCCAGCACCGTCGATTGTTAATACAACATCGCCTGCTTGATTAGCTTTAGCTGTGATTGGTAATTCTAATGTCCACTCGATTGTATCGCCAGATACAGCTGGTACTTTGAACTCGAATCCGCTACCATCGCTGTCGATGTCAACGCTTACAGGTGCTAAACCAGATTCAGTTGTGATATTTAAGTCATCAGCATCAATATCACCATCGTCATCATGGTCAACTAATTTTACCCAATCAGGTAATGAGAACTCAATTGTTCTTCCTTCAAGTAAAGAATTTTCAATTGTTTCTTCAATTGTAATTTTTTCTGTTAAAATATCATCGTCATCATTCATTCTACCTGCATAGAATTCTTTTACGTCTTCTACGCTTACATCAATACCATAATCTGAGTACTCACCAACTAATAAGTTGTTTGCATCAGAGATATCGCTGTTTAATCCGTCGATGCTAACATATACTTCACCAAAATCTGCATCTGTTGTATCAATGTAAGGCTTGATTGTGATTGAACGAATAGCTGAATCAGCAGTTGCAGTATAAGTGATATCTAACTTATTGCCATCTGCAACAACGCTATCAATTGTAAGGTTACCAGTTGCTGTAACATAATTGTTAGCAAGTGTTTCCATTGATGTTTCATTCCACTCGAAATCACCGTTTAACTTTAATCTGAATTTAGCTGTACCATTACCAATTGCACCGATGTTTGTTTCATCAATGATAATGTCTGCTGCTTTTTCGTTGTTGCTATCTTCCAATGTTTCTGAATCGCTAACTGTTGCTACAGTTGCTCCTGAAGAACCTACAGCAAAAGTGTATGTCCCACTGGATACAGAACTACCCATTGAATCGATTGTTACTTTTGCTTCCCCTGCACCTTGAAGTTCTACAAGCATAGGGAACTTGTAAGTGTCAGCAGTACCAACGTTAACATCATATACAACTACTTCTACTGTAGTATCTGTCATTCTGTTAACACTAGCGAATGATCCAGGGTTTAATGACTGGAACGCTGTTTCAAAGTCTAGTGTAGTACCACTTGGAGCAGTTGTAAATTGATCTGCTGCTGAAGTTACGTCTTTAAGCCACTCAGCATTTGTAAGCTTTAATCTGAATTTTTGATTTGTGCCACCAAACTCATCGGCATTGTCTTCCTCAACTCTTAATTGAGGTGCAGTGTTTGCGTTTCTGAATGTCGCATCATCTGCTACATTTGGCACTTTATTCACTGCATTATCTGTTGCAGCGAACGCACTCATTGGCACTAATGATAAGATCATTACTAATGCCAATAAAAGAGATAATTTTCTCTTCATGTTAAAAACTCCTCCTTTTTATTTTTTGAATTTTGTTTTGAGGTTGCCCTCTTTAAATGATTGCTTTATCTTCTGCTTTTCTTCCTTTGTCTCTATAGCGATATAGTTCCAAATTCAGTCAAGCTTCGGATAAACTGCCAACTTTAAGAATAATGATGGGCCTTTCGGCTTTAACATTACTCTTTTCAAACACATAAAAGCTTTTTCATATGCTTGAAAAGAATAATGTGTATCGTACCCTAGTGAACATTATATCACACTCACCCTGTCAGTCAATAAATCCTCACAAGTTGTAACAGAAGTGTAATATAAAAGCAGGCATGAGGTGTACGGTATAAGGTTGAAAGTGCTGGGTTGTTGACAGACAGCTGTCGAATATCCATATCTCATTATGTCCAACCCCTTACTGTCATTATACATAAACTTATTGAAAAATACCATTACAGTTATATTACATTTGTTTACATGTGAGTGACAGCAGAAAGCCGCGGATCGTTTATCGTGAATCGTCTATCGTTTAAAGCAAGAAGCTACCGCTAGGGGGTATTCTCTACTCATTAAACATCGTCTCGTCTCCCGATATAGTTATTCGACGGATGGATGGAAATTCCTGCACGTAATATAACTTTTTGTTCTATGATGATGGGCAAATACTCTCTTTACTTAATTATTGCTCTTTAATAATAGCATATCGTGTCTACTCCATTATAAGTGCGACTTTTATAGTTTATATCAAAAGTGCCTCTGATGTCAAATTCCTTTTATATACATTTTCAAATAATCAAAGCTTTATAACTTAAGTTTATGACAAACTGTGAACCTTTAAAGAAGTAGATATTTATTATTGTTTCTATTAATGTTAATATATATAGAAAGGCTGTAGGCAGAGACCACTGAAAAAGTAACTCTTTGTTCAGAGCAAGACTTGGGGACAGGGCCCCAGTCCGAGGTTACTGAAAAAGCCACTTTTTCTAAAAATTGCACCTGTAAAAATGCGGGTTTGCGAGCATAAAAAATCAAGAAATCGGACTTTTTCAGTGGCCTCGACCAGTCCCCAAGTCTTGCTCCTAGCTACTTAGTACTAGCCCCTTCCGTGTTTTAAAACAATGCTTTTTATACACGATTGTCGATATGATATATAGAAAGAGGTTTTATCATGAATTCTACATCTACAAGGAAAAAAAGAAATCTATCTTCTACAACTAAGGGGTTAATCCTGAGCATGCGGCCAAAGCAGTGGACGAAAAATCTGCTGATCTTTGCAGGGATCCTTTTTTCCAACAATCTATTTGACACTGCTCTCTTTATACGAAGCTTATTAGGCTTCTTACTTTTCTGTCTTCTTTCCGGTAGTGTTTATATTATCAATGATATCGTTGATATAGAGAAAGACCGTCTTCACCCAAAGAAGTGTAAACGACCTATCCCTTCTGGTCAAGTCAGTGTGAGACAGGCTGTTATCTTAACCGGCCTTGTTTTTCCTATAACCATTTACTATGCCTTTTATTTGAGTAGGATCTTTGGATTAATCGGTTTTGGATACTTCCTATTGGTTGTTGTTTATTCTTTTATATTAAAGAATATTGTCATATTGGATGTGATGGCCATAGCAGCCGGATTTGTGATGCGGGCCGCCGCAGGAGCCGTACTGATTAACGTAAGAATATCTCCTTGGCTGCTGCTGTGTACCATTCTGTTATCCATGTTTTTGGCGTTGCATAAAAGAAAGAGTGAAATGCTCTCTGTAGCAAAGGGTCAGAAGCAATCTAGAAAGATACTGGAGGACTATACCCCGGAGTTGATTAATGATATGCTTCATATTGTTACATCTTCCACGGTGATGGCCTATTCTCTATATACTTTTACGTCGGATCACTCCATTTATATGATGGGAACTATCCCCTTTGTCATCTATGGCATATTTCGCTATCAATACATTGTCCATACGAAAGATATGGGAGAAACACCTGAGTTGGTATTGTTGTCTGATAAGCCGTTGATCGTTAATGTGCTGCTGTGGGGAGTAAGCTGTGTGGGAATATTGTACTTTATGTAAGAAGTTAGCCGTTGGCAGTTAGCTGTATACGGGTCATACTTTAAGGCAAAGATAAGACATTAAAATTCATAGACTCATGCATTTACTTTTTACAAGCAGTCATAGGACACGGGGACAGTTCCATCGTTTTCCCTTCGGTCCTTCGCTGCGCTTCGGTAACGCTCGAACCGTCCCCATGGCTCAGAAAACCAGGCGTTTAGATTAGACTTTAAATAGGTTATATCTCAAGGAGGACTTACCATTGGACTTTAAGAAACTCAAAAAAAGTATTGTTATCTCCATTATTATAGGTGTAGGCATTATTGCCGGTTTATCTATCTATTCGGATGTGGACGCTTTGATCAATACCTTTGTACACTTTAATTATAAGTATCTGCCTTTGATATTAATTTTAGCACCTTTAAACTACATGTTCCGTTTTATTAAATGGTCCTATTATCTTCATATCATCGATGCAAAGCTGGATCGAAAGGACAACTTACTTATATTTCTCAGCGGACTTTGTATGACCATTACTCCAGGTAAGATCGGTGAGTTCTTTAAGTCCTTCCTTTTAAAAGAACGGTCCAATATATCCATGAGTAGTACCCTGCCCTTAGTCATGGGTGAAAGAATCACAGATGGCATGAGTATGATAATTTTAGCAGGCATGGGTGCTTTGGCTTATAACTATGGTAAGGGTCTGCTAGCCCTTGTTCTTCTGGGAATGATTGTATTTGTTGCAGTGGTTCAGTCCCCTGTCATTGTTCATAAAATCTTGGATTGGCTTAAAAAGGTTCCTGTGGTTAGGCGCTTCGGTAAATCACTGGAGAACTTTTACGATAAATCCTATATCATATTTAAATGGCAACCTTTATTGTTCGCCATTGGCATTGGGGTAGTGTCCTGGTTTTTTGAAGGTATCGTCATTTATCTGACGATTAAAGCCATGGGCAGCCATATTCCACTGCTGGAATCTGTCTTTGTTGTTTCCTTTTCAACCATCGTAGGAGCCATATCCATGATGCCCGGTGGGCTCTTTGCTGCAGAAGGAAGCATTGTTGGATTGTTGGTAGCTATGGATTATCCTAGAGATATTGCTGTGGGTACAATGATTATTACAAGGTTTTCGACTCTTTGGTTGGGGGTTGCTATTGGATTGGTGGCACTAGTTATTGTGCAAAGGAAGATGTTTGGAGAAGAGTGATAAATGTTAGCGGTTAGTCGCATCCGCTACGCCACGGGGATAGTTCCAACATTTTCCCTGCTAGAAGCAACGGACGCGCAATGCGCGCCCCTACTTAAAAACGATAAACAATCCACGATATACTATAAACGATTTTATGAGGTGAATTGCTATGAAAAAGAGAGCTAGGGTTGTGGTGTTAAGAACTCGACCTGAAACGGTTTTAGAGGATTATATAAGATTAATGGAAATGGCGGACTTTCAGCAGTATCTGTCTAAGGATAAAACGACGATTTTGAAGGATAATATATCCTGGCATTTCCCTTATCTCAGCGCCAATACAACACCATGGCAGCTGGAGGGCGTTATTCAGGGACTCCAAAAGCACGGATATGACAAGGTCAGCTGTGTACAAAACAATACGGTAGTTACGGATCCCTTTAAGGGAGAGAAATTGAATAAATATGTCCCTATCCTTAAAAAATATGATATACCTACGCTGTTTAATTTTAAAGAAGAGGATATGAAATGGGTAGAATATAAACCAAAAGCAGAAATGCTTGCCCTTGACCAGATTTTTAAAAGCGGCATCCGTATTCCGGATTATTTCTTTGATAAAAATGTACTTCATCTGCCGACGATGAAATGTCATATATACACCACCACCACAGGCGCCATGAAGAATGCATTTGGTGGACTTCTGAATTCAAAAAGACACTATACCCACAGTGTAATCCATGAGACATTGGTGGACTTGCTGGCTATTCAAAAAGAAATACACAGCGGTATCTTTGCAGTGATGGATGGTACCGTTGCAGGAAATGGTCCAGGACCTAGGACGATGCTGCCTATCGAGAAAGATTTTATTCTTGCCAGCGACGACCAGGTAGCCATTGATGCCGTAGCCGCTAAAATGATGGGCTTTGATCCATATAATGAGTTAAAATATGTCAAGCTTGCCCATGACCGCGGATTGGGTGTCGGTAAGATGGAAGAGATTGAAATCATCGGCGAAGATATTTCTAAAGAAAATTGGCGATTCACCGTAGGCGACAACTTTGCTTCTAGAGTTGGAGACTTTCTATGGTTTGGTCCTCTGAAAAGGATTCAGGATGTTTTCTTTAAAACACCATTGGTGAATCTCTTCATTTTTGGTTCTTTCTTTTATCATGATTACATCTGGTGGCCGGATAAGGGGAAGAAACGAATGGCGAAACTGAGAAAGGAAAGCAAGTGGGCTGAGTTGTTTGATATGTATGAGGAGTAAAGGGTGAAACTATGAATTTAAAACGAAAATACTTCATACTTAAATTTTTATTCAGCATTATGAAGGAAGGTATCACTGACCAGGAAAAGCTTTTTGAGATGCTGGGGAGTCTCAAAGGGATTCCTCAAAAGTATGGACAGTTCCTATATCTGCAAAACAGAAAGAAATACCATGCTTTTGAAAAGCTATTGGATGTGGGTATCCCCTCCGAAGATTTAGAACTGTACCATCGGATCGAAACCCTAACAGAAGGGAAAATAACACTGACAGAAAAGCCCATTGCATCGGCTTCCATTGGTCAAGTATATGAAGGTACTCTTAATGGCGAAACTGTGATCGTTAAAGCCCAGTATCCTGAAATACAACGGTCTCTACAGCATGATTGGCGGTTCGTAAAAAAAACGGTCGGCTTTTTTTTCTCCTTTTTTCGTTTTCCACAAGAAAGTAAAGACCTACTTGTAAACTATCTTCAAGAGTTTGAAGAAACCATTGAAAAAGAAACAAATTATATACTTGAAGCTCAAAATCTATTAGCTTTTAAAGAAGCTTTTAAAGAATATTCATATATTTATATACCAAAGCTTTATGAAGAATATACAAGAAAAGATATCCTTGTTGAGGAAAAGTGTACTGGCATTCCTTTAAAGGAGTTTTTAAAATCAGCTTCTGAAGCTGAAAAACGTCAACTCCTTGATATATTAGGTCAATTTTACTTTAATGCTTTTTTTCAACACCATATGCTTCATGGTGACCCTCACAGCGCTAATTTTTTTGTGGAGAAACACACTGATGAACTTATTCTGCAAATCATTGATTTTGGCTGTGTGAAATATTATACCACTACTTTTATAGATGCTTTTAAAGGCCTGATTGATTCTTTAAGAAAAGAGGCGTATACGAATATCCAATTATATCTACTAGATTTGGGCTTTAGGCAGGATGAACTCAATGCTTACGACAAGGCGTTGATTCCTATCTTAAACACTATATTCGAACCGTTTCTAGTTGATGAAAATTTCGATTTTAAATATTGGAAGCTGACATATAAACTAAATACAATCATGGGGTCCAAAGTATTTGAAAAGACAATGTCCTTACCTAAGGACCTTTTAATATTATTTCGGGTCTTTCATGGCTTCATTGCTCATATAGATTATTTAAAAGAAAAAGAATATAATATCTATCATTTTATGAGTCGTTAATGAGAATGTTTGAAAATATATCCATAAATAAACGAATATTCTTGCATTTCATTATAATATGATAGAATAGCGGCTTATATATTACCGAAATATTCTAATAAAAAAATATGAAAAAGAAAAATTATCCAGAAGGAAATATTTGTCTAATATAGAAATAGCGTAAAAATACAAAAAGGAGATGATTCGATGAAAAGAATTTCAATGCTACTCACACTGTCATTGTTGATTGCGGCTTTCTCCGGTTTTTCGTATGCTGCCAACGATGTAATAAAGGTAACCATCGATGGAAAATTAGTGAAGTTTGATGTGCCACCGCAAAGTGTTAACGGAAGAACTCTGGTACCCTTTAGAGACATCTTTGAAGCCATGGCAGCTGATGTAAAGTGGAATGCTAGTACGAAAACCGCTGTGGGCACCAGAGGTGAAGTTGAAGTAAAACTGGTTATTGGTAGTACAACAGCCCAAGTAAATGGTAAAGATCTAACTTTAGATGTCCCTCCTGCTATCATAGATGGCAGAACTTTCGTTCCGGTTAGATTTATCGGTGAAAGTATGGGAGCTATGGTAAACTGGGATGACAATACCAAAACCGTAGCAATTACAGAACCCAGTGCAAAGGTGAATGTCAAAGAACAAACATTATATGCCGATAATTCTACAGGGATATACTCCGGAGAAACACAGAACAGCAAACCCCATGGAATGGGATCATTCCAATACTACTCAGCAAATACTCATAATGCAAAAGAATATAATGGTGAATTTCGCTATGCTAAACTGCATGGTGACGGTGTGTTAATTTTTAACAATGGTGATCAATATACAGGATCGTTTGTTAACAATAAGTTTCATGGAAACGGTACTTTGATTTGTGCAAATGGTGATCGGTACGTTGGGGAATGGAAATATGATGTTAAACACGGACAAGGAACCATGACATGGGCTAATGGTAACAAGTACGTAGGCAGCTGGGTAAATGGTAAAGAAGAAGGCGAAGGCACAAAAACCTATGCCAATGGCGACGTATACACAGGAACCTGGAAAGAAGGTAAATTCCATGGTCAAGGCACCAAGACTTGGGCCAATGGCGATAAATACGTTGGTGAATGGAAGGAAAATCTATTTCACGGACAAGGAACGATGACTTGGGCCAACGGTGATAAATATGAGGGTTCATGGGATAACGGAAAAAAACATGGAAAAGGTGTCTTCACTCATGAAGACGGTAAAGTTGAAAAAGGATACTGGCAGTATGACCAATTGGTAGATAGTGACACAGATTGGAATTTCTAATATTTTAAAAAGAAAAGAGAGACAAATTAAAAGCAGCAGGTGATCTGCTGCTTTTTACTGTTCTTGTTCTGTTAATCCATTTCTGATGATGTCCACACACAATCCTGTAGCTATTACTAGCAGAAATAATACAGGAAAGTTGTATCTTGCCTGTCCTTCAAATACGAAGTAAATAGCTGTAAAGAAGCCTATGTTCAGCGTTGGTATAATGATGACATTGTGAAGTGTCTTCTTTTTCTTCAATAATCCCCATATAACATTCTTGATGTTTATTATCATATAAAGCAGTCCGAAGGAACTGATAAGATAGATGATGATGTCGGTAAGTCCACGGAAGGCGTTCATGCTTCTGAGATAATCCACTTCCTTTTTCCAGAAGGTTTGTTTTTCCTTAAACTCATTCATCGCCCATGCATCGATATCCCATGCACCGCTGAAGAAGGTGGCTTTTATTCTCAACAGTCCTACCTTCACGAAATCTCCGGGATGATTTCGTATCCATTTTTTCGCCTCCGGTTTAAAGATAACCTCCAACTCATGGGCTACCTTTTCACTTCTTGCTCCACCCTCTAAAATTTCGTCGATCTTTTCTCTCAGCACTGGAGAAGCGTAGATGTCCTTGATGGGCATCCATGCTCCTGTGGTATTATTTGCATTGTTATTTATATAAAATACGTAGCCTGAATTGTAAGACACAGGTATAAAGCGTCCGAATTTTACATAATTTCTATAAGTCCAAGGCGCCACCGCCAATACCATACATAAGGTGACTGCTGCAAACATAATGCCCGTCTTTTTCAGTTCTTTTTCCCTTAACCAATACCCTACAGCAGCAACCACAGGATATGCGAGAAAGAAAGGTTTCGTCAGCGCAGCTGCACCAATGAATACACCCATCAAAGGGTAACGGATAAAATTATGAAAAACATATAATTGCAGTAAGATAATTGCAACAAATATGAATGTAATAAAGACTTCCGTACTAATAACATTATTATAGGCAATATAGTTGGGCAAAAGTGCAATCATCGTATAGGAAAAGTAGATGACAAATTTTCGTTTTGTCAGCTTTAACAGTATAAAGTAAGTACCACTCAGTGTCAAAGAGGATAAGATGACATTAAATACCTTTGCCGTCCATTCCTCATTGTTTCCCATCAGACGATAGAAATAGCCCAAAGCGGTGGGATAGCCCATTCCTTGGAATGCGATGGGTTCGCCTCGATAGGTATGTCCCACATGATGAAAAATGTTGGTGGCAATCTCCTGATAGGTTTCAAAGTCAAAGATTGGTTTTGTGGGGATGTTTTTTATCCACCATATTCTAAGATAGATTCCTAGGGCGGTGATGAATAGGATGTAGAGTATTTCACGTCCACTTCGCCACGGGGACAGTTCCATCGTTTTCCCTTCGGTCCTTCGCTCCGCTCCGGAAACGCTCGAACCGTCCCCATGACTCCGTTCTTGCCTGATTTTTCTTTTAGTAAGCTGTATCACTGGAAATCCCTCTTTTCTTTTACATCCGCTTCGCCACAGGGACGGTTCCATCGTTTTCCCTTCGGTCCTTCGCTATGCTTCGGAAACGCTCGAACCGTTCCTATGACTCCGCTACTTCTAGCGTTTATCCACTAACTGTTGACTGCTGAAATAAAGCCGGGCTAATGCCCGGCTTTATTTTAGTATAGCTTTATTTTTTTTTATTTTCAAGTGAAGCTTTGATAAAGTCTCTAAATAATGGATGGGGTCTCGTCGGTCTTGATTTAAATTCCGGATGGAACTGTCCGGCCACAAACCATGGATGGTCAGGTAATTCGATAATTTCAACCAGTCTTTCGTCCGGAGAGATACCGCTGATGATTAGACCTGCTTCTGTCAGCTGCTCTCTAAATTGGTTATTGAACTCATATCTATGTCTATGTCTTTCATAGATCAGGTCTTCTCCATAGGCTGCTTCCGCCTTTGTATTGTCATATACTTTACATGGATAGATACCCAGTCTCATTGTACCACCCATATCGGCAATATCCTTTTGCTCCGGCATCAAATCTATTACCGGATAAGTTGTTGTCGGATCTAGTTCTGAGCTATGAGCGTCCTTTAGTCCAACTACATTTCTAGCGAATTCCACCACGGCCAACTGCATCCCTAGGCAAATACCAAATAAAGGCACTTTATTCACTCTGGCGTATTGAATGGCAGCAATCTTTCCATCAATACCCCTATCTCCAAAGCCGCCGGGAATCAGTACACCGTCAGCATCCTTTAGGTATTCTGCTGCATTTTCTTCTGTCACATCCTCTGAGTGAACCCAGTCAATTTCTACCTTTCCACCATTAGCTATGCCCGCATGCTTTAATGCCTCTGCTACAGAAAGATAGGCATCTCGAAGCTCCACATATTTTCCAACCAAGGCGATTCTTACTGTTTCCTTTAAACTTCTTTCCTTCTCTACAATATCCGTCCATTCAGAAAGATCCATAGGCTCACATGTAAGATTCAATCTATCGCACACCATCTGTGACAGACCTTCCTTTTCCAGCATAAGGGGTACTTCGTAAAGGGAGCCTGCGTCCATGTTTTGCACCACATTTTTGCTATCCAGGTTACAGAATAGACCGATTTTATCCTTTACTTCTTCAGATAGCGGCTTTTCTGTTCTACATACAATCACATCCGGCTGAATACCGATTTCTCTTAGTTCCTTCACACTGTGCTGGGTAGGTTTTGTTTTGATTTCTCCCGCCTTACCTAGGAAAGGTACCAAGGTAACATGGACATACATGACATTTTCCCTGCCAATATCGTACTTCATCTGCCTGATAGCTTCTAAGAACGGTTGACTCTCAATGTCACCTACTGTACCTCCAATCTCGACGATAACCACATCTGCATTGGCTTCAGTCCCTACCCTAAGAATACGTTCTTTAATGGCATTGGTGATATGCGGTATAACCTGTACCGTTCCTCCCAGATAATCACCCTTTCGCTCTTTGGTGATAACAGACCAATAAATCTTACCGGTGGTTACGTTGCTGTATTTGTTGAGATTGATATCAATAAATCTTTCATAATGTCCTAAATCCAAATCTGTTTCAGCACCATCATCGGTTACAAATACTTCTCCATGCTGGTAAGGGCTCATGGTACCTGGGTCTATATTGATATAAGGGTCCAGCTTCTGTACTGCTACTTTCAGTCCTCTACTTTTTAATAATCGTCCTAAGGATGCTGCAGTAATTCCTTTTCCTAAGGAAGACACAACACCGCCTGTGATAAATACGTACTTTGTCATATCCTTTCGCTCCTTTCATATGTTTACATTATGGTTACGCCTATTTTACTACCTGTAACTTATCTCTAGCGTCAGGACATGTGGACAGACCCTCAGTCACACCAAAAGCATGTGTGACAGCAGGTACAGTCCCCAAGTCCTTCTGGTTACTTGGTTACTGCGATTATGTAAATCGCTTGATTGGTTTAAATCAAACTAAATGCATTACATCCGCTATGCCTCACGGGGATAGTTCCATCATTTGCCCTTCTGCAACGACCGGGCAATGCGCGCCCCTACAGGAAGTCCTCGACCCTTCCCTAGGCTCTGCATACCCGGGCAGGCATAGAAACCTGCCCCTACGTCTAACATCTAACTCTTTACTTCTAAAAAGAAAGATCGCACCCGCTTTTTTCCATCCCCCAAAAAGAGAGAGGCCACCCCTACGGGTGACCTACCTTGTCCGTATCAATGCTTATGGCAGGGCACCCATATAGGGTGCTCGTCTTTTGCATTTATTATAACTATGACATTATATCTTATCCCTAATTAGACGTCAATAAGGTTTCGTGCTTAAAATAAATTTTTTAAAAAAGTTTTGCGGGACGGCACGGAGACCGTCACCTACGAAGGAAGATACATTCTGTTCTAGGAGCGTAGATCTTTATAATGTTGAAAGCAGTACTTCTACGGCTTTTTTAAGCTGCGCATCCTCTGTGGTGCTTTGTATTTTTTCTACAACCTCTTTTTCTAGCCTTTCCTTTGTTACAGCATCTAATATACCGGTGGCTTCTAGACCGCTCTCTATTTGAAACTTTTTAACGGCTTCTACCATAGCTTCATCCATGACGCCATTTGCTTCAAGTCTTTGATAGTCTAAGAATATGAGTCGCTGCTGTGCTCCATAGATGTTTAGACCTTTTGCACCCAATGCAAATTCTCCTTCTTCTATCATCGGAGCAAAAGTAAGATCATTATTACTATATGTTTTTGGATTCTCTACGATGATATCCGGTTGAACGCCTACTCCATCAATGATTTTTTCGTTGGGTGTCAAGTATCGTGCAATGGTCAGTTTGATTCCTCCGCCGTTTTCGAGGTCCTGTATTGTTTGTACCGTACCTTTGCCGTAGGTTTTTGTACCTACGATCACACCTGATTTTGTATCCTGTATGGCTCCCGCCACAATTTCAGAAGCACTGGCACTCATTTCATTGACAAGCACCACAAGAGGCTTGTTAAGCTTATCCTTGATAGATGTATAAGTATGTCTATTTTTATATTTGTCTTCAAAATGAACCACAGGCCCTTTAGGAATAAAAATATCTGCTACATCCACAGCTTCATCTACGAGGCCTCCGGGATTATCTCTTAAATCCAATATAAAACCGGCAACATTTGATCTGGTTAGATCATTAACTGCTTTCTCCAAATTATCGCTGGTATTTTCATTAAACTGACTAATACGAATATATCCGATGTTCTCTGGTAGAATCTCATATTTCACAGGGTTGATCTTAATGATTTCTCTCGTGACGGTAAAATCCAGCAATTCATCGTGTCCTTTTCTTCTTATACTGACCTTTACTTTTGTCCCAGGCTTTCCTAACAGCAGATTGATTGCAGTATCCATGGGTATCCTGCTTACATCTTGACCCTCAATAGAAATAATTGTGTCTCCTGGTTGTACTCCCGCTTTTTGGGCAGGGGCACCCTCAATCAGTTCAATGATCTCGATATAGCCGTCCTTTTCATCTATTGTAACGCCAATACCGCCGAATGTACCGGTTGTATCTACAATAAAGCTTTGATACTCTGAAGGGTTGAAATAAACACTGTACGGGTCAAGGTTATAGGTCAAGCCCCTTAAAGCACCCTCCATTAATTCT
Organism: Bacillota bacterium; assembly: GCA_049324315.1. Classification (GTDB taxonomy): domain Bacteria; phylum Bacillota; class Clostridia; order Peptostreptococcales; family Thermotaleaceae; genus JBMOKU01. Next base: position 107,534 of record JBMOKU010000053.1, on the reverse strand, counting down.
TCTTCGGTAATAGGATAGACATAATAATCTTCTATGTAATTTAATACTTCTTTAAAAAGTTCATCACTTTCCACTTTAGGATTTGCGTATCCTATGCTGCTGCTTATGAAGAGAATAATAAGTATGCATATGATGGAGCACACATGCCATTTTTTCATTTGGTTCATCTCTATTCACGTCCTTTTCTCTTGATTCGTAAACCTACGCTTCGCCACGGGGACGGTTCCATCGTTTTCCCTTCGGTCCTGCGCTTCGCTTCGGAAACGCTCGAACCGTCCCCATGGCTCCGCTGGCTGCTAGCTACTGACAAAAGCAAAACCTTTTAACACGAAGACTCAGCGGGCAACTGTAGGCAGCCGCCCCTACATTGCATTTATTCTATAATTTATCTTTGATACAAATTTAAGGGCAGCGCTTAGTCTGCCCCTTCTAATAAGATATTATGCCCATTGGACATGGGGACAGGCCCTCAGTCCCACCAAAAGCGGGTGTGACAGTAGGTACAGTCCCCATGTCCTCTTTAATTAAAGTTAATAATATTCTCTCTGTAATCACGCTGTAGATCCTTTTCTAAGAATTCCAGGAATCTTACCAGCATAGCTGAAGCTTGAGCCCTTGTCACAACAGCATTGGGGTTTACTCTGTTAAAATTGTCTCCCTCAATCAATCCAATTTCTCTGGCTACATAAATGCTATCCTTTGCCCAGGATGGTATCGCTTTATCATCGGAAAAGGACGTATAATACCCGGGTGTCGGTGCCTTTGTCTCAAAGCCCAGCGCTTTGATCATCATAGTGATAGCCTGCGCCCTAGTCAGTGGATCATTAGGTTTGAACAAAGTAGCCGTAACCCCGGAGGTAATTTGTTTTTCAACAGCATCCTTTACATAAGTATAGTTTGCATCATCTACTTTCATATCACTAAATATCGGTTCTTCTGGTGGTTCATTTCGTTTCCTTCTAGTTTTCTGTTCCTCCACAAGAACTGTTCTTATATTGCAGGCCTTGATCAGCCCTTTGATAAATTCCACCCTTGTAAAGGCAATTTCCGGTGAGAAAAATGAAGACTGCTCATCGAAAACATCCAAAGAATAAAGCTTTTGAATACTTTCTTCTGCCCAATGACCTCCGATATCTCTAAATTTCGGTACGATCAGCCTTTCCAGCTTTGGAACCATCTTTTGGGACAGGTAGATACCACTTTGTCTTCTTTTGCTGCTCTGCACTTCTCCATCTTCCACATCCGGCAGATTATAATCATATCTGGATACCATCTCCCCATTGGTTATACGAATATGTCCTCCATTAAAGCTGGAGTAGCTGGCTTCATTTTCAGAATAGCGAAGAGACTTTGTTATACTGTCAGAAACCTGCACCTTAACGGTCCCGGTCCAGCTTTCTTTCTCAGGATCATCTTCATCGTCTTCTCCCTCAATATATCGCTCTGAGGAGATGTAATAATCCAATATCTGTGTTTCCGTGTTTCCCCAGAAGTTCTGGTATCCTGCATTGCCGCCGGAAATTTGGACGATAACTTCACCTTCGTCTTTATTGATTGAATATATCTTTTTTCCTGTTAGATTTCCTGAATAGAAGTCAGAAGCAGGACGGTTGTCGATTACATCAGATTTTGAAAATTGATAATCTTGCAGTTCATAGACATCTTTACCCTCATCTTTCGTAATCGTCAACTTCTCTCTATACTTATCTACACTTGTCTGACCTACCGTCTGTCCTTTATCTGATCTTTTATCATATTTCGTCACATATGTAATCTCTTTATCAAAAGTAGCATCTATCGATTTGTCCTCTGGTACTAATTTATTAAATCTATATTTTACTGTTTTTTCATCGTCCTTCACACTTTCAGATATCGTGTAAGTCCCTACAAATTTTATCGGTTCGCCGGTTATAAAGACAACTTCTTCATACGTATACTCGTTGTTTACACCACCCGAGAATTCAGGGGGTGCTGCCCAAGTCGTTGCAGATGTAGCCAGGAGCATCAAGAGCACTAACCCTATAACTATTTTTTTCAAATCTTCTCCCCCTTCGTTGATTCGTTTGTCGTGGATCGTTTATCGTAAAAGCAGAATGATGCGACGTTAAAAGCCCGGGGCGGCGTGGAAACCGCCCCCTATATTGATTGGTGGAGTGACCACGTAGGGGCAGGTTTCCACGCCTGCCCGTTGTATTTTATACGGGACACGGGGACAGGCCCTCAGTCCCGCCAAAAGCGGGCGTGACAGCAGGTACAGTCCCCGTGTCCCTGCAGGGGGCCGTTCCCTACTTTACTATCACTACTTTTCCTATATAGTCGTCTCGAACAATATACAATCTGTCACCGGTTTTTAAATCATATGGTTCGATTCTTTTCCCATCTTTGATGATCATGGCTTTACCAAGATTGATGCTTAATGAGGTATTCTTTGGCATCCATTTGTCTTTTATACTGCTCCAGTCTGAAGCGTTTTGAAGGTTCAGTTCCCAGCCTACCAAATTGTCCTCTGTTACGGATTCAATAATACCATTCGTAATCCGCTGCGGCAGCAGGGAATCCATATTCTTTTGTACTACGATACTTGCAATTCTATCTCCATCCGCATAGATATAGCCGTACCAGTCCTTAAGGTTGTTATCGTCGGCATAGTCAGAATCCTCATCCACCGCATAGTCATTTGCATAGAATTCCTTCGTTAAAATGGTTTTATTCTCTTCTACATCAAAAATACTTGTATCATTGTCATAGAAGAATTCCTTTGTATCGCTAAAGGACTGCCATTCGTTTTTATCCAGGGCGAAGAAATTCTTTAAGGTAACTTGATTCTGTAGGATTGTATCCAGTCTTCCGGCATAAATCGCATTCTGACCAATCGTTGAGTTATTAATATCCTCATTATACAGGTAAATGACATCAGCCGTTGCCTGTGTTCCTGATCCGTCTGCCACTACAAAGGCATCTGACTGATCATTGATTCCATAAATATCTACCAACCGACCATTTTTTATAATAATGGTACCGTCATGGAAGGCTAGGTTTTTATTGTTTCCTAATTCAATAGCCTGGGTATACCAGTTTACATCTTTGATTCTATCTGTATAGGCAGCCTCGTACTGGTTTTTAATAATCATCTTTTCGATCTTATCTTTTCCAAAGAAATCCTTTACTGCCATATAGATGGTTTTGCCTTTAAAATACTTTAAATTTTTATAGGTTAACTTCTGTCCGCCTATATATAAGGGTAGGTCCGTAGAATAAGGGATACGAATGCTATCCTTTACAGACTGCCATTTTGTATTCTTAAAGGCCTCCACGTTTTCTAATACAATGACGTCTTCCAGGCTGTCAGCCACTGCCAGCTTTCCACGATATAGATCCTTAATTAAAATAGAATCTCCTTCAATATGCATTCTGCTGATGTAATCGGAATCTATCTCATCAAAATAAAGCTTCACCCGGTCCCCTTCATATAAAGTGCTCAGTGGGATATTTACACCTTTTTTCAAGGCAATGGTAATAGGAGATGTAAAGTAGATTTCCTCTTTTCCAAATAGATTTTTAATAATAATCTGGTCACGATCAATCTTCTTCACAATACCGGTTCTTACTTTGCCTCCTGGAGGAATGTAACCGGGATTCTCTGTAGAATAACTTTCTAGCAACGTGAGACGCTTTCCCTCAATCTCCCCATATACTTCCATACCGATCTTTACATCCGACAGGGTTACTAGAACCCCATCAATCTGGATGGCTATGTTGGAAGCCAGAGGCAGAACATGGAGGGTACCATCATATTCTTCTATGAGTACTTGATTGTCATATTTTGCCTTTAAGTACCCTTCTATAAACCCATCTCGGTACGGACCGTTCATATCTGCATAAGCTGCGGACACGATGGTAAAAATCAAGCATATAATCATAGCTACGTATCGTATTTTCCTCATGGCTATTACTTTCTCCTTCCTATGACAGTAAACTCACCCAGTCGGTCAGTTAATGCCATGACTGATGCATTGCTGCTATCAACGGTCGTTAATACCATCCATTTCTTATCGTATCCTTCATACCGGGATAAATCAATAAACTTGATGTTTCTCATCTCCACTTTGCTGCTGTCCACATCCAAGGTAACTTGTATGGAGGAGCGGAGATAGTCGATGGTGGTACTATCCTTGCCTACGAAAACTGCCGCCTTAAGAATATAACCTGTGGATACCGGGGTTTGACCAGCACTTGTGCTCATTTGTCCCATGGATGGATGAATCTGGAGCCGTACACCGGCATCCTTCTTATCTTGATTTTCTTTTACTTTAGAGGTATAAAATGCATTGGGGGTAAATTTAACCCTGAAATCCTTACCGTTTACCGTAATACTTTTGGCATAGGGATTGGCCACGACAGATGCCGGTATGCTAATGGTCACTTCATTACTTCCTGCCAAGGCGCCTTTGGTTAAGTTAATAACCAGTTCCTTCTCGTCATCCTCCGTACCAATCGTAACATTGGCCATATTTCCCACTTTATTCATTTCTGTTGTTTCACCTAGTTCACCATCTGTATCCGGAGGTCCCACTTTACTGCCTGTCCGCACTGTATTGCTTTCTGCTGAAGGCTTTGATGAACCGAAATCTCCCACTGCTTTTACAATAAACTTATAGGTGGTCTTAGGTTCCAGATCCTCATATACAAAGGAAGTCAGTTCTGTGCTTCCGATAAGCTCTTGCTGCGTGTTATCAACGACTACATAGATTTCATATTCTTTTGCATCTGTTACCGCAGACCAGTGAACTTTGATATAGCGATCATATACCAGTTCTGCTACAACACCGGCAGGCGCTGCTAATTCCGGTACTCCGTATTTGATACCTTGATAAATATCGCTGGCCCCACCGTCACTATTGATAACGATAACACCCATGCTGTCCATTTTTCCCTGAGGCGTCTTTACGGTCAATGTCTCACTATCAATGATTCTTACATCGGTTCCATCGGTTCCTTCCTTCAGAAGATATGGACTTCCCTCGATATAAATCACGGTTCCACTGGCCTCTTCCTCTGTGGTACTCTCTATGGTTGGCATGAATACAACTCTTGCACCTTCGCTAAACCCTGAACCCTTTAATTTGATTTCTTGTCCCCCTAAAACAGAGATTGATGTAATCCTACTGGTCTCTGTGGGATCTGCCGGATCAACCACCGCGATAATCTTCGGTGTACTTAAGTATGTGAACGTACCTACTTCTTCCGTTAAGGAGCCGTCAGGATTTTCTATCTTTACTTGTACTTCTCCCGGGTCGTGGGCCGGTGTAATGACTTTAATCGTCTTGTAATCCACCACGGTAACATTAGCATCCGGGACTTTTGTATCTCCAAAGAAGACGGATAACCCTTCCCGGAAATCTTTTCCCGTAATGGTAACAGCGGTTCCTCCACTGGCAGGACCTTTGTCCGGTACAATGGAATCCACCACAGGGGTCGTTTCTCCTTTAATGAATTGTATGTAGAGGGGTGGATTCGCCTCATCGGAGGAAGCATTTCCCTTATCTTCATTGGTTACAACAACCCGATAAAGATTCCCCACCACGCTTTCATCTACAGCAGGCATGGTAAATGTCAATTTATTGGGTATTTCATAGGTTATATCCTGCTCGTTGATTTCCAATATATCACCAATGCGTATCACCGCATTTTCTCGGAAATCCGTACCGATAACAGCAACAATGTTTCCTCCTTTATAGGTCACCTTCAAGATTCTGGTCTCACTACCATCGACTGTTTCCGTATCGGGATTTCTGCCATCTTTCATAAGATTTGTGATCGTAGGTTTACTGTCGGGATTGGCATATTCAAATTCTCCTTCCGCTTCTCCTCCATCCGGATTAATTACCGTAACAGGAACTGATCCAATCGTATAGTAGGAAGGTGTTGTGACAACAAGCTGACTGGAAGACTTAAATTCTACTTGTGGTGCATAGCCCCTCTCTACGAACAGTCTTCTGTCCGATACCTCAAACCGGATCCACTCATATCCCTGATAGTAGGTTTGGTTATTGCCATCTACAGATAGAAGCTGGACCGGTACATAAGCAACAATATCATTATAAGGTATTGTCAGCTCATAATTTATTTTATTCTCTAATATACTGATATCCAAGGTATGGGCAACACCGTCATAGCTGACCGTCAGCCCTCCGTCTAGTTTTACCGTCGTCTTTCCATTATCAATTCTTCCGGAGTTTTCCAACTCCCTAGGTGTGTCTTTGTTGGTAATATATCCAAACCGAACCAGTGTATGTTCTTTAGTGTTTGTCAGATAATTTCCTAGGGTATCACGGCTGTATACATTTACATCACTGGTAGCAAAACCACTTCCAAACACCTCGACGCGATCCTTCCCTTGCTTCTTGCCCTCAGGCGGTACAATTTTATCAATAGCTGGGTTAGAGTTTTCATAAGTGTACTTTACCATGTTTGAAATACCTGAATCGTTGTTCACCACATATACATCCACGGCACCGCTCTTGCCGGCGGGAGGAATAACCTTCAAGTATCCGTTGGCAAATTCAATGATCTCTGCAGGCTTCCCACCAAAATATACCTTCGGCAGTACAGGCGGTACAATGGTATCATACATGGTATCTAAAGACCCCTTCAGGTCTTCCATGGTTTTTCCTCTGAAATCATCAGGGCCCATGGTCTGTGTATTATCCTCCGGCTCGTAGGATCCGTCAGGCTCAACATGATACCCGTTTAAATCTTCATATATCTCACCCAGACTCCATTCTCCATCTCGATCCACATCATTAAATGGCTCATAGAACCGGAAATCTTTCCCAGATATTTCTACAGGTGTTTTCCCGGAAGCACTACCCGTTGATGGTGTTATTTTTGTAATTTCAGGATGAGATGTGGGAATAACATAGGTAAAGCCATCTTCCTTGCTGGCACTACCTCCATCGGGGTTGACAACAACCACAGGCACCGTCAAGCGGTCTGTTCCATATTCTGTCCTTAGGTCTATACCCAACGCGGGAACTACAACCTCCATGGATTGTCCATCCACGCTGACTGTAATTTTATCTTTGGCAACTTCCACACCATTGATGGATACCTTTGTCTTATTGGTACCATCATCTACAAAGCATTCTCTGCCCGCTTCCTTTTGCCCTGTTATGGTAATAATGTATCCACCATCCACAGAACCATGATCAGGCGTTATGGATACGATATTGGGTTTACTGGAAGGCAGGGTATAATAGTAGAATCCATTGGTATCATTCTTACTGTCCTTCTTCGTGTCCGGATTGATTACCGTTACATCATAGTAGCCGTCACCAGGAAGGATAGGAACTGTAAAGTAAAGCTTATTGATATCTACAACCTTTACATTATCTCCTGTGATGGCACCGCTCTCTACAACAAAGGGCGTCATTACTTTCAGCGATAATTCAGGATTTGAATCGCCATCTGCATCCAAGTAAACAAAATCACTGTTTGTACCCAATTCGGCATCCAAAGCCTCTTGAACTGTTACATCGTAGATTCCGCCCCCATCCTTTTCCGCTGTGATGATACTACCATTAACTTTCAAGGTATACGTCTGGTCAATACCGTTTGAAAGAATAACATTTCCCTGTAGGTTCACATCCAACGTATAGAACCTGTCTGTGGTTGTATCCTTCAAAACAATGCTGTGGTAATAGTCTTGCACCTTCAGCTTTCCGTCAACGATGCTTACCACTTTATTCGCAGCCACAAAATTCTGTAGTTCGATCTGTTTGGTAATAGGGTCCCTATTGTATTCATTAATATCGACACCCTCTAAAAGAATCCTTGTCCCAATCAATTTGAAAATATCTTTTTCCAAAGCCGTAGGATCAGGCTTTAAGAAATTATCACCGTTTACGACAACCAGCGTGCCCGTTTTCCCTTGTTTCGGAGAAAAGTCGGTTATTTTCGGGTCTGTATAGGTTTTTACATAGATGAACGGGTACGTTGCTACACCGCCGGTGGCAGGATTCAACACATAAAGAATGGTTTCGCCTTCCCGGCCTTTCGGGGATTTAAAATCGATTTGTGTTCCCACACCATTTCGTTTTATTCCCGTCACCTCTACACCATCAATGTATACCTTTACATCGGAAGCAAAATTGCTTCCTTTGATGACAATGTCTTCACCCCCATCAACCGTAACAACATTGGGGGTAACTTCTTGAATGACCGGGACATCCTCTGTATGCACAAATCGAACAGCATCTGATTTGGTCACATAATAACCATAGTTTTCAGATTTTCTGATAGGATTGGCAGCGCCGACACCTTGGGCAGAAGCATTTACTTTATCTAAGCTGATAGGCAGCCCCGCAGGTATACGAACAACAACGGATGTACCGATTTCATTACCTGTTGTTCCATCCACGACACTACCTTGACTGTTATAGACTTCAACACTGGCACCCGCTACTTCATTGTTCAATTCATCATATACCGTATTGCCAATTCTTTTAAGCACAATTTCACCACTGTCATCACTACCGCCCACCACAATTTTAGGGTAAAGCACCAGTTCTTTCCCTGCATTAGGTCCGACATCCGGTGTATATTTAAATACATTGAAGTCCTTGCCTTTTATATTGATAACCATATCAGCGGCAGTCTCATAGGACATTCCGCTGTTTGTCACCGGAATAATTTGAGGCATGACTTCCGTAATCGTAGGCTCATTGAAGCTTGGTATGAAGGTATAGGCGTTCTCTTTTACGGCCCTTTCGCTGATTTTATGTACCTGCCCACTGACTGTTTCTGTTAGAACCGTCTCTATGTTCACGACCACATCCTTTACTAAATCTGTATCCCCAGATTCCAATGGTTTAATCATGACAGTGAGCATATCAAATTGATTGGCCCCGGGCTTAAAGGACTGCTTGGTTTCATCTTGAAATTCTGCAGCATTCCCCACAATTACAGAGATATACCTTTTTACAGTTACGTCCTTGCCGTTGTATTTGGCATTAGGAGGATAGGTAATTTCAAGCTGCTTTATGTTAGTATCCAGATTTTCGTAGACGTCTAATGTAACATTTTGATCATCATAATTTGTTAATAAATCAATGTTTAACTCTTCAAAAAACTTTCCGTAGATTTTCGCCTCAGAGCCTGAATCAGGTCCGGAGGATGGGTCAATAGATTGTATTTGGGGCAAAAACGTTCCATCTACAACCGTAAACTTTCCGATATGCAGCTGCTTGACGATATCGTTTGAAAGGTTATCGTCAGGGTTAATGCCGGTAGGGTCTATGTAATTTGTTAATACTACCTCATAGGTCTTTAAATCCAGTCCGTTTGGCACTTTAAAAGTAATGGTGTCTTTTTGGGTCGGACTATGATTATTAAGTATGCTTTCACCAAGATTTTTCCCAAAGAAGGGGTCTTCCAGGTTTTCAACTAAAAAAACAGAATAATCCTCTGGGAATGTGTCTGCACTAATGGTCACCGTATCCCCTTTTTTCCCTTTATTGGGGAATATGATAATATCACCAGAAATGCCTGTGATATCCGTATACACTCTAAATGCATCCAGATAGCGGTAAGCAATGGTTACAGGTGTCCCCGGTGTCCCATAAGTTACATCCGTATAATCTTTGATTACCTCAAGATTCTGAGAGCCCAGGCCAGAGGTAATCGTGACATTCTTTGTCACCTGATCATTGTTTGTATGTTCCATGGTATCGGTAATATCTTTTTCAGTAGTTCCTTTGAAATACCTGATTTCGATCCCCTTCGCCTGAAGATCTTGTTCCAAATTGTTTGCCGTAATTCCTAGTGCATCTCCTGATTTAACCAGCTTTGACGATACGCCTTTGATTTGTGGCATATCACTTTCTACCAGTTGATACGTTTTTCCATTGATAACAAACTTAGATCCGCTGGCGCTCATGGGAATGGTATACTGAACCACATAATCTCCCGGACTTGACGGCGTAAGCTTCACCTTACTTCCATCGTCCTTGAAATATTCCACCTCTAATGTGCTTAATCCTGTTCCATATACCGTTAAATAGTACAGCGTAGGTGTATCATAATTACCATTATAGATTTTCATGATTTCTATACTATCTACTGCTGCAGCGGCATAAGAAATATAATCGTCCTGCCATGGCAACAGTCCGAATATTAACATAAACGTCAGCATAAAGCAAACCACTGTCTTTAATCGAGAACTTTTTCTCCTAAACATTTTTTATAGTCACCGCCTTCTCCATCCTATTCTTCTACGACAACAAAAATGCCTTTATCCTGTGAAGTTACATTGACAATGCCATCCACTAAATTCACGGCGGCTTTTACTTCATAAAAATTTCTTGTAGCCTCATCATACCGCAAAACTTTTAGGTTCTTTCCACTACTGTTCGAAAAAGGTATACGAAGCTGCAAGCCGGTTATCAGATAATTTTCTCCGGATACCTGTATGTACTGGGATTTTACTGCTTTACTTCCAAGCTTTTTTCCTAAAGATTGGGCAACCGTGGGTTCTACCCTTCCCACTGTGATGGTTATTTCATCACTTTCACTATGATTGTCCAAGGTCACACCATAGAGGGTCACATCGCTCCATTTTGACTTTGTTTCCAATATACCGATCTTATCGCTCTTATGACCGTCAAACTGGATTTTTCTCAGATAAACATCCTGTTCCATCAGATCATCCAATTCAAGGGTAACAAAAGCATCATCTGTGTAGCGAGAGCTTAAATGGAGGGTATCTTCACTGACTTTTAGATTTCCCCTTATTTCGCCTTCTCTTTCTTTCCCTTTTACTAAATAATCACTGTTTGGTGCATTTTCACCCTTTTTTATTACACTGAAAGCACCATATTCGATGGTTGAATGGTCAGAATCATTTACCACTTTTATATTATAAGTCCCTGCTGGCAGTTTGTTGCTGCCTTCAGGCAGATAAACCTTCAGAATTTTTTCAATCACATTTCCGCTTTCATCTTCAACCTCTTCCACATCAACCCGGTCTGCCTCTATATCATTGAAGTATACGGAAATACTTGTGTTTTCAAAGAAGTCGCCTTTAAGGATAATCGGTTCATCCTCATCATAATCTTCAACCACACTGCCGATGCTTATTTCATGGACCGTGGGCACCGAACGGGTCTGGAAGGACCAGGTGATCTCATCGTTGGTTCCTGCATCGTTTGTCACAATCCCCGGTCGCAGCGTAACATAGTAGGTGGTTTGGGAACGTAATGGTTTTAATGGAACGTATAGGGTTGCCGTTTTATTCGTGGTATTTTTTACAAGTATGTTTGATGCAATGTAGCTTTCCCGATCGATTTCATTCATATTTAGAATCTCATTAATAGCATCGGTGTCAATCATGGAAGCGCTGCTCCCCAGTGCCTTAACGATGGAATCCATCATATTGGTTAGACCTGTCGTTGTATTATAGATACCTAATTTCCCATCAGGATCGTTAAAAACAACTTGCAATCTTGTCAGACTTTTTTCATCCACCGTTCCACTGGTGCTGGGAGACGTAGCTGTCACAACAGGTTTTCCCAAAGTAAGAATCTCAAAATATAAATTAGCAGGTGCTGCTACCGAAACAGTCTCAGAAGGATTATTAGGATTCTCAAAATTGATTGCCAACGTGTATTTTCCTGCGTAATCCTCTTTTGCAACGGATGCTTTTAAAGGATCTTTTAAAGTAACCTTAATTTTGTCCACGTTTTCAAAGTAGATGTATTTAGGATCAATGGTTATAGGGTGCGTCCCGTCTTCCCGAAGCAGCTCGATACTCTTTATTTTCTCGTGGAAGTTATACCCGTAGATCCAGAAAATAAATTCAGTGCTGCCCATCAGGCTTCCAACATTTGTCGTGTTGTTTCCTAAAGATTCGATACGAATATCGCCACTGCTGTCTCCACCGGTTACAAAGTCCATGGTTAATTTAGGAAGATATGTGCTGCCTCGTGTTTCAAAGGTTTCAGCAGGTATTACGAGGCGATAAGCCCTTCCACTGTCTAAGAGTTGGCTGGGGTATAATAGCAGCTTCGTATCCAATGCATTGGCGTTATAGATAATTTCAAATTTCTCAATCTTTAACGCACCTTCTAGAACATGGACGGTTACAGTGGTCAAGATACTGCTGTCATCGGACGCAAGGGCATAGACTTGCGTTGTACCCTTTTTCAGACCCTCCAGGTTTCCATCCTGATCAACCTTTACAATGGCAGCATCCTTAGACTGCCATGTGACGGCCTGCCCTATCGGGCTGATAGCCTCTGACAAGGTCAGTTGGAAATCCTCTCCTAAAAACAGATCAATATCTTCTGTTTCACTGCCAACAACATACACTTGACCATCATCATACAGCGGACTTAGGATGATATTCTCTAAACCTCTGTTTTTATAATAACTGCCTTCTAAGGCACTGTTTTTAGAAGAAGGGATCACCGCTCCGGAGATATTTAATTCGATGGGATTGGTAGGGCTATACTTCTCGACTCCATAATTCAAATTGCAATAATATTCTCCAGATACTAAACTACCGCTTAATCCTGTCCATGATGGTGTTGTCGTGCTGCTAGAAACTTTTGTCCAGAAATAAAAACTTACGTCTTCCTTCGCATTATAGCCGTAAATATCTTCGATTTCTTGGTTATCTATTGACAACTGATATTGGTTTAAATACGCCAATGGATTTTTGGATTTTACTTTCACAATATTTTTCTGTGTTCCTACGATTTCTACACTCTGCAGTTCAACAGCTTCTTTATAATCATCTTTATGTACATAGACCTCTCCATAAACAACACCTGCTACCGTATTGTCTACAGCTTTTTCATAAAGAAATTCTCCATTTGGCGCATCCAATGTGATTTTAGGTACCAGCATTCTGTATAGTGTCGTATTATCAATTAGATTCTGTCCCTCTTCAATTTTTATTTCTCGGTCAAATTTTATGTGGATCGCCCCGTCTGCTGCAAGTCCGGTTTGACTCTTATTCCGTATATCGTCTGTAAACGCCTCACTTGAACTGTAGGCATTTGCTTGAGGATTTGCTCCAGTTCCCCCTGTTACGAAGGATTTCGTTATTTCATCATTGGTTATCAAAGAGCCCGAATTCAGTTGTAAGGCTCCGGCCTCAATTTCAATCTGATAGGATGTATTTTTTCTTAGTGGAACATTTCCCAGATTTGGATTATCGTTAATTTTTATCTGGAGAATTGTTTGTTGTCCCTGGGCATTTGTTAACAAAGTAATATCATTTCCAGGGTCTAAAGGAAAAGCTTCCTCTCCTGTTTTTATATGAACCTGATTTTTGTCAAGATTGGTAATCGGATACTTAAACTGAAACTGAATCGTTGGATCAAGCAAGTTAATAACAGGATTGTCCTGATTAATAACAGATGTTCCTCCAATTACTATATCTGACAAAACATCTTCCTGGGCAAAGGAAAAAAGCGAATAAGGTATAGAAAGAATCATAACGAAAATAGATAATAATATACTAAGTACAGTTTTTTTCTTCATATGCAAACTACATCATAAGGATGCAGTCGTCCCCCCCTTCAAATTCACGCATCAAAATACTCCGTATATAGGTATCGGTAAAACTTGCGTCGCTCTTTATACTTTCCTTTCTATGTCTAATTTTACCAGAAAAACTCGAATTCTTGTATTTCAATTGTGTTAAATAAATTACGGGACCCGTCTTAAGCCCCAATATACATGAAAACCTTGAGAAAATTCATCAATATATGTTACAATAAAATGGTAAATGGCAAAACATGGGGGTAACCATATGAAAAAGAGATTATTATGTACTTTCTTACTTGTGTTTTTACTTGGAACAACCGTTGGCGCTTCTCAGACCTACAGTAAAACCATTACTGCATGGTTTTATAATCTTCAAATCAACATGAATGGTTCGCCGATGACTTTTACCAATCAACCCTTTATCTACAATGATCATATTTACGTATCCTTAAATGATCTGTCGAAAAATCTGGGTTATACCCTTAATTGGGATAATGATCGGAAAATCATGAACATCACAAGCAGTACGGCGGACGCCGTTGCGCTCAGTACGCTGAAGTATCAGCTTGAACAAAAGAATATAGAAGTCAATGACTTGAAATTTCAATTAGAGCAAAAGGAACTTCAGTTATCCATGCTAAAAGATAACACCAGTACAAGTTCCAGCAGCAGTTCTGATGATTTGGAAGATTTAGAGGATTTGCTGGCTGATGACTATGAAAAACATTATAATAATGGAAGAAATCTCTATTTTACCTATGATGTAAGTCAACTTTCCAATGATAATATTCGTGTCAAGATGTACGGAGATTTTGATCGCACATCCAGCTATTGGACAAGTAGGAGTAATTCAACCTTCAAAAACTTCATCCTAGATATTTGCGAAGAGATCGACAAAGAATTTAATGAGGACGTGGAGATCATCGTCTATGATAAAGATAAAGACCGAACTGCTGAATATATCTATGATGATTCTGACAATGATTTAGAAGAAGCCTATACTTACGGCAGCAGTAGTGATGATGATGACCTGGATGATATGGAAAGCACTTTGGAAGACGATTATGACCGCCATACCAATAACGGTAGAACTATGGAATTTACATACAGTCTCCGCTACTTGTCCAATGATGATATTGAAGTGGAAATGGACGGCGATTTCAGCCGCAGCTCCAGCTATTGGTCAAGTCGAAATAAGTCTGACTTTAGAGATTTCATTCTGGATATTTGTAAAGAGATTGACAAAGATTTTAACGAAGATATCAAAGTGATTGTCTATGACAGCTCCAACTACAGAATTGCTGAATACTCTTATGATGATTCTGACAATGATATTGATGGCGATTATGATTATGAATATTAATCCATGAAAAAAGCTTCCGAAAGTGATATTTCGGAAGCTTTTTTATGCTGTCTTCTTATACCTATGACATACAATCTTTATCTAATTGTAATAGAACTGAAATCTTTTCACATTCCTTCACTGTTATAATGTAAAGTAGATAGTATAATTAACCAACTTTGGTATCTAAGAAAGATGATAAGTGGATCTGTAAAAGGGAGGAATTATTTTGATGAGAAAAATCGGTCTATTCATTCTAGTAACTACTTTCGTTCTATTCTCCTTTCAGGGCAGCTTTGCCCAGACGAAAACACTGACTGAAATAGGAACGGAATTAAAGGCTTTAGGTCTTTTATTGGGAGATCCGGATGGCAATATGCGTTTTGGGGATAACATTTCACGGGTTGAATTTACTGCCGTAGCCGTTAGACTGATCGGTAAAGAAAAGGACGCCCTTAATAGCAAAGGAACCACTGTCTTTAAAGACGTTCCAAAGGATCATTGGGGAACAGGACATATCAACATATCTGTTAATGAAAAGCTCATTAGAGGGTACGAGGATGGCACTTTCCGATTCAACAACAACATTACTTATGGCGAAGCATTGACCATTATCGTTAATGCATTGGGCTACGGGAAAGATGTTCCAGCTGATGACTGGCCCAACAACTTTATCAGCAAAGCCAATACCTTAGGTATTACAAAGGGCGTCAAGGTTGTACCTGACCAAGCAGTAACCAGAGGGGATATTGCCGTAATGCTGTACAATAGTCTTACGGTTAAGGTGAAGAGATAAATAAAAAGACATGGGGACAGGCTTTTCTGTCCCCATGTCTTTTTCTATTTCAATCCTCTTCTTACCATCTCTGTCACCACAAAGGATGCCACGTCCTCTGCATAACTGCCTGAGCCAAAGCCTGCATCATAGCCTAGTTCCTTAGCCAGTTCGTGGCTAAGTCTAGGGCCTCCGCATACCAAGACGATCTTATCCCGGATGCCTTCTGCTTCCAGCAGTTCAACCATTTGTGTCAGATTTGGAATGTGAACGTCTTTCTGGGTTACTACCTGGGAAACTAGGATTGCATCGGCCTTCAACTCGATAGCTTTTGCTACCAGGTCTTCATTGGGCACCTGACTTCCCATATTGTAGGCCTGAATACCTTTATATCTTTCCAATCCGTAATGTCCTGCATAGCCCTTCATGTTCATGATGGCATCAATGCCTACCGTGTGGGCGTCGGTTCCTGTACATGCACCTACGATCACTACATCCCGCCCAATATTGTCCTCAATATAGTGTTCCACTTCATATTTATCCATGACATCACCTTCCACCTTTGGCACTTCGATGGTGGTAAAGTCGATGGTATGTTGGCATTTTCCGTATAACACAAACATGGTATAGCCAACCTTCAAATCCTCTGCATGGACAACACTGGGCTCTTCCAATCCCATTTTCAGTGCAAGACGTCTGGCTGCTTCCTTTGCCTCTTCACCATAAGGTATAGGCAGCGTAAAGCTTAACTGCACCATCCCGTCATTCATCGTATCACCATAGGGCTTAATTTTTGTTAAATCCACTTGTTGTACGGACATTATCTTGCACCTCCCAACATCAATTCAATAAATGGGTTGAAATATTTATCCCCTTTTTGGGTTACACCGTCAAGACCCTTTCCGCCATCTACAGCCCTTTTCACACCGGCAAATTTACCATGTGCCAAGGTATCAAATAATCCTTCATGCTCGATTTCTTCCAGCATCTCTGCAGCTTTACCAAGTACCTCTTGGGCTCTCTTTTGTATGATGCCATCCTTTTTAAATTCAATTTCATCGCCAAAGCTTCTTGCATTCTCAAAGATATACTTTGTATTTTCAATGGATAACGCACGATCCATTAAAAGCGGTGTATGAATAGCTTCCGTCATCATACCCAAAAGCTGTATTCCTTGATTGGTCATAACAGATACCATATTGAATAGTGCATCCTGAATATGTCCCTTAAAGATATTTCCTGTCATAAATTTGGTAGGAGGCATATATTTTAGCGGCGCCTTCGGGAAGATTTCCCTTGCCATTTGCGCCTGGGATAATTCAAGCAAAAATCCATCCTTAATATCAGGATTCATCTCAAATGCATGACCCAGTCCCATTTGTTCCTCAGGTATACCGGCTTTCAATGCAAATTGTTCATTGATAAATTGTGATGCCAGTACAGTATGGGCTTCTTCTACGGCATCGGCTGTGGTTAGATAGTTGTCTTCGCCTGTATTGATGATGATGCCTACGAATCCGTTAATCACCCGTGAAAAATATTGGTCAACCAGGGTTCTCTGCATATTGATATCTCTGAATAAAATACCATACAAGGCATCGTTGAGCATAACGTCCAATCTTTCCAAGGCGCCCATGGCAGCAATCTCCGGCATGCAAAGACCGGAGCAGTAGTTGCAAAGGCGGATATATCTCCCCACTTCCTGGCCAACCTCATCCAGTGCCTTTCTCATGATACGGAAGTTTTCTTGTGTTGCGTAGGTACCTCCAAAGCCCTCTGTGGTTGGACCATAAGGAACATAGTCCAGTAAGCTTTGCCCTGTCGTACGGATAACAGCAATGATATCTGCGCCTTGTCTTGCCGCGGCCTGGGCCTGCAATACATCTTCGTAGATATTTCCCGTGGCCACAATAACATAGATATATGGCTTTGCGCCTTCACCCAATGTCTCTAGAAAGTTTTCACGATCTTTACGATTCTGCCGGATTTTTTTCACCATTTTTTCCGCCAAGGGTCGTATGGTTTCTTCGATTTTACGCTGGTCTGATACAGGAATCTTTGTTAAATCCAGTTCGCCCCTGGCCACCATTTCAGCAATTTCCTGGGGCTGCTTGCCTGTGTGAATCATGGCATTGCCTAACCAGTAGGCTATCCCTTGGGACAAACCGCCGCCATCCTTCATATTGTCTACCATCACATTTGGCAGGGGTTTTCCGATCTCGTCTACCCCGTCAATGCCAAATAGTCTTGCAATCGCTCGTTCAACTGTTACCGTTGTATGCTGATCAATAAACTGCTGCGTATCTGCTGCAATTCTGGCAGCAGAGTTTCGGGCCTTTTCAATCAGCTGTTGATCTAAGTTCAGCTTGCTTCGCATTTTGCGTTTCCTCCCTTTTAGACATCCAATTTCAAGATTTGATTTATAGAATAGGCTATGATTCCCTATGTAGGACATGGGGACAGTCCCTCAGTCCCGCCAAGAACAGGCGTGACAGTAGGTACAGTCCCCAAGTCCTAGGCGGGCGGGCATGGAAACCCGCCCCTACATATCTTCCAAATTCCGCTCTGCTTCTTTTAGAATTTCTTCTCCCAGTCCCATCAATCGTGCAATATTGATGGCATCTCTAGGTACCATACCTCTATTTTCTATACATTCCAAACGATAGTCCATATATTGATGAACCAATTCAATACCTAACACACCGGCAGTTTCCTCCAATTTACGCTGGAGTTCTTCAAAGTCCACACCGGACAGTCCCCGTACCTGCAGATGGCAAACCCCTTCACCATCTGCAACACCGTCAAAGTGTGTTGTGATTACTGTCATTGCTTTTTTATCCTTTAAGTAATCTACGATAGCCTTTGAAATGGCATAGCCCTCTGATGGGTTGGTTCCTCTTGCCAGTTCGTCAATTAAGATTAATGTCCTACCATCTGATTTTTTGAGCATTTCTTTCATAACCATGATCTCAGCCCCGAAGGTGCTAAGCCCCATGTCTGTCGACTGTAAATCCCCCAATGAAAAAAAAATCGTATCTCTCAAAGAAAACGCCATCTTAGCCGCAGGCACAAACAACCCATATTGTGCCATGGCTGTCAGCAGTCCAATCAATTTCAAGGTGATGGTCTTCCCCCCCATGTTGGCTCCAGTAATACAGGTAACACCCTTTTTCAGTCCTATGGTTATGGGTGTAAACTTCTTTTCCTGCTTCCGAAGAGAATCCTCCACCTTAACATGTCTTCCTTCTTCAATATAAATTCGATCTTCTTCAATGATCTCAGGTTTCAGTGCCTTCATCCCTACCGCCAAATATCCTTTGGCGACCAATAAATCCAAAGCACCAATGGCCTGGATATTGCTGTCAATATCCTCAATATACCGGTGAATTTCACCAGTTAAGTATCGTCGAATTTTGAATTCTTCCTCTTCCTCCTGGGTCTTTAACAGCTCCATATGCTGATGCATTTCTTCATGACGTTCATCCATCTTCAGCTTATAGGTAATATTCATATACGTTTCAGAGCTATATGTAAGCTCTTCACAGGCCTCTACAGACGCCAGCAGTGCCGTATTGCTTTTGTTGATGATGATTTCTCCATTGGGCCGCAGCTTGATATTGGTCTGTGCTTCAATTCTGGTGCGCTGTTCAAACTTCCCCCGGTTTATTTCCCCTTCGATCTTCTTCATTTCCTCACGGATGGCCTTAAGGGCTTCGGAATATTCCTCATAGATATAGAAGGTGTTTATTCCACTGTCTTGAGGGTCAAATAACGTCTTTAAATAAGGGATTGGTGTTATCTCCAAATCCCCTGGAATATGCCATTTTAGCTTTTTCAAGCTTTCTTCCAGCTTTTCCAGCAGACCGATGAATATTTTTATTTCAAAGAGTTCTACTGTACTTAACACCGTCTCTTCCCTTACCCTTTTAAAGGAACCCCGCAAATCCTTAATAGACTTAAATAGATTTCTTATTTCTAATAGGGTATATCGCTGGGATTCTATCAAAGAAACAATGTGTCCAATCCGATCATATTCTTCCAAAAGCTTATCTTCATCGCCCTTTCGATATGGCTGCATTTGCTTTTTCGCGGTCTCACCAAAGGGTGTATAGACTGTGATTCGATCAAATACATAATCCAAAGCTATG
The DNA here is from genome assembly GCA_049324315.1 of Bacillota bacterium. Lineage (GTDB taxonomy): Bacteria > Bacillota > Clostridia > Peptostreptococcales > Thermotaleaceae > JBMOKU01. The sequence goes on along the minus strand of JBMOKU010000053.1, from coordinate 87,718 downwards.
TTTTTAAAAACGTTATGATCCATGAACATCACGCTTCACCACCTAACACCACATCCAATACGGGGATATGCTTCAAATATTCCTGCATTTTTTTCCGAAACTCCATGGGATCAAAATAATATCCCTGAGGTGCATAGGGATTGACCGTAACGGCTAAAGGGGAAATTTTGTGCAGCACTTTAACCTGCAATCCCATTTTTACAAAATAAAGCCAATCCTTGGCATCCACAAATATCCTCGTGGCATCCTTCACAATAAAGGTGACCTGTTTATATTTCTTCGTTACATCCATAATATCTTTTATGGTCTTTGTTACCAAGGATCCTCCAATAACCACATAGGCTGTATGATCCTTAAGGGCTGTACCGATTTGCTGACCGCTGTTTAAGGCGGTCTGAATGGGTATCATTTCTACCTGATAGTCATCATCAATCAAGCAGTATTCTTTATTCTCCAGAACAGATTCTGCCAGAAGTCTGACTTCCTGCTCTTTAACCTCCTCGAGAGAAAATAATTGTACTTGATGGATGGTTCGTTCAATCACCTGATTCATGTCCCTGCTCAATACCGCGCCAGTAGCCAAAATCGTAGCCTCTGTCACAGAAGGTGCTGCAGATGCCATACGATCAATGGCACCATCCACAATGACGACTTTCGCCCCATATTGGAGCAATCTTTCCGTTACAGCCTTAATATCCCGGGTCGTGTTGGGCCCGGCCAGTTCTACATAACCGGAGGACTGTGCCTTGGCAATCACAATCCTCCCCATAGATGTATAGTAGTCTGTAACTTCCAAAATCTCCAGCTTTGCTTCCGACAGCTTAAAGGTTCCCTCAGTCGTGGCAATCAATGTCCCTTCCTCAACATAAATCATAGGCTTTTCGGTCATGGTCACTAAATCCTGCTTTTCCCCATCCCTTCCTGTGGAGGTAAGTCCCAGTCGTATGTGCTTTTCCATTGCTTCGTCGATAAGTTTGTTTAATGTCATGGTTTTCCCTGCGTTCTTTGCCATACCTACCACAGATACCACATGATATTTCTGCTGGATCAGATCCATTAATTGCATCGGGGTCCCTCCTTCTTGACGTTAGCTGTTAGCGGTTAGCCGTTAGCAGCTTTTAAAAAGACAAAAGAAAAGTATAGACTGCTAAAAAAATAACTCTTCGTCTGGCAACACATGGGGACAGGGCCCCAGTCCGGCAAAAAACGCACCGGACAGCGGACCAGTCCCCAAGTCTTGCCTCTAGCAAATTGGAGTCAACTAGCAGAACACATTAAGTTAATCTTTTTCGGCTAACTGCTAACTGCCTACTGCTAACGTTTTACTCGTGATGTCCTCTCTTATGTCTTTCCAAATCTGCAGGCTCTAGGGCAATTTGATTGCCTTGAAGTAGTCCGGCAACACCTGTCATCTTGTGTTCTCTTTCAGCCGTACAGATCGGACAGTGGCACTCTTCTTTGTATGGTGCCGGTTCTGTGTACGTGGTAATAACCCCTTCAAAGTTCCTAAGGATTACCTTGCTTGGAGATTGTGAGATAACATATTGAGGCATGACCGGTGTCTTTCCGCCGCCCCCCGGTGCATCCACTACGAAGGTTGGTACTGCATAACCGGACGTATGGCCTCTTAATCCCTCGATGATCTCTATCCCCTTAGAAACCGGTGTTCTAAAGTGCTCGATTCCTACGGAAAGATCGCATTGATAGATATAGTATGGTCTAACTCTCATTCTTACAAGATTGTGTACCAATTCTCTCATGACATGAACACAGTCGTTCACGCCTCTAAGCAGTACAGACTGGTTGCCTAATGGTATCCCTGCATCAGCCAGTAATCGAACAGCTCTTTCTGCTTCAGGCGTTACTTCCTTGGAATGATTGAAATGGGTGTTTAACCAGATCGGATGATATTTTTTCAGCATATTCACTAATTCTGGTGTAATTCTTTGTGGTAGAACAACAGGGGTTCTCGAACCTAATCTTACGATTTGTACATGGGGAATTTCTCTCAGCTTTTTAACGATATATTCTAATCTATCGTCGCTTACCAATAAGCAGTCTCCACCAGACAATAATACGTCCCTTACTACCGGTGTGTTTCTGATATATTCAATAGCAGCATCGATTCTATCCATTGGCATCACATCATCCTGCTGCCCTGCGAATCTCCTTCTTGTGCAGTGACGACAGTACATGGAACACATGTCTGTAATGAGCAGCAATACTCTGTCAGGATATCTGTGGGTCAAGCCAGGTACTGGTGAATCAGAATCCTCGTGCAGGGGGTCATCCATATCCGCATCACTCTTGTAGGTTTCATACATGGTTGGTACTGCTTGCTTTCTAACAGGACAGTTTGGATCGTCCTTATCCATCAAAAGTGCATAGTATGGTGTGATTCCCATTCTTAAGATTTCTAAGGATTTCTTGATGCCTTCCTCTTCTTCCTTTGTCAAATTGACGATTTGCTTTAAATCTTCAATGGTAGAAATTCTATTCTGCACCTGCCAATGCCAATCGTTCCATTGTTCGTCCGTTACATCTTTCCACATTTCAATTTCTTTAAAATTTCGCATTTCGAAACCTCCTATATTTGATGTCCAATCGTTGATGGACATTTTATTGTTGGTTTTCATATCCGGGGCGGCATGGAAACCGCCCCCTACATTGATTGATGGATGTGACTGCGTAGGGGCAGGTTTCCACGCCTGCCCGTTTGTAACCTTCAACCTTCAACCGCTCTTTTACGCATATAATTCTTCGTAGATTTTTCTCATTTCAGCACTTTCTCTTAAGATTTGAAGGGTGATCTCGGCATGTCCTTTGGTATATCCGTTACCAACGATCATTGTTACGTCTGAGCCCACACCTTCAGCGCCCAGGGCAGCCTTTGTAAAGCTTGTGGCCATACTGAAGAAGTAGATCAAACCTTCCTTCTTCGTAGCCAAAATACTGGTCATCTCTGTATTTGGTATGTTTACGCAGTTGATGGTGATATCTGTCATATTACCATTGGTAATCTCAGCGATTTTTTGCATAACCTCCACAGGCTTTGTAGCGTCTGCTTGGATATAAACATCTGCAATGTTTGCTTGTCTCGCTCTTTCAAGACTCTTTTCACTGTGTCCTAAGCAGATTACTTTACCTGTTACACCAGCTCTTCTCTTTGCTTCATAGCAGCACATCATACCGGATTTTCCCGCTCCACCGATAATCAACACCGTATCTCCGGGTTTTACCAGCTTAGCCGTTTGCGCTGGAGCACCAGCAACATCAAGCGCAGATAGTGCCAGACCTTCTGGAATATCATTTGGTAATACAGCATAGATGCCACTTTCAAATAATATAGCCTTACCTTTAATATCTACTTGATCAATATTTTTCCTCACTTCTAGGATTTCATCGATCCTTAGTGGTGTTAAAGAAAGAGATACCAGCGTAGCAATCTTATCTCCCACCTTCAGATCTGTTTTACCTTCCAATGCTGGTCCGATTTTCTCTATGGTTCCAATAAGCATTCCGCCTGAACCGGTTACAGGATTTTGATGTTTTCCTCGCTCTGCCACGATACCAAGCATGATCTCTTTAATCTTTTCGATGTCTCCTCCAGCCTGTTCTTTAATCTGCGTAAAGCTGGCGGAGTCAATATTTAAAGTCTGCACGTCAATCAGAATCTCATTGTCGTAAATCTCCATGTTGTTGTCAATTTTTTGGGCCGGTTGCGGCAGCGCTCCTACTGGATCAATTACCCTGTGTGTTCCGTATGGACATCCCTTTTTCATAATCAAATTCCTCCCTATGTATTTTGCGAAAAATTTATTAACCATAATTCGACATTTCATATTGCAAGAATGATGCCATAGGCAAAGGTTTTCCGTTTTTGAAAGTTCCGATGGCTGCAGCCCTGCCCTTAAGCGAAAATTAAATCTTTTTTCAAACAATTATCCTCGCCATTTTATCATTGTGATCGATTATTCCGCCCAATTTTCAGCACCGTTTCTTTCCAGTCCGTACTTCTTTAGCTTGTACTGCAAGGTCTGTCTTGGAATATCCAAAGCATCTGCAGCGTGGCTTATATTCCAATGACAGCGGTGCAGCGCTTCTTCAATCTTTTCCTTTTCAAAGGCATCCATGGCATTTTTAAGGGATATAAGCTGATCCCTCTTTTTCCTTCCATGATAGTTTTTACCGAATTTCTTAAATTGATAAGGTAAATCGTCCAAGGTAATCACATCACCTTCTAGAAAATTCATGGCTCCTTCAATGACGTGCTCCAGTTCCCGAACATTGCCGGGCCAATCATAGTTTTGAAAGGCCAGTTCCACATGCCTGTCTACACTGGTGACTTGCTTATGAAAGGCTTCATTGAACTTCTCAATAAAGTAACTGGTTAGCAAGGAAATGTCCGATCTTCTTTCCTTTAGTTCGGGCATTCTCAATTCCACAGCATTCAAGCGGTAATACAAATCTCCCCTAAGCTGCTTTCCTTCCACAGCTGTACGGGGGTCAATATTACTGGCTGCGATGATTCGCACATCAACCTGCCTAGTCTTTATATCTCCTACTCTTCGAACATTGCCGTCTTGAAGTACTCTTAGCAGTTTTACCTGAAGCTCTAAGGGCATGGAGTTGATTTCATCTAAAAACAGTGTTCCGCCATCGGCCAGTTCAAACAGCCCCGCCCTGTCGTCTGCTCCCGTAAAACTACCCTTTACTGTTCCAAAAAGTATCCCCTCTAGGAGGCTGGCAGGCAATGCACCGCAGTTTTGTGCAATAAAAGGCTTGTTTCTTCTGTCACTGGCGTTGTGAATAGCTTGTACCAGCAGCTCTTTTCCTGTCCCGGTTTCTCCATAGACCAAAATAGGGGATGACGTCTGTGCTGCCTTCATCGCCTTGGATTTTAAATGAAAGATCGTTTCATCCTGGCCAATCATATCCAGAAATGTGTACTTGGCACCTTCTGAGACTTTAGTTCTTCTGCGTTTTTCTCCCATGGTCAGCTTTTCCTGCAGATCCACAAGCCGCTCAGATAATTCCTTCATTTCTGTGATGTTTCTAGATATTTCAATGGCACCAATGGTTTTTCCTCTGGCACGGATGGGAATGGTAGAATTCACTGTGGTAATCTTTTTCCCCTTGTAATTGATAAAGGTCTGCTGTACGTTCAAGATGGGATTCCCTGTACGAATAGCGCTTAACAGTGTGCTAGTTTCCGGTGACAAGGAAGGATAGATTTCTAAGATGTGCTTACCTAAGGCAATATCCTTATTGATATCGTCCAGGGCCGCTGCGGCACGATTGTAATAGATAATTTTTCCCCGTTGATCAATGATTTGTATTCCTTCCACCAGATAATCCAGGATCACTTCCATATTCTGTTTTGAAAAAATCAGATCCATTGTTTTACCTCCTTTTCTGCCCAAAGTTCGTCATTAGATGCCAATTTTTCGTCAGCATTGTTAAAATAAATGCCCAACTAGTGGGACATCTACATTTTTTCCGGTGCTGCCAGTCCAAAGGCAGTTAGTCCGTTTTTTACAATCTCTCGGATGATGTCCATCATCTGCAGTATAAAGGCCAGCTGGCTAAAGGGCATCTGCCTTAATAACAGAGGACCAGAAAACTTCTGAAAAGCTTCCGCTATCTCCCTCAAGTAAAGTAAGAATTCATGACAGTCTCTTTTTTCTTCCAATACTTTAATGACCTCAGGATACATGATGATTTTTTGAATAACAACCTTTTCCTCTTCTGTCCTGTGACGGTCCGGTATTGGGTCTCCTATTTGTCGAGGAAATCGTCCCTCATCATGGAATATATTCAAAATCGAATGCATTCTGCTATGAACATATTGGGTCTTTTTTATATCTTCCCTGCTTAAGGATTCTATCACATTTTTCTTAACATCATCATCAAGTTTCATCATAAACTTCTGAAGCCGCCGATGGATTTCGGGTAATCTTTGCTGCAATTCATCCAAACAAATATCCATCCACTGCTCTGATAGAAAAAAGTTTAAAAACCCGGGTGATTTGACCTCAATCTCTTGGATCATATGCCACTGCGCCGTCATGGCTTCCTTTAGATAGGATGCCAGCACCTCCGGTTTTTCATTCAATCTCTTTGCAGCTTTCATAGCAATGTTGGATGTGAAATCACCATGCCCATGGTTTTTGGGCTGGTAAACTTCAACCATATCAAAAGATATTTGAATATCATATTTAGCATAAACACAGGCTTGTAGGTGTTTTTTCAGGATTTCCTCAACCATCGGTCCCACCTACATAATCTTAATACTCAGTTTATTGCTGCTCTCGACCAATCCGTCCAGACTGATATCATATTCAATAAATATGTCGCCCTTCACTACATCGGAAATATGATATTCCATGTTACTGGTAACTACCTGCATATCAAAGTCTCCGTAGGGTGTGTTATAATTGGTAACGTATCGCTTTCCCTTTTCAAAAACAATCTCTGAATTGTTCACACCAAATCTACGCATATATACCTTATCCTTCGATACCTTTACTGTCGTAGTGCAGCCTTCCAAACCGGATATTTCTGATTCTTCGTAAACAAGATATATGGCATTTGGCTTTTCATATAGTTTGCCTTCCGTTACAAGCTCTATGGTATTTTCCTCACCATCAGACATTTTCTGCGTTCCTTGTATCTTTAATAATACATTTTTCATTTGCTATCACCTCATCTGTATTAGGTTAGACGTTAGAAGTTAGACGTTAGACGTTCTGGGGTCAGTCTAATATGGTTTTAAATCAAAAGTCCTCTTGAGATCAACCTGAAATCTTTAACCTCTAACCCTACAAATATCCATCCTCTCGTTGAAAAATAATTATAAGCATCAAATTTTACAATCATACGATATATATTTTTTTATTTATCTTGATGTCGCTCTATAGCTAATTCTATCAATCGGTCGATCAACTGATCATAGGGCAGCCCTGTATTGGCCCAAAGCAAAGGATACATACTATACTTTGTAAAGCCTGGCATTGTATTGATCTCATTAATATAAATATTTTGGGTCCCCTTCTCCATAAAAAAGTCTACTCTGCCTAATCCAGAACAGTCAATGGCTTTATATCCCCGGACAGCCAGTTCTCTGATTTCTTGGGCTTTTTCCTCTGGAATATCCGCCGGAATAATCATCTTTGATTTTCCATCATCGAAGTACTTTGCTTCATAATCGTAGAATTCATGGGATGGTACAATTTCACCTACCACCGAAGCCATGGGCTCATCATTTCCTAAAACCCCGCATTCCAACTCTCTGCAAGAAATGAACTCTTCTATTAGTATTTTTCGGTCATGTTTCGCTGCTTCTTCAACACCCTTAATAAATTCATCCCTGTCATGTGCTTTTGAAATCCCTACGCTGGAACCAAGGTTTGCAGGCTTGACAAACACAGGATAGGTAAAGTTCTCTTCAATCATTCTGATATACGTTTCGTGATCTTCTTTCCACTTTTTTCTCATGATAACACAATATTTACCCATGGGCAAACCGGCCATTTCAAATAACCGCTTGGCGAAGACCTTATCCATTCCCACTGCAGAGGCCAGTACGCCCGCACCTACATAGGGAATATTGGCCATCTCCAGCAGGCCTTGGATGGTTCCATCTTCCCCATAAGGGCCGTGGAGCACAGGAAATACTACATCGATCTGCTCCCCTAAATTTTGCGGGATGCATTCCAGCGAGGATTCGGATTTTTGATTTCCCAGGGGTATCACCGAAAACACGTGCTTGGCAGGATTATCCTGCAGCAGTTTGTTGGAGATACCTTCCCACTCTCCGGATTCGATCTTTTCCACGGGACCATTATATATCATCCAGTTTCCTTCTTTTGTGATTCCTAACGGAATAATATTATACTTCTCTTTATCCATTGCGCGAATGATGGATGTCGCAGACATGAGAGATACCTCGTGTTCTCCGGATTTCCCACCAAAAACCACGGCAACATTGATTTTTTTAGCCATACGAAAACCTCCTTATTTTCCAAGGAGCAGCAAACCCCATTTTCTTCTTCATATCATTAATATTCTATCCTTATGACAAATATTATTCAAATGTTTTTTAAAGAGATTTTGGCTGATAGCTTCTAGTTAATAGCGGATAGCATAAAAAAGCAAAAAAACTGAAGGATGTCTTTTCAGCTTTTTTGCTTGAAAACGTGCGGACAGGAGCGGAAAGTACTGAAAAAGTAACTCATCGCCCAGGCAACACATGGGGACAGGGCCCCAGTCCCCAAGTCTTGCCTTCAGTCGCATGTTCTGTAGAAATGTTTTAGCGATACACGCCTCATATCTTTTTGGCTTTTGCTAGCAGCTATTCGCCAGCTTTTTCATTGCTTATAATAAGGCGATCTTTCCAATGTCTTTTTTACGATGTTTCCGCAGTCTCTTGAGGTCACATTGGCCCAGCTGCCGTCACGCTTGATGGTTTCATAAATTCCCATATCTCTGGCAATCTCATATTTGACCTCATCCGGTATAGAACCTTTTCTATTGTTCTCCATATTGATACCTCCTTCATCATACTAAATCATCAACGTACCATTTTCACCGATTATCGTCTTTAATATCTTTTCTTCCTGACCATTCACTGCATTGATATAGATTAAAAATGTATCTCCCTTATACTCTGTTTCAAACTCGTAGCAGAAAATCTCTCCAAAGGAATCCGTAGGGATATAGCACAGGCGGGGAGATTCTAAGACTTTAGCTCGAACACTGATTTTCTCCTGTGCCTGCTCTGGTGTCAGCTGCGGTTTAGGGATATCTCGCTGATAATTCGTCGTAAGAAAAGCCGTACTATCAAAGCCTACGATTTCTCCATTGTCCAAGGCAACCTTTACCTTAACCAGATCAGGATACATCACGACATCATCCTGTGTGTATACGAAGTTTATCAGTACAACGCCATCATAGCGGAGGGTATACATAGCAGACATGTTCTTAAAGCCCTTTTCTTCCAAGAATTTGGAAGCATGCTTGATGGCTTGCTTCACAGAAAGATTTACTTTTTCTATCTTACGATTATTAAGGATCCAAACAACATAGCCTTTTCTCTGACTAATATCAATATATACAGGATTGCGCTTGTCTTTGTCTTTGTTTTCAGGGATCACTTCAAAGCTGTAGGTGTCGATTCTGCCCTTACCGTTTGCCGTTTCCTCCACTTTCTCAATCTTCCCTTTTCCTAAAAATTCGATTACCTTCTTCTTCGCATCTTCCTCTGATATTTTCTCTCCCTGCAACCTTGGCTTCATGCCTTTGATGACATGCTCAGAAAACGGTCCATCGTAAATGAGCTCGGGATATTCGACCATTCTTTCTTCAAATTTGTTAAACTTTAATTGAATGGGATTTTCTTCTTTTTCCTGCTTTTCCAGATTCTTTGCAGTTTTCTTTCTTAGTTCTCCCTTCCAGACAGTATCCTTAAGGGCCTTTTTCTGTAGTTCATGAAGTTCCTTGGATAAATCCAGAGCATAATTGTGCAGCTTTTCGAGATTTTCCATTTCTTCGTCGCTTAACTGCTCCCCCTTTAGATTTCTCTTTGACATGGCCAAGGTGTAATCTCCCACCTGACTGAGAAATTTCTCTGTCTTGCTAATGTCTGCATGCCTTATGGGAAGCTGCGACAGTTTTTCTTGGGCATTATAGGCATTTTGCCATACATTAGAGTATAACACCACGTTTTCCATGGTTTGTGATGACACCATAAGCTTAGACAGATCTGTAGTAATACTTTCCACGCTGCCCATCATGTCATAATACATCCGCTGAAATTGGTTGTCGAGGAATGTATAATAATCGTTTTTCTCTTGATTTTGATTATATCCCCATACACCAGAAACGACTAGAGCAATCGCCAGTATAATCGGTACTGCGTATTTCATCCTTTCCACCTCCTTCAGTTACCAAACCAATGTTTTCCGATCTTCTTTTCCACCGTTCTAGACCATATCCATTTGCTGGTCGCCGTAGCAGGATTCCAATAATATATACATCCTCCTGTAGGGTCCCATCCGTTGATAGCATCCCGGGCAGCCTTTAAGCAGCTGTCTGCCGGGGGCAAATTGATCTGGCCATCGCTGACTGCTGTGAAGGCACCTGGTTGATAAATAACGCCTGCAATGGTATTGGGAAAGGATGGGTGTCTGACTCTGTTCAAGATAACGGCACCTACTGCCACCTGTCCTGTATAGGGCTCACCTCTTGCTTCTCCGGTTATGGCCTTTGCCATTAAAGAAACCTCATCATCTCTGGATACCCCGGCGCTGCTGGGCTTATAATCGGGCTGCTTGGCCTGCTGCTTCACTGGAAATCCTAGAGCTTCCAGGGTTTTCGTTCCTACAACACCGTCAGCGGTTAAACCATTGGTTCTTTGAAATTTTTTAACTGCTTCAAAGGTTCCTCCACCGTAGACACCATCAATGGGTCCGTCATAATATCCCCATTTTTTCAATGTGGATTGAAGTTTTTTTACTGGATCTCCACTAGAGCCCCAATATAAGGTTTCTTGTGCAGCTCCGATATTGAAATAACTGTCTATGTACATGACTGAAATACTAAAAACAAAAATCAACGTAACACAAGTAAACATCGCAACCTTTTTCAATAAGATTCCTCCTTTCCTTTTGTTTAAAATTATTTTTTGTACTGGAAAGGACATTTATTCTTGTGTTACAGGATTGGTTATAATTGCATATGAGAATTCATGTTGAAGGTTACATATTATGAAAAAGATGCTTCGCAGCATGGGCAATTGATATAAAATATAACGGGCGGTCATGGAAACCCACCAACGGGCAGGCGTGGAAACCTGCCCCTACATGGCCACATCCATCAATCACTGTAGGGGGCGGTTTCCATGCCGCTCCGGGTTTTCTATGTCGCATCATTCAACTTTTACGTCACAAAATGGAAAATTTAATTCTCTTATAGTCATAATAAAAACTGAGGGGTATTACTTTACCGCCTCAGTTCTATACTTATAATTTATTGTTTCATGCCCACCATTTGATCCCATTTAACCCTCGCTTCTTCCAATATCTCAACCACTTTAAACTTTAACTTTACAGGAATTTCATCATCACTGCTGGCCGTTCGAATCATATTGTATTCTTCCTCTGTCAGGACATTCATCAGCTCTTGTTTTGTACGATCATCTGTCATGCCATGCTCCATATCGATAAAACACAGAGGCGGAAACAATACACACCACCAGTTTGCACCTTCTCCTCTTCCTATGACAACCCGCAGAGCTTCATAGGTCCCTGCAGGCAAGGTAATGCTGCCGTAGTTTTTCGTAGGAAATATGGATTCTCCCAGACTAACCTTCACATCATAATCACTGCCCTCTTCCCGGATCTGCTGCAGCGCTATCTCCCGAATGTCGTCCAAATTATCCTCGATGATGCTCCTGGTTTCATCTAAACTGGCAGATTTCTCGAATTTGGGATTCATCTCCTGAATAATCTTGTCCCTCACCTTTAGTTTCAAGGCTTGATCTTCAGGAGAATCACTGTTAGCCAATACATGAAATCGAATCAAGTGCTCCTTATAGCTTTCTTGGTTTTGATAAACATCCTCGGTAAAACCATAGAAAAATAATGTAATAAGTCCAATTAAAAAAATACCTAGGATAAATTTTTTCCTTACATGATTCATATGTACCACTTTTATTCTCGGTTCCATAAGAATTCCCCCATTGCTAATGATTTATTCTACTTTCAGTATTAGCAAATGGGGGAAATTTTAAACTGCATTGATTAAATTTTTCCTTGGTGTTTTGTGGAAAAGATATAGGGATAGTTCGAGATTGGTGAACTACCACCACTTATAGAAGTGGATGGCTTCCTGTTTCCACGAGTTCGTAACCTACACTCTCCACAGGCGTGACTGAGGGACTGTACCCATGTCTCACTTGTCCCCATGTCTCACTCGGCGAGCGAACACTGTTCGCTCCTACTTCACAACACCGACTCGTCTGATTTTATAGTCTACCACAGCCTCTACTTTGGTGGTTGGAAATATTTCATCCCAATTCCCTTTTATCTTCTCCCACAAATCAGGCTCATGCTTTCGTAAGTATTCACCTACTTGTGTTACATCCGCTCCATATTTCTTTTGAATTAGTTTATAGGTATCTTCAATTTCTGTCCTAATTTTTTCCGAGACAGCTCTCCCCACTTTCTTCATGTACTCATCGCTTAGTGTCTGTCCTCGGCGTTCAAAAAAATGCTGTTGTATGACACCTTCTGCCTCAACGGTAAAAGTCGTCGTTATGACACCATCCTTTTCTACGACCTTCATTTTGGTCTTGGAGTTATCAAACGTACAGGGAATGAGCAAATCTTCCACTTTGACCGTTGTTACACCAAATTTCAGCTTATCCTGCATGAACATGACGGCCCGCGTTTCCCGTTCTCCTAACCATCCCACGCTTTTATAATCCTTTAACACGGCGGCACCGGCGATTTTGATGCCGTCTTTTGAGGCCAATACTCTTGGTACAATGGCAGCCCTGCTTTCATGGAGACTGCGAAGGATATATCCCAGATCCGCATCAGGCATTCTGCCGGGATTGCTGATCTTTTCGATAATACTTCGGATATATAATGCCGCTTTCGGATCAATCTGGGGTTCCGCAAAGAGTACATCCTTCGCCGTTCCGGGAGTCATCAAAAAATTCACTTTTCTTCCAATCAACGGATTCCTTTCGATGGTGTCAAGCACTTCACGCATCATATATTCATTTTCAGCTACTTCATTTCCAATGACAATCACCTTTGTATGCCCCATGAAAGGATCTGCACCTAATCGCGTCTTAACCTCACTTTCAGCCTCATAGAAATTTTGAGCAACGGTCACAAACTTATAATTGGGATCGCCTTCACCCTTACCTGCAATCAATCCTGTATTAGGAGAAACGTAGGTAATACTATATCGGCTTTCAGGTGCTTCCTTCGGTGCCTCCGTTTCTTTCTCTGTATCTTTTTTCTGTTTGACCTCTTCCTCGTTAAATTTATCAACACCAATACCGACAATAAAAGCCCTGGCGTCGATTTCTACCTTATCCCAACAACCAGTTAGTGTAATTAGCCCTATCATCATCAATAAAAGTATTTTGCTTCTACCCACTTCGCTTCACCCCTTTTTCCTTTTTGAAAAAACTGATGATTAGAAGTAAAATAGGGAGTATCACCACATAGAATGTTCCTACATAAAGAGAGAAGATATCCAAAAATTTACTGGCTTGCGCCACATTATCCGGTATCATCGACAGTAATAAGATAATCGGCAAAAGCGGTAGTACGAAATAATTATATTCTTTGGATTTTATAATCCAGCTCATGATCACCGCAGCCCCATAGTAGATAACTGCAAGGGTCAAAAATACGGAGAGTATCCAGATACTCATAATAAAGGCATCAATATTTTCTACAAATGCACCGGGGATATCCACTGTTTTGAATATTTCTAAAACCGGCCAAACAATATGGGTTGTCTCAATAATACCAAATCTTGCCACCACAATGATAACAAACAATAGATAGTATGCTGTGGTAATACCTATGCTCACAGCTGTACTGCGGCTGATTTTCTGGGTATCCTTAACAAACACAGAAAAAACAAGAATCATCTCAAACCCCTGAAAACTAAAAAAAGTTATAGGGATAGATTTCACGATCTTTAAAACCGGAGTTCTCATAATCGGTAGAAGATGGCTCATATTCAATTCATGAATAACAGGCAAAATGATGATAATGGAAATAATAAGCGTTATAGGCAGAATAATTTGCGCCATTCTGGCAATACACTCTACACCACTCCTCACTAAGTAGACCGTCGAAAACAATAGCGTAAGGGCCAAAATTTCAAAGGGCGTATTAATCAACAAGTACTGCTTTGTTACTTCACCAAAGACTCTTATCTCAACGGCTGCAAAAATAAGAAAGTATATGACAAAGCCAATGGAAATAAGAATACCAATAGGCTTACTCAGCATCCAGCTTACCATCTCTACATAATTTTTATCCGGATGTTTTTTTCCTACTGCTGCAATAACCAATCCTATTATCAAGGCAACAATTGAGCTCACGATCAGTAATATCCATCCGTCGGGACCCGCCATTTCTGTAACGCCTCGAGGTAGGGATAAGACGCCAACTCCGATCATAGTCCCGGCCAATATCAACGTCAATTGACTGCTCAGAATGATATCATTGTTCCGTCTCACTGTCATCACCGCCTTCTCCTCCAGCAGAATCCCGGTTCGTATTCACTCTAACGCTGTCCTTTCTGTGCAAAAACTGTGGACGCTTCTTCATTAAGTGCAGGGGAGCCCTAATAAATACATCTTTAAAATCCTTCAAAGCCGTATCTCCCTCTACAAAAGGACTGAGGTAAGGAACACCAAAGCTTTTTAAATTGCATAGATGAATCAGTAAAATAAGAGAAGCTAAGATGATTCCATATAAGCCTAATACAGACGCAAAGATCATAAAAATGAACCTCAACAGCCTGAATGAGATGGCAAGGCTGTAGCTGGGAGAAGCATAGGTAGCCATGGCTGTAAAAGCAACAATGATCACAACCAAAGGGCTGACAATACCGGCCTCTACTGCCGCCTGTCCCAGCACCAAGCCACCCACGATACCGATGGTAGAACCAATGGGTCCGGGTAATCGAATACCGGCTTCTCTTAATAGCTCGATGGAAGCTTCCATCAAAAATGCCTCGATAAAAGCAGGGAAAGGTACATTATTTCTACTTCCTGCCACATAAAGGGCTAAGTCTGTGGGCAGCATCTGCGGATGATAAGATGTAATGGCTATATAAAAGGCCGGCAGCAGCAGTGCCACAAGAATTGCAATAAATCGCAGTATTCTGACCCCTGTGGCTACAAAAAAACGTTCATAATAATCTTCTGGTGATTGAATCAATGTAACTACCGTAGAAGGCACAATCAATACAAATGGTGTATTGTCAACAATAATGGCTATCCTGCCCTCATAGAGAGCAGCTGCTACCGTGTCAGGTCTCTGGGTATGTTGAATCTGTGGAAAAGGCGATCGCCAGTTATCCTCTATTAACTGCTCGATATATCCACTCTCTAAAATTGCATCAATATCTATTTTATCCAGTCTTTTTAAGACCATCTTTAACACATCTTCATTAACGGTCTCTTCTATATAGAGAACCGCAATATCTGTCTGAGATCTTTTTCCTACTTTCATCTGTTTGATTTTAAATTTTGGGTCTCTGATTCTTCTTCGTACCAGCGCCGTATTGACTCTAAGGGTTTCAGAAAAGCCTTCAGCCGGACCACGGATAACTGTCTCTGTACTGGGCTCGCTGATTCCCCTCATGGGCCATCCCTTTGATGCAATCATCAGCACTTTATCCCACTTATCTAAAATCAGGATGGTTTCTCCAGATAAAATCATATCCACTGCTTCGCTGAGATCTTCCAGTTCCTTTAGATCTGTAACAGACAAGGTACCATCCTTGATGATTTCATACATCTTCTTTTTGAATGTATGTACTTCTAAGTCCGCCATCCGGGCCAGCAGCATGAGGTTTTTCAGTATGTACTCATTCAACAAATTTTTGTCTGACAATCCTTCTGCATAGATGGTGGCAAATTTTAAAGACTGATCTTTTCCACCAACAAATTCTCTGTAGATGACATCATCACAGTCTGTTAATATTTCCTTGATTTTTTTCAGATTATCCTCGTAATTTTCTTTGACCGGTATCTTGATTTCTTTATCCTCTTCTTTGGGAAGCAACTCATCAAAAAGACTCATATGATACCTCCTTAAGTTTCTATTATCTATAAAAGTTCACTAAATAATGAAGTTTTTTTATAATATATAAGAGTTTTACCTTCAGAGTTCGATGCACGATACGCGATACACGTAAAAAAACTCAAAGACTGGCTTCAGTATCGGACAACGTGAACCGTGTATCGTGAACCGAATGCTACAGATAGTATCCTACAAGATATTTGAAGTCGTTTGTCAATATTGCTGCAATTACATCAACTTAGTCACAACATACAATCCGACACCGCCTACTATATAACCGTATCCCAAAAACTTGCAAATTTTCTCTTCTTTTTTCAACTTCTTTTTCTTAAGATTTCTAGCATCAACAACGATCATATATATCCCTATCGCAGCCACAATGAGCAGGGCATTGAAACTATATACATCTTTAATTTCCTGATAAAACATCTTAAGGATTTCCATAACATCCATTTCCCCTTTTCCATGAAATTTCTATACTTTACTATTTGCATATTTCCGTCTAGCTATTCAACATTCAAAAAAACAGAAAAAGCGCCGGATGACGCTTTTTCTGTTTTATCTTTCTATTCCTTTTGCCAAGTCAATAATCGTATCTTGAAGCATTTCAATATGTTCATAGGCCAGTTTTTGTGCCTGAACGGCTTCTCTGTTTGAGATAGCCTCCACGATTGCCTGATGCTCTGAAGGTAATGCAGTGGACCCATGATACTCAGAGAAATATGTTATACGAAATCTTTGTACCTGTTCCTGTAAGCCTTGGGCAATTTGTATAAGCTTATTGTTATGGGTTGAGCGGAAGATTCTATCATGAAACTCTCGATCCTTTTCGATCATGCCCTCTTTCTCTCCGGATTCGATATATCCCTTAAATTGGTTTGTAATATGTTGTAGTTCCTCCAGTTCTTCCTCTGTGATCCTTTCCGCTGCCAAATAAGCCGCTAAACCTTCCAATACACTCCTTACTTCCAAAACTTCCAGAATATCCTTAACCGACACATCCGCCACATAGGCACCTTTTCTAGCCATCATAACCACAAGGCCTTCCAGTTCAAGCTTGCGGATCGCTTCTCTAACAGGCGTTCTACTGACTCCCAGTTGTTCTGCCACTTGAACCTCCATCAATCTTTCACCGGGTTTCAGGTCGCCGGAAAGTATGGCATTTCTCAAATGGTCAAATACCACATCTCGCAGGGGTTGATAATTATCCAGTTTTAAGTGCCCTAAACCACTAATACTCATAGTTCTTCCACCTCACTATATGTTTTTACCACAAATGTTTGTTTATATACTTTACTCAAATTATCATAGGCATTTTTTGCTTTTTGATAATCCTTATAGATACCGAATACCGTAGGTCCGCTGCCGCTCATGAGACTTCCTAAGGCTTGATACTCAAGCATTCGCCTTTTGATGTCTTTGACAATGGGACATAGGTTTTCGGTCACACTTTCTAAAACATTACACAGATTAGACGCTACCTTCTGAAGCTGATTGTTTTTCATGGCTTCCATGATTGCTTCCGTATCCGGATGCTTTTCTATTTTTTCCAACTCCAGATTTTTATAGACTTCTGCTGTTGAAACGCCTAAGTTTGGCTTAGATAACACAATCCAAACGTTTTCCAACCCATCGATGGCCGTTAGTTTTTCACCAATCCCTTCTGCCAGCGCTGCACCTCCCAAGATACAGAAAGGTACATCTGCACCCAGCTTTAATCCTACATTCATCAGTTCCTGCTTCGATGCCCCGATATTCCATAATTGGTTCAGGCCTGTCAATACCGCTGCAGCATCGGTGCTTCCACCAGCCAATCCGGCAGCCACAGGTATTTGCTTTTGAATAAATATCTCTACGCCTTTATTGATTCCATAAGTTTGTTGCATTAGCCGAGCAGCCCTGTAAGCAAGGTTCCCTTCATCACATGGCAAAAAATCCAAATTACTTCGGACACGGATACCTTGTTGGATTTCTTGGATCACGATTTCATCATATAAATCAATTTGCTGCATAATCATCCTGACTTCATGATAACCATCAGGTCTTTTTCCTAATACATCTAACGAAATATTGATTTTTGCCCTGGCTTTCAGCTTCAGTTCCTGTAACTGTTCCATCTAAATAATTCTCCTTTGTTAAGACACTTACCAAAAATGATGTTGTATACAATATTTATTATATTATATATTTGCCCGTAAAATCCTGCATAAATGAAAAAAAGAATTGATATTGGTAAAAAAAAGTAATATGTCCTATCATAAGCAAATAGAAATGGGGCTATCGCTGTGATGCCCCATTTGTGATTCACTTCATTCTATTTATTTTTAGTTTGTTACATTATGTTCTGCATGATAGCCCAGCAATTTACATATAATTGTAAATGCTTCTGCTCTGGTGATGTTGTTCTTTGGTTTGAATGTTCCATCCGGATATCCTGAAATCACTTCATGCTGTACAGATGCCTTCACATATTCCTCTGCCCAAAGACCAATATCATCATTATCAGGGAAGTTGAGTTTCATATCTTCCTGTAGTTTTCTATTAAATGCTTTTATTAGAACGGTTGTCATCTCTTCCCTTGTGATATACTTGCCTGGTCTAAAGGTTCCGTCCAGATATCCTCTAAATATATCTCTATCCGACGTTGCATAGATATATCCTCTTGCCCATGCAGGTATGTCATCAGTATAGCTTACTATACTTTGACTCTTTTCCTCAAGCTGCAATGCTTTTGCAACAAGGGCTGCTGCTTCAGCTCTGGTTATGTAATTATCAGGCTTAATGGTACCATCTGGATAACCCTCGATAATTCCATGCTCTAGCAGCGCAATGATACAATCATGGGCCCAATGACCCGGAAGATCAGGGATAACTTCTTGAGGTTCTTCTACCAGTAGATTGACGTTATTATCGTTATCGTTGTCATTATCGTCATTATCGTCATCATCTGATGGTATATTCGTTGTATCCTCTTCAACGTTGATTTGGAAAAAGATATCTGCAGTGATTCCTTGGAGTTCATTCCCTGCGTTTTCATCCATATGAAGTGTATATTTTAGGTCGACTGTATCATTTCTATCAACAGTAAATTGGCTGTTGTCGTTTAGTTTATACCCATTTAACAGTTCTCCTATAGGTAAGCTATCCACTAAAATGTTATTACTAAAGCTAAGGACTTTGCCCTTCTCTATCGTTATTCTCATATTTCGTATGAAAGATGTATAGACATCATCACTTTCATCAATCGGTTGACCATTTTTTCTTATCTCCACCTTTAGTCCTAAATTAGATACCTCTATACTTTTAAATTGATTGTCAATTCTTATAACACCACTGTCTTTCTTATCCGGGTACCATAAATCGTTTCCGAATAAATTCCCTTCCGTTGTAATGTGTCCCTTTGAATTATCTGGTTTGATTGTAACGATGACATCCGGCCTATTCTGATTTTGAGTGGCATAGGTACTCCCAATCATAATGTTGGCAAAATAGCCTACTACAAGTACGAGGACAATCATCTCGAAGATTGTCATAAATATATTTTTCTTCTTTTTCATTTCTTTCACCCCTCTTTCGTCCTGTATTAGATATACGAATACATTCTCATTTTAAATATTCTACAAAGATTTTCCTCCATCCATAAGACTACTTTGTAATAATACTTTTGAGTAATTTATGCTGAAAGAATTACAATCCCATGGTTCTTTCATCCCGAAATCTTTGCAAGTTGGCTGCTTCTGTCTTTTCGTTCTTCCACATAACAAAAACGCAGAGCCGAAGCTCTGCAGTATCTTCATCAAGATGTTATGCGTTTTTTTCCGATTCCATTTCATGAACATTCGATAATTTATTTCTTTTCCTTGAAAATACTTTTATAAATTGAAATATACGCCCCTTCAATCTCATGTTTTCTTTTTGCTCTGGCAAAGTTTCCTCCGGTATCTTCTCTATCAGCTTAAAAAAATATATGTTCGCATCATCTATGACATAAAACTTAGAAATATCCTTAAGGTTTTGACTGTATCTATACATGATGGGTTTCCCTATTTCATCGGCAATACGAACCAAATCATCCATGGAGTTTACCTCACTAAGACTATCACACGTAACTGCTGCTTCACTATTTAAAGCTACCAATCGATCTCCATGCTTTTTCAATATCTGTTTTATGGTTTTTTTCAATGGATCTGTAGCCTTTCTTTCCTCAGTAAAAAAGATCAAAAAAATCAATAGTATTGCTAACGCGCTAATCATACAGCTATAAATAATAACAACTTTATTGTTCACAGGTAGCTGCACCTGCTCGGTCTTTTCTATTTTCCCTGGCTTTTCTTGAATAAGATCTCCTGTGATTTCAAAATAACTTCTGTTTAAAGGAATTTCCATTGTAGGTACTATTTTTTCTTTAATCACTCCTTTATCCGTTTTTGCCGCAATATTCACATCCCAAAAAACCGTCATTTTCACTGGACTTCCAATTTTCGTATCTTCAATTATTTTTTTTACAAAATTATTATATTCATTAAAGTTTAATGGAATTTCTTTTTGTATCAAAATCCTCTTATCCTCAACCTGAAAAGGAGTTGTATCCTGAAGTATATACATCTTTTTCCAAATTGTTTTATATTTTTCTCCCTCTCCAGTAAAACCTTCTACAACTGTAGTGATCTGATAATCCCCTTGGATATCCGCTATTTCTTCACCCTCAAATTCATACTTGAAAAATGTATTGATGTAATTGATAAATTCAGATATATAGGTAGTTCCTTCTCCCATACTCTCTTCACTATGTAACATATTGGGTTTTAAATACACCCTATAATTTACTTGAGCCCTATGATTATAGCTGTATAGCGATATTTTCTCCTCTTTAAAACCCGGATGATTAATCTCCTCATATAGAAAAAAAGAAAGGATACTGATAACAACCACAACACTCACAATCAAGCTCACTCTTACATGTTTGTTTATACTTCGTTTCACGTATGTCCACTCCCACACTATGTTTAGAGGTATATTCTACATAATCCTTTATTTTTCCTACCATTATTTTTATTAATTTGAAAATTATAACAGAGCCAGAAAAACTGACTCTGTCACCATGGAGTCTATTAAATATTTTACGTTACTATTATGGTTGAACTGGCTTAGGCTCATCTGGCGCTTGCTCAAAATCAAACGTTATCGTAACAATAACTCCTTCATTCTCACCTTGATGTTCCATATCCTCTAATTCATTTTCTAACGGAGAATCTGTTACAGTATCATACTTTTCCACTGTCCCAAAACGCTCACCTGAATCATCCAGTCTGAATGTCAAGCTCTGTCTCAGGTTTCCATCAACATCAATCGTTCCTAATTCATCTCCCGGCATTAACACGGTGCCTATTAAGTTAGCGTCTAGTTCTGCCTCCAATTGACTAAGTGTTATTTCGGAAACATCAAGCAATGGATTCCAATTAGCTACTCCTTCTCCCCTATCAATTGTGTGCATAACAACGTCAACTTCCATGTTGTCATACAGGTATGTATCAGCTTGAGTTACGCCATCTGGATTTGTAGCTTCAACTGTTACCTCAGATATTCTTACAGGAAGCGTACCATTGTTGCGTGCGATTAATACACTACCCACTTCTGCTCCTGGGTATAGATTACTAAATGTAAACAAAGCAGTTTTATTATTATGCTCAAGATTTGCTTCAATCCACTCATTAACTTCAGGATCCGTTATCTCATATCTTGGTAAATCAGGTCCTCCCTCGCCTTCGATCCTAGTATAAATACCCACGTCCACAGTACCAGTCTCAACAGTACTTTTCACTACGATTCTGTCGGTCCATGCTGCATACCCGGCACCCATTAGCATAATGGCTACTACAAGTGCCAATGCAAGAAATTTTGTTCTTTTCATTTACCTCTCTCCTTTTTCTCATTTTACAATTCAAAGACCATAAGCAAGATGTAAAACCAGCTTAACAATCTCTTCCATAATTCATTTTAAGTTTTTTTCCATATCTTTTCTCCCCGCTAAAGAATAGTATTTATTGCTATCTTCGTAGTACTTTTGCAACCTTTACCTAGTACCTTTTCGTTATCCATCTACTACTTATGTACCATATCAACAAAATCCGCTATGGTCATACTCTGTGGTTACCAGTTTTCCAGTGATTTTTAAAAATAAACAGCAGGGTACTTATCCCTGCCTTTATGATTAGAATACAATTTCTTTCAGATCAATGTCCTGCTTACTTTTTATCAGCAACGTCGGCCATCCAACTTTGGGTGCCACATAGATAACTTTCCCTTTAACGTCTTCAGGCTTTACCGGTTCCACATCCGGACCTGAATTGTTATCCCCTTGTGTCCGATACATTTTTCCTTTATCTACTTCTTTTACTTCTATCACACGATGAGCTATGAGAATACTATCTTTTCTGAATTGAATAACATCCCCCGTCTGCACATTATTTCCGTCAATCTTCTTCACCAGGATCACATCTCCGGGCTTAATCATGGGCTCCATGCTTCCTGTTACGATAACTGACGGATATAAGGGGAACACCCCTGCCGAAAACCATACAAGGGCTATGGAAACAATACTGGTGATCAACCAGCTTAACGGATTTTCTTTATCCTGCTTCCTTACGCTCACTTCTTTAGATACTCCCAAATAAATGTTTTGTATCGCCATGAGAAAAAAAAGAGGACATAATATACCTATCAATGCTTGTGTAATCCATTTCATACTGGGCAGTATGGGAGAAAGCCAATGGAAACCTTGTGTAATACCTAGATAAATAATGGATGTCAGAGGTCCTCCCAAATAGACTAAATATACCGCCAATAGATTTTGGCAAAATTCGGGAGCGAAGTACTTCCCAATGAATTCCAGAGAATCACTATACTCTTTTAGCCCCCAAAATTTCTTGATAGATATGCTGGTGATCGTCATAAAAACGGCAATAGTTATGAAAACAAGATAGTTCTCTTTTTTCGTTATATTATTTACTAAATAGCTTCTGATCAATTCCCTTCCTATCAGCATCGATCCTACATATGCAATATTTGTTAAGATACCTGCAGGCGTATGGCTGTATGGGCTTTTTCCTAGCCCATCGATCAATCCGACCATAAGAGAAACAATGATATATATCACAGCAAAGTTAAACGCCCACAAATTCAAGATCTTTCTGTGCTTCAATCGCCCCTTTGCCCGAACATTTGGAAATGTCCAAACGATAAAAGCTGTACTAATCCATAATAAAGGTTTTATGAAATAGTAGAAAAATCGCGTGTTCATTATGGATAAATCAGATCCATTCTCAAAGATGTATAAAAATATCATGATGATCACAAGAACAAAACACCTTAATCTTGACGATGTCGTCAGCGAAAATGCTTCTCTCCCTATCATTTCTCCTCCATATGGTAACGGATTATATATTTGTTAACAGCCATGCTCATCAATGATTTACTCAGTTGTACTTCCTGCTCCTCCTGATGAATCACCTTCTTGCCCACCCGAACCATTCATATTCTGGTTATCTTCTTGCAAAGTTATCGTTTCCTCTGGTTCCGGTTCGACTACTATATTACCTATAATTACTAACTTCTCCTGCCAAAGTCCATATCCACCTGACATAATGATAAATGACAATCCTAAACATAGTATAATGATCCATATTTTCTTTTTCACATTCATACCTCCACTCCATGGCATTAAGCAGAAGCTGAAGCTTCTGCTTTTGTCAATTTTGATATCCTTTTTGATTATTCTACCTAACTCCTTGTTCAAATTGAAGTTCATGTTTAAAAGAATGTACACCAGTACTGCTATCGCCTTGTACACCTATATAGATATTCCCTTCTACGTTCTCCTGTAACAATGTATGATTATCAAGGCCCTGTATAGAATTTATAATTCCATCTGGGTTTACTATCTTCCAATCCTTATATACTATTGGTAAGGTTCCTAAATTCCTAACATTTAAGGAAATATTCCCACTAAAATCAGGATAACACGTCCCCGTTATTTCTAAAGTACGCCCCTTCAATTCTACAGTTAGTTGACCACTACCATTGTCGGTAATCCCTTGATATGTAAAATGAGGTTCTATATATCCTGTCGACAGAGAAGTCCTGGTATTAATCCGTTCATTCCAAACACCATAACTTACCCCCATTACATTGAGCATAGCAATCGCTGCAATACATATGATTGGCATAATTCGAACTATCTTGGTTTTTTTTCTACTTTTTTTCATCATTTAACTCCACCTCTTTTCTTATTTTTTGTTTTCTATCCTTGGTATTCTTCTATTTACGTGATTTAAAACTGTAGATGTATTACATCCTTTGCAAGCAATGCAGCTTGTGTTCTGTGATTTAATTCCAGCTTTGACAATATATTGCTGACATGCTTTTTTACCGTATGCTCCGAAATGTAGAGTTTCCCGGCAATTTCTTCATTACTTAATCCATTTCCCAACTCCAGAAGTACATCTTTCTCCCGTGATGTCAATTGATCCAACTGTTTATCTTCCTGTTGATTGCTTTGAAATTCTAGGATTTCTGGGTCAATAAATCTTTTTCCCCGATCGACAACTCGTAATGCATAAACAATATCCTCTGTAAAAGCCTCTTTTAATATGTACCCATAGACACCCGCCTGCTGGGCTCTTTGAAAATCCTCTTTTCTCATGGATGAAGTTAGGATAACAAACTTCGTTCTTACTCCTTTTTGATTTGCTTGATCGACTATTTCTAAGCCATCTTCTTTACCCAGCCTCAAATCTATGATGCCAATATCATAGGTTTCCTTGGTTAACATCTCCACTGCTTCTCTTACGCTGCACCCCTCTTGTATTCCTACAATATCTTCTTCAAGTGATAATATGGATATAAGCCCTTTTCTTACTAATGGATGATCGTCTACGACAAGTATCTTCATACCGCTTCCTCCTTATCAATCATTCCAATACCACGCGGAATGACAACATTGATAATCGTTCCTTGCCCCGCTACACTATCGAAAAGTATCTTTCCATTTAGAGAATAAACTAAATGATGAATATTTCTGATTCCAAGCCCCTTCCGTTTATCATTCATGACTTCGGTGTAATTAAAACCAGCTCCATTATCGGATATATTTAGTTGAATATTATTGATATCAATATGGAGTACTATTTCTAAAGATGTAGCTTTACCATGACGTATGCCATTACCAATACCCTCACAGATGATCCTATAAAATCCCTTTTTCTGTCTTGATGATAATAATTCTTGATCTCCTTCGATTGTAAAGCAAATGTCTACATTGTTAAGTCTTTTTATTTCGTTGATATAATGATTAACGTCTTCCTCAAAAGTGTTAATGCCCTCTTTTTTCCAACTAAGACCATATATCGTAGATCTTAATTCTCTTATCACCGTATCTATTGAATGTCCAACGAACCCCAGCTCTTCTTTGATCTGCTTTTTCGTTACTTTATCAATGTTTTTCACTAAAACGAATACACCACAAGACATACTAAATAATCTTTGCAGCGTACTGTCATGAATCTCATTGGCTATTCTATTTTGCTCTTCAGCAATTACCAATCGTTCATTTACTTCTTCTAAATATGCTCTTTCTAGGACAATGGAACTTAATTCTGCTAAGAATTGTAATTGGTCGCTATTATCTTTATAGAAAATATCTTCTTTACAAACTGCCGTTTCAAGTCCTAAAACACCATAGGTCTTATAAGTTGACTTAACTGCCGCAGCAATAAATCTTCTCTGATCTGTTCCGATTTCCAAAACGATATCATTGATTTCTATATTATTCCAATCTTCAGTGATTTTATTACGAATTTCTATTTTTAAATCGTCTGATTTACTGCATTCATCCATTAATATAAGATCTTGTTTTCCGTCTAATAAGCTTATAAAAAAAACTGTATTTGCTTTTGTAATCATTTTGGTATAGTTTATCAAAAGCCTTATTAAATCGTTTTCATCTCTCTGGCTTGTAAATGAATGTACCGTTTGGTACAGTGCCATGATGTGCTCCATGGATTCTTTTATCTTTGCATTGGCCGACAATAATCTCTCATTGATTTCTGCTAACTTTTTTTGTTCTTCTTGAATCTGTTTTATTAGGTTTGCTAAAATTCTAAGAGCAGTAGTAATCAGAATAAAACTCAATATGAAGTTTGATTCTACGTTTAATATATATTTTAGTTCTACCTCTCCTCTAAAGTGAGCAAAAAACACCACTCCTGTTGAAACCGATAGATAAGTGATCAGATTCAGCCAGCAAAATCTCTTGCTTAATTTCAAATATGCAATTAGAAATGTATTTAAGGCATACCATACATACGGACTGTTCAGTCCCCCTGAAGGTATTAATATAAATGAGTTGCCAATGGTTTCTATAAAAATGAGTATGATAATTTTTCTAGTAGAATTTTGATTGATAACATAAAGGTAAGTTAATAAAATAGAAGCTATTGTAAGACAAACCACAACGGCTGCCTTATTGGATATCGAATGACTAAAATCTCCAACGAGATAAAAAATTGAAGTAAAAAGCAATGACATGAAGCGATAAAAAAACAATACCTTAATTTCATAAGATTCGTTCCGTATTTTGGCAAGCTTTTTAAAAGCATTATCTACAAGCAAAAAATAACCTCCCTATCTCTTGCCTCACAGTAACTTCCTTTCTGCAGCTCAAATTATTATGCACTTGAATATAGTAATTTTTTCCTATTTACTTAAAATAATACATATCACTATGCAATATTAATATAATTTTTTCATTCCTGTGATTGATTTTTCTGATTGTCTATTTATATTCTTAATCACATCCTGATATCACCCAAACTTATAAGAAAATAACATGATGATCTCTTTTTTTATTTAAAATACGTATCAGTGATTACACCTCCCTAGAAACGATAAAACCGACCGCATTCTTACAGAATCGGTCGGTTGCACCACTCACTCCACATGACTCAGGTGCCCAGTTACAAGTCATGCTTCTCCGTTTCCCATAGATGTTTTCCCATGCTTTTCTCCTTTAGTATAAAATAACTTGACTAAAAAAAAGGTAAACTCTTGTAAGTGCAAATCTACTTTTATTTCACAAAATATACCATATCGTGATAATAATTATCCACGCGACTTCATTTTTGATATTTTTCCACACGACAAAAAAAGTGGGCTCAATGCCCACTTCTCTAGATCTCTTCTTGTTTGATATGGTTTTCGTCAAAATCTTCGTTGTCGAAATGTTTTTCTAGTTCTCCAGTCCCGCTTTTTAGGTCTGCAGCCCCAAAGGTAGTGTCGAAGTGTACCCAGCGGTCTTCTTCTCCTATATAGATCTCATTCCAGGCATGATATCCGGAATAGGTACCATAAGAAGCTTGTCCCTTCACAACCTTTGATTCTAGTCCCACAGCTCGTCCCAACGCAGCCGCCAGTGCTGCATAATCGTAGCAAACACCCTTTTTCGTTTTTAAGGTATGTACAGCACCGTATGTATTATCATAGTCTCCATTTTGATGCTTGCTAAATTTCTCATAATCATAGGAGATGTTGGTTGATACCCATTCGTAAATGGCTCTGACTTTTTCTATATCGGTGGTTTTATTTTCTGTTATTTTCGCAGCCAGTTCTCGAACTTCCTCGCTATCACTTTCAATATGTTTTGTAGGAACAAGGTATGGATTGACTTCGTTTACGTTTTCCACCGTAAGTTTTGGTCCATAGCTGTATTTTCGGTCTGCTTCATGAACCATTACAGCAATGGTATAGGTACCCTTTCCCTGGGTCAGCCAGATTTCTTCATCGAAATGTCCATTATTGACTTCTAGATCTCTCCAGATCTTCTCACTGTCCTTTATGATTAAAACTTTCAGTTTGTCTTTATTGCTCTCACCCTGCAGTTGTACTTTGCCTGCTACTTTGCTGCTGTCTATCCCAAGGAGCGATACACCTTTATTGGTAATCGCAGCTGCGCTGCTGGCTAATACTAAACTTGTATTTGCCATAACCAACATAAAGATTAGCATACATGCAAAAGTTCTTCTAAAATTTTTCTTTTGCATAAAAAAATCCCCCTTTTGCAGACAATTTCCGAAAAGCCTACAAAAAGAGAAACTGGACATTCTTTCTTCGGCGACCCAGCCGTCATAGTGATCACTCACCTTAGACCTGTGGTTTTGCGTCCCCAACTTTCGTTGGGTTTGCCATTATCGGAAGGCTTGTCCTTCTTTAGTTCCATTATATTACAATTTTATTTGGATTACCAGCAAAATTTAATAGTTTTTCCCATTTTATGCAATTTTATACCTTTGCATATTATACATTACACCTTATGTCTTTGACAAAGGACATAGGGGGCGTATCTTGAAAAAGATGCGTCGTAACGTGGTGGTGTGTATAACATTCAACGGGCAGGCGTGGAAACCTGCCCCTACGTGGCCACACCTACCACTGTAGGGGACGGTTTCCATGCCGTCCCGAGTTTGCAATGTCGCATCATTCAACAATAACGTCATCACAACAGAAAGACAACCCGCAGGATATCCTACGGGCTTAAATTAAAACTTGTATTCGTATGTCTTCTGGACAATAATTCGATCTCCAGAAGTGATCATATTTGGATTCTGAATATCATTGGTTTCTATCAAATCACTTACGGTAGTGTTATAGCGCTTTGCAATCTTCCACAGGGTATCTCCCGGCTGAACGAAATAGATGGTAATACTTGGCTGCTTGGAAACATCCACGATTTCTCCGGATTCTTCAGCGCCAATCAGCACCTGCATTTGTGTCTTTTTCGTAACCGTACATGCTGTCCCCAGTTGGAATTTAACTTCGATCTGCTGTGGATTGATCAAGCTGTAGTCTACATCATTAACATATAAGTCGATATCTGCATTCATGGCCTCGTCAGCCCCGGGGATATCGATAAAATGTCTGAAAGGAACCTCTTGACGGAAGCTGTGGACATGCTGCTCTTTGTCTTGAGATAGATAAATGGCATTGGCTTCAATAACACCTTCGATGATATTTTTATCCTCTACCAGACGATAATCTGTGATAATAGGTTTTGTACTGATATGAAATACTTTAAAAGCTTCCGGTTGATTTTTAGGGATTTCAAGGGTCTCTTTTACCATAACATTAGAGCTGTTACTGCCCACACTTTGATTGAATGCGATGGTTTTTTTATCTACCTTCAGTTTCTTACTGGGAGAATATGCATCTACGACGATTTCTTTATGTTCTGTTTCATTGACCACTGCATTGACATTGACTACGGCTTCCAGTTCTAAAATTTTCCGGTCTCCATCAATGTTCTGCTTTATATCGGTATATACTTCATCAACTTTCAAATTCACCTTGCTGTCCATGTCTTTGACAGCACCGGGCACCTCTACAAAGTGGGTAAAGGGCATCTCATGCTTTGTAAGGATGATTGTTCCCCGGGCATCATCCGCTACATACAGGGTATTTGCTTTTACCATGCCGCTAACGATTACCTTGCCATCCGTTACCTTTGTTTCTTTTTCAATGGCATATGCATCAGAACGCAACACTTCCTTGATCTCCGGCAAGCTTTCTTCCAGTTCAAAGCTTTCTCTCACGATGGTATCACCGCTGCTGCTGCCGATTAAATCGTTATATCGTATGTAATCCCTCAATAGCTGAACATCATCTAACCCTCTGATTTCTCGCAAAACGTCCATTTTAGATACTGCCCAGGTCTTTCCTGATAGATTGAGGACCGTTTTAACCGAAACTTTTCTCTCATTGACAACATTATAATCAATATGTTCGATCTTTCCTGAAACGATGCAGTCCATGCTCGGTGTTGTATTCTCAATATCAATATTCTGGCTAAAGCCTGCACTGGCATTCATGCTATAAACCGGTTGTTCTTCATCTTCTGCTGCATAGAGTATTTTAAAATGAACGACCCCATCTACAATGATTTTATCCTGTACTGCTTCTTTTCCCGTAATATTTACAATGCCATCCACAGACAGTATCCGCGAAATATCCGGTTTTACATCAGGGACAACAATATCTCCTTCAACAATAGCTTGTGTTTCTTCTTCCCCAATTACCTGGTCAATCTTCAGTAAGTCCCGAATTAATTCTACTGCCATTTATTTCCCTCCTCCATAATTTCCTTCTTGTCATACTATATTCATATTTATCGTAGTCAAGCCGACTCGTCTATATATATCTATGCAGAAATATATAGAAAAAGAAGTAGAAAATTAGATTTCCTACTTCTTTTTCTTTGGTTTATGGTCTTTGGATGTATCCCATTGCTTTGTAGATCATATGGGCCAGTTCCGCCATGGTTCCTTTATCCTTCGGTCTGAAGGTATCGCTTTTTTCAACTAAATCAAGTCCTTTGCATATTGCCACATACCCGATCTTATCCGGAGCAATATCACCTTGATCCTTATAGGTTATCGTAAATATGTCTGTGGCTTTGGCAAGCTTCTCATATCTTAACAGCTTCACAAGCATAACAGCCAGCTCTTCTCTGGACAATTCTGCATCAGGATCAAACTTCCCATTGGTATTATCGATGAGACCGTATCGCATAGCCTGCTGTATGGTTCGATAATCCGTACTATCTTCACTGATATCCGAAAACATCAGTTTCTCTGCTGCCTCCTTCATCGGATAATAATAATCCATCCCCCTTGCTTTTACAAGCATCTTAATGGCTTCAAGTTTCGTTACAGAGGCATCTGGCTTAAAGGTATTTCTGTCAATGATACCCTGCTGCGCCAGTATCTTTGCTTCCTTTTCAATGGCATGCCCCTTGACCAGGTTATCAAAATCATTGTCGAGTAAATCCGGCAGTGGATTTCCGTTATAATCTACGGCTTTCCCAGTCTGCGCATCAAGCATCACATAAGGTCCATAGTTTGGATTTTTCCCAACCATGCGATAAATAAGCTTATATTCGAATTTTGGGTTTTGATAGTCGTTGGTCATATTGAACTGCTGGTAAACCAATTCCATTTCATTATATTTCCACAAACTGTCCTTTGCAGCACTTTGAGACATGACACCGGATTTACCTGGGAATTTCATGGTATCATCCCATCTGCATGTATAGTTTGTCAACTTGCCGGTGCGGTTGTTAAAGCCAATGCTTATATTATTCTCTTCGTACAGAACACCGTCCACCAGTCTTGTGAAATTAAAATAATACTCCATTGGTGGAATCTCTTTGTTGTTAATAACTTCAGTATATTGGAAATATGCTTGTTCTGTTCTGATATCCTTGATTTTTCCCGGATGATATTTTTTCACCATCTCAATAGCTTTGCCATAGGCTTCTTCCCATGTCATGGCAGGCTTAAAATCCTGACCATAAGGCATCGGATAATAGTCCCAATTGTTAAAGGCAATCAACTCTTCTGTCAGGGCGTCAATCATCACTCTGCCATTCATGGTCATAGGAAGTATGGTTCCTTTTTCTGAAGCAGCTGAACTTTCTGTATTTTTACTTTCTACAGAGAATTCAATGCTCCATGCCTTTCTTCCGGCAGTCTCCCAATAGCCATCGCCTTCTGCATAATTCACACTGTTAATTTTTACAGCTTCTCCGATCTGGTCTTTAATGACAGCTAAAGCTACCTCCTGGGCTCTTTCCTTGGATATTTCTTTATCCTTTTTCACAACA
This sequence comes from Bacillota bacterium, assembly GCA_049324315.1. Classification (GTDB taxonomy): domain Bacteria; phylum Bacillota; class Clostridia; order Peptostreptococcales; family Thermotaleaceae; genus JBMOKU01. The sequence continues at coordinate 56,164 of JBMOKU010000053.1, read as the reverse complement.
GGCTTTGCTTCCTTCAAGATGTCATTGATCTGTTTTTCCGTCAAGCTGGCCGTTTTCATTGCTGCATCCTGTTCTTTACCGTTCCATCCGATCAATTTCCCTGTCTTTGCATCCAGCATATTGGCAAAGTCATAAAGAGGACGATAGATCAGCTTCACCTTTTTCGGTGTCGGTGTATAATGAAACTCATCACGGATAGGAAGATAGCTGAGATCAAGTTTTGTAGCATCTTTTAGAAGCTGTGAAGCCTTTTCTTCTCCCACAATACCTTCCTTGGATGGTAATTGAGGTAGGGTTTTATTCCATCGATAGTTAAAATTATTGATTTCACCCGTTGATCCCTCAACGCCAATATTTATGTAATTCATATCATACCTGATGCCATCAATTAAACGGACATAATTAAAATTGTAATAGATGGGTCCCGGTCCACCATACATGGCACCACCATCATTGGAATTAACAAGCTTTGTTTGATTAAATATTTCCTTTGGAACAATTTTTTGAATGAATTCTTCAGCCTTCTTTTGTGCCTCATCCTTTGTCAGCACCGTTACTTTAGACGTTTGGTCCGTGTATTTTCCAGCGCTTTTACCAAGTTCAAGGATATCTCCCGTTTTGCCATCCAGAACCACATTGGCATAAAAGTATTCTGTTTCATTGTTATAGTTCCAGTTCATGGCCCATACATAGAGACTTGGATCTGACCAGTCCTTTCTTGACTCGATGGTAAACAGATACTTTGAATCATCCACAGACAATCCATAGAAATCCTTCATGGCCTTCTTTGCAATTTCTAAAGCCTTATCTCGGGTAATATCCATTTGGCTTTCGGAAACTGTCATATCCGGAGCTATTTTGGATTCCACCGGTGCCATTCGAACGTCTGCAAATGCCGCTCCGGTACTTACCAAAAGTGCAAGAACCATGATGCATGCAATTCCTCTTAATTTTGACATTTTGATTCCTCCTCATTTACACAATTTTCTATATCGTTATATCCAATTTGCCCTCCTATTCCCGAGATTCCTTTAAAATCAGCTTCTATAATGTAAGACGTAGATCATGAAAAAAAGTTCCACTCGTATGAATTTTTTTCTCTCATCTTATATTATAGAATCTGTCCTTTCTTTAGACGTTACAATTTGATTAAGAAAATTTTACTAATCTGTTTCATAGAATTTCCATTCAATTTTCTCAGGCTACGCCCCTAGTCTTTGCCAGCAGCTGTATTAGTCATACTAAGTGCGTTGCATCCGCTATGCCACGGGGACGGTTCCATCGTTTTCCCTTCGGTCCTCCGCTACGCTCCGGAAACGCTCGAACCGTCCCCATGGCTCCGCTACTTTTAAGCCTTAGCTTTTGCCAGAAGCTAGCAGCTAGTAGCCAGCAGCCAAAAGATTTGTAATTATTCTGTAACTTGTTACCATAAGCCTTATTGTACAATAGGTTTGTTACGATGATATCTTGAAATAAAATACTTTTAGAGTTACTTTTAAAGTAAGGTATGGGGACAGGCTCTCTTTCCCGCCAGTAGGGAACGCCCCCTGTGGCGTTCCGCCTAGGCATGGCAGCAGGTACAGTTCTCAAATCCCGTCGTAAAGTGCATTGTATCACAAAGGGGGAATTCTTATGGTTTACGCTGTAGATATTCAGAATGTCCGGAAAGTATATCGTGTAGGAGATGAAAAAGTAATTGCCTTAGATGACATTTCCCTCCAGATTCCACAGGGAGAAATCTGTTGTTTTCTCGGTACTTCCGGTTCCGGAAAATCAACATTGTTAAATATGATGGCCGGTCTTGAAAAGCCCACAAAGGGAAAAGTTGAGATCCAGGGGCATCCGATAGAAAAGATGAGTGAAGAGCAATTGGCCCGATTCCGGCAAAAAAATGTGGGCTTCATCTTTCAATCCTATAATCTGCTGCCCTCCTTAACAGCTTTAGAGAATGTTTGCCTTCCCCTGACCTTTCGGGGCATAGAGAAAAACAAACGTGAAAAAATAGCGTTAGAGATGCTGACCGCCGTGGGTTTGAAAAAATATGCGAATCATAAGCCTACACAGATGAGCGGCGGTCAGCAGCAAAGAGTGGGAATTGCCAGAGCTTTCGTAACCAAAGCTCCCATTGTATTTGCAGATGAGCCTACCGGGAACCTGGATTCAAAAACCACACAAGAGGTCATGGAATTGATACTGAATATAGCCGAAGAAAACAACCAGACACTGATTATCGTAACCCACGATCGCAGCATTGCAGACTACGCCCATCGAATCATTTACATATTAGACGGAAATATCGAAAAAATTGAGATAAATCAAATGAAATCAAGGGGGAAAACACATGAAGCATAAAGTTATATATATTCTATTAATCATCTCCTTATTGGCATGTAACTTTTCCACACAATTGTCTTTTGCAGACGATGACGCCGTGGAGGCATATTATTCCGGTTCACCTAAACTTGTGATTGCAAGAAACGTGAGCATACCTGTTTTCAAAGCAACGGGAGAAGAAATAAGGCTGGTTATTCCCATAGAAAATACCGGTACGTCGCCCGCCCAAAACGTTATTGTTTCTCCAGTAATTGATGATACGAAAAACTTTCCTTTTGAAATCGACCAGATGACTACGAAGAAAAAAATATCTTCTATCGGAAGACATCAAAAAGAGGATGCTGTATTTTATTTAAAGGTACGTACAAGTGCCGAATCTAAAACATATCCAATTACTTTTAAACTAGAGTACACAAGTCTGAGTGGAAGTACTTATAGTGATTCGGATACAATCTATATAAAAATCGAAAACAATCAAAAACTACCCATGCTGCAATTAAATAAACTTCAAATGGAAGGAAATACACTATACAGCGGGAAAGCGAAAACAGTTCAGTTCTTTATCGAAAATACAGGGGATCTGACCGCCAAGGATGTTGATGTTCGTCTAGGCGGTTTCAGCAGTGATGGACTAAGACTGGAAAATACAGTGGACACCCAGAGCATTAAGCTGCTGGAGCCTAAAAAAATCCAGATGGTTCCTTTTAAGATACTTGCAGATCCTGACTTAGAAAGCGGTACCTATACCCTGGACCTTTTCTTCACGTTTAAAGATGAATACAATCAGAGCTATACAAAGGAAACAAAAGTATATATTCCCGTAGAAGGCTCCGGCAGCCTTGAAAGCAATTTTGCCTTCGAAAACCTTGTATATCCCCATCAGTCAGTGGATACCAACAGTGATTTTACCATCTCCTTCGATCTAAAAAACACAGGAGATACGGATGTAAAGTGTGTAAAGGTCAGTGCAGACGGTGGCAGTGACATTCTGCCAAAGTCAATGTCCGTCATCAGTGTCGGTGCTTTAGCTTCAGGGCAAAGCAAGCACTTTGATTTTGTACTCTTTGCGAAAGAGGGAAGTGAGACAAAAAACTATCCGGTCAAAATCAATGTGGAATATGAATCCGGCAGCGGAAAGAACAAGACCACACAAAATATCAGTCAGTATGCCGGGATATTGGTCAACAATACAAAGGCGCAAAACGGCTCACCTAAGCTTATCGTTGATCATTATCAATATGGCGGTGAGTATGTAATGGCCGGTCAGGCCTTCCCTCTGGAATTGTCTTTTTGGAACACCAACAGAAGTCATGCTGTTAGAAATATCAAGATCAGTATTAGTTCTGACGAGGGTACATTTTCTCCCGTAGACAGCAGTAATTCCATGTTTATTGCAGAAATCCAACCAAACAGCAGCATTGTGAGAAGCATTACCTTAAAGCCTAAGGTAGATTCCAGTTTTAAAACCTACAATGTCTATGCAGACATGGAGTACGAGGACGGATTGGGCAATAAATATACCTCCAAGGAAGTAATCGGCATTCCTATCATTCAGGAAATCAAGCTGGTTACTGGGCAGGTAGAGGCCTCAACAGAAAACTATGTTGGAAGTCCTACAGCCCTTTCTCTAGATTTTTACAACGTGGGTAGAGCCTTAATCCGTAATCTGGTCATTCGAACAGAGGGTGATTTTGAGGCAAAGGACAGCACTCAATTTATTGGCAACCTGGAACCTGGTAAGGATAACTATTATGATGCATCCATCATTCCTGATCATGCCGGGACATTACAGGGAAAAATTCTGTTTGAATATGACGATGAGGTAGGCACGCATTATACAGTGGAAAAAGAGTTTTCCGTCGAGGTTATGGAGCAAATGGAGCCGCCTATGATGGATCCCGCCATGGAAATGGAGCAAGGCCGCGAAGGACAATCAGGCTCGAAAAAATGGGGAATGATCCTTGTTGGTATCGGTATTCTAGGAGGCTTTGGTTTCATACTTTATCGTAAAAAACGGAAAAAGAAGGCAGAGGAAGTGATGGCAGATGAATAATCTGGACTTACTTCAAATGGGTGTCAATAATCTACTGAGGAGAAAAACAAGAACCATTCTTACCGTTCTCGGTGTGGTGATCGGCACCAGTTCCATCATTGTCATGCTTTCTTTAGGTATCGCCATGGATCAAAGCTTTAAAGAACAGCTGTCTCAAATGGGAAGCTTGAATATCATTGAAGTCAATAGTCATATGTACTATGAGCCAGGCATGTCTCAAAACAAGGGAAAGCAAGTAAGCTTGGACGATCAAGCGGTTCAAAAATTTAAAAAAATATCCAATGTGGAAGCTGTTATGGCTATGAAAACCGCCTACCTAAAGATGGGGGCAGGAAAGCTGGTGGGGCATATTCCCGTCGTCGGAATTGATCCTATGATCATGGAAGCCTTTGATTTTAAGAGCGAATCGGGAAGACTTTTGCTTCCATCGGATAAAGAAGCTATCGTTTTCGGAAAAAACGTAAGTATGAATTTTTATAATCCCCGTGTAAGAAATGATTTCGGGCCCTGGAATCCAAACGGACCAAAGGTAGATTTGATTAGCAACAAATTGATTCTGACCTCAGATATGGAGTATGGAGAGCGACAAAATAATCGAATCCAAAGAGACAGCGATTACAAGCCACCAAAGCAGTACAATGTAAAAGGCGTAGGTATACTGGCAGAGAGTTTCAGCGACAAAGACTATAATGCCTATATGAATATTGCTTTTTTAGAGAAGCTTTTAGAGGAGGATAAACGGGCAAATCGTGAAGACCGCTCTATGCAAAGATTTGGTAATCAGGATAACAATAAGTATGAACAGATCAAGGTAAAAGTAAAAGATATTCAGTATGTAGAAGCTGTTCAGGAGCAGATCAAATCCATGGGTTTTCAAACGTACAGTTTGACCGACATGCTGAAATCCATGAAAGAAACATCCCGGAAGCTGCAAGCCATTTTGGGCGGGATCGGTGCCGTCAGCCTTTTTGTAGCTGCCATCGGAATTACCAACACCATGATTATGAGTATTTATGAACGGACCCGTGAGATCGGCGTCATGAAGGTCCTTGGCGCAGAGCTAGACGATATCAAAAAACTGTTTCTTCTGGAGGCCGGCTTGATCGGGTTTTTTGGCGGTATTCTGGGACTATTTTTCAGTTATCTGGTTTCCTTTGCTCTCAATAAAATCGGGAGCGGCTTTATGGGTGGCATGGGTAGTTCTACCGGTATATCTGTTATTCCTCTAACACTGGCACTGTCAGCGGTGGGTTTTGCAACCCTGGTAGGCATCATATCCGGATATTCCCCTGCTAGAAGAGCCATGAAGTTGAGCGCTCTAGAGGCGATTCGGACGGAATAAGAGGTTAGGCGTTAGAAGTTAGAGGTTAGAAGTATTCGAGTCATTCTTTCGGGTGAAAGCAAAACACTTTGTGAGACAAAGGGTACGGAATACGGCTAAAATCTGGTAAAAAAGCCCTTAGCTTTCCGAACAAACTGTAGGGGCGCCCATTGGGCGTCCGCAAGAACTACCATCATTATTGGATATTAGCTAAATCATTATGCTTGCATTACTGTTAATAAATATATAATGATACGAGCCATTCACATGGTTTTGCTACTAGTAGGGACTGACGGACGCGCAATGCGCGCCCCTACAATTGAAAACACAAATGGGGACTGTCCCTGCAGTCCCCATTTTCTAAAGTCTTTTTCTTTTGTTTTTTGCTTCTAACGTCTAACTTCTAACCTCTAACTACTTTCCACTTCATATCCCTCAAAAATATTCCCCAGCACTTCGATATCTTCTACTTCATCGAGCAGCACAGGTACTAGTATTTCTGTTTCATCTTCGGCATACTGAATAAGGAATCCACCTTTTTCATACAGTACTTCTCCAATGACTTCCACAGCAGATCCTGCAATGGCATCCTCTTTATAACACTCTTCATCCGTACAGCTTTCTTCGTCATGAAATAGATTAAGAGGTATGAAGCCATGGACCACATCCCCTTCAAAGATCGGAACGTCATTGACATCATATAATCCTGAAAACTGCATCACTTCAAAGTCCTTATCATATTCCTTGTTCAGCCAGCTGACGCCAAAAACACTTTGACCAAAGGGCATATTCTCGATCGTCATCCCCTTTGGCATATATAAGCGATCAGCCTTAATCATCTTTTTATGTTGATATGACCATACCCTCACTTTATTTAGATCCATTCGATCCTCATCAAACATATTTATAGTCTCGCTTTCTATCGTGTCTAAAATAATGTCCTTGGAACTAAATTATAACACACCGGATTTGACGATGACAATCAAAAAGGAAGAGACCTACGTATTCCATAGGTCCCTGATATCATCTTACTATTCAGCTATAATAACTGTACCTGTTTTTCCTTCGATTCCTTCCTTTGCTTTTTCAAGAGAAGTAATCAGTGCTTTTCTGCCAGGCTTGGATTGAACAAACTTTAATGCCGCTTTTACCTTAGGAAGCATGGAGCCCGGCGCAAAGTGTCCTTCTTCAATGTATTGTTCAGCTTCAGCGATTGTAATCTGTGCCAGGTTCTTTTGGTTCGGCTTGTTAAAGTTGATCGCTACCTGTTCAACCGCTGTAAGAATGATTAGGTAGTCCGCATCCAGAATTTCTGCAATCTTCTCTGAAGCGAAATCCTTGTCAATAACAGCTGGTACGCCTTCTAATACACCATTGCCTTTATCAATCACCGGTACACCGCCGCCACCAACGGTGATCACAACATGTCCTGCATCTACGAGTGTCTTTACGATCGGTGCTTCCACAACATCTACAGGGACCGGTGAAGCCACAACTCTTCTCCATCCTCTTCCTGCATCTTCCTTCATGGTAAAGCCCTTTTCTTCTTCAAGCTTCTTCGCTTCTTCTGCGGAGAAGAAAGACCCTACCGGTTTTGTTGGGTTTTTAAATCCTGGATCATCTTTATCTACAACAACCTGTGTAACAATGGCTGCTACACTTTTGCCAACGCCTCTTGCCAACATTTCTTCCCTAACTGCCTGTTGTAGATGATAACCAATATATCCTTGGCTCATGGCACCGCATTCTGGGAACGGCATAACCGGCACACCTGCCGCTGCAGCTGCAGCTTCATATGTGGCAACCATCTGTCCTACTTGAGGGCCATTTCCATGGGCAATGATCACCTCATGCCCTTCTTCAATCAAGTCCACAAGAGGTTTCGCAGTTTCTCTTGCAGTAACTAACTGGGACTCTGCAGTTGTATCCTTGGGATCAGCTTGCAGTGCGTTTCCTCCAAGGGCAATAACGATTCTTTCCTTTTTCATGAAAATTTCTCCCCCTATTTCGATTACCCATCGGAGGACAGCTTTGCGCACCGTCCCTCCGATGTATGGTCCTTAGCCGATTGTAGCCACCATAACTGCCTTGATTGTATGCAATCTATTCTCTGCTTCATCAAATACAACGGAATGCTTGCTTCTGAACACTTCATCCGTTACTTCCATTTCTTTTAAGCCGTACTTTTCAAATACTTCTCTACCAACTTTTGTTTCTAAGTCATGGAATGCTGGCAAGCAGTGCATGAAGATAACATTTGGGTTCCCAGTCTTTCTGATCATATCCATGTTTACTTGGTATTTGTGAAGCAGCTTAATTCTTTGCTCGAATTGATCTTCTTCTCCCATGGATACCCATACATCTGTGTAGATAACATCTGCATCCTTCACTGCTTCGTCAATGTTTTCAGTTAATGTAATCGTCGCTCCTGTTTCCTTTGCAACTTCTTTCATTTCTGCAACCAATTCTTCTGCTGGGAATAATTCTTTTGGTGCTAATGCAACAAAATGCACGCCCATTTTTGCAGATCCGATCATTAAAGAGTTACCCATGTTATTTCTTGCATCACCTACATATACGAACTTCACTTTGTTTAATGGCTTATCTACGTGCTCCGTAACAGTTAAGAAATCTGCCAAGATTTGTGTCGGATGATACATATCTGTTAAGCCGTTCCATACCGGTACCCCTGCATGCTCTGCTAAGATCTCTACCGTTTCTTGCTTAAAGCCTCTGAATTCAATACCGTCATACATTCTGCCAAGAACCTTTGCTGTATCCTCCATGGATTCCTTTTTACCCATTTGGCTGTCACTTGATCCTAAGAAAGTAACGCCGGCACCTTCATCCATGGCAGCAACTTCAAATGCGCATCTTGTTCTTGTTGAACCCTTTTCAAATAATAATACAACATTTTTGCCTGCCAATAATTTTTCTTTACCACCGATTCTCTTTTTGTTTTTCAGGTCTCTGGAAAGATTTAGTAAGTACTTGATTTCATTTGGTGTAAAATCCTTTAATGTCAAGAAATGTCTTCCTTTTAAATTTACTGCCATGCTTTTTTCCTCCTCATCGTCTTTGTTCTAATTTTATGGGTATATCCCAAATTCATTACTCTGTAGATACGTTTTGCAAGTCTATACATGTAGTCTCTTTGATGGTAGAAAGAACCATATAAGTATATGTACTGAGGGTCACATCACTGATCTGATCCAAAAGCTTTACGAGTTCCTTGGTACTGCCAGTCTTCACCTTCACCATAAAGGATGCATCTCCTGTTACCTTATGGCATTCCTGTATCTGAGGAATCGAAGCCAGCATTTTTGACATTTCATGGATCGACATGTTGCCCGTTTGAATCGTCACAAAGGCGGTAATATCAATGCCGATTTTATCTGCATTGATGATGGCACGGTACCCTTGAATGATATCCTCCTGTTCAAGTTTCTTGATCCTCTCACTGGTTGCAGAAGTAGACAATCCGATTTGCTTTCCCAGTTCTACAATGCTGATTTTTCCATTTTTCTGAAGTTCATCGATAATCGCTAGATCATACTTATCCATCTACAACCTCCGCCATCTTTTTACATATCCCTTACACTTCATATTTTATATTTTTCCATTACCAATTGCAAGATGTTTTTATTGATTTTTTAATATTTTTTAGGTTTTTTTATTGTATATCTATAAATATTCGTATCATTTTTTGATTATTCTAGTTCGCGCCGTAATTATTACGGAATTGAAAAAAGTCTGATCTTCACTCAGACTTTTCCATTCTCAGGTATTAAATAGTATCTCTCACCAATGGCATGCTCATACATCTTGGGCCTCCTCGGCCTCTTACCAACTCTGAGCCTTCTATTTCGATGACCTCAATGCCATGCTTTCTCAAAGTGCTATTGGATGCTTCGTTTCTGTTATAGGTAACGACGACACCTGGTGCTATCGCCAATGTATTGGTGCTGTCATTCCATTGTTCTCTGGCAGCAGTGATTTCATCACCACCACCGCTTTGAATAAATTGAACAGCCGGCAGCCGTAAAGAATCCTTTAGTGCAGTCAACAAGTCAGGCAGCGGCTCTACTTTCGGAAACGCTTTCCCGGGTGTAAGTCTGAACGTTCTTACTTTATCTTCTACGCCTGGGAAAATCGTAAACTTATCATAGTCAACCATTGTAAATACCGTATCTAAGTGCATATACGCCCGTGTAAAAGGAATTTGCACTGCCAATACCTCTCTGATTTTATCATCTCTTTTAAACAGGTTCATGGCCACTTCTTCAATGGCTCTGGCAGAAGTCCTCTCACTGCAGCCTATGGCGACAACGTTTTCACCAAGTACAAGAATATCTCCACCTTCAATACTGTACTTATGGGTGTAGTCATACCAAAGCGGACTGCATTCGCTCTTGAAGGTGGGATGATATTTGTAGATGTATTTCAATATCATCGTTTCTCTTTCTCTAGCCTTCGTCTGCATAGAGTTTACGCAAAGACCATTTCCAATGGTTGCTCCCGGATCCCGTGTAAAATATAAGTTGGGAAGCGGATTAATGTAGAAAGGATAATCCTCTTTTATGTAGTCGCTTAAATGCATTTCTCTTTCCACATGAACAAAATCCTTTTTGTGAAGGCCTGCAATTAGTAACTCTGCAGCATCTTTGGCATCCTTCTTCATAACAAAATCCTTGATTAAGTCTGTCAGCTCCGGATTTTCAATGCTGCACTTTTCCAGCACTTCACTGACAATCCCATCCTTTACCTTTTCATCTCGTAGGATGTCTTCCAGCATCTTTTGATAATAGTATACTGTTACACCTCTGGCCCGCAGTGCATCTGCAAATCCATCATGCTCTTCTTGTACCTTTTTTAACCACGGTATATCATCAAAGAGTAATTCATGGAGATATTGTGGGGTAAGTCTTTCCAATTCCTTTCCCGGACGATGCAGCATTACTGCCTTTAATTTGCCAATTTCTGACCTGACATTCAAAAAAGGCGTTCTGTCTGTCATAATATTCCCTCCCGACATCTTTTCGTATGCGTATTTTTCCACATTGTGGCAATTTATACCGTTCTACTAACAGTATATAGATTATCGACAAATCTTTCAACCCTTTTATTTTTCTGGCCTCAAGAATCACTTCCATATGATGTAAATTATTTGGATATTCATTCACATTCCATTTTTTAACATTTTATTCATTTTTCTATGTATAATTAGAATTTGAATAATTTTCTGATTTCTACAAGAACATTTGATCTCCAATCCATTGTATAAAGATTTAATCAACCTAATAAAAATTTTTTCCATCTTTTCAAAAAATAAACCGTCTATCAAAAGATAGACGGCCCTATGATTGACTAGCTGACCTGTATTTTTTTCTCGTTGTTACACAACGTCACCTCAACAGTTTCGGTAAGTATATCTGAATAGCTGTAAGATACTCTTCTACTTGTATTAAAACCACCATCAATACGCACGACAAAGATGTTAGGGTAAGTTTTTTCCAATACGCCTTCCTTTACAGACACTTTTTTACGCCCTTTGTTAGCTTTTAATCTAACTTTTTCACCAACAAAGTGCTCTACGTTCTTTCTGATCTCGGCTAATGTATTTTTAGTAGCCACCTAATCACCTTCTTTCAAAGTATACAATGTTATTGTACCACATTGTACAAAATTTGTCAAATTTATAACTAAATATTATACAATGTCGAATTTGTAATGTCAAGAACAAAAGCTCTTGGAATATACTGGTTTAGTTATAACTGTAATATCTCGTCAAGGCATCTACAATGGCTTTTGCGGCTTTTTCATGATAGCTGTCATCCTTCATTTTTATTTCTTCTTCCGCATTGGTAATATATCCGACTTCGATCTGAATAGCAGGACTTTTTACTTCTCTCAATAAATAGAAATCCGCCACCTTCGCGCCACGTTCCACTGTGCCTAAACTTTCAGATAGCGCCCGTGCAATCAATTCTCCCAAGGCCTCACCGTCTTTGTCCCCTCGATAGTAGTATATTTCAGTCCCTGATATATACGCATTGGGAAAGGAGTTCTGATGTATACTTAAAAAGAAATGGGGTCTTACTTCATTAGCCAGAGCAGCTCTCTTGCTTAATGGTATATAAACATCTTCACTTCGTGTCTCGTAAACAGTGGCACCTGCCTCTCGGAGGATCTTTACCAGTATTTTACTTATGGATAGGTTAACATCTTTCTCCCTTAAGCCCGTTGGTCCAACAGAATCCTCCATATTATCTCCACCATGTCCCGGATCAACAACGATGATCTTTCCGTTTAATGGTTTATGGATACTTGGTTTTTCATACTGTTTTGTCTGGATACCGGTATAGTAGTATTTTAAAATTTCTTCAGCGGTCTTTCCTTCTGCTGCCATCTTATTAGCGCCATATTGGCATAATCCTAGGCCGTCTCCTTTCCCTTGCGTTTCAAATTTGAAAGCCACTGGTTTCCATCCAAATCTGGTTGAGTTTAATCCTAATAATTCCATAACCTCTGTTCCCTTAAATTCTTTACCGGCAATTCTTAAGCGGACGACCCGTCCTTCTTCGTCTCTGACAATATTTTCAATTACACCTTCAATTTGCGGGCCCTCTTTCGGGGAGTAGTCTAGAATCGAGACATTTAATTTCGTTTCAATCTCTTCCAGAGTCATTTCCATTGAGTGATTCCAATAAGGTGAGTCTTTGCAATACTCACACAAGACCTTTCTAAGATATAGAATTCTGTTATCTTCCACCTTTTCTGAATTCTCGGTTGAGCCTCCACAAGCTGCATGAAATCTGGGATCTATTACTTTATTATTTAATGTAATAATCTGATCTTTTGTCTCTTCTTCTGCTATCGTTATCTTCTTCCACATTTCTTCAAAATCGCTACCCCACTGTTCTCGTAATACTTCCATCGGAGCCCAACTTCCGCAGTGTCCATCATCGCAAAAATCTGCCTCATTATACTTAGAGCATCCATTTCCCCCGAATAATCTCATTTTCCTAACAATTGCCGTCCTTGCAATAACTGCTTGTGCTTTCAATGCTTCTATTTCAAAGGATATGGGCATTTGTGCAGCAACCATTTCCTTAACCACGTCTCTAATAGATTTAAAAACGATCCGTTCGATCGCATGACTATATATTTTTACATATAAAGCGTCATTCCTCTCATCCAACTCCTTACCCCCCTTTTACTTGAACGTAAGTGTCTCTATAGAACAAATTGATACACTCAATTTGTTTATGCCAGGGGTCTCCACAGCCCCTTTTGACACCTGTTTTATAGGCTGAGCCCCCCTTAAAACGACAGAGGGGATTCCCCTCTGCAAATACTATATCCAGAAATTTGTGTGGCATTATTTTCTAGATATGAACAAAGACGGCTTACGCCGCTTTATTTCATGAATCTATTTATGAATTTATACTACTGATAAGGTGATTTGGGAAGCCCTTGCCGATACTTCCCCCTTGTCTGCAGTCCCCCCACTCCTTTTAGACCAGTAATCGTATTTTCCAATATTTCTTCAATAGGTATAAACTTATCCACATTGGTATATGCTATTTTTTCACATATAAATACTGGGTCTAAGCAATGGATTAGTGTGGAGTGGTGAATATAGCAAAACGGACGCCCAATGGGCGTCCCTACATCATATTATTTACAACTTTATTTTTGAAACTGCCTCTTCCAAAGTCTCGCTGCAGCCATTCTCAAACATCTCTTTCATAACTTGAATCCTCAGATCTCCGGCCTTTTCCTTTTCAAATATTGTGTATACAAACCAAGGAACAAGACCGGTACCAATGTAGTCCTCTGTGATCAATCCTCTCATGAAAAAAGCAGACTCCATCGTAAAAATACTATCTACCATTTTTTGCCGCTGATCTTTCCTGATCCTTTTCTGAATCTCAAAGTCCTTGCAGTAATCGATCTTATAGGTCACGATCTCTTCAGGTATGGCAAGACCATATTTATTCTTGAAAAATTTCATTACCTGTATATTATTGCTTAGAACATTTTTATAGTTTTCTTCATATTCCTCTTGTGTCCAATGACCGAACAATCGACAGCTTAGGGGACGATAGGCATATATGCTGCACATTCCTTCCTCATTCAAAAATGGACAGTGCTCCTTCGAAACCATCTCTGTCAAAAAGTACTTTAGAATTTTGGGTTCAAGCTCTTGACGAAGCCTTTGATTCTCTTGAAGATAGCGATAAATATTCAAAAACTCAATATAATACGTGTTTACCGATTCCATACAACAGCGGGTGCAGCCATAGCATTGTCCCTTTGGTATGGTATCATAGATCCTATATAGGTTCTGGAAAAAGCCGTTGTTCTCTGCAGTTTTTATGGCTCTATCCAAATCTCTCCCCGTCAACTTTTTCATGATAAAACTCCTTCATCGTAAATTCCACTAAGGTAAATTATATCATATTTCGTGTGCATAGCTGTAAGCGTTAACATTTTTTTAACGGGGTAAACATATGGGTAAAAGAAAAACATCCATATAAGGTTATAGCAGGGAATGTCATCATTACGTCCCCAGACATGTTTTTGTTATTGCTAGGGAATAACGGACGCGCAATGCGCGCCCCTACGATTGCATATCCTTAGAAGCTGTTTTCTAAGACATAAAAAAACAAGGACCCTAACAAGGGTCCCATAGACGGAACACCACAGGGGGTGTTCCCTACTGATAACTTCTATAATACAACGCCACCATCGACGCTTAGAACTGTTCCGGTGATAAACTTCGCTTCATCAGATGCCAAGAAAACATAAGCATTTGCGATATCTTCCGGATATCCCAGGGTCTTTAATGGAGATTTGTCCTTCATCATGTCTAGTACCTTTTCAGGCATTTTTTCTGTCATTGGTGTCATAATAAATCCTGGAGCCACCGCATTGACACGGATTCCCTTTGGTCCTAATTCCTTAGCCCAAGATTTTGCCATACCTATTACGCCCCACTTCGTTGCAGCATAATTTGTTTGCCCAAAATTCCCATAAATGCCTACAACAGAAGACGCATTCAAGATTACGCCGGACCCTTGCTCAGACATAACAGCTGCAGCAGCTTGACTACAATTGTATACGCCCTTTAGATTGACAGCAATTACTTTATCCCATTGTTCTTCCGTCATTTTTACAAGTCTTGCATCTGCCGTAATTCCCGCATTATTTACCAAGATATCAAGCTTTCCATATTGTGCTACTGTATCGGCTACCATTTTTTCTACTTGTTCTTTGCTTACTACATTAACGACCATACCAGATGCTTCTCCGCCAGCTGCCTTAATCTTGTCGACAACTGTTTGAACATCCTGCTCATTGATATCGGCAACAACCACCTTTGCACCTTCTTCTGCAAACCTTAGGCAAGTGGTCTCTCCAATTCCTCTACCTCCACCAGTAACGATAGCAACCTTATCCTTTAATCTCATCGCTTTTCTCCTCCTTTTAATTATATATAAATCAATATCCATATTTCTCAAGTTTTTGATATAAGCTTGTTCGACTGATATTTAACCGTTTTGCTGCTTTTTTCTTATTGCCTCCCAGCTCTTTAAGGCAATTTAGAATCACTTCTTTTTCCAACCTCTCCAGTGTGGTTTTCAAATCCTCCATAGGGTTTTGTAGGTTCGCCTTGCTTTTGTCAATGAGCTTAGACGGCAAATGATGCCGGTCTATGATGGTTTCTTTATCCAACAGGTTCAATGCCCTTTCCAGGACATTCTCCAGTTCCCGTACATTACCGGGCCAGTTATAATTTATGAGGCATTCCATTGCTTCTTTAGATATATCAGTAACAATGATGCCCATGTTGTGAGACAACTTGAGAATCAAGCTTTTTGACAGCAGCTTGATATCCTGAGGTCTATCCCGAAGCGAGGGTATGTTCAAGGTCATAACATTTAACCGATAGTAAAGGTCTTCTCTGAATTTCCCTTCTTCGATATATTCTTCAAGATTCTTATTGGTGGCGGCAATAATTCTGACATCAATGGGCTTTGTCTCCGCCCCTCCAACTTTTTCAATTTCTCTCTCTTGGAGAACCCTTAGCAATTTCGCCTGCATCTTAATATCCATGTCCCCAATTTCATCAAGAAAGATGGTTCCTTTATCCGCCAGCTCGAACTTACCTAATTTCCCGCCTCGCTTTGCTCCGGTAAAAGCACCTTCTTCATACCCAAACAGTTCAGACTCTAAAAGTTCTGATGGAATGGCAGCACAGTTTACCTTAACGAAGGGTCCATTAGCCCTATTACTGAAATGATGAATGGCATGGGCAAACAACTCTTTTCCTGTACCGCTTTCACCTAATATCAATACCGTCGAATCACTTTTTGCGACTTTCCTGCTCATATTTTTCAGTCTTACGATACCGGGACTTGTTCCTACAATGCTGTCAAAGGAATATTTCCCTGCCCTCTCTTTTTTGAGTTCATCCCGATAGTATTCCAACTCCTTCTGCATATTGGTCACTTTTTTTGCCATGGCATTGAAATCTTTTATATCTTTAAAATCCACTTTCCCAACAGCACCAATGACTTTGCCGTCCATAATAATCGGCTGTCTGGTAGCTATCATATGGTTTCCATTAATCTCTTGAATATCTCCGACTTCGGCTTTTCCGCTTTCAACGACAATATGCATTCTTGTATTGGGTATAATCTCAGTAACGTGCCTGCCAATAGCCTCCTCTTGTGTATATCCCAGAAAATCCAGGTACGCCTGACTCATCATTGTGATGATTCCTTCCGTATCTACTAGGACCACCCACTGATAAGCCGTTTCAAACATTGTCTCCAGAATCCTGGTATGCTTCTTCTCATCTGTAAGGGCCTTATCAATGCGGTTATATTCCGTCATATCCGTAAAGGTAGCTAAAGCTCCTATGACCTTATCTCCAGCAAAAATAGGTGTCCGATTGGCAATATACTCTCGATTGTCCTTTACAAAGACCACACCCAATTCGATTTCTCTAGTCTTCATAACGCGATACAGTGTGGTGTCTTCAATCAGCTCATTCATTTTTCTACCGATAAATGCCTTCGAATCAACACCGAGATAGACAGCTCCGGCAGTATTCAAGTAGGTCACCCGTTCATCGGTATCAATGGCAACAATCCCGTCACTGGATATATTCACCAACGTGTTCAGCAGCTGATATGCATAGTCTCTGTATTTTTCATCCATTTTCATCACTTCTCTCTATAGCCTTGAAAATGTAAGACGGTCAGATGATGAAGGAGATGCTTCCAGCATCCCCAATCAACTAGCTCAATCAAAAGGTTCTATTTTCTTTCTACCACAATAGCTGTACCCATTCCGCCACCAATACACAGGGTTGCCAAACCTTTCTTGGCGTCTCTTTTCTTCATTTCGTGTAAAAGGGTTACAAGAATTCTCGCTCCACTGGCGCCAACAGGATGACCTAATGCAATGGCTCCTCCGTTTACATTTACCTTTTCAGGATCAAGCTTTAAATCTCTTACTACGGCAATAGATTGTGCAGCAAAGGCTTCATTAGCTTCTACAAGGTCTATGTCTGCTGCAGTTAATCCGGCTTTTTTCAATGCTTTTTCTGAAGAAGAAATAGGTCCAATTCCCATAATACTTGGATCTACCCCTGTGGTAGCATGGGATACAATGGTTGCCAAAGGCGCAATACCTAATTCATCTGCTTTTTCCTTTGACATAATAACAAGGGCAGCAGCACCATCATTAATACCGGAAGCATTTCCAGCAGTTACAGTACCGTCCTTTTTAAAAGCAGGTCTCAATTTTGCCAGCGACTCCAACGTCGCACCATCCTTGATATATTCATCCTCTTCGAAGACAGTCACACCTTTTTTCGTCTTAATTTCAACAGGTACGATTTCATCCTTGAATCTACCTTCTTTTTTGGCTTTTTCTGCCTTATTCTGGCTCTTTACTGCAAATTCATCTTGCTCTTCTCGTGTGATTCCCCACTGTTCGGCAACGTTTTCCGCTGTGATACCCATATGGTAGTTATTAAATACATCTGTTAATGCATCAAAAATCATTGAATCCACAAACTCTCCATGTCCCATTTTATGACCCCATCTTGAATGCTTCACAAGATACGGTGCCTGGCTCATGACTTCTGTACCTCCTGCAATCACGATGTCATTATCTCCCGTCATGATGGTTTGGGCAGCCAATGATACCGTCCTAAGACCGGAACCGCAAAGAATATTTACAGTGGTAGCAGGTACTTCTACTGGAATGCCTGCTTTAATAGACGCCTGTCGCGCAACACCTTGGCCATGTCCTGCCTGCAGGATGCAGCCTAAATACACTTCATCCACCTGTTCAGGTTGGATACCTGCCCGTTTAATAGCTTCTTTAATAGCTACAGCACCTAAGTCTCCAGGCGTAAAGCCGGCCAAAGCCCCATTGAAGCTTCCTACGGGTGTCCTCACAGCACTGACAATTACAACTTCTCTCATCATAAATTCCTCCTTATGGTTAATTACATTAAGAATCTTTTCCTTTAATTATATGCAAATTCCTTGCCAATTTGGCCTTATCAAATAGAATTATAAATACGATTCTTTAAAGACGTGTTTCTATCTCATCTGTCATGCATTCATTTTCATTAAGATCATACAGCATTCCTTTCAAATGTTTAACCCCCAACAGAAAGTGTTCATTTTTATGTACATAGTGTTCATTTTTTGTACATATTATATGCTAAAATCATATTGTATTTCAATAGTCTTATCGTGATATATAATTATTTTTTGAATCAAAGTCTGTAGAAGTAGGGAATCTACTTCCCTTATCCGAAGCAATTCTACACAATCTTTATACAGCGCGTCTCTGTCTTCTGACATATGTCTGGCGATCTCTATTTCTTTCTTTATTAATAAGGCTTCCTCCGTCATTACATCATTTATCCTACTTTGATATTCGTCCTTACTAATGATGCTTTCCAATAGAAGTTCAAATAATTTCTCTTTTCTATTGGAGAGTTTATTTTTTTCTTTCTTGATTCCCTCCAGCATTTTGCTTTCAGATTTACGGGAACATTCCCCATCCATCTTTTCAAAAAAGCATTGTGGCTGCATATTCTCCGAAATCACTCTTCTTAAATCTTCAATCACAATCTCTTTTACTTCTTTTTCTTTTATGGACACCCCTGTACACATATTTTTACCCATTTTGTTCATCTTTCCACAAATATATATTTCTTTATCCTTTTTAAAATGTAGACCACTGCCGCATATGCCGCAGTATAATAGATTGGAGAAAAGTCTTTTTTGTACTTTCGTTCTCGCTTTTGCCTTACGGCTCAGTCTTTTCTGCACTTCTTCAAAAACTTCTCTAGTAACGATACCTGTATGGCTATTCTTTACATGAATCAAATCATCTTTACTATTTTTTACCCGTCCGCCTGACAGGACATTTTTCGTTGATGTCTTATTCTGAACCATATCTCCAACATAGATGGGATTGGACAAAATCTTTCGAATGGTACTTTGATGCCATAATCCAGATGCATTATTCTTTCCGGCTCTTTGGCTGGGTGTAAGGTATCCTTTTTCATTAAAAAGCTTGGCAATCTTATAAATACCCTTCCCTTCCAGATACATGCGATAAATTTCTTGTACCAATAGGGTTGACAGATCATAGGCAGGAACGATCTCATGCTGATCATCGAACTGATACCCATAGGGAGGATTGCTGCCATTGTATTGACCTTTCCTGGCCCGGCAGATTTTACCGAAATGAATCCGCTCACTTATTTTCTCCGATTCTTTTTGGGCAATAGACAAAAGTAAAGTAAACATAAATTCATCATAGGATTCTGAATCAAAACCATCTTCAATCGTCACAAAACGAATATTTCGTTCCTTTAATCCCCGTATAATCTGCAGTCCTTCCAAGGTATTCCTTGCAAATCTGGATATGCTTTTTGTTAGGATCACTTCAAATCTGTTCTCCTTGCTGTCTTCCAGCAGTTCCAACAGCCCTTTACGGTTTTCTACCTTTCTCCCACTTTCAACATCCTGATAGATTTTGTATAACTCCCACCCTTTATCATCTACGTATTTCTTGAAAAAGTTTATCTGATGTGCAATACTTGTCTTCTGGGTCTCCATATCTGTGGAAACCCGAGCATATACAGCACATCTCAAACCCATGCCCTCCTATTTTTTCTTCATTTTCATCAGGATATACACCTTCAACCTTTCTTCCAGTTTTTTATCTCCCTGAAATTTTCTGATGACTTTGTATTTAGTTTGCTCCATGAAGAAACCTCCTGCCTACAGCTTTTCTATACAAAAGCTTATGCATTCCCTTTGTGGAATAGAAGGGGTATGGATCAGAGCAACACATGTGGACAGGGCCCCAGTCCGGTAAAAAGTGCACCGTGTATCAATAAATAAAGATGAAAAACTATGAGTAAGGTCTTCCTACCCATAGTCTTCTATTTTCATGTATTTCACATTCATCCTAAGATATGATGAATGTAATAATACTTAAGGATATATTCAATCAAGCAACGACCTCATCTGACATATGCTTCTTTTGAGGAAGGGCTTTACGATGCTGGTAAGGAGTCAATAATGAAACAATGATTAAAACGCCAATGGAAACTAAGAAAGCAATCGCACCGGTATCCAGTTTCGGAGCTATTTTTCCGGTTACCTTCATGAAATATAGGATAAGAGCCAATCCGCCACCAGTAACGATACTGATCAGTGCCCCTTGCTTATTTGCTCTGCGCCATCTTATCCCTGCGACCAAGGCTGGTCCCAACCCTGCAGCAAAGAATCCAAATGCTGCATTGCCGAGCCAAGCTACCAAATCAGGCGGTTTAATGGCTATTAGTACTGTAATCACGCATAGAAGCACAGTTGCAATACGGGAATATAATAGCCCCTGCTTATCTGTAAGCTGTTTTCCCATACCTTGTTCAATAATATCTCGGGTCACGGTTGAAGCTGCAACGACAATAAACGTTGACACCGTTGACATGATTGCCGCTACTGCTGCAGCTAGAATCAATCCAGCTCCACCGGAAGGCATAAATGCCACTAAAAACTCAGTAACTGCCAAATCCGGATTGGTTAAAGGCTGTACCATTCCCTGCACTTCGGCGGCACGATAAATCATACCTGTAAACACAAACAATGTGATAATAACATAAGTAGTAGCTGCTATGGCAGGAGCCCAGCGAAGCATATCTATTTTCTTTATTGTATAGAATCGCGTGGTAAACTGGGGTTGACCTACCGTTCCTACGGCATACAATAAGAAGAAGGATATAAATGCCCATTTTGATAACCCAAAACTATCGGAAAAGGGCAGCAGCATTTCGGGCCTTACTTGCGCTAAAGATTGATTCATTTGTGTAAAACCACCTACCGCTTTAAAGCCATAGACAACAACTAAAATCCCACCTAAACACATAACCACCATTTGAAATGCGTCATTATAAACATTTCCTTTTTGTCCACCTAACGTCGAATAAAAACCCACTACGACCACACCTACGATCAGTCCCACAGCATATGTAGAACCCAAAAGGGTTTGGAACATTAATCCCATGGCAACCCATTGAGATATCATGTATGCTACAATTCCGATCAGTATCACGGTAGAACAAACCCATCTAACCTTCTTATCTTCATACAACGTTAGAAATAAGTCCGGTATTGTCAAAGCTCCATGCTGCTCACTCAAGTAGCGCATCGGCTTTGCAAGCAAGCCGTAAACGATAACATAAGCTAAGATGGCATTTAAAACAGGTATACTTAACATTGGTTGATATCCTAAATTATAGGATAACCCCGGTAATCCAACAAAAAAGAAACCGCTGGCGATTGTTGCACAGGATGAAAAAGCTACAACGATAGGTCCCATTTCACGACCTGCTAGGAAAAAGTCTTTGATGTCATTTTGAGAGCGGGATGACCAGATTCCGATTCCCATGACAACAATAAAATACACTGCAAATGTAGCAATAATTACAGGATGTGCCATTCATCTTCTCTCCCCTCTTTATAAAGAATGCCGTACAAGAAACATAAAAATAACCACAATGGCCAGATCACAAACAGGCTGACAAACGTAACCGTTGGTAGACCAAACATCCTAAATACCTCCTTTTTTTTTTTATAACACATAGGAAATTATGTACTTTAATAAATTGTGGATAAGTCATAATTTCCGTCATGTGCTTCAAAAAAGTCTTCCTTTAATTCTTCCAATGGAAGACTTTTTTATTATGCAGATACTACTTTTGGTTTTTAAGACTTTTTATCACAAAGGCCATATTCCTTGCCATATGCTTCATAATGCCGATACCTTCTGTATCATCTTCTGCGTCGAATGCACCTCCTTTGCCAGCCACTCCAACATTCCAATAGTGGGAGCCGATCACAATGAAGTCATTCACAGTAAACCACAGCAATAGCTCAGCAAATGCAAAGTTTTGTCCGGCTCGTCTTGCAACCGTAATAGGTGCAGCCACTTTTCCGGAAAAAGCCGTACCTTTCCAATCATAGCTTTCTGTTCCTGTTTTGATTTCATTGTTGATCCAGCGACCCAAAAATGCCGCTCTATCCAGTAATGCTTTCGTATTTGCTGTGACGGAAGAATTATAGACCGGCGAACCTACGATAATTCCATCTGCCTCCAGCATTTTCTCGAAAATCTCATCGAAGTCATCCTTCTCAAGCGTACACATCTTTGCCTGAACGCAGCCATAACACCCTGTACAAGGCTGAATTTTCTTATCTTTCAACGAAATCAACTCTGTTTGTACACCATGTCTTTCCAGTTCTTCCAAGGCTTCGTTAGCAAAGTATTCCGTGTTTCCTTTTTCCCGTGGACTTCCTGTAATGGCAATTACTTTCATACCGCTTACCTCCTCTGGCTTTTATTTGAATGCTAATCACTATATTGATAATTATATACAAGCCGAAAGAAACTATATAAGTCATACTAAGTGCGTTACATCCGCTATGCCACGGGGACAGTTCCATCGTTTTCCCTTCGGTCCTTCACTACGCTCCGGAAACGCTCGAACCGTCCCCATAGCTCCGCTACTTTGTGGCTGACTGTAATATACTTAGCGCTATTTATATAAGGCTATCGATACATTCCATTATTTTTCATTTGTCACCAAATCATATTTTTCTTGGCTTCAAATCTTAGCTCATCTCTAAAGTCCGGGTGGGCAATATGAATTAATCTATTTACCCTTTCCTTAATGGATCTCCCCCTGAGCCATGCTACACCATACTCTGTTACCACATAGTCCACATCATTACGGGATAAACTGACAATACTGCCTGTTTTGAGCATGGGGACGATTTTAGATTTTGTGACTCTTTCTCCTGCTTCATTTTTGACTTGAGCAGTAGAATACAGTGCAATAAAGGACTTTCCTTCAGGGCAGTTCTGTGCGCCCACAGCCGTATCTGATTGTCCCCCTGTACCCGAAAACTGAGAAGGACCAATAGATTCAGAGGCACATTGGCCAAACAAATCTACCTCCAGGGTTGTATTAATGGAAACCATCTTATGGTTCTGTCCTATAACATAAGAATCATTGGTCCATTTTCCTTTCTTAAGGATAATCGAAGCATTATCATCGAGGAAATCATACAACTTCTTAGATCCCAGGGCAAAGGTAGCTACAGACTTATGTTGATAGATTGTTTTCTTTGAATTATCCACGGCTCCGCACATCATCAGATCCACCATGCCATCTGTAAACATCTCCGTATGGATTCCTAGATGCCTTTTTGTCTTAAGGGCATGTGCAACTGCATTGGGTATTCCGCCAATTCCAAGCTGAATCGTTGACTCATCTTCAATCAATTCAGCAATATACTCTCCAATTCTCTTATCTTTTTCTGTAAACGGCACCTCCGGTAAAGCAGGAATATCATAGTCGACTTCTACAATGGCATCGATTTCACTTATATGAATCACTGTATCTCCAAAAGTTCTTGGAAGGTTGGGATTAACCTCTACAATGACATAGGCTCCTTCATCTATGACATCCCTTTCATAGGTGCATCCTAAAGAAAGACTTAAATTTCCGTGTCTATCCATAGGAGAGCAGCTGGCCAGCAAGACGAGCCGCTTCCCATCTTTGGCATATAATCTCTTGGTCCAAGCGGAATGTAAGTGCTGGGGTACGAATGATATATTTCCATTTGGATGACTACCTCTCATTCCGGGTGTATAAAACCATCCGTTTACAAACACAGCGTCTGCATATTCCGGGTTTTTCATAAATTCATAGTTCCCCATGGGTAGACAATTGGTCAGTTCGCATCCTCTGATACCATTATTTTTTATGTGGTGAAGTTCTTTCAGCAGTGCCATAGGTTCACTACCGCCTAAGGCCGTGATGATAAAATCTCCGGAATGAATCAAGCCCAGCGCTTCAGAGACAGTTTTTACTTTACTTTTGTATAATTCATGAATATCATACATCGCATATCCTCCTTACGTTATTCTGCTTTTCCCCATCTTATCATTGAGGCAGCGAAGGCATACCCGGTACCTGCACCCAGTAAAGCACAAATGAAACCATCTTTCACCTTGTTTTGCTTGATCCCATAATCTAAAGCCAGCAGTTGGTCTACGTGACCACAATGCCCATCATCAGCAAGGTATACCGTTTTTTCTTTTTCAATTCCCAGATCAGCCATGATGGCATAATGGGCTTTGGGATTGACATGGGTTATTCCAATAAAGTCTATATCTCCCGCTTGCAGATTTGAAGCCTTCAGTGCCAACCGAACTGCATTGGTGAAATCAGACAAAGATTTATCTGCCAGCCTTTTCTTCATACCCTCTCCATCCGTTATTTCTATGAGCTTGGCTCTCCTGAGCTTCTCAGGATCTTTGGCAATCTCTTCTGTTATGGGATATAATGTGCCCCCATATTTCCCTATGACATCATCACAAAATACATGATCTGTAATGATTCCTGACTCTAATAGTTCGTTTTCCTTATGCCCTCTTTTTAGAATAAGGGCAAATCCTCCCGGCGACATATCAAACATAAAAGACTGCAGTGGATCTTTGTAGTCTATTAGATAGGCATTGGTATTCCCCCCTGCGATTAAAACCGTATTTAGATTCTCGTTGGCATACATCATATCTTTTGCAACTTTCAATGCCAGCGGTGTACCTGCACATCGAAAAGACAAATCCCACGCAAATGCATTGTCCGCCCCCAGTTCGTTTTGTATCTTGATGGCTACAGTCCAGCACACATACTCACAATAGGTCTCGCCTGCATAGAGTATCATATCGATTTCCTTGGGATTGATGTGGGTTTTTGATAAAAGCTCTTTTGCAGCCCTTGTAGCCATCATTCCAGGATGATCTTCCGGGCCTCCGATATGTTTTCGGTTTATCCCCATTTTATCTCTCAATACTTCAGGCTTGATACCAACAAGTTCTGAAAGTTCTTCAGCTGTTATCGTCTTTTCCGGAAGATAGATGGAATAGTCGAGGATACCTACGCGGAAATCTTTTTTCATAATCGTTACCTCCTTACGCCGTTTATGTCGTTGTTAGATAACCAACTTCAAAGTTTTCTTTTAGTTTTTGCTAGAAGCTAGCAGCTAGTAGCTAGTAGCCCGTTGAAGATAAATCGTCGAGAAAATCTTGGCCTATTCTATAAATCAAATTCTGAAGTCAGTTATCTATAATACATTAGCAATTTGTGTGCCAAACCGAGAGCCCAGTAAATTAGCGATTCTTCCAATGATAGAATAAAAAAAATTTCGATGAAGATGTAACATTTCGTTACGCTTTGTGAAAAGGTTTTCCAATTACAGTAATCTAGCTTGTGTAACAAATTGTTACTTGTAACATTTTGTTATACCTAATGCATGTCTTTTTATCAAATTTGAGGAATTTCATGATATAATTTTTTTAATATTCTTTATTTTTATCAAATGAAAGCAAAGGAGGAATCTTCCTTGAGCAACTACTTTGATGCAAAGTTTAATCCTGATGAAATTGCTGACATATTCGTTTCCATGACCACCCTTCTTTTCGACCAGCTGCCTATTCCCATCAATTTTGTTGATGCCAATGGTCGAGTCATTATCATGAATCAAGCATTTCTAGATTATTTGAAGTTGGACTTAAATAACGTAATTGGTAAGCATCTTTCAGAAATTGATCCAACTGTACGCTTGCCCATCGTCGTAAAAACAGGCAGGGCTGAGATCGGTCAGAAGCATAGATTTCATGACGGACGAGAGTGTATCGTTCACAGAATCCCATTATTTTATAAAGATGTGATTATCGGCGGCGTAGGGATGATATTAATCGAGGATTTAAGCTATATGCATGAACTTACCATGGAAAATAATCTTTTTAAAACCTTAAAGGCAAACAGAACCAATAAGGTTGAGGATATTTATAAGGCAAAATATTCATTCGATGATATCTTGACACAATCTCACGGCGGCAAAGTATGTAAAGAAAGAGCCCGAACCTATGCAAATACGGATTTCCCGGTATTAATTACAGGTGAAAGCGGCGTCGGTAAAGAGTTGTTTGCCCATTCCATCCATACTTCCAGCAGGAGAAAGGATGGTCCGTTTATCAGAGTAAACTGTGCTGCCATCCCAGAATCTCTCATTGAATCCGAACTTTTTGGTTATGAAAAAGGTGCATTTACAGGTGCTCATAAGAGCGGCAAAATAGGAAAGTTTGAGCTTGCCAATGGTGGGACGATTTTTTTAGATGAAATAGGAGATTTCCCGTTGAATCTTCAGGCTAAGCTTTTACGGGTGCTGCAAGAAAAGGAATTGGAAAAGGTAGGCAGTAACGACATTATCCATCTGGATATACGCATCATCGCCGCAACAAACTGCAGTTTAGAAGAAAAAGTACGGGAAAATAAATTTAGACAGGATTTGTTCTATCGTCTGAATGTACTGAATTTAAATGTGCCCAGTTTAAAAGATCGAAGGGAAGACATCCCGCTTCTTGTAAACCATTTTATTACGTTGATGTATCAAGACTTTAATATCTTAAAAATTTTTCCTGACCCTATCATGGAAATTTTCAAGAAATATTCATGGCCCGGTAATATTAGAGAATTGAAAAATATCGTTGAACGCATCGCTGTGAATGCAAAGGATGAAATTGTCTCAAAAGAAGATATTCCATCTTATATCCTAGACAAGCTAGGAAACTATACCAGTAGTTCTATAAATGCCAGCTGCGAGCTAACGGACGGCAGTCTTAAGGAAGTCCTTCAAAAGCTGGAGAAACAAATCATAAAAGAAACCTTAGCAAAATGTGACTTTAATAAGTCTGAAGCTGCAAAGGCCCTGGGTATTCCAAGGATGACGTTATATAGGAAGCTAAAAGACATGGAAATAGAATAACTGAAGCTTTTCAGTTGTTCAAATCTCCATGTCCTTTACAACCCGTGTTTTTCCATATGCTGCCTAACCGATTTGGCTGGCAATATTATTAAGCTTGGCAATCATTTCTGTCAGTGATTCAATGGTATCAACAATTTCTTGGGTAATTGCACTTTGTTCATGGGCAAAATCATGAATGGAACTGCTCTTTTCATGAATGCTGTGGGTATGACTTTTTAGTTCTCCAAGAAATTGATTGATCTTATCCACGTATGATTTACTCTCTGATGACAGCTTTCGAATCTCCTCCGCTACAACCATAAATCCCCTTCCTTGTTCTCCAACTCTGGCAGCTTCTATGGCTGCATTTAATCCAAGTAGATTAATCTGATCGGCAATTCGTTTTACACCCTGTATCAGATCTGAAGTATTGGCAGATTGTTCCTTGGAAACTACCGCTTCCTCCTTCATCGTCAATCCTATCTGGTTAAAAACATTGGCTCTGGCCGTCAGCTCTTCCATAGATGAAAAAACTTCGTTGATAACGTTTTCTAGATGCTTTGCCGATTCCACCAGCATTTCTTTCTTAACCGTTCGTATGGCAATATTGACTGTGCCAACGACGTCTATTCCTTGAAAAATAGGCTGGCAGTACACGATATAGGGAACGCCAAAAACCGCCTTATCCATTTCTTTTCTCATAGGTTTTTTAGTCGTTAGCGTCCCGTGGGCCCCAGAGCCTGCCTTTACCTCATCGCCCACGCGAATACCCAAATCAAAATCCGTCGTCCATTTGGAGTAAATAAATTTCTTTGTATCTGTAATGGTAAATACATTTTCTTCCCCTTGGATGGTGGTCAATAAATTGTAAATGATCGGCGCAGCTTCTACCAATATCTCCAGTGTCCTTCCTTTTCTTTGCTCCATTCGATACGCCTCCTCAATTTTTCTATTCTGTTTGCTTCTAGTTCCGCTACTTTTGCGCCCGGAACGACGAGGGTGTCGTTCCCTACGAAATAAAATACATTTTATTGTAAATGTGACAATCTAAATATCTCTACGCCAAAAGCACGAACCCAGCATTCTGGCAGATTCGTGCTTTTAACATCGTAATTCATAAAAAGGGAGATTTTTCTATACAATACCCATAGTTCCTAGGATAATTGCAATAACAGTTGTTGCTACAGGAATTACCAGGGATACCATACCAATATCTTTGTAGGATTGTCTATGGGTTAATCCACAGATACCTAACAAGGTGATAACGGCTCCATTGTGGGGAAGGGTGTCAAAGCCACCGCTTGCCATTGTGGTAATTCTATGAAGAAGCTCCGGATTCATACCGGTTTGAAGTGCCAGGTTGTAGAAGGTTTCACCCATGGCACCGAGGGCAATACTCATACCACCGGACGCAGAGCCTGTGATTCCGGCGAGAACGTTTACAGAGATGGCAGTACCTACCAGCGGGTTGTTAGGTGCAACATTTAAGATTGCCTGTTGAACGATGGCAAATGCTGCTAGGCCCTTAATAACGTTACCATATCCAACCTCTGAGGCTGTATTTAAAATGGCAAGCATGGAACCAAAAGCCCCTTTGTTGACAGATTCCATAATATTGGTTCGTTTAAAGTTGGTAGCAATAATAAATACGATTGCGATAACAAGGGCTACGATGATACTCCAGATACCGATGACTTTTCCAGGGCTTGTGCCAAGCTTTTCTAGTATTGGTGTCAATGCTGCTTCTTGGGCGGGATAGAATATCTTTGTGAAGAAGTAGTTTAGTCCCAACACAAGGAAAATAGGAATAAGCGACATAATAACGCTTGGTAATTCTTGTTCGGTTTCAGCTGTTACAGCTGTTTCATCTGTCATACCATCCGGCAAATATCCTTCACCTGCGGCAATTAACTTATTCTTTCTATAATTTAGCCATGCCATACCGACAGCGAACATGATGATTCCAGAGATGATACCAAGAATTGGTGCTGCATAGGCATCTGTTTTAAAGAAAGGAATAGGAATCGCATTTTGGATTTGTGGTGTACCAGGTAATGCTGTCATTGTAAAGGAGAATGAGCCTAATGCAATGGCTGCAGGGATCAAACGTTTAGGCGTTCCTGTCTCTCTGAATAACGCAGCAGCCAATGGATATACTGCAAAAGCAACAACAAATAAGGAAACGCCGCCATAGGTAAGAATAGCACAGGATAATACAATGGCAAGAATGGCTCTTTCCTTACCGATTTTCTCGACGATGGCATGGGCTATGGCTTTTGCAGCCCCTGTATCATCCATTAATTTACCAAAGATTGCTCCCAGTAAGAATAATGGAAAATAGGACTTTAGGTAGCCGGCCAAGTTCGTCATGAATATCTCCGTATAGGTTGGAAGTGCTCCAACACCGCCTCCTAATAATGCAGCCAGTACTGCAAGAATAGGTGCCAACACAAGAACGGTGATTCCTCTGTAAGCCAAGAACATCAAGAGGCCCAAAGATAAAATAATACCAAAAACACCCATGATAATACCTCCTTAATTAGTTTTATATAAGTGTTATAAAGCACAAAATGGGGGGTTCCCGAAGGAACCGCTGGTGGATTTATGGAAACTTTATAGAGCTATAAAGTTAATCCCATGTTTTCATCTCTAAAGATTCTTTCATCCATTATCTTTAGGTTTTCAGAAATAATCGGTTTAAATGCCATATGACTGATAATATCTTTCTCTATGTCAATGCCAGGCGCAATTTCTGTCAGTACCACACCCTGCTCCGTCAATTCAAACACGGCTCTTTCTGTAATATATAATACAGGCTGTTTCATTTCTGCTGCATAATCACCGCTGAAGGTAACTTGCTCTACTGTTTCGACAAATTTCTTTACTTTACCTTCACCCTCGATCACCAATTTTCCTTCCTTTGCAGCAATTTGAAGTCCACCGGCTGTAAAGGTTCCACAAAAGATAACTTTTTTTGCATTCTGTGTTATGTTGATGAAGCCTCCTGCTCCGGCTATTTTGGGACCAAATTTGCTGACATTGATGTTCCCTTTCTGATCACACTGGGCCAATCCTAAAAAGGCAACATCCAATCCTCCACCGTCATAAAAATCAAACTGATAAGGTTGGTCAATAATGGCTTCTGCATTCACGGCAGCACCAAAGCTTTGTCCTCCCGCCGGAATCCCTCCGATCGGTCCCGGTTCTACTGTTAGAACCATTTCATCTCCGATACCTTCTTCATTGGCTACAATTGCAACGCCTTCCGGCATACCAATTCCAAGATTGACAACGGCTTTGGGGATCAGTTCCATGGCTGCACGTCGGGCAATAATCTTTCGTTCATCCAGGGGCAGCGGCTTCACAGAGTTGACAGGCACTTTTACGGCGCCACAGTATGCTGGATTGAAATTCTCTGCAAAGGTCTGCATGTGGTTTTTCATATCCTGTACTTCAACAATGGTGTCTACATAGATTCCGGGGATTTTTACCAACCGAGGGTCTAATGTACCATTCTTAACCACTTTCTCCACCTGCACGATAACCTTGCCTCCAGAGTTTTTGACAGCCTGGGCGATGGACAATACTTCAAGGGAGCCTGCTTCTTTTTCCATGGTAACATTGCCGTTTTCATCTGCATAGGTCCCTCTGATAAGGGCAAAATCAATGGGAAATGCTTTGTAAAGCAAATATTCTTTTCCATTGATTTCTAAGACTTGGACAACATCGTCCTTGGTGCATTCGTTTAATTTTCCACCTTCAATTCTTGGATCAACGAATGTTTTTAAACCCACATGGGTAATTGTACCCGGTTTTCCTGCTGCTATATCTCTAAATAACTGTGAGATCACGCCCTGAGGAAGATTATAGGCTTCAATTTTATCTTCAAGAGCAAGCTTCTGTACTTTGGGAACGAGGCCCCAGTGTCCTCCAATCACTCTTTTCAGCAGTTTTTCATGTCCAAGATGGTTTAGTCCCCTATCTTTTCCGTCTCCTTGGCCCGCTGCATATACCAACGTCAGATTTTGTGGTTCTCCTGTTTCAAGAAATTGTTTTTCCAATGCAATTTCCAGTTCTTCCGGAACGGCATTACCAACAAAGCCTGCTGTAGCCACGGTGCTTCCACTACTGATCAGTTTTACTGCTTCTTCTGCTGTTGCGAACTTTACTCTCACATCCATACCTCCTATCCTATGAAAATGTTTTCACAACCATCTATTGCAATGTTCGTGCCAATAATTTATAAATCATTCAAGGTTTCATCCAAAAACCTGAATATATCACTATTTGTCCTATATTATTTTTTTAAACAATTTGAAATGTGCCTTAAACACGTCCCAAAAAACTGTTTTTTCTATAATCTATCTCATCTTTTATGTTCAGAATTTTTACACTCTTTTTCATAATTCGCCTAACCATAGACTGAAAAAACTTATTTCATCAACAAAAAAACATGTGTCCATATAATGAACACATGCCCTTTTTCTTTACATGCCTATTTTTTAGGTGCCAGTACGATGGCTGCCCCATCTAGTACCATTTTCTCGTCTTGATTGTAACAAGCTGTTCTTAATTTGATCCTGCCTTTTTCCATCTTTTCAACAACTTCAACCTCAGCCCTAACCGTATCTCCCATATACACTGGCCCAGTAAATTTCAACTCCTGAGATAAGTATATGGTTCCAGGCCCCGGCAAATACATGCCTAATACTGCAGAAATCAATCCTGCTGACAGCATCCCATGGGCAATTCTCCCTTTAAACATTGTGTTTTCTGAAGCCCGTTGATTGATATGGGCCGGATTTAGATCTCCGGTTATGCCTGCAAAAAGATACACATCGGTCTCCGTGATGGTCTTCTCAAAGCTAGCCTTATCCCCCACATTGATTTGTTCATACGTTAACCCCATTGCAACTCCTCCTTAATGCGTTATTTTATACGAAGATTTATTTATGCAATAATTATACCATTTCATAGAAACCTTGTTGCAAAAATATCATCCACTTTTTATATCGCTCCAACTTCAAAACAAAACTTAATCTATTCATTCAACCCCTTCCTCACATTTGAGGTTCTAAATGGAGATATGAATATCTTGCATAAAATCTATGTGTTCATTTCGTGAACACTCCCCTACATTCTCTACTCCACAAGTATCCTATGGGGTGAACTAGCAAAATTTGCACCAGCCTGCAGAATGGCTTCATAATGGGATTGGCAAGCCCCTGCAAAAATGACAAGATCGTCCATATTTGGTTCGTATCTTCTGGCTTCCTTAACAGATTCAATAAAATACTTTGAGCTTCTGTAATTATCTACATTTGTAAAATCCTTATACCCCTTTAGCAAAGCATCATGCCCGGTTACAACCAATATATCAGGGTTAAATTCTCTTAGTAAGTCTCCAATCACCCGAGGTTGTTCTGCTTCGGATATTTTTTTCCCAATGGCTTCGATTTCCAGTTGTTTATACGTCTTAAGGCAAACGTCTAGATACTCTCCATCCCCGTCAATATGCAAAACGTTCCCCGCCTTACCAAATGGTGTGCCCCCTTTTAAATGATCCGGTAAGGACCGAACATAATTGATGCCAATGCCATCTTTTCTTTCCCGCATGATCCGTTTGATGGTTTTGTCAATTTTTTTATTAAAGGTTTTGCTGTAATCATCTGCTTTATTCAAAGGCATTTTATATAAATCATCTTCAGGAGAATCTGCCACAATCCTCAGACTTACCCCTTTTAAAACTGCTACTGCAGGTCTTCCCGGAGACTCTATGATATCGACTACCTTAAACAATATATCATAATTATAAGATTTCCTAGCAACAAGATCACCAATTCTCAGATTGCTCATCCAAAGTATCCTCCCAGCTAAAACATACTGTAATATATTGTATGTTTGCAGATTTCTTCTGGTGCTTAATCACCTTTAACTTCGGTAAACGTACAATGGTATAGAACAATATAGATAGGGGTTTTTCTTATGATTTACACTGTGGTGCCGGTAAAAAATGAGGAAAATAAGATAGGAAAAACACTGAGTATGCTGTCAAATACGAAGACAGATAAAATTCTTGTTGTGCTAAACGGCTGCGAAGATCGTTCTATGGAGGAAGCTTCTAAAATACAGAATGATCGAATTGAATTTCTTTATTTTAATAAACCATTAGGCATTGACGTCCCACGGGCAGTAGGTGCATATCACGGATTACGTGCTGACGTAGAAGGAATTATTTTTGTAGACGGAGATATGTGTGGACATATTGGTCCACATATTGATTTACTCATTGAAGGCATCTTGGAAAGAAAATTGGATATGGCTCTATCTGATTGCTATAATCATCAGCAAGCTACAAGCACGATGGCAAAAATTCTTTTATCCTTTCGCAAACAATTAAATATAGAATTGGGTATCTACACAAAAATTCAGACAGCCATCCCCAGTCACGGTCCCCATGGTGTTTCACGGAGGCTATTAGATAAGATACCGCTCCAAGAGCTGGCTATTCCTCCTGTTTCATTGGCTCTGGCAGCAAAATACAAGCTAAACATTGATGTTGTCACTTCCATCCCATCCGATCTTTTGGACTCTACGATTCGTGATGAATATCATGCCAATCAAATTGCGAAAACCATGATAGGTGACTGCATTGAAGCTATTCAGGTATACAGAGACGAAGATAGAACAAGAGGATATGATGGTTTTACATTCACAGGCTATCATAAAAATAGACGTTTCGATCTTGTGAAAGCTTATATGGAGTTTGACACTCCCACAGCTAAAGCAGTGGGATTCTTGAGTGGTTAAACGCCAGTCTATTTCTAGTAGGCGAGTATGACCTCAAGCTTGGGGTATGCCATTACCCTTCCTAAGACAGTGCATATAGCATCTTAGGCTGATAGGCTGTTACCATCTATCACAGGTGCATTCATGATATTCATAGCACCCAAACGGTCTCTGTGGGTTTTAAAACCGCATGAACATTTATATTTTCTATCTTTAGCTTTATTTAAAGTATTGCAATTAGGACATATTTGACTAGTATGTTCTGGATGAACATACTCAACTTTTATCCCTATTAGGTTGGCTTTATACTCTATATACTGTGCCAGACGATAGAATGACCATGTATGCAGATTCTTTTCGTTTTTACGGCTTGTTCTTGCCGTGTTTCTTATATTCGTCAGTTTTTCCATACGAATTACTGAAACATTGTTTTGTATTGCATAATTAATTATTTCTCTGCTTATTTTGTGGTCTTGATCTTTCATCCAGCGTTGTTCTTTATCATTTATCTTTTTAATTGCATTAAGTTTTTTAGCTTTGCCTAATTCTTTACGTTTTACTCTAAATTTACGTTTAATATATTTGTTCATTCTGCCATTGCCGAAGAATTTGGTTTTGCCTGAATCAGTTACTGCAACAGCAGGAACTTTTAAGCCTAAATCAATTCCCATTACTGATTTACCTGTAGATATAGTTTCTGGTATGCTAATGCTTATTTGAGCAATCCATTTTCCTGACTTTTTAGTTATTCTTAAAGTGCCTTTTTTATATTGCAGATAATTAAGCTGATAGTCCGTTATCAGAGTTTTAACTTGTATTCTTTGAGATTTTCCATTCATCATTATCGGAAAGCTTAGTATACCATCTTGCAAGGAATAGTTTTGATTATTCCAAATACAAACAGGTTTCTTTAATACAGGTACTTTTATTTCTCTTTGCTTGTCAGTTTTCTTTTTAAAATTTGTTTTTATTTGTTTTTTGTACTTTGAAAATATACTCTTTGCATCACGAATAGCTTGATTTTTAACGGCACTTGGCATATTTGCAATAACATCTTTAGAAGATAGTTTTAATTTGTTATCAGCTAAGACCATAGAGGAAACAATACCATTAACTGTATTTATATACTCTTTTGAAATATGCTCTAATTGATTAACTTGTTCTTTTGTTGGCAAAAGCTTAAATTTTACTGTTATCTCCACGATTTCACCCCCTTGTCTTTTGTTCTTCAACATACCGTTTTATGGTTTCACTTGATACATTTCCTGCCGTAGATACAAAATAGCTTCTTGTCCATAGACTTGGCAAATGCTGCAGGTGTTTAAATTCCTGCCTCAACTTTCGAGAAGTCACTCCTTTCACTTTTGCCATTATATCTGCTGGACTTAAATGAGGCAGTACATTAACGAAAAGATGACAGTGATCTTTATCGCATTCAACAGCCAGAATTTCTGCTTCTATTTCTGTACAAATCTCATTAAGAAGCTGTTTAAACCTTGTTTCAACATCTCCAACAAGGACTTTACGCCTGTATCTTGGACAGAAAACAAAATGATAGTTTATTAAAGATACTGTTGTTTGTGTTCTTCTATAATCTTGTCCCATATATTTATGGTATCAGTTTCAAGCTAAAACTACAACGAAAAAAATTAAAAGAAATGCCTTTCATCCCACGATTGAAACCATGGGCTTTCAGGCGAATTTACTGTAATTAAAGAAAAACTCTATGGTACGTCTCTAGAAAATCTATTTGAAAGGGGATATTGGAAACAACACCTTCTATCCTTTCCAATATATCCCCCTCCTTCCAATCATATTTTTCATAGTAATAGCGGGTAGACATCCTCCAGAATCCCTGCGGAAACTGAAAAAGGCTCCCCATCAATTTCAATTCTCTATCAGAAACAGGTCGTATACGATCATAGACCTCCAATATTTCCATAGCCATATCAAAATCCCAAAAAAATTTTTTCATATTACGCATGATGAAATGTGCCAAATCGTAGCATCTAAGCTCGTATTTGCAATAGTCAAAATCAATCATGTGCTGGTGGCCGTTATGATCAACAATAATATTATGATCTGTATAGTCATGATGGCACAAACAGCCCGCTGTGCTTTCCTCTTCTACTTGCTCGAAGTATCCGTTACCCTGCAGCATTTTTACTGCACTTACCCCCATTTGATACAGCATGTCTACGTTTCTTAAATAGACCATATCAGCAGCATTTTTTACTGCTTTCATTTTAACAAGATTTTTGATGACCATTAGATCAGCACACCGCTCACTATATGTTTTGACCCATGTACCCATGTCCGATCTGATCCTACTGCCTTCCGGAGGCGTGAAGCCTTCTGCTGCAAGGTGGAAGGCTGCAAGGGTTTTCGCCGCCTCATATATGTCCAGTGGATTCGAAAAATCACATTCCCTTCCTAATATCCATCGTGTCATGATAAAAATGTCTTTCCGTTCTTTCACATAGGGTCTTGTTTTGGATAACACATATTTATCGATTCGATGAAATCCTTTCTGTTCTAAATGTTCTTTTACACCATGTAGAAACAAGAGCTTTTCTTCACGATAGGGTAGTTTTTTTAAGCAGTATACACCATTATGACCTTCTACTAAAAAAACAGTTTTAAGGGGAATCATTTTTTTTACCTTCACACCAAACTTTCTACTGATTTCCCATAGATTTACATCCAAATTCTTCCCCTCCTTTGAAAAACTCCCGTTCTTTATACAATATATGAAGGAGTCTTCAATGGGTGACAGATGTACGTCCGCTACGCCACGGGGACAGTTCCATCGTTTTCCCTTCGGTCCTTCGCTACGCTTCGGAAACGCTAGTGGTCTGTCAAGTCTAAAAATATAGATGAATTCGCGAGGATTTTTCTGCAAGGCAAGGCGGAGGAGGTGCGCATATCGAGAATATGCAAACCGACGACAACGCAGCATTGCGGAAAAAGACCGCGAAGGCATTCATGGTTTTAGGCTTGATAGACCACTAAAACCGTTCCCATGACTCCGCTAATTTTGCTAATGACAGGAAAAACGGACGCGCAATGCGCGCCCCTACAGTTGTGTTATCCACAATAACTTCTCGCAAGAAGCAACAAAGCCATTCCTCCGGGAATGGCTTTACACTATAATTTCATTATATTTAATATCTCCGTAACAAGACGCTCTTCTTTTATAGGCTTTATCAGATAGCTTTTTGCTCCGGCTTTGATGGCATCCATTACGATACTTTCTTGTCCCATGGCAGAACATACAATGATTTTGGCACGTGGGTCTAATTTCATAATTTCTTTTATGGCTTGGACACCATCCATCTCGGGCATGGTAATATCCATTGTAACAACACTGGGCTGTAATTCCATATATTTCTTAACGGCATCTTTTCCATCCACAGCCTCACCTGCAATCTCAACGTAGTTCTCTCGCAGCATTTTCGCCAACTTAGCTCGCATGAAACCTGTGTCATCTACAATCAAAACACCCATTTTTCGTCTCCTTCCTAGCCTTTCCTGCGTATCCC
The DNA here is from genome assembly GCA_049324315.1 of Bacillota bacterium. GTDB lineage: Bacteria > Bacillota > Clostridia > Peptostreptococcales > Thermotaleaceae > JBMOKU01. The sequence continues at coordinate 18,697 of JBMOKU010000053.1, read as the reverse complement.
CAAAAAGGCAATATCATCAATCAATTGCTTTTTTCCTATATACCCATTTATATACTGAAGCAGTTTCTGGAACTGTGTTTCCAAACTAAGATTTCGCGTATTTATCAGCATTTTTTTTACCGCTTCCATGCCAATCGGTGTCCCATGTTCATTGATAGCTTCAACGGCACCATCTGTCAAAAGGATAAGTTGCTCTCCTTTACATAAATCTACCTCTTGATTTTCATAAGGTAATAATTGTTTATCGGTAAACCAATTGTTTATCGGCATACCCTCAACAGAACAGGTACTTGTCATTCCCAGCCCTTTATTGATAAGGATTGGCTCAATATTGTGTCCTGCATTGGACAATACAATCTTGTGGTGCTGCAAATCCAAGGTACCAATCAATATCCCTATATATAGCTCTTCCTTCATATTCAAATCGTCAAAGCGAATCTGCAGCTTCGTTAATATTTCAGACGGCAGTACCTTCTTACCTTGAAAGGATTGAGCGATTCCACGGACTGCCTGCTTTAAAAACACCGTAAGCATGGAGGATGATACGCCATGCCCGGATATATCCGCAATATAGAATACGACCGTATCCTCATCCGTTTTAAAAACATCATAGAAATCTCCACCGAGATAATGGGTCTGCATATGATCTGCATAAAATTCATAATCCCCAAAATCATGATATCCTGAGGCTAAAATACATTCCTGAATTTTCTGCGCAAAAGCAAGATCTTCGTTCATTACGCGGTGCTGCTTGGAGATAATTTCTTTTTCCATGATCACTTGCTGCTGCAGCAGACAATTTTTTATTGCCAATCCTGCTGGCAGTGCAAATAACTCCATGAGCTTTGTATTATCCTTCTCCACATCATCTTGCCCGAAGCCTTCAAATATGACAACGCCAAGGTTCTCTCCCTCATATTTAATAGGAACGGCTATGATAGGAAAATCATCAGCACCAATATGGATTTTATGACAAAACATAAAAAAGAATTTCTTTTCCAGCTGATTTCGATGCAGCAGCTTCTTCTTTATTATTTCGCCTTCTTTGCAGCGGTATTCGTACAAATCCTGCTGTGCTTCTTTTCTCACGAGGCTGACTCTTTCGCTGTCCACAAGCCTGCCAAACTGTCTCACAACAATATCTGACACTTTCCCTATGTCCGTGGTTTTCAACAGTGAGCTGCAAAAATCGGCAAATAAAAGAATTTCGCGATGCTGCTCCTTCGTTTTATCTAATTTTTCCGTCAGTGCTCGATTAGCCTCTATCAGATCACCATAATGATCCTTCATCGTAAACATCACTTCCTATTTTTTGTGATAAGATTGAACAGCACTTTCAACGGTGTCACAGATGTCAATCAGTCGGTTCAACTTCGTAATGACGAAGAGCTTTTCAATGTTTTCTTTCAATGAAGCCAGTTTTAACTCTCGCTCGTCTCTTCTCGCCTTTGAATAGGCTTTTACAATCGCACTAAGTCCCATACTGTTTAAGTAGGTAAGTCCATCCATATCAAGTATGATGTTTTCACTGCCTTGTATGCTTCTTAGCAAACTTTCTCCAAATTCCAAGTAGTTATCAAAGTTTACTTCTCCAGATAATTTTATAATTTTAATTCCTTCTTTTAGCTTGGTTTCTATAATCATCAGAAGCACATCCTTTCAAAGTAGACACTTACGATGGTACCATAATCCTCGGCTTTTTCAATTTTCAGACCATCACACAAATGCTTTGCAAGATATAAACCTCTTCCCCGTTCAGTGAAGATTTCTTCTTGAATTGCTGGTATTTCCAGCAAATATTGATTGGGAATCCCAACACCATAATCTCGAACTTGGGTGATAAGAAAATCATCTTCTAAGAGAAAAGTAATCTTGATTCTTTTCCTTTCATTTTCCTGATAACCATGGACAATGGCATTTGTCAAAACTTCATCGACACTGACTTCATAATCAAATGTCCTTTCATCACTTACTAAATATTTGCGAGCAATTTCTTTGCAATGTTTTCTGATTTTCTTACAATCCATTCTATTTCCGTCAAATTCTATTTCTTCAATGATTTTTCTTCCTGATCCTGTTGGATTTGATTTAAAACAGAACATTCCATATACCCCCTATGTTTTGGTTACGGAAGCCATATCAATGATATGGGCAAAGCTGCCATCCCCTAAAATGCTGACTCCAGAAATCCCCTGTAAATTTCCGAATAACTTTCCTTGACCAATAAAATCTCCCATAGATTTAATCACAATTTCCTGTTCCCCAATCAATTTCTCCACAACCAGTGCAAACTTCTTCTCAGAATGACCTGCAATAACAATAAATAGCTTGTTCCTATTCTGTTCTAATGTAACTTCATAGTACTTACCGATATTAATGACAGGAAGTATCTGCTCTCTCCAGCGGAAAACCTCGTATCCTCCCGTCTGGTGGATCTTTTCCTTAATTTCACCTTCCTTAAGACGGATGGTCTCAATGACAGATGAAATAGGCAAAGCGAAGACAAATTCCCCTTCACGTATTAAGAGAGCTTGTACAATAGCGAGGGTTAGGGGCAGCTTAATGATAAATTTCGTACCTTTGCCTAATTCTGTTTGAATATCAACCATACCATTCAATTTTCCTACGTTAGACTTTACGACATCCAGCCCTACACCGCGACCGGAAATGTCACTAACTTCTTTTGCCGTCGAAAAGCCCGGCTTGAAAATATACTGTATGATATCTTTCTCGCTGAGCCCCCTTAATTCCTCCTTTGTAGCCAATCCTTTGTCTAGGACTTTTTCACGAATTTTATCAGGATCGATTCCCTTTCCGTCATCTTCGATCTCGATAATCACACTGTTTTGCTCATGTCGGGCACTTAATTTCAAAAAACCTTCCGGCTTCTTATGATTTGCTGCTCTTTCCTGAGTACTTTCTAATCCGTGATCCACAGCATTTCTAAGAATATGTGTTAAAGGATCTACCAATTCCTCAATCATGCCTTTATCAATTTCTGTTTCTTTACCCTCAATAACAAAGTTAATTTCCTTGCCACACTTCTGAGACAAGTCCCTTACCATTCTTGGGAAACGGTTAAATATATATTCAAATGGCAAAAGTCTCGTAGACATGATGGTTTCCTGCAATTCTGAACCAATAAAATGAATATGGGGAAGAAGATTCATCAGCTTATGCACCAGCGGATCATGATGATACTTTCTCTTCAATTCCAGTCCGATTTGGTTCAAATTTTCTTTATCAATAATAAATTCACCTATCAGATTCAACAGTTTATCAATCTTATTTACATCAACCCTTACGGTAGTGCGCTCTTCCTTTTTAGGATCTTCTCCCTTTCCGACGATTTTAACATTGCTGGGCAGTTCATTGACGATTTTTCTGCCTTCTCGTACTTTCTTGATATAAATCTTTTCAATTTCCGAGATGGATTGGATATTTTGATAGATATATGCTTCATCCTTCTCTGTTGCTATGACCACCTCAAACAATTGTCCAAAGCTGTCATCGTTCGTTTGCTCGTAATTTTCCGGATTGGTTTTTACAATCTCACTAAAACCCAAAAGATTGTTGACGATCAAGAACGCTTTGACGGATTTCATTAAAGTATATTTATTAAGAATGACAACAATTTTATAAATATCGCTAAGAGCCATACTTTTGTCGCAAAGTATCTCCTCTTCTTTATTTAAATCCAGATTCACAGATATTTCTTGATCCTCAGATGCCAGCCTATCCATTTTCATTTCATTGGGTTTGCTGATTCCTTCTCCACTTGTCCTGATAATCGATTCTATTTCATCCAGTAGATGATTGATGTCTACACCATGTTCCTCCCCATTCATGAGGCCATGGTGAATGTGCTTTAATCCATCAATACTTTTGAAGAAGATATTCATCATCCTGGTATCAACAGACATCTCCTTAGCCCTGGCCTTTGCCAACAAACTCTCAAGATGATGGGCCAGCTTGGACATATCGTCAAAGCCCATGGTAGCTGAAGATCCTTTTATGGAGTGGGCCATTCGAAATATGCTGTTTATGGTCTCAATATCTTCTTGATTATTTTCAAGGATTAAGAGATCTTGCTCGATTCTTTCTATCTGCTCCTGGGTTTCTTCAAAAAACATGACACTATATAGATCGTCTGTATCAAATTTATCCATAAGCATGTCTCCTTCTGGTTACTAAATGTGTGATATAGAATATTTTATCTTCATCTACACATTATTTTCAAAACAGAGAATCGTAATCTATAAGGTTAGACGTTAGAAGTTAGAGGTTTTCATGTCTATCCTTCGGGTCTTTAATGATTTAAATACCTATAAGATCGACCCTAGAACATCTAACGTCTAACTTCTAACCAGATAAAAGTCTAACCTTTGTGAATGAACATGTTTAAATGAAAATAAAACTGTACTGTCACATATCTTTACTTCACGTGCACACCATTTCCCCTGGCTCCATCATTTTTTCTACATCCAGCAGAAAGATCATTCGCTTTCCCTTTTGTCCGATAGCAGCAACATATGCCAGATTCATATGCATTTCTTCTGGTGGTGCTGCAATTTCACCGGGTTCTAAGCTGACCACATGGGAAATACCATCCACCAATATCCCTATTGTTTTGCCAGCTGCCTTTATAATAATAATCCTTGATTCCTTTGTAATAGACTTATCAGCAAGTCCAAATTTCTTTCTTAAGTGGATGACCGGGACCACATTCCCTCTCAAGTTAATAATTCCCTCTATGTAGGTCGGTACTTTAGGCACCTGGGTAATATTGATTTCTTTCAAACGATTAATCTCACAAACCTTCATAATATCCACGGCATATTCTTCTTCGTCCATGGTAAAGACAACGAATTGGTTCTCCTTCATTTCTCAAGCCTCCTCCAGTTTATTATCTATGTTAGATCTTAAATCTGGACACAACTTCCATTAGCTGGTTGGCTTGCATTGCAAGATTTTGAGCCGTTGAAGCTACTTCTTCACTGCCTGCAGATACTTCGTTGGCCATTTCGTTCACGTTTTCAGTAGTTGCCAAAATCTGTTCACTGCTGGCCGATTGCTCTTCAGCTGCACTGGCAACGCTTTGAGACAACTCGTTTACCATTTCGATAGCTGTAATCGTTTCTTCTATGGCAGCCACTTGTTCTTCCACGGCAGCTGAAACATTCATAGATAAATGGTTTACTTTTTCTATGGCTTCCATGATGGATTTACTCGCCTTTGACTGCTCTTTCGTTGAGGTGGCAATTTCTTTAATCATATGGGTTGTATTTCCGATGGAATTAAAAATCTCGTCCAGTGCAACCCCTGTATTTTTAACGAGGTTAACACCATTTTCCACCTGTTTTGCTCCATCATTTGTGGTCTGTACAGCATTTTGCACCTGTTCTTGGATTTGTTTAATCAAATTAGCAATATCTTTTGTCGCACTACTTGATTTTTCCGCAAGATTACCGATTGCACCAGCCACAACTGCAAAACCTTTGCCGTGCTCCCCTGCTCTAGCCGCTTCAATGGAAGCATTAAGGGATAAAAGGTTTGTTTGCTCTGCGATATCATCAATGACTTCTACAATATCACCAATTTGTAACGTTGCTTTTCCTAAGCCCTTAATGACCTCTGTTAAATTTGCCATTACCTTGTTGATGTTATCCATCTCCAATATGGTATTGTCTACGGCTCTTTTTCCATCTTGAGCTACCTTGACAGTCTTTTCCGCTTCATCACTGGCATGGTTGGAATGATTGGCCACAACTTCTACCGTGGCATTCATCTGCTGTAAGGAAGCTGTCACATCTACAACAGTAGCTGCCGTAGACTCAGCACTTTTCGCCACTTCATCCGCTGAGGCACCCAACTCTCTGATGGCACGACTGACCTGCTCAATATTGCCAGCGATATCTGTAATACTGGAAGCCACTTCTCCAATGGATTTGGCCATATCATTCATACCACTGGTCAATTCTTCCACAGAAGCCGTCTGATTCTCCGCAGAAGAAGCCATTTCTTGAGCAATACTGCTGGTCTGCTGTGATGCACTGCCTACTTCGCTGGATGCATCCAATACCTTTTTCATCGCATCCCGCTGTCCGCTCACCATGCTATTAAAGCTATTGGCCAAAGCACCTATTTCATCCTTTGTCCGTATTTCTGCCGTTACAGTTAAGTCGCCAGATTCTGCCTTAGCCATCAATTCCATCATTTGCTTCACGGGATTTGTAATCTGCAGGGATGCAAAATAGGCGATCAACAAGCCAATGATCACTGCTCCGAATCCGATGGACAAGGTTATATTTCGAATCTTATAAGCCGGTGCCATATACTCTTTTACAGGCACATTAACAGCAAGAGACCAATTGGCTACAGGCTTAAAGATATTCAGTTTTTCTACACCTTGATATTCATAGATTCCTTTATCCGTTTGCCCTTGGGTCATTTTTGAAACCTGCTCTTTTAAGGCCCCGTCCGCTGTCTCAAGAAGATTTTCATTCAATATTTTTTCTTTGACGGGATGATATAGTACCAGCCCTGTATCATCAACTAAGTAACCATATCCCCCTTCTCCAACCTTTACTTTTGCCACGATTTCAGATATGCTGTCAAATTTTACAGCGATGGCTACTACACCACCAATGGTATCATTGGAAATCTTTAATGGGACACTAAATACCACCACCGGATTTCCTGTGGCTTTTGACACCAACACATCGCTCCAGAAGCTTTTTCCGGTCATGCTTTGTTGAAAATACTCTCGATCCGCCACACTGATACCTACGCTGCCTCCACCACTGGCATCAAACATAATCTTGCCTGTTTTATCGATGATCAGTATATTCTCAGATATCTCAGCAATAGACTCCTTCATTCTTTGCAGTTCCCTATTCAAGGTATCTATGGTATTGCCATTAATCTGGCCACTAGTCAATTCTTCTCCAAAGCCCTTTACTTCTTGAAGCTGACTGATGATCTCCCCCAACTCCGCAATTCGTTCCATTTTCATGTTGATTTGCTCTGCGGTTGCATCCAAAAGTACTTGCAGTTTTGCTTCTGCTTCACTCTTCAAAGCACGCTCCGCATTGCCGTAGGAGAAATACCCCAATACCGCTATGGGAAGGATGATCAACAGCATAAAGTATGCCATCAGCTTGGTCTTTAAACTTCCGCTTCTTTTGTTTTTCATTGTCATAAATATGTGCCTCCTTTATTTTTCTTCACTTAGTCCCTTTACGACCTTTGACATGATATCAATGGCTCGTTCGTAAGTTCTCAGTACCTCTTGCTGTTCAGTAATTTCCCTGACACAATGAAGAATAAAATGCTCACCCTTTAACTCAACAAATTTTCCCTGAATATCCACATCAATGATTTCATTGGTTCTTGTCCGCCGTCTCGTAAGAAATCTTTTGCCAGTCCTGTGTTCCCAACAGTATTGCAAAACCCTGCGCTGCAGTTCTTCTTCCTCGTCATTCTCTACTAGATCATACAGGCTTAACTCCATGAGTTCTTCTCTTTCATATCCATACATCTCTGCCCCTGCATTATTGACGTAAACAAGCTTTCCATCCCTATCAATGAGTCCAATGCCTATGGGTAAAAGATCAAATAAATCCAGGTCCAGTTCTCCCCAAATTGTTTCCATAATACCCTCCTCTCTTCTCGGTTCGCGGTACACGGTACACGTTGCTCGATATCGGGGTCAATCTTTAACGTCCTTTCCCGTGGACGTGTATCGTGTATCAAAATATAAAATCTAAAACTTTATTTAGCGTAAAACTTCCTCTATTGCATGTATAACTTCTGCGTTGTAAATCAATACCTGAAGGTTCAACGCAAAAACAAAGACCAACACAGCAGCACCCTTTCATTTCATAAAAAGGGAGTACTATGTTGGTCTACTTCAAGCCAAACACATCACCATCAACCATGTGCTTCTCTATCCATCTAACCAATCCATTATTTAATAATGATGGTTACCTTTGCTCTATCTTCCAGAGGGTTTCTGGAGATATGCAAAAAATCTACATCTTTCTTGAGAATCTTTCGTATTTGTTCCAAATAGTCATCCTTATACACTTCATGGAGCTCATTACGAATCTTTTCTACCAGGGTGACCCCATTGGAACTGTTTAATAGGCTCTTTTCCAGGTCTGTTAGGTAGCCCTCAAAATGAATATGAATGAGTTCTTCCAGTATCTTTGCCTTAACAACCCTTGGTCCTTTTCCTGTCATTTCCTTCACGAACTTCGCTGCAAAATCAACGATAGCTCGCTCACATTCGATACGATATGCCCTACTAATTTGATAATTATACATGGGTATATCTCCAAAATGAGACTTTTTTCTTATTTAATTTTACAATTACTACAAATTCTTGTCAATAAAGCATAGAAATTTGTCGAATTTTTTATTTTGCATTTTTCGACAAATTTCCTCCATATCTATGTAGGGGCAAGACATTGGCTTGCCCTCCAAGCCGACATCTTGCCCCTGCATAATAAACACATATTTTTCAAAAAAATACATGCATCCTATGTGTCTGTTGTGTAATTAACTGATACTCAATTGAATAAACCTCTCAATATCTTTTTCAATTACTTTCAGAGAGCCTTTCCAGAAATCTGTAGATCGAATATCGATTCCTACCGATTGTGTAATATCGGCAATATCCATTTTTCCGGTTATGGACAATAGCTGATCGTATACTTGGATAAAAGCTTCTCCCTTTTTCAAATATTCGCTGTATAATCCCTTGGCAAAAAGTAGTCCAAAGGCATAAGGGAAGTTATAGAAATTATGGTCTGCATAGTAGTAGTGAGGTTTGCATGCCCACATATAAGGATGTAGATAATCTTGATTCAGCCCCTCCCCATAGGCTTCTTTCTGGGCTCTTAACATGATATTTTTCAATTCCTCCACGGAAAGGGAGCTTTCTTCTCTACGTTTGAATACCTCACTTTCGAACAAGAATCTGCTGTAAATGTCCACAATCACTTGTCCACAAGAAGATATATCACTTTCCAGAATAGTAAATGCCTCTTCTTTAGAAGCTGCCCTTAGCGCTGCGTTTTTAATAATGGTTTCGCAGAAAATCGATGCCGTTTCGGCAATGGGCATAGGGTAATGGCTGTTTAGATAGGTTTCTTCCGTTAGGCATGCACCATGATATCCGTGTCCTAATTCATGGGCTAGGGTAGAAACATCATTGAAGCTGCCTATAAAGTTTGCCAAAATTCTGCTCTCTTTTATGGCATGAATATTGGCACAGAAAGCCCCACCTCGTTTTCCTTCCCTTGGTTCTGCATCGATCCATCTTTTTTCAAAGGCATTCTTTGCATAGTCAGCCAGTTTATCACTAAAGCTTCCAAAGTGCTTAACAATAAAGTTCATTGCTTCTTCATAGGTAAATCTCATATTGGCATTCCCCATGGGAGCAAACATATCGTAGAAAGGCAGCCCCTTTTGATGACCTAAAAGTTCTGCTTTTTTGCAATAATACTTTCTGAAGGCCGGTAGGTACTCCCGTATAGCTGTCAGCATTGCATCCAATGTTTCCTGGTCCATTCTTGCATCCAACAACGTTTTTTCCAGAGGGGAGCTGTATCCCCTTGCCTTTGACAGGGTAATCACTTCTCCCTTAATACCATTCAAGCATGCTGCAACTGCATCTTCAATCTTGGTATATGCCTTCAATTCAGCCTCATAGGCGTTTTTTCTAAGCTGAGGATCTTTATCATAGGCCATGTTCCGAACTTTCGCCAGGGGAATCTGCTGTACTTCCCCATCAAGGTTTATCTCTACAAGCAAGGTAGCCGTTAGTTTTTCTACCAATTTTCCCCATGCATTGGAGCCGGTGTTTTTCATTTTTGCAATCAATACTTCTTCTGCTTCACTTAGTAGGTACTTGTTGCTTCTTATAATCTCATGGAGATAGAAACGATGTTCCTTCAATAGAGATGACTGCTCTACCAATTCATCTACATTTTCCAGTGAGGCAACCCATTTTTGAAAGCCTACCCCAGTTTCTGTCAGCTCCGTTATTTTCTCTTCCAATGTTTCTACTGCCTGCAGTGCTTTTTCGTTTTTGGCATTAACGCTCAAGCTTAGCTCGGCAAAGGTAAATAGTCGGGTGAAAAGATGAAAGAATTCATTTTGCTTAACAATATATTCTTCTATTTTTTTTAAAGAATTTTGCTGGTCCACCAGATTATTTTTAGACCAGTCTCTCAGTTCGTCAATTTCTCGGCTGCATCTCTCCATATCCTGCTGGAAAGTTTCCTCTTCAAATGATGAATATAGTTCGTCCAAGCTCCATCGCAATTCCATCGTATTCCTCCTTTTTGGCATTTACTACTCTATTATTTTCCAAATAACCCATCCTTATGTAATATATCTTCTATTCATTCTATTGTCAACTTTTTCAAATCTATGCATAGAATGAATAATATAGTTCATGGACGAGGAGGATACGAAATGAATATCAGTATCGATGGTAGGGCTGCCCTACTCCACCGGGGGACAGGTATCGGTACCTATACATCAGAATTAATCAAATATCTACAAATAATCGATACAGAAAATGATTATTGGATCTTGTATCCCGAAGGCAGTTCTTCGGATTTTATAGCGTCCCCCAATTTTTCATTCTTCTGCATCCCACAGGACCAACCTATTGGCACTTCTATTTTTCCTCATCTGTCCAACATGCATATTCACCATGCACCACAAAACGGCATCGGTTTGCCCAGGGAAAAGCAATGTCCCATGGTCATTACCCTCCATGATGTCATCCCTTTGATCCTTCCGGAAACCTGCAGTAAAGGCTATCTAAAAACCTTTATGGAAGAAATGGAAATCATCCTAAAGCTGACAGATCTCATTATAACGGTATCAAACTATTCCAAAATGGATATTCACACGGTCTTAGGCTTCCCTCTTTCTCGTATCCATGTTACCCATCTAGCCCCTGAAGAAAGATATAGGGTGCTGGATAGAGATGAATGCAGAAAATATATTCAACAGAAATATAACATCAAAAAGGACTATATTCTCTATGTAGGTGGAATAAGCCCAAGGAAAAACATTGGCGCTATTCTTAATGGGTTCCACCTTGTCAAAGATAAGCTGTCAAGGGAATACAACGTAGTGATCACCGGTGCTTACGGAAGAAGCTATGATGCCCTGGTCAATCGCTGTAAAACCCTAGACATTGCTTCTGATGTTATTTTCCCCGGATTCATCCCCCTTGAAGATCTTCCTGTTTTCTATAATGGTGCATCCCTGTTCATCTATCCATCTATCTACGAAGGTTTTGGACTCCCTCCCTTAGAGGCTATGGCCTGTGGCACCCCTGTGATTTGCTCGAATGTCACCTCAATTCCCGAAGTCGTAGGAGATGCTGCTGTCTTGGTACCGCCCCATGACCCGGACTGTTTGGCCGAGAATATCTTCAAAATACTGGAAGACCAAAATTATGCGGATTCCTTATCTGTCAAAGGCCTACTCCATGTATCTAGTTATTCCTGGGAGATGACAGCAAGACAAACTTTAGAAATATATAGGACTTTAGGAAAAATTTAAAGAACACTTTGCGATGGACAGAATATATTGATATTGGGGAGGACCCATAACAAGATTAGGGAGGTAATTTCATGAGCAAACATAGAAGAGATTGTCATTGCAAGGATAGAGACAGAGAAAAAGAAAAAGCACTCCTTGCAAAATTAGATGAAGAATTCTGCGCAAAGAAATGTGTCTTAGAGGAAGCTATCAAAGAATGTGAAAAACGATGCCGCTGCCTTAAGGATGAGCTGAAAGATCTTGAAAGATGTTATGAGAAAGAAAGAAAAGCAATTAAGAGAAAATTCCACTAAAAAATGACCAGAGTTTACATTCTGGTCATTTTTTTGAACGCTTTCAAAAAATCTTCACGAAGTTCTTTACATTCAGCCTTTTCGATGATCTTTCCAAGATAGGTTTCTTCAGACCACACCTTTTTTTCGATGTAATGCTGGGAGGCAATTCTCCAAAAATCTCTGGGAAATAATAAGTGTGCATAAATACCCTTTTTTTCATCATCACTTAACGGACTGTTTCGATGGTAGCTATTTAGAACAAATTCTGCCCGCTCGATATCCCACATGCTCTTTTTAAGATTTCGATGAATCAAGTCTGCAATATCATTGATTCGCAGATCAATCAGGCAGTAATCAAAGTCAAGTACTGCCAAATCCCTGTTATCATAGGAAATGAGGATATTATGATGTGCATAGTCGTTATGGCAAAAGCCTTTTTCTTCCCTTGCTTTCTCCACCAACCCATCGTAATCAAAATTTTTCAATGCCTCGATGGCCTCAAGAGACTGGGTATAGTAATAATCAACATACTTCAAAAAAATATGATCAAACTGATTTTTCTCCTCTTTTTCTTCAACAATCCCCTTCATATATAATAGTTCTCTGCTCCGCGCTTCATACACTTGCGGCCACTTTCCCAGCATCCATCGATGGGGCAGGCTAAATTGGGGTATAAACCCTTTCGAAGTATGATGAAATTCTGTTAATACTTTAACCGCTCGGTCTAACTCGATGGGATTTTCAAAGTCGCATTCCCTTCCGTCAATCCAATCCATAACTACGTAGGCATGCTCCCCGTACCGCAGAAATAAGTGTCCGTCTTTTGTTCTCCTAATCCGCGAAACCTTTGTAAATCCCTTTTCCACCAGGTGCTCAATAGCCTGGTGGATGAAATACAGGTTTTCCTCTTCATACTTGATTCTCTTTAAGCATTTGCATCCCTTATCGGTTTCTATACGATAAACCCCTCGCTTAGGGATAATATCCAAAATTCTCAGATCATATTTTTCAAATAAATCCGGGGTCAGGGTATACTCAATCAATAACTCAACAATCTCTTCCCTGCACATCTCCCATGACTCCATCACACTGCTTCACCACCCCATGGAAATCTATTGTTCGAAAACGGTCCTTGGTCTTTTCAAAGTCAATGGCCTTTTTGAACCGTTTTAACCAATAACTGTCTGTTAACTCTTTCTTATTTCGATAATACTTATCCACAACCCGGAAATATTCCAGTGGAAATTGTACATAAGCCTTTATAATTTTGATTTCATCTGAAGATAACGGATAAAGCTGATGATACATCTGTAGAATATTATGGATCCTTTCAGGTGCTTTACTGTTCGCCATAAGCAGATTTGCCACATCAACAGACCGGGTATCATGCTTTACGTCCTCTAAGGATATGATATTCACTGTCTGCTCCTTATCCTTGCAGAAATTCTTTTCTTGAAAATTATTGATACATAGTTCGTTTTTGTCCATCGAATCCTTCACAATATCTAAATAGGGTGTCTCCTTTAAAATATGAATGCACGCTTCCCCCCTCTCCAGCTGTTGCTCTAAACTTTCTAAAAAAAGTTTTTCGGCCTTTTCTTTTCTATCTTTGGCTTTTATGATTTGCCCCAGTTTATGTCCAAGGCTGCAGTAGGCTTTAAATGTCCACATCCATCTTCCCCATTCCGTCTTCACCTTGCTTCCCGGTATAGCCTTAAATGTCTGGGAGGATTGATGAAATTCTGCAGTAAGCTTGACCACAGCTGCCAGATCTCCCTTGTTTTTAAACTTTATCTCTTGATGCTTGCTGCATCCAGCTACTTGAAACAGTTCATCATTTACCTTGCAGTACAATTTCCCATCCTTAGCAGGGTACATACTTACAAGCCCCTGAAAGCCCTTTTCCTGTAAATGGTTTCTAATAGAATACACAAAGAGCTGTTCCGCCTCATTGCTGCGTGCCAACCGCAGTATCATATTTCCCTCGTTTGTTTCAAGCAGCCAATCTCTTTCCCGTTCCTTTACCCCCCTAATCGTAAAGGGATAATTCTTTTCGATTTGTGCTATCGGCAGAGGCTTGTTAGAAGCCATTTTTCGCCTACCCCCTTTACCTATTCTCTTTTGACTCTCTGTATCTATCTCGAAGCTCCCAATACTCATCTTCCAGACTTTCATCCAGCATGCCTTCTTTATATAGATCTCGCAGCAGCTTGTATCTCTTTATTTCTTTTTCTTGGAGCTTTTCTTTTCGCTTCCTAAGCTTTTTAAGGTATTTAATTTCTTCCTTTGTCTTCTCAATCTTTTCTTCATAGTCCTGAATATCTATTTTTTTCGTACCCGAATCCTCTATAGGATAATGCCTCTCTATATAAAAACTAACCGCTTCTCGAACCCTATCTATATCGTCTTCCGACAAGCCGCGGACAGAATAGAATATCTCATCCAGTTTTTCCAACAGTCCTCTTTTGAAGGCTTCCATACTCCAGAATGGGTATTCTTCATAATCATCTTTCATGCGTGCTCCTCCTTTTAAACCAGAAATCTTTTCATAAACACCTCACGTTTCGGAATATCCTCCAGTATTCTAATCAGTCGTCTTTCGAAAACCTCTTCCTCCCATGGCTGCTGTTCCACATAATACTGCAGACCTACTTGCCAAAACTCCTGAGGAAACTCCATCATTGCCCGGATAATCCCTATTTCTTCACCCAGTATCCGGTTTGTCTGGTTGTAAGTATCAAATATATAATAAGCCTTATCCAGACTCCAATTGCCATAGCGCACATTTCGTATGATTAAACTGGCTGCATCATGAATGGTAATATCATAAATACAATGATCAAAATCTATGAGAAAAACCTCATCATGTTCCGATATAAGTACATTGTGATTCGCCATATCATGATGACAGTACGCCTTTTCCAATTTTCCCATTTCAGATATTTTTATATAGCTGCTTTCTTCAAGATGACGGATGGATTTTATGGCCCAATCATGAAAGTAATTCGCATAGTGTATCACATGCTGGTCGAAAAGCTTTTTTTCTTTTTTGTTTTCAGCTTTTTCTTTAAATAGCAGGATCTCTTGGGCCCGATGATGAAAATGCTCAAGCCACTGCCCCCATAAAAACCTTGGGCTTGATTCTTTACTTGCATGGAATCCCTTTGATATTTGATGAAATGAAGCCAATGCTGTCGCGGTTAAGTACAAATCCTTTTTGCTCTCATAGTCTGCCTCCCTAGCTTCCATCCAGTCCGTCATCATCAGAATGCCGCTCCCCGCTTCAATGCCCCATTGTCCATCTACGGTTTTGCATATCTCAGGAATGTTATGAAATCCATTTCTCCGTGTATGTTCCATTGCTTCACAAATAAATAAAAATCTGCCAAAGCTGTCATCCACCATTTTCAGCGCTTTGATCCCTTGATCGGTTTTGCATTTTATAATTTTTTTGATATTTTCATATTCGACGATCTTCATCCCATAGTTTTTTGTGATCAGTGACTCCAGGTCTTCCCAAGACAGTGACATTCTCCCCATTTGCAGACACTTCCCATCCTAAGCATTCTACTGTATTATATGAATACTAAGGGAAAGTGTTACTTATCACAGTAACCATAATACCCACCATCGAATATGATGATATATAATTGCGAATCCATGGGGTATTTTTCCATGAATACAGGTTGGGAGGTGTTTAGATGCGCATCAGCATAGATACAAGGGGAGCAAAACTCTATGCAGGTACGGGGATCGGTACCTATACCAGAGAACTTATGAAAAACATCATGCACATGGACAAGGAAAATCAGTATCTGTTTTTTTGGCCTGGAGAGGGGTATGAGCAGTTTTCAGACATGAATAATATTGAGGTGCAGCTGGTAGGTACAAAAAATAAGACTTTTTGGACCTATGACTATATTCCTCAGCAGCTTAAAATGAAAAAGACCGATTTGCATCATATACCCCAGAACGGAATCGGACTGCCAAAGGATAAATGGTCTAAATACGTGGTAACCATCCATGACCTGATCCCTTTTCTACTACCCGATACCGTTGGAGAAAGCTACAAGGAGCGGTTTACGGAAGAAATGCCTTCCATCGTAAAGAATGCAGATGCAATCATCACCGTGTCGGAGTATTCCAAGAACGATATCATCAGATTTTTCGGATTAGACCCTGATAAGATCATCGTCACCCATCTGGCAACCGATGATATTTACAAACCAATGAACCACAAAAGGGCCCAGAGGTTTCTGGAAAGTCGCTATCATATCTCCGGAGATTTCATCCTATATTTGGGCGGTTTCAGTTCTAGAAAGAATGTGACCGGTTTGATACACAGCTACAAAAGATGTATAAATAAGTTCTCGAAACATTACGACCTTGTCCTGGTAGGGGCCCCAAAGGATGCCCATGATGAAATCGTGCATCTCATCCAGACATTAAAACTCAGTCGTTATGTCAAATTTACGGGCTTTGTACCCAATGAACATCTTCCATTTTTTTATAACGCTGCATCCTTATTTGTATATCCATCACTTTACGAGGGATTTGGCCTCCCTCCTCTTGAAGCCATGTCCTGCGGCTGTCCTACCATAACCTCCAATGTGTCTTCTATCCCGGAGGTAGTAGGGGACGCTGCCTTGTTGATTGACCCCACAAATATTGAACAATTGGCTGACGCCATGGCACAAATACTGGAAGATAAGGTCCTGGCAATGAACCTTATTATGAAAGGATTAAGAAAAGCAGCTTCCTACTCCTGGGAAGCTACAGCCGCAAAAACCCTTGATGTTTATAAGCGTTTACTTCATTCATAAATGTTCAACGTATTTCATTTTATTTCGACTTTCTTCGCTTGTCCATTACAAGAATTACATTTATTTTACAGTACTGTTACATTCCGTCTTTCTTCTATTATTTGTGCTATAATCAAGGCAGGAAAGTCTATAGGTGGTGATGGGTATGGAAGTCCTATTATTAATAACCTTTATACTGATTTATTTGGTGATTGATTCTAATCACGAGGAATTGGACACCGAAAATACCCTTGATTATTTTGAGGCAAAAAACTAAAGTAAATTCCTTCCTTTTTTGAAGCCGACAGTGTCAATGACCTGTCGGTTTTATAATACATAGGAAATTATGAACATTTATAATCTGTGGATAATTTCATAATTTCCGTTATGTGTTTCAACAAAGCCTACCTATTCGTCTTCCTATGGAAGGCTTTGTTATATTGCAGTCTTACGCATACCTTTTCTTGATAAATATCACATACAAAGCATCCAACTTACGGTATACTCCATAATAATAGACGTATAAAGCAAGGAGGATAACCATGAAAAAGATTGGTATAATTAATTGCTACAATGTTTCAAAAAAATGTTCGGGCTCCGGCTGTTTAAAATCTTTTAATCATAGGACCGGTTCTTTTAATCGATATGATGAGGAAAAAATGGAACTAATTAGCTTTGTCCACTGCAACGGGTGCAGTGAAGAAGCTATCCAACAGGTATTGGAAAGAGTAAAAAGAATGAGAGCTAAGGGCGTAGATACTGTCCATTTGTCAACCTGTATCAAAGCAAAATGCCCATGGTATTATGATTTTATCGATGTCCTTGCCGATCATGTAGATGTGGTGGGATATACCCATGGCAAAAAACAAAAAGGCGAATAATAAAGGAGAGGATACACTGTCCTCTCCTACACAAATTTTGTTAATTCCTGTCTCTCTACAATAATTTTTAGCAGTTCTTTAATATCCTGGTCCCTGGACTTGTCACAGATCATCACCACATCTCCCGTATCAACGATAATCAGATTGTTGACACCAATGGTTGCAATCAACCGTTCTTCTCCAAATATAATACTGTCCCGGGTATCAATCTTACTATTTAGGGCTTTAACAATATTGCCGTTCTCATCTTTATCAAAAAACCGTTCCAAAGCAGTCCACCCTCCGATGTCATCCCATTTAAAGTCTGCCTCAATCACCAATACCTTTGTGCTTCGCTCCATAATACCATAATCGATGGATATCCCGTCAATTTCATGATAGATCTCATCCAATATTCTGCCTTCATCCTTCGTACCGATGGCGGCGCTGATTTGCATGAGGCTTTCATACAGCTCCGGCAAGAACCTTTTGATTTCTTCCATTAGGACAGAGGCCTTCCACACAAACATACCGCTGTTCCATAAATTGGTTCCCTTATTGACAAGCTCTAAGGCTTTTACTTTATTAGGCTTTTCAATAAAGCGTTTTGCCCTGTATACCGGAGTGAGTTCATATTCCTTTAAAGGTTTGCCCACTTCAATATACCCGTAGGCCGTTTCTGGACGGGTAGGTTTGATTCCCATGGTGACCAAGGTCTCCGTTTCCTTGGCGATCGTAATGGCATCCATGATGGTATCGACAAAGTCATCCGTATCAAAAATAAGGTGATCCGAGGGCAGTACCACCATCACTGCTTCAGGATCTTTTTTTAAAAGATGTACCGCTGCAAGGCCTATGCATGTGGCGGTGTCTCTATTCGTAGGCTCGATGAGGATGTTCTCCGAAAGTATCTCAGGGATTTGGGTCTCCAGGGTGTTGATATATTGTTCATTGGTAACGATATATATTCTATCCATGGGTATGACATTGCTAATTCTATCTACCGTGGTTTGTATCATTGTTTTTGCACCTACGGTTCGCAAAAACTGTTTGGGCATGTTCTTCCGGCTTTTCGGCCAAAATCTTGAGCCTACTCCACCCGACATGATGACTGCATATTCCATTGATGCTTCCCCCCTTATTATCCACTATATGGTTGGAGGGACGG
>JBMOKU010000052.1:0-4914 GCA_049324315.1 Bacillota bacterium | reverse complement strand
CTATTAAAGGGAAAAGGGTATTGCTCATAGATATGGACGGACAGAACGATGCAAGCCTTTTTCTTGGATTTACTTCAGAAGACTACAAAAAGAGTCTTTATGACATCGTTGTTAGACAAGAGAGCACAAGTCTTTATGAATGTATAATCAATGCAAGAGAAAATTTGGATTTACTGCCTTCCAAATATATTGAGCAAATCAATGCAGTACTTTATAAGGAACAAAATGTGAGTTCTTATTTGAACGGTAAGCTTAAAGGCCTCGAACATATGGGGTATCATTACATCATAATAGATTGTGGACCCCAAAGAAGCAGGATTAATGATGCCGCATTGTATTATGTTGATGGAATTATTGTACCGGTTCAGGTAGAGGCTGCTTCAGTAAGAGCTATTGGAAATATTTATGAGTATCTTTCGGACTTGGGACTGGATTCGGGGATGATTTCACTGGTAGTACCCAACATGTATGATCAGAGAACCAGTGATGGTAAAGAAAACCTTGAGTTCGTTAAAGAATTCTTTACGGATACGGATGTATTGACAGAACCTATTCACCGGAGAATTAAAATTACAGAGACAGGTAAGCTCGGAAGAACAATTTATGAAAGTGATGGGGAAGCTTCAAAGCAATTTGACCATATCGTTGAAAGGCTGGTGAGTATCAATGGCAGAAAGGGGTAATAAAAAAAGAAATGATAATTTTGAAAAGATGAAAAGGGAGATGATGATAAAGAAACAGAAAGCGAAGATGCAAGAGAATCCGGAGACTTCGCCAACAAATACTGAAAATATTGAGTTGGAGATGACTTTAGATATAAAAATGGAAGTAAAGAAAATTGAGATGGTAGTATTTTGGGTTGGTGAAGAAGAATTTGCATTCAGAATATCCAATGTTAAAGAAATCATCAGGGTACCTTCAATGACCAGGATTCCCAATGTCCCATTTTTTGTCACAGGCTTATGCAGCTTAAGAGGTGATTTGCTGCCTGTAATTGACAGCCGAAAACTATTTGGTATGCCTGATAAGGAATATAACGAGGGCAGCAGGATTGTAGTCGCCGATATTCAGGGGAAAAAGGTTGGGTTGATAACTGACAAGGTTTCGGAAGTAATAAGCGTCGAAGAATCAACCATCAAAGAACCACCTGGCAGCATCAAAGGAATTGATGGAGGCGTTATAAACGGTGTTTTATTACTCAATAATGGAAAAAGAGTGATTATGATACTTGACGCCCGGAAAATTGTTAAAGCAGGAAACCTTGAAGAATACTCAAAGCAACAACAAGAGGTGTCGGGTAAAAGTTTTCAGGATTTAAACATGAAAGCTCTGGAAGAAGAGCAGATTATAATATTTAATATTGGTACTGAAGAGTATGCATTAAGTATTAATTGTGTAAAAGAAATAATCAGGCTGCCTGATATAATGAAGGTTCCCAATACAGCTAGTTATATTGAAGGCGTACTTTCTATCAGAAACCAGCTGCTTGTTGTTATCAATTTAGGAAGACTGCTGGGTATGAATTGTAAGAAGACGGATGAACATAGCCGTGTTGTGATTATAAATAATGGGAACTTAACGTTTGGTGTTATTGCTGATAAAGTATCACAGGTAATGAGGGTACAGAAGGATTCATTTAAAAAGAGCAATCTGAGTGCAAGCGGCTCCAGCATGGAGTACATCAAAGGATTTTTTAATCTGAATAGCGGAAAAAGACTAGTAATGGTATTGGAGCCGCATAAACTTATTTCATTTGAAGATGTAAGCGGTGTTTTAAATGTAGATCGCAAAAAGAATTTGAATGATATGTCCCTAAACGTGAGTGAAGTAGAAAATAACCTGGAGCATGTTGTTATTTTTAAGCTGGATGAGGAAGAGTTCGGAATAAGGATCAATAATGTCAAAGAGATTAATAGAATGAGTGAAATTGTTCATTTTCCCGGTGCTCCAGCTTTTATTGATGGAATGCTTAATCTAAGAGGAGACGTAATACCTATCCTAAACCTAAAAACACTGTTTAATAATAATTCATCTGCTTATGACTCTTCCAAGTTTTTGGTTGTAGAGTTTGGAAACAAGAGAATTGCTATCATGATAGATTCAGCCTCTGAGGTTTTAAGGTTTCCAAAGAGTTATCTCGAAGAAGTTTCAGAAGTACTGGAAGGAAATGATAATGGCGGTTTTATAGATGCAATAGCGAAACTCAATGAAGGGAAAAGAATCATTTTAATTTTAAATCTTTCAACAGTGCTAAGCTTTATGTAGAAAGCCTATGTGAGCAAGCCTATTGAAGCAAACATAATGGAAGAGGCAATGAAAAAATTGGGGCTGATTTAAAACAGGATAAGCGATAACGGAGGTAATAAATATGAACCGCAGGATTTTACTTGTAGATGATGAGATTCATATCTTAAAATCACTTACAAGGGTTTTTATAGGCACAGATTACCAGATATTTACGGCAAATAGTGGTGCTGATGCATTGTCCATTCTAAGAAACCAGGAAGTTGACCTGATTGTTAGTGATATGAGAATGCCCAATATGGACGGCTATGAGTTGCTGTATAAAGTGAAAATTGATTATCCGGATATTCTAGGAGTTATTCTGAGCGCCTATGCAGACGAGAAGCTTATATTCAGGGCTCTGCAGCAAAATATTGCAAAACACTATATACCTAAACCTTGGGAGAATGACAAACTAATCAAACTCATAGACCAAATTTTTAAAACAGAAGCTCTTTGATAAGGAGATATATCTCAAAACAGTACAAGAAGAGAATTTTATGAATGTTGAATATATCAATTCATTTATCGATGCAAGTATGAATATTATTAAACTCGAAGTTTTCAATATTATAGGTAAAAACACCAGAGACCTGTAAATGAAACGGATGATGTATTTAAAGCCTTTAATACCGGGTATGAGGCCTATGCTGTAAAGCCTATAGACACGGTAAAACTGACGGAAGTAATAAAAAAAGCTCGGGCTGATTGAATAGAAGATGTTTTCCAATTGAGAGGGTGTTGATATGGGTATTGAAGTTCTTGATATATCGAAATGTAAAGATGGGTATATTCTGGCAGAGGATATAGCTAGCAAACATGGCGCAGCAGTAGCTACTACATATACTGCATTAAATTCATATATTATCAATAAGCTAAATGATCTTGGGATTAACCGTATTAAGGTTTTCAAGCCTGGATCTGATCAAATTGATTCGGACGTTTCCATCCGGCTTAAAAGGAGCTATGGAGAAAAGGCTTTTGCAGCTAAGGAAATTCTGAGTGAAGTAGCGGCAACTGGGAAGTTGGATGTAAAAAAAATAAACAAACTGTCTGACTCAATATATTCGGAAGTTGGGGAAACCGACTTTATTATCGGTTGCCTTAATGAAATACGGAATTTGGATGAATACACCTACTATCACTGCCTGAATGTGTCATTTTACTCTGCTTTAATTGGAAGGTGGCTGCAATTACCTGAAGACGAGATTGCAAAAGTCATAAAATCCGGGCTTTTGCACGATATTGGAAAGACAAAGGTTTCTTCCGAGATTATAAATAAAAAAAGCAAACTGTTTCCGAGAGAATTCGAAGAGATAAAAATGCATACTATTTATGGCTTTGATATGATTGAAAAAGCGAAATATGTGAGCGCAGATGTAAAAATTGCCGTCTTGATGCACCATGAGAGAGAGGATGGGTCCGGTTACCCCTATGGGCATGGTGGCGAGCAGATAACCAAATATGCGAAGATCATTGCTGTTGCCGATGTATATGACGCGATGACGTCTCAAAGGGTATACAGGAAAAAGGCTACACCGTTTGAGGTCTTCGAGATGTTTATGACTGAAGGAGTCAACCGTTTTGACATAAGCATTATGAACACTTTTTTAAAAAACATTGCACCTTATTATGTCGGCTCAAAAGTAGAGCTTAATACAGGAATGATAGGAGAAGTGGTGTATATTCCGCCCCATTGTATCACACGGCCTGTCATAAAGGTCGGGACGAGGTATATTGACCTTTCCAAGGATGAGGGATATGGTATTATAGCTTGCTCATTTTGATGTATCAAATATGGATATTGCAACAGTAACTATCTTTTGCTGAACTGAATAATCCATTTTTTCATTTTGACATTAACTTCGTCTAGAAGGCTTACAAAATCAAGCTTTTGAGCATACTTTACAAATGCAACCAGCCAAGCATGAGTTTTTCCTGTTTAAACTCACCTGTGGTAAATGTTATACTTTTCATAGGAGAAAATCCCCTTCGTTATCTTGTTTTTGTGAGCATTAACATTTTCTTTGTTCACGTTTGTACGAAAGTTACGTTTTTATGGTTCTGTCAAC
Organism: Bacillota bacterium; assembly: GCA_049324315.1. Lineage (GTDB taxonomy): Bacteria > Bacillota > Clostridia > Peptostreptococcales > Thermotaleaceae > JBMOKU01. The sequence goes on along the minus strand of JBMOKU010000052.1, from coordinate 559 downwards.
AGTTCTACAAATTTGGACGCTGCAATAGGCAGCGGAATATTGGCATGTGTCAGGAATCCCAGGGACCGCTCCGGGATTTCTTCTTTTATGTTCAAAACAAAAATTTCATCTTCAGAAAGCACATCCTTAATGCACTCATCCGGCACAAAGGCAACGCCCAAGCCGATCCTGGCCATTTCAATCAGGATATCCACGCTTCCCAGCTCGATTTCAGGACGGATGGACGCACCGCTTTTTTCCATCAGCGCATCAAAAAACTCCCGTGTTGTGGTATGCTTCTCCAGGACCAAAAGCGGATACTTCTCCAATTCCTTCAAAGAAACCGTCCGGTTTTTGAGCTCCGCAAAACGGTCATTGGCGATGAAGACATCTTTGATGGCTTTGGTACGCCGCACTGCAATGTTATGATAGTTGCATTTTTCGGGAATGTTAATGACACTAAGGTCAACACTGCCGTTCCGGAGCAGCTCGATGCATTTTGGCGAAGTCCGGTTGGTCAGATGGATTTTGATGTTGGGGTAGGTTTCGTTGAATTTTTTTATATGGGGCATTAAATAAT
>JBMOKU010000051.1:0-58553 GCA_049324315.1 Bacillota bacterium | reverse complement strand
GCCGCCAGCGTTCATCCTGAGCCAGGATCAAACTCTCAATAAAAAATTGATTGGTTTACGCTTTGCGTTTTGTTGCTGGCTTAATTTCTTACACTGTTTAGTTTTCAAAGACCAAATTTTTCTTGTCGTCGTGTTTCGGCGACTTTTATAGATTATCATATCTTGTCGAATGTGTCAACCACTTTTTTTCTGGCAGTTTTTAGCTGCTGCCTTGAAGCGGCGACAAAAGATATCTTACCATGAATCCAAGTTCATGTCAAATGGTATTTCTTTCTACTTTTAAGCTCATACCCCTTCAGAGGGACGAAGACTATATTATCATCAAAACAACTTGCCGTCAAAGGGTAATTTATTCCAATTACTACCCTTTACCCTCAAAGTGAAAATCTTTTAATAGAAATAGAATAACCTATTAATAGTCTGAAGAGCACCCCACTAAGTAGATTTTATAACAGTCTTTTTAACTGTATCTGCTTAAGGGGGTGCTCTTCATAAAAGGCTTCTCTATAGATACTATCTAAGTAAAATATTTATTCTTTCATTAATTATAAGAACATTAGCCCTAAGGCAATGATGGCACCTGTATAAATTAAATCAATAATACAGAATCCCATAATATCTCTTGCTCCCAGGCCTGCAATGCCTAGAGCCGGTAACGCCCAGAAGGGCTGTATCATATTGGTCCAGGCATCTCCCCATGCAATAGCCATGGCTGTTTTTGCAGCGGGGACACCCAGTTCTGCCCCAGCAGGCATCATGATAGGTGCTTGAACTGCCCATTGTCCGCCTCCAGATGGAACAAAGAAATTAACCAGTCCGGCACTTAAAAAAGTCCACAAAGGAAAAGTCCGTGGTGTTGAAATGTTTACAAATGCATTAGACATAACGCCTGCCAGTGAAAGACCATCTACATTATTACCCACCATCATTCCCATGATTCCTGCATAAAATGGAAACTGTAGAATAATCCCTGCAGTTCCCTTTGCAGCTTCTGAAATAGCTGCCAGGAACTTTTTAGGTGTACCATGCAAAAGAATACCAAGAAATAGGAATATAAAGTTAACAATATTCAAGTTTAAACTAAATCCGTTTGTAGCAAAGTAGTAAAAGATATAAACCAAACCTAGCATTCCAATGATGATGGATAGTATCGGACTATTCTCTATTTTATCTGCAGGCGTCAACTGATCATTGAAAACAGCAGCTGACTCTACATCTACCAACGCTTCTGAATTAACAGTAATCACCTTGTCTGCTTCAGGATGCATGGCTCGATTTATAAAAGGCAGTGTAAAGATAATGGCAGCAGAAATAAACAGATTAAAACTAGAAAAAATCGTCTGACTGGTAGGAATAACATCTGTAACTGCTCCCCTTGTCATTTCAGCCAGATTTGCAGTAGAAGTAGCGAGGGTCAGTGGTATAGAACCAGATAATCCGCCATGCCATACAAGAAATCCGGAATAGGCAGCTGCGATCAACAGCCTGTAATCTACTCCTTTCACCTGTCTAGACAGTTCTCTTGCATACAAAGCCCCGATAACTAATCCGAATCCCCAGTTAATCCAGCAAGCAACTGCTGAAACCAATGAAACAGCAAATATTGATTGTGTAGGTGTCTTCGTCAAGCCAGCCAGCCCTCTAAGACCTTTTTTAATGCTGGGTGTGCTTGCCAAGGTATGCCCCGTTACCAGTACTAATGCCATCTGCATAGAAAATGCCAGTAGACTCCAAAATCCATTTGCCCAATGAAGCGTCATGGCCATGAGACTTTGTCCTGTAAGAACAATTCCCAGGATAAAAACAAGTAGCGTTAGAATGACAGCAAAGAGGAACGGGTCCGGCAGATATTTTTGTACCAGTACAACACAGCCGCTTGTAAATTTTTTAAACATACTTTCACCCCTTTTGAATTTTTGGTATAACATCGGACATTTGCAGAATTTTATCCTACAAAAGACCGACTTCATCCCTATACTTCCATGGTCTTTAGATCTTTATCAATAATCAATTCTGCCCCTGTAGCCGCTTTTACTTCTTCCACGGTGAATTCAGGATTGATCTCCTTTAGTACAATTCCATCCGCTGTTACCTCCATAACACCCATCTCTGTAATAATTAAATCCACTTCTTTCGAGGCAGTTAAAGGTAGTGTGCATTTCTTTAGAATCTTTGGATCCCCTTTTGCTGTATGCTCCATGGCAACAATCACTTTTTTAGCTCCTACCACCAGATCCATAGCTCCCCCCATACCCGGCACCATCTTTCCGGGTATTTTCCAATTAGCCAGGTTTCCTTCCTGATCCACCTGAAGAGCTCCCAATATAGTGGCATTCACATGTCCTCCCCGTATAATACCGAAGGATACAGCACTGTCAAAAAAGGCCCCTCCATTTTTGATGGTTACAAACTGTCCCCCTGCATTAACAATATATTTGTCCTCCTTACCGGCTTCCGGTATAGGCCCGATTCCCACAAATCCATTCTCTGATTGTAAGATGATATCTACCCCTTCAGGGATATAATTTGCCACCAGGGTTGGCAGTCCGATTCCCAGATTTACCACATCTCCATCCTTTAATTCCTTTGACACCCTTTTGGCAATAACAGCTTTCACTTGATTTTTATCCATTACTTTTCACCCCCTACAATATAGTCAACAAAGATACCCGGGGTCATGACATCATTGGGATGAATCGCTCCAACTTCAACGATATTTTCCGCCTCTACGATGACCAGATCTGCGGCTGGCGCCATAAGGGTATTAAAGTTTCTTGCTGCACCGCTGTAGTAGATATTCCCCTTCTTATCCACCGTATGTCCAAATAGTAGGGCTGCATCCGCTCGCAGTGGCAGTTCCAGAAGATACGTCTTTCCATCTACAACGATTTTTTCCTTTCCATTTTCCACCTCTGTCCCTACTCCCGTAGGCGTCAGAAATCCTCCCAGACCAAATCCCCCTGCCCTTACCTGTTCAGCCAGTGTTCCCTGAGGGACAAGAACGACCTCCGTTTCCCCCGCATTCATTTGTCTTCCCGATTCAGGATTGGTACCAATATGAGACGTTATAATTTTTTTAAACTGTCTATTAATAACCATTTTTCCTATGCCCATATCAGGAAAGGATGTATCGTTACATATCAGCGTTAAATCCTTGACCCCTTTTTCAATCAGAGCATCTATTATCTTGTGGGGGCTTCCACAGCCTAAAAATCCTCCAATCATAATTGTCATGCCATCTTGAATATGACAAATTGCCTCTTTCATAGATACTGTCTTAGTCATTCAAAACACCTCCCTCTTCTTTAACAAAATACTTATGATCTCCTCACAACCATGGCGATACCTTGACCACCGCCAATACAAAGGGTTGCCAGACCTGTCTCGGCCTCTCTCTTGATCATTTCATGAATCAGCGTTATCAAGATTCTGGCACCGGATGCCCCAATAGGATGACCTAATGCAATAGCACCACCATTCACATTTGTCTTTTCTGGATCTAAGCCCAGATCTTTTACCACGGATAAAGATTGCACAGCAAAGGCCTCATTGGCTTCCACCAGATCAATATCTTTAGCTTCTAGTCCTGCCTTTTCCAATGCTTTTCGAGAAGCTGGTACAGGTCCATAGCCCATGATCTTAGGATCAAGTCCTGCTGAGGCATAAGAAACAATTGTTGCTAATGGCTTGATTCCTATTTTTTCAGCCATTTCCTTAGACATAAGCACCAGGGCAGCAGCACCGTCATTGATTCCTGAGGCATTTCCTGCTGTTACCGTTCCATCTTTCCTGAAAGCCGGCTTTAATTTTGCTAAACTTTCCAAGGTTGTTTCAAATTTAGGATGCTCATCCCTATCTATCAAAAGAGGGTCTCCCTTCCTCTGAGGAACCGGCACAGGCACAATCTCTTCTTTAAATTTTCCTTCTTTGATTGCTTTTTCTGCCCGCTGCTGGCTTTGAAGAGCAAACCGGTCCTGCTCTTCCCTTGAAATATCCCATTTTTCTGCAATATTCTCAGCTGTTATACCCATATGGTAGTCATTGAAAATATCCCATAATCCATCATGGACCATATAGTCTATTACCTTGTTGTCACCCATCCTATGACCCCATCTTGCATCCTTTAAAAGATAAGGTGCCATACTCATGTTCTCTGTTCCTCCAGCCAATACCACATCCGCGTCTCCCGTCATAATGGATTGAGCCGCTAAGGCTACTGTTTTCAATCCCGAACCACATACTTTGTTAACGGTAAAAGAGGATGCCTCCACAGGTATGCCTATACCGACGGATACCTGCCTTGCCACATTTTGCCCCTGCCCCGCTTGAAGCACGTTTCCAAAGATGACTTCTTGCACCATTTCAGGCTTAATTCCTGCCCTTTTTATCGCTTCCTTCCCGACAATTATTCCTAAATCCACTGCTGATACATTTTTGAAGTTTCCTCCAAAAGTACCTATGGGCGTTCTCACTGCACTAACAATCACAACTTCTCTCATACTTTCCCTCCTAATTTTTATTTAAATAATATTGATTTAAGAACTTCAAAAGCTGTACTTATGGTTTATAGCAAATCCCGTGCCAAAGAAAACGTTTTTTGCTATACTAAGACATGTCAGTATTTTCAGGGACTTTCAGAGCCACTATCTGTAAATCTCAGATACTTTCCAAATCTGTTCTTAAAAACTGTAGAATATTTTCTACACTATGAATCAGAAAGATCAATCTTGAACTTCTACAGCACAGAGTCTTTCTTAACAGTGCTAAATGTAGAAATTCTTCTACACAAAAAAGGGAGTGTAGAATTTTTTCTACACTCCCTCAAAGATCGTATTTTATTGTTGAAATATTGAGACCGTAAGCTTCAATTTTTTTATAAAGGGCCGTTCTGTGAATGCCAAGTTTTTTTGCTGCCGCTGTCCGATTTCCTCCGCTCTCCCGTAAGGCTTTCCTTATTCCTTCTATCTCTGCCCTGGCTACAATATTCTTAAGTAATAAGGTTTCTTCCTCATTTTCCGTTTTCTCAACAGTTTCTCTCAAGAGATATTCCGGTAAATGCTCTGGCTCGATCTCATCTTTATTGGTCACATTCACTGCCCTTTCAAGAGCATTTCGCAGTTCCCGTATATTACCCGGCCAATCGTGATCTTCTAATATTCTGAGAACCTCTGGCGTAATCTTTTTCGTCGTTGTATTCAGATCTTTTGCTAAATTCTCCAAAATATATCGGGCCAGTATTGGTAAATCTCCCATTCTATCTCTTAAAGGAGGAATTTCAATCCGCATAACATTTAACCTATAATATAAATCCTGTCTGAATAGTCCTTTTTCAATGGTTTCTTCCAATTTTTCATTGGTAGCAGCAATCACCCGCACATCCAATTCAATAGGATTTGTTCCTCCCACCCTTTCAAACTCATGGGATTCCAGTACGCGAAGGAGTTTTGCCTGCATCTCCAAGGGCATAGCCCCTATTTCATCCAGTAAAATGGTCCCCCCGTTGGCCAGTTCAAATTTCCCAAGCTTTCCCTCTCTTTTAGCTCCTGTAAAAGAGCCTCCCTCATAACCGAATAACTCAGCCTCCAAAAGCTCCTTTGGAATAGCCGCACAGTTGATCGTCACGAATCCTCCATATTTTCGCAGGCTTGCATTATGAATGGCGTGGGCGAATATTTCTTTTCCCGTTCCGCTTTCTCCTTGTATAAGCACAGTAGAGTTGCTTTTTGCCGCCCTCCGCGCGATTTCCTTTAAATAAATCATGTATTTATCTTTCGTAATAATATGATCAAAGGAATATTGCGCCTCATAAAATCGTTTAATTTCTCCTTTATATTTGTGAACCGTATCAACCAGCACTTCAAATTTTTGTGCCAATGCTTTCAATTCTTTAACATCTTTAAACAAAACCGTTCCTGCCGCGCCAATGATTTTACCGTCTTTTACAATGGGAATCCGGCTGGCAATCATATCATGTCCTTGGATCTTCTGAATTTGCCCCAGTTCCTTTTCTCCTGTTTTTGCTACAATATGCAGTCTTGTATTCTCTATGACATCTTGAACAAATTTATGCAATACATCTTCTTCCTTGATTCCTAAAAGCTTTTCATAGTTCCATTTGACAATTCTGCCATCTTGATCAACAAGGACCATACCGTGATAAGCATTATCAAAAAGCTCCTCAATCATTTCGATGCTTTCCCTTAATTTTTTTAACTGACAGTCAGAATCTTTTTGTAGCGTGATATCTCTAAATACCAACATCTTTCCCACCAGTTTCTCTTCCTCTAGTAGGGGAATACTACGATAAATGAAGTATCGGCCATTCATCGTCAGCTCTTTTTCTCTACGATGATCCATATGCCTTGGTTTATTTTCTAATAATGCATTTTTAAATATTTGTTTGTATTTTTTATTCAATACAGCCTTCCTGTCCATACCCATAATTTCAATAAAGCTGTCATTACAAAAAATAATTTCCTCATGCTGATCCAACAGGACAATTCCATTAAATATCTGATTTAATACGACTGCAAGCAGTTCAAGCTTTTCTTTTAAATTCACGGGCAACAACCCCTCTATCATTAACTTTTTTTCAACTATGTATAACGCAATAAAGAAATTGCATTTTATCTTGTAGGGGCTGCTGCCTACAGCAGCCCGGTTCAGCCCATACGTCGCAATGGGTCGCTGTAGGCAGCGACCCCTACAATGTAAAATATTTAATGCGCTATATATAGATACAAAAAGTATATCACATCAATTTTCAAAAAGAAGATATCTGAAAAAATGATTCATAGATTTTCGTGCTATAGAAAATAATAAAAATGAAGGAGTTGATATCATGGCCAAAAACAAATTTAAAGAAAAAAATATGGGTATGCCTATCGAAAATCATCAGACTGCTGCATGGGCAAATATCGAAAAGCAAAAACCACATTCAAGAGTTCCTATTCCAAATGATAAGGAAGTCATCAATGCAAAGGAATGGGTAGAAGAAAATCAAAAATAGAAAAAAGGAAGAAAATCAAATTCAATAGATTTTCTTCCTTTTTTCTTTTATTCGTACTTCATCTCAGCTAATCGTCTGTACGTATCATACTTAATCTTTGCTACTTTCTCTGCTTCTGTAAACAGTTCTTCAGCAATATCTGGGAACATCGTTTTAACCTGTGCATATCGGATTTCCCCTTCAATAAATTCTCGGAAGGAGGCTTTTGGCTCCTTAGAATCCATAATGAATGGATTCTTGCCTTGATCTGCCAGTTCAGGATTATATCTATACAGGTGCCAATATCCTGCTTCTACAGCTTTCTTCTCTTGAACTACCGTTGTTCCCATCCCTGATTTAATTCCGTGGGCAATACATGGTGCATAGCAGATAATGAGGGATGGTCCCTTATATGCTTCTGCCTCAGCCATTGCTTTGATGGTATGGTTCATATTTGCCCCCATGGCTATTTGAGTCACATATACATAACCGTAGCTCATGGCCATCATACCCAGGTCTTTTTTACGAATTTTCTTACCGGAAGCCGCAAATTTTGCAGCGGCTCCGATAGCCGTAGCCTTCGAAGCCTGACCTCCTGTATTAGAATACACTTCTGTATCGATCACAAGGATATTGATATCTTCTCCGGAAGCCAACACATGGTCTAATCCGCCATAACCTATATCATAAGCCCATCCGTCGCCACCCACAATCCAAACGGACTTCTTCACAAGGAAATCCTTCTTCTCCAAGATTTCTTTTGTTATAGGATTGTCATTATATTTACCGCTTTCGAGGATAGAGAGAATTCTTGCAGAAGCCGTTTTAGATTCTTCGCCATCTTCTTTATGGGTCAGCCAATTACGGAAGGCTTGCTTTAGATCATCGTCAAGATTGGATCCTAGCCCTTCTTCCATAAGATCAGCCAGACGGTCTCTCATTTGCTTTACAGCCAAATGAATACCAAAGCCATACTCCGCATTATCCTCAAACAAAGAATTTGCCCAAGCAGGCCCTTTACCTTGTACATTGGTTGAATATGCGATGGATGGTGCACTGGCACCCCAGATGGAGGAGCAGCCAGTGGCATTGGCGATAACCATTCTATCTCCATACAGCTGTGTTGCCAGTTTTACATAGGCAGTTTCTCCACATCCTGCACATGCTCCTGAAAATTCCAATAGCGGTTGTGCAAACTGACTTCCTTTCAATGTATATTTGCTCATTAGGTCATCCTTGACGCTTACTTGCTTCATGGCATATTCCCAATTCTCAGACTGTCGAATCGTTTCTTCCTCTGCATCCACCATAACCAGCGCTTTCTTCGGTGCCGGACAGATATCAGCACAGTTACCGCATCCGGTACAGTCTAAAGGACTGATAGCAATACGATATTCCAATCCTTCCAGACCCTTTCCTACAGCTGCTTTTGTCTCGAAGGAGTCCGGTGCCTTTCTCTTTTCTTCTTCATTTAGAAGCATCGGTCGAATAACCGCATGGGGACATATATAAGCACATTGGTTACACTGAATACAGTTATCTGTTTGCCACTGCGGGATAGTTACAGCAATGCCTCGTTTTTCATAGGCTGTTGTACCCAAGGGGAAGGTTCCGTCCTCCATACCTCTAAAGGCACTTACCGGAAGATCATCTCCCTCCAGTCTTGCCATAGGCCTTTGGATCTTCTTTACAAAGTCCGGTTCGTCTTTGATTGGCAGTTCTTCATCCTTTGCATCGGCCCAATGGGATGGCACATTGACCATTCTCAGTTCCTCCACACCCTTGTCCACTGCTTTCCGGTTCATTTCAACAATTTTTCCGCCTTTTTTACCGTATACCTTTTCTATACTGGTCTTCAAATGGTTAACGGCATTCTCAAGGGGAATGACCTCTGCCAGCTTAAAGAAAGCAGCTTGCATAATCATATTGATTCGATTGCCCAACCCAATTTCCTGGGCAATCTTGACCGCATCGATGACATAAAAATTGATATGCTCCTGGGCAATATATCGCTTAATCGCTGCCGGTAGTTTTTCATCCAGTTCTTCTTCCGTCCACGGACAGTTCAAGACAAAAGTACCCTTATCTTTTAATCCCTTCAGTAAATCATAGTGGTAAAGATAGGATTTGTTGTGACATGCAATAAAATCGCAGTTATATACCAAGTACGGGGCTTTAATAGGTTTCTTCCCAAACCGCAAGTGAGAAACTGTGGTACCTCCAGATTTTTTACTGTCATAGGAGAAGTAACCCTGGGCATAAAGATTCGTTGTATCTCCAATGATCTTAATGGCTTCTTTATTGGCTCCCACCGTACCATCAGATCCCAAGCCCCAGAATTTACAGCGGATCGTTCCCTGTGGTGTTGTTTCAATAACATCTCCTTCCGGTAAGGATGTATTGCTTACATCATCAACAATGCCAATGGTAAATCCGTTCTTAGGGTTAATGCTCTTCAGGTTGTTAAATACAGCCATAATTTGAGATGGTCTTGTGTCTTTTGATCCTAGACCGTATCTTCCACCAACAATAATCGGTGCATCTTTTTTGTCGTAGAAAAGGCTCCTTACATCTTCATATAATGGTTCTCCCACCGCACCAGGTTCTTTTGTTCGATCTAATACGGCTATTTTCTTAACAGTCTTAGGGAATACATCAAAGAAATATTTTTCACAGAAAGGTCTATATAAATGGACTCTGATCATACCAACCTTTTCGCCCTTTTCCATTAAATAATCAATGGTCTCTTCAATGGTATCACAGGCAGAACCCATAGCTACGATCACATATTCTGCGTCTTTTGCACCATAGTAGTTAAACGGCAGATATTCCCTTCCTGTAAGCTTGCTGATCTCCTTCATATAACCGGCAACGATATCAGGCACTGCTTCAAAATATGGATTGGATACTTCTCTCCCTTGGAAATAAATATCTGGATTTTGAGCAGTTCCTCTACATACAGGATGCTCAGGATTTAATGACCTGTCTCTAAATTCTTTAATCGCCTGATGATCCACAAGCTTATTGAAGTCCTCATACTCTATGACTTCAATCTTTTGCAATTCATGGGATGTACGGAAGCCATCAAAGAAATGGAGGAATGGTACTCTGGATTTAATGGCTGCTAAGTGGGCAATACCGCCCAGATCCATTGCTTCTTGTACACTTCCTGATGCTAGTAGGGCAAATCCTGTTTGCCTGGTTGCCATAACATCCTGATGATCGCCAAATATGGATAATGCATGGGCTGCTACTGCACGGGCACTTACATGGAATACACCGGGTAATAACTCTCCGACCATTTTGTACATATTTGGAATCATTAACAGCAATCCTTGAGAAGCTGTATACGTCGTGGTTAAAGCCCCTCCTTGCAGGGAACCGTGAACCGCACCGGCTGCACCGGCTTCTGACTGCATCTCCACGACCCTTACCGTCTGTCCAAAAATATTTTTCTTCCCATGGGCTGCCCATTCATCTACCGATTCAGCCATATTGGATGAAGGGGTAATGGGAAAAATCGCTGCTACATCCGTAAAAGCATAGGATACATATGCCGCAGCTTCATTTCCATCCATGGTTTTTGTCTTTCTTGCCATAAACCAACCTCCTTAATCTATATCTATAAAAAAACTTGTTTTACCTCCCTGTTATTATTTGAATTTTTAAGATTATCATACATAAAGATGTATTTTATGGATATTGAAGAACACAAAAAAAGAATGTGCTTTTTCTATGCACACTCTTATCACTTCTATAAAATCTCTTCGTAAACAAATTCCTTTAATTTATGTAAATCCTCAATATAAGTGGTTTTCAACTGTTGATTATAGATAATCGACGCCGGATGGTATAAGGGAAAAATATATTTCTCTCCTATAGAAATAGGCTGTCCGTGTTTTTCCCCTATAATGGCCTTTTGATCTTTTAATACAAATTTAAGAGGGACATTCCCCAGGGTTACCACAATTCTTGGTTTTATTACATCAATCTCTTCATCCAAGTATTTCCCGTACTGTTCAATCTCTTTTTTACTGGGAGGGCGATTTGATTTTCTTCCTGTTTTTTCATTGACCTTATAAGGCCGTATCTTTACCACATTGGTAATATAAATATCTTCACGATTAAGCTCCAAGACTTCTAAAAACTCATCCAGATTTTTGCCTGCCTGTCCCACAAAAGGCCTCTGTAATTCCACCTCTTTAGCACCAGGTGCTTCTCCTACCAATATAATCCTTGCATCTGCATTTCCTTCTCCAAACACCGTAGGTTCACTGCTTTCCCTTTCACACTGCTGCTTTAACTGTGTTAACCGCTTTTGCTTCAAAGCTTTCACCTCTTATATTCTTCATATCTTCTTTTCAATTCTTTAAAGTCTTCCCAAAAAGGCCTTTTTTTACTCTCATCCCGTAGTACTGCCGAAGGATGAAACGTAGCTGTTATCCAGATACCTTTTCTTTCGATCCATTGTCCTCTTTGCTTTGTTATTCTAAATTCTTTATCTATTATGTTTCTTGCCGAAACGGCACCTAAACAGACAATGATTTTGGGTTGTATAAGCTTTACCTGCCATCTCAAATAAGGAAGACATGCCTCCATTTCATCGTCTAATGGATTCCTATTGTTCGGAGGTCTGCACTTCACAATATTACCAATATATACTTCTTCTCTCGCTAATCCAATGCCTTCTATTACCTTGGTCAGCAAGTGACCAGCAGGCCCAACAAACGGTCTTGCCTGCAAATCCTCTTGTTCACCGGGCCCTTCTCCGATAAACATGATCTCAGCATGAGGATTTCCTTCTCCAAAAACAACATTCTTTCTTTTTTCATGAAGCCTACACTTTTTGCATCCGTATACAATAGGCTGTAAATCTTCTAAACGTTCCATAAAACCATCCCTTTTTACCTGCTTCTATCTATTATTCATATTTTTCTACAAAAAACAAAAAATGCCTCTATTTTAGAGACATGAAAATAGATTTACTTAAATAGTTTATAGAGGTTTTTTAATATGCCACCTGCGAAATCAGTGTGGTTCAATTTCGTATTGTAGATAGCTTGCTTCACACCTGAAGTTTTTAATACATTTAAGAGTCTATCATAATCCTCATTCGTATATTTTTCTACCACATTACGAAAGGATGAAATATTTTCAATATGCCTCTGTAAAGGTCTGACAAGTGCGTCATAATTTTTATTATAAATAATTGACCGGGCTGCCTGGATACCGCTTTCCAGTGCTTCGCAGCAACCAACACCCAGTAGTCTTTCCGTTAATCCCGCAGAACGACCCGCTAACAATATATTTCCCACCTGAAATTTCGTAACGCGACCCGTATCAAATGGAGGAGGCACAACAAGGTACGTAAATTCTAAATAGTCAAGCCCTTCATACTTTAAGAACTGATTAAACGACTTTACGATATCAACTTCTTCTTTACCTATAATATATAAGCCTAATATTGCATGTGTTGAACTAAATGGTGTTAATCTTCCGTATCCAGCACCTGCATAATCTATATTAAAATAGGCAGCACTAAAAGTAGTATCAAATTGGCCAATTCCAACACCCCCTACAACGATCGCCGTACCTTGATTTTCCCATAAACCAAGCTCTATAGCATCTTTTGCCCTACCAGTAGCTACGACAACATGATCATATATTTTAGAAAGCTCGATACAGTTGGCAGGGGTATTATAGTGTATGGGGGTTTTTTGCAGCAGATAAAGAAGCTGATTCTCAATGGAACGGCTATCTTTTCCTCTTAGAAAGCAATATCCCAACTTCCCATCCACAAGTACATCTTGATTAGCAGATTTCATTAAAATACTTTTACATTCTCGATGCGGTATAATCGCAAGATCATACGTTTTTTTAAAATAAGTTGGTACATCACCAAGTTTCCTAGTAAATATACTGGGGCAATATACCAGTGATGGCCATATCCATCCAACACTACTGTTACGTTCATAAATATCAGCTATGATACCGTGCTTCTCAAACTCTATGGCACAGGCTAGTCCAGCTAAACCAGCGCCGATAATGGCTACTTTCATATTATAATCACCTGTTATTTTTTTACTTTGATTAATAACTAGATTTAATCATTATTTTGTGTAGTGTCTCTAAATATATTCCCATACTATCTATTTCATATATCCACCGAATGATATTCTGATAAAATGTTCACACTGATAAAAAGAAATATTTATCGGGAGGGATTTCTATTGTCCATGACAGAATCCTATCATCAATCAAAAACGATTTATCGCTTTGTAAAAAATATTTTTCCAATAGTAGAAGAGAATCTAAACCATTGGAAAATCAAAGCTTCTATGATTCCTGACAGAATCCTGTCTGAGCAAGCACTATCCAGTATAGAAAAAAAAGCTTTTCATGCTCAGGGAGGTGCTGTCTATGGTTTGTATCATGACAGAAATCAGCATGATCTGATCCAGCTGATTGTAGCGCTTCAGACCATCAGTGACTATCTGGATAATCTATGTGACCGTGTGGGGATAGAAGATGAAAAAGCCTTTTTGCAGCTGCACCTGGCCATTACAGATGCCCTGTATTTAGAAGATCATTTTTCCGATTATTATCGATATTATCCCCTCAAAGAAGACGGTCTTTATCTTTATGAATTGGTAAATACCTGTAAAGTTTGTATTCATAAGCTTCCAAGCTATCACAAAGTACAGGATAAGGCCCAGTGGCTTGGAACATTATATTCAGAAATGCAGAGCTTCAAACATATATCGCCTGCAAAAAGAGAAGTAAAATTGCATGTGTGGGCAAAACCATATCTGCAGCAATATAATCATCTTTCTACCTGGGAATTTGCTGCTGCTGCCGGATCTACCCTAGGTATTTTTATGCTATGCTCCCTTGCCATTGATGAAAATCTCATAGAAGAAGAGGTTCATCAAGTCATGGATGCCTATTTTCCTTGGGTATGCGGCCTCCATATTTTACTGGATTATTTTATAGATCAAAGAGAAGACAGCTTAACAGGAGATTTGAACTTTGTATCCTATTATCAAGATATTGCTGAACAAGAAAAGAAATTAAAATCTTTCCTTCAAGAATCCATTGAAAGAATAGTTATCTTAAAAAACCCTCTTTTTCATCTTACGGTTATTGAAGGACTTTTAGCCATGTATCTTTCTGACCCCAAAACAAAGCTTGAACCGGAAAATATGATATCTCATAAACTACTGACTTCTTCTCCAAAATACACATCTTTCCTATATAACATCTGTAAGCTTCTTCGTAAAAAGCAAATTCTTCATTAATAAATTCGTTAATAAACGTTAATAAATTTTTCATCTAGAACCTCTTTTTACCTTTACATCAGAACATGTGTTCGTATATAATATGAAGTAAGCGCATATTCTAATAAGGAGACTGTTGAAAAAGTAACTCATCGTCCAGGCAACACATGGGGACAGGGCCCTAGTCCGGTAAAAAGCACACCGGACAGCAGACCAGTCCCCAATTCTTGCCTCTTCTACTCAAAAAATCTGAGCTTTTCAGCAGTCTCCTAATAAGGGGTCTTATTTATGGTGAATCAACAGAAACGTATTATTTTTCATATTGATGTAAACTCTGCTTATTTATCATGGGAGGCTGTTTATCGTTTACAGCACGGTGAATCCTTAGATTTGCGAGAAATTCCCTCGATTGTAGGAGGAGACCCAAAAAGCAGACACGGTATCGTCCTGGCCAAGTCCATCCCGGCAAAAAAGTATGGTGTTCAAACAGGGGAAAGTCTACATACTGCTCTGCAAAAGTGTCCTAATCTAACAATTTTATCTCCTACCTACGGACTATACATCAAATGCAGTAATTCCCTTTTAGAAGTCCTCAGAGAGTATTCACCAAAGATTCAACGATACTCCATCGATGAGTGCTTTTTAGACTATACCAACTCGGAAAATCTCTTTGGTGATCCCATTGAAGCCGCCCACAGGATTCGAGAAAAAGTAAAAAATGAGTTGGGATTTACCATCAATATAGGAATCTCCAGCAATAAACTCTTGGCAAAAATGGCCTCGGATTTTTCAAAACCAGATAAGGTTCATACCCTTTTTCCCCATGAGGTTTCTGAAAAGATGTGGCCTCTTCCCGTGGCAGATTTATTCATGGTTGGCAGAGCCACCGCCCCCAAGCTTTATAAGATGGGGATTTTTACTATCGGTGATCTGGCTAACTACAACCTTGAACACCTTCAATATCGCTTAAAAAGCTTTGGGATCATGATATGGAAGTATGCTAACGGAATTGAAGATTCTATCATACAAGGAAGCAATTATATACAGATGAAAGGCATCGGAAATTCTACCACCATTGCCTTTGATGTAACAGATAAAAGGACGGCCCATATGGTTCTTTTGTCCTTAACGGAAATAGTAGCTATGAGATTACGAGATGCTCAATGCAGCTGCAGGCTTGTATCAGTAAGCATAAAAAATAGTGAATTGAAATCTCACTCCCATCAGCATAAATTTTTTTCACCTACTGATTCCACCAATGAAATCTATCGGGTCGCAAAAAAATTATTTAATGAGTCTTGGAAGGGTGACCCGATCCGGCATTTAGGTGTCAGAGTATCTGAACTTTGCTCCAATGAATTTCATCAAAAATCTTTTTTTGATGATCTTTATCAAGAGAGAAACAAAGCCCTAGATACCGCCATTGATAACATACGTATCAAATATGGTTCTCAAGCTGTCATCCGAGCCAGTTTTTTACATACGAAAATAAAACCTCTAACCGGTGGTGTAGGAGAACGAGATTTCCCCATGATGTCCAGCTTATTATGAAAATATGATTTTGAGGTGTATTGACATGAAGGTAGTAGCAAAACCCATTGATGTGGTCTGTTGGTTTGACAAAGAAGGGATTCACCCCGTTCGATTTCGATTAAGGGAATCAGAGGATATTGATATGGTTATTAAAATTGACAAGGTTACATCCAAACACCTTGAAAAATTGGCAGGCAATAAAATGATGGTCTTCGACTGTCAAAGCATCGTTAATCATAAAGAACAAAAATATCAAATCAAATATGAATTAGATACCTGCCATTGGATTTTATTTAAAATATGATTTTCCTTTACTTTCCATGATACTAGATGATTGATATAGAGAAATAATGGGTATCTATACGATCAAATGAATACATAGAATGTTTCTTTTTATTGAGAAGTCAAAAATAATACTTGTCTTTTTTTAAAGTTTTCACTATAATTTTCTATAAATTTCTATATATTTCACGAAGATACTCATTTAGGAAGGCGGTTTGACAGCTATGGACGAAAAAGTATACGAAAAACATTATCAAACAATTTTACATATGCTAAATAATTTAGGAATTGACACCACAGATGATTATCTGCGTCAAGAATTAAGTACAATTACGAAGGATGTGGCAGTACTCCGGGAAAAAATTATCGATGTTAAAACTGCCATCCAAAATAAGACGAACTCTGATGAATTGATCCATCTTCAATATGATCTGGAAGATGCCCATGTACATTTAAATACCATGTTGGATCATCTAAAAATTGCCGATGAAAAATATCTATGCTTTAAAGAATATCTACGACGAAATAATGAATAATTGAAATAAGCCCTTGGTTTTCCAAGGGCTTATTTTTTTCATGGGCCTATTTACATAAATTTCAAAAAACCAGTAACAAAAATAAGCAAGCTGAATAACTTGTACTAGGACGAAGGGCAAAAGATACTTGTCTTTCATCCTACTAATTAAAAATTTAAATAAGGGAGGATTTTTAACTATGCCATGGGTAAAAAATAATTTATTTCCAAATAATGTTGTAGCTGATGGAAAAGCAGCCTGTTTAGATGTTAAGACATCAACACAAGAACTTTGCATTAATACACCTGTAGAAATCACACCAATCACAACAGGAGCTGTTGTAAAAGTACCGACTGTATTGGCTGAGCTTACCCTGAACATTAATCTTGATACAATTATCAGGCTGCCTGAACCGGCTATTGAAATCAAGCGAATCAAAAAACGTGTGAAAGTAACCCAGTGTCTCTTAATACAGGATACCAATATCCTTTTCATTAAGGGATTTATCCGCAAAAACATTGAGTATGCTACTCCCGGTTGGTGTTCAACCAAAGAAGGCATATGCGGAGATATAAAACATTGTACAATAGATGCTCCTTTCAGCTGTACAACACCGCTCTTCTTCAATGGAACATCACCACTTGATCCTGAATTTAATAAAACCAGAGAATTTGAATACCTTAGAGAGGAAAAATTATTCGGTCCTGAGTTTGGAGATAAAGACAAATTAATGTCCGGTGATTTTAGAGAATTCAATCAAGTATCTACAGAATTCTTCAATGAGCTGCCTTACTGTGAATTAGTCAGTGCAAGAATTGTTGAATTTGATGAAATTTTGAATCCTAAACCATTAGCGTTTAAAGCTCCTTTTGAAGAAAAGAAATTTACAAAAATTGAAGAAAAAGCTGTTCTATTCTTAACGCTTAAAATACTTCAAAATCGTCAAGTTGCAGTTGGCCCCGTACCTACTGTAGACTGTTAATGGAAATCAAAAAACCATCTGGTTTCATCCAGGTGGTTTTATCTTTTAGTTTACCCGCGTCAATATCTTATCCGATAAATCGATTAGAATATTTTTGTAAAATGAATCCCCTATGCTATTTAAAGCATTTTTTGCCCGATTGATGCAACATTCTGCTTCATGATAGGCTTCTTCAATGGCATAGCTATCTTTTAAAAGTCTTACTAATTCCTTAAAATCTCCCTCTGACATGCCCCCATTGTCAAATTTTTTCTGGAGCCATTCTTTATATTCTTCTTGTCCAATGAGTTTTAAAACAGGTAAAGTAACATTGCCCTCCCGAATGTCACTGCCTATGGGCTTTCCTAATTCCTTCTCATTACCAATAAAGTCCAATATATCATCGATAATTTGAAAGGCATATCCTATATTCAGTCCATACTCTTTTAATACTTCTATTTTCTCTAGGCTAGCCTCTGCTGTAGCACCACCTACCTGACAGCAGGATGCAATCAAAACCCCTGTCTTTTTATAGATCCTTTTATAATAATCCTCCACGGTTTGATTTAAATTAAATTTCATGGCTGCTTGAGAAATCTCACCGTCACACATCTGCCCGATTGCATGGACAACATACACCATGCTTTGTACCAGCCTATTCACCGATAAAATCTCAAAAGCTTTAGCAAATAGATAATCTCCCACCAATACAGAGCCATGATTACCTATTTTTTTATTTAATGAAGGACGATTTCTTCGAATATCAGATTTATCAATAATATCATCATGGACAAGAGACGCCATATGGATGAATTCACAAGCTGCAGCTGCCTGAATGGTTCTAGTCTTTAGTTCCCCGAAGCATTGCGCTGTACATAAAACCAAAAGAGGTCTGATTCTTTTCCCGCCCGCGTCAAGTAGTGATTTTCCTATTTCACTGATATACCCATCTTCTTCTAAAATAATTCTAGCTAGTTTCTTTTCTACTTCTTCCAACCCATTTATTTTTGAAATATGAAATTTATCCCTGTTTTTTTCCTTTACCGCTTGAACTGTCAAATCCCTCAATCCCCTTCTTCCTCTCATATTTTCTAGATTTTTATATTATTCGTTTTAAAGATAGAAGTTATACGCTTTCTTATGTCCTAATCTCTCTCAAAAAAAAGAGCCGGAATACATTCCGACTCTCCTATTTCATATGATTCTATACTTGTCTATTTTGCTTCTCCAAGATACGCCTTCTTTACTTCATCATTTGTTAAGAGTTCCTTTCCTTTTCCTTCTAAAACAATGGTTCCTGTTTCCAATACATAACCATAATCGGCAATTTCCAAGGAAGCTTTTGCATTTTGCTCAATTAAGAGAATGGTCATTCCCTGTTGATGGATCTCTTTGATGATACTAAATATTTCCTTCACCAATAGAGGTGCTAAACCAAGGGAAGGTTCATCCATCATTAAGAGCTTTGGCTTGGTCATTAAGCCCCTTCCTACAGCCAGCATTTGCTGTTCTCCGCCGGACATGGTTCCTGCTTTTTGCCATACCCTTTCCTTTAAACGGGGAAACAACGTATATACCCATTCCATATCTTTCTTAATACCATCCTTATCGCTCCTGCTGTATGCTCCCAATAACAAATTTTCTTCTACAGTTAAGTTAGGAAATATTCTTCTTCCTTCCGGCACCAATACAATTCCCTTTTCAACAATTTCCTTGGTTTTATATTTCAAAAGATTTTCCCCATTATATCCAATAGAACCACCACTGCTTTTTACAAGTCCCATAATGGTTCTTAATGTCGTACTTTTTCCTGCCCCATTTGCACCAATGAGGGTAATAATTTTGTTTTCAGGAATTTCGATATCAACACCCCTTAAAGCATGAATACCGCCATAATGTACATCCAATCCCTTAATTTTTAACATCTTAATCCACCCCCAAATATGCTTCTATTACTTTTTCATTATTTTGAATTTCAGAGGGGGTTCCTTGGGCAATTGTTACCCCGTGATCCAGTACAAAGATTCTTTCACAGATACCCATAACAACTTGCATATGATGCTCGATCATAAAAATCGTCAGTTTAAATTGATCTCTAATTTGTCCGATAAAATCCATCAACTCAATGGATTCTTTTGGATTCATGCCCGCTGCCGGTTCATCCAACAGCAATACTTTAGGATTTGTAGCCAAAGCCCTTGCAATTTCTAATCTTCTTTGTTTACCATAAGGTAGTGAAGAAGATTTTTCATGCATCAAATCTTCTAATCCCACCTGCTCTAAAAGATGAACAGATTTTTCATACATAGCTTTTTCTTCTTTCATATAGCTGGTATGGGGAATTCTTACTAAAGATTGAATGATATTGGATTTTAATCGCAGGTGATTGGCAATCAAAACATTATCTAAGACAGATAATTCCTTAAATAATCTTATATTCTGAAATGTCCTGGCTATTCCCAGTTTTGTGATTTCATCCGGTCTATATTTTGTAATATTAACTTCTCGTTTCAATTCTTTATCGGTAAAATAAATTTGTCCTTCTGTGGGTTTATAGACACCGGTAATCATATTAAAAGCCGTGGTCTTTCCTGCACCGTTAGGTCCTATTAATCCCACAATTTCTCCTTCATTTAATGCCATTTGAAATTGAGAAACAGCTACCAGCCCGCCAAATCTCATGGTAATATTATCTGCTCTTAAGATACTCATCATTTCACTTCCTTTTTCAATGTCTTCTTGGTGAAATTCTTTCGATCAAATATCCAATCCCAGGTAAATTCCTTGGTCCCCATGATTCCGTGCTGGTAGAACAAAATAACAATCATTAATAGTGCAGAGAAAACAACCATACGCATTCCCGGTAT
Source organism: Bacillota bacterium (assembly GCA_049324315.1). Taxonomy (GTDB): domain Bacteria; phylum Bacillota; class Clostridia; order Peptostreptococcales; family Thermotaleaceae; genus JBMOKU01. The sequence goes on along the minus strand of JBMOKU010000051.1, from coordinate 38,130 downwards.
TCCAGGGATTTTGATAAACCCAAGGTTTATTGACTCATCTAAAAATCTCAGCCATTCCATTGAAAAAGCTACGATAACTGCTGAAATCACCGTACCTGTAATACTTCCGATCCCTCCCAGTACGACGATCAGCAGTATATTGAAGGTAAATAAGAAGCGGAACGTATTGGGGTCAATGGTACCTAGCAGATTTCCTAATAAAGCACCGCCTACACCTGCAAAGAAAGCACCAATGGTAAAAGATAATACTTTATGTTTAAAAAGACTAATCCCCATGGCCTCCGCTGCAATTTCATCTTCTCTGATGGCTTTAAATGCTTTCCCATAGCTGCCTTTGATCAAGAAGATCATAAAGATAATCGTAAATATGGCTACACCCCAGCTCCACCATATATTTGTATGATTGGGAATTCCCTTTAGTCCCAATGCACCATTTGTCAAGCTTTGGGTATTGGTAAATATAACTCTTATAATTTCACTAAATCCTAAGGTAGCGATGGCCAAATAATCATCCCGTAATTTTAAAACAGGAGCACCGATTAAGAATCCAACAAAAGCCGTAACAATTCCCGCTGTCGGTAGCGCCAGCCAAAATGGCCACTCTACATTGGCTAAAAAGGGAACAATGGGTTTTAAAAAGAAGTTCATTTCCTTCATCGCAGGTTCCATGGTTAATAGTGCCGCTGTATAAGCTCCCACGGCCATAAAGCCTGCATGGCCTAAAGAAAACAATCCGGTAAAACCATTAATTAAATTCAAACTCAAACCCAATACCACATAAATGCCACAAAGATTGGCAATTCTCATTTTATAAGAATCCAAGGTTTGATCCAAAATAAATAGCAAACCGATCACAGCCAGAAGTGCAATAATATTTAGCATTACTTTATTATTTTTCATATTCTACACCTTCTCTGTCAATTTTTGTCCCATTAAACCTGTAGGTTTAATCAACAGGATCGCGATCAAAAATATAAAAGCAAAAGCATCTCGATAACCCGTCAAGGCAGGCAGCATGGCAACGATCATGATTTCTCCCAAGCCTAAAATAAATCCGCCTAATACAGCACCCTTGATATCTCCGATACCGCCTATAACCGCCGCAATAAAGCATTTTAATCCAGGCATAACCCCCATTAAAGGAATTAATTGAGGAAATTTTAATCCCCACATAATACCTCCAATAGCAGCCAATACAGAACCTATTCCGAAGGTTAAAGAAATAACTTTGTCTACATCAATGGCCATCAATCTGGCAGCTTCATAATCCTTTGAAACTGCACGCATGGCCATGCCTGTTTTTGTTTTATTAATGATATATACAAGGACAACCAGTAGCAATAAGGTAATTACCGGTATATAAAAGGTCAAGCTTACGATGGAAACTCCGCCGATATTAATAATCTTATTAAACATATCCGGAATAGGAAAAGCCTTTGGTCTTCCACCAAAAATAACAACCGCTAAGTTTTCAATCAAAAAAGAAACCCCTATGGCAGATATTAAAACGGATATTTTGGGAGAGTTCCGCAATGGTCTGTAAGCAGCCTTTTCCACTAACATACCAAATAAACCGGTCACAACGATGGCTACAATAAAAGACAACCACCAAGGCATACTCACCAAAGCAATCCCATAAAATGCTGCATAGGTTCCAATCATAAAAATATCCCCATGGGCAAAGTTTATGAGCCTTAATATACCGTATACCATGGTATAGCCTATGGCAATTAAGGCATATAAACTTCCCAGGGATATTCCATTCGCTAAATGTTGCATAAATGTTTGAAAACTCATCATACTTATATCCCCCACATCTATCATTTTTTGTTCCAACGGCTTTCCTTCATCAAGGCATGTTCAGCAAAGAAACAAAAACCTCCTTCAAAAAATTTTTCAATCCTTGAAAAAAACGTATATATTATCTATATTTTAAATTTTCGTAATACTTTTTGTCAACATGTTTAAATTTCATTAACAAGTGTTTATCTATGGCATACATTTCTATATCGCCTCAATCCTCTTAAATGCTTGTACTGTAAATAAATCATAATTGAAGAATCATTTTTTGTTAGTTTTTTAATCATCTCTTTTTTCCTTTACAGAAAAACTTGTTTTTTCTTGTTTTTGGTTATATTATAATGTATAACGTATGAATATTTTTTGGAGGTGTTTTCTATGAAAAGAGTTCTTTCCGGCGTTCAGCCCACCGGAAATATCCATATAGGAAATTATTTAGGCGCTATGAAACAATTTGTAGAGCTGCAGGAATCGATGGACTGCTTTTATTGTATCGTAGATCTTCATTCCATTACACTGCCTCAAGATCCTAAAGAGCTTTATGAACATACATTAGATGTGGCTTCCATTTATATGGCAATCGGCCTAGATCCTAATAAATCTACGTTGTTTGTTCAATCCCATGTTCCAGCCCATGCTGAGCTTTCTTGGCTGCTTCAATGTAACTGTTATACGGGAGAGCTTAGTAGAATGACCCAGTATAAGGATAAAAGTAAAGGAAATGAATCTACACCAACCGGACTTTTTACATATCCGGTTTTAATGGCAGCCGATATTCTCCTTTATGATACCAATATAGTTCCTGTAGGTAATGATCAAAAGCAGCATATTGAACTGACAAGGGACTTAGCCAACAGATTTAATAATCGTTTTGGAGAAACCTTCGTTATACCTGAACCCATGATTAAAGAAGTAGGCGCAAGAATTATGGCTTTAGATGATCCTACAAAGAAAATGAGTAAAAGTGCTGAGAATCCATTAAGCAGAATTTCCTTACTGGACACACCAGCCCAAGTAAAAAAAGCAATTATGAAAGCAACCACTGACTCAGAGGGAGAAATCCGTTTTGATGAAGAAAATAAACCCGGGGTCAGTAATCTGCTGACCATCTACAGCCTTCTTTCTAATATTTCTGTTGTAGAATTAGAACAGAAATATCAAGGTGTCGGTTATGGTACCTTAAAGAAGGATTTAGTAGAGGTTACAAATCATTATTTAGAAGGATTTCAGACAAAATATAATGAAATCAGACATTCCAGTGAATTAGAACGCATATTAAAAGAAGGTGCAGAAAAAGCGCAAGAAGTAGCCAATCAAGTATTGATTCGTTCCAAAAAGAAGATGGGCTTTGTAGTATTTTAATGTAGCTAATAGCCTATAGCAAAAATAGCGGAGTCATGGGGACGGTTCGAGCGTTTCCGAAGCGTAGCGAAGGACCGCAGGAAAACGATGGAACTGTCCCCGTGGCGCAGCGGATACGTAATCTATTTCCTTAAAAACAAAAAACTTTAAAAATCCTGTATGATCTCATACAGGATTTTTAGATTTCTTTCAGCTTATTCAGTTCTTTCCTAAATTTTTCAATAACCTTTTTTTCCATTCTGGATACGGTCATTTGAGACACTTGCAGCTCTTCCGCTACTTGAACCTGGGTCTTATTATGAAAAAATCTATCCTTGATAATTTTTAATTCCATTTCATTTAACTTTTCCATACAGGTATTTAAAAAATCCCTATTCTCAATCAAATCAAAATGCTTATCATCTTCCCCTATAAGGTCTGATAACTGCATGTCCTTGTCATCGCCATTGGCATCATAAGTCAAGTCCAAAGACTTAGGTGTATACACTTGGCTTGCTTCCATGGCTTCCAGTACTTGTTCTGCTGTACATCCTAAAAATTCAGCAATATCTTCAACTTTAGGAGTCCTTTGAAGTTTTTGATTTAATTGAACTCTTGCAGCATTTACTTTTTTAGATAATTCCTGGATTCTTCTAGGCACTCTAATAGACCAACCCTTATCACGGAAATGCTTTTTTATTTCACCGATAATAGTTGGTGTTGCAAAGCTAGAAAATTCAAAGCCTCTGTTAATATCAAAACGTTCAATAGCATAGATAAGACCAAGTGACGCCACTTGGTAAATGTCTTCATAATCGATGCCTCGATTGGCATATTTTTTTGAAAGAATCTCTGCAATATACAGGTTTCTGCTTACCAATTCATTTCTTATATCCTTGTCTTTATCCTCAGCATATAACCGAAATAATTCTTTATCATTCAAATTCTTTAGGGTATTTATATTATTATTTACAGTAGCCTTCGCTACGTTCCCCATTAAAAACCAACCCCTAAATATTTAATCATTTTTATTGTTGTCCCTTTTCCCAGATCAGAAATAAATTCCACTTCATCCATAAGAGATTTAATAATAAATATACCTAAACCTCCCTCTTTTGGACTTGAAAGATCCGGGTCCTTCAATTCATTACAGCAAAATCCATTGCCATAATCGGTTATATCAATCGTCAGCTTCTCTTCATCCATCTGAAACGTAATATCAAAATTAACACAGTTTGTACAATTTCCATGACGAATTGCATTGGTGCAAGCTTCTGCTACGGCAACCTTGATATCCTCAATTTCTTCAATATTAAACCCCATTCTACTGGCAACAGCAGAAGCTGTTAATCGAGCGACACTTACATACTCCGGTTTACTGGGAACAGACATAGATAAGCTATCGGACATTTTGTTTTCCACCTTCTCTATCTTTATTCTATCATTAACCACTTTAGAATTCACCTTCTATTAGAAATATTTTGTTTAATCCCGTAATATTTAATAGTTTTGTAATATTAGGCTTTGGATTGACAATCATAATATTTTTTTCCTCTTGTTTCAATCTTTTTAGGACACCGATCAATACACCTAATCCTGTACTATCAATATAGTCTAAATCTTGACAATTGATTTTAATATCCAAGCTTTTTTCATTTAAAAGATTAATAAGATTTTCCTTAAATTGATTGGCGGTATAAATATCAATTTCCCCTTCAACATCAACTACCCAGATATTCTCATCTTCTTTATACTTTGTTTGAATTTTCAATGACACAAAACGACCCCCTCACAAAAAGCCTTTTTAAAAATTGTACCCTATTCTTGTCTACTTAAACAAGAAGAATCATAATATTCTCAAAAAAAATGCAAAAGTAATTTTTACTTTTGCTAATGTTCAAATAAGGGGGTTTTAAACGACTTCTATTTTATAGATTCCCCCTTTTATGGGTTCATAAACATAAAAAATTTATTCTTCTTCGATTTCTTCCGCTACTTTTGCTATGGATACAATGCTATTATCCTTTCCAACCTTCATCAACGTTACACCTTGAGTATTCCTACCCATTCTGGATATTCCCTTAACCTCTAATCTAATAATAACACCTTCAATACTAATCAGCATCACTTCATCGCCATCTTTAACCACTTTTGCACCTACTACTTTTCCTGTCTTATCTTTTGTGTTATAGGTGATTAATCCTTTTCCTCCTCTGGATTGCGTTCTATATTCATCCAATGCAGTCCTTTTACCATATCCAAATTCACTGACCAGCAGCAAATCACAATTTTCTTCTACCAACTCCATAGCCACGACTTCATCATTCGAACCCAGTCGGACAGCCTTTACACCCATGGCTGATCTTCCCATATCTCTTACATCCTCTTCATTAAATCGAATGGCCATTCCTTCTTTTGTTACCATAATAATTTCTTTTTCTCCATCTGTTAGCTTCACACTGATCAGTTCATCATCTTCTCTTAAGCTAATCGCTAAAAGACCAGATTTTCTGGATGTATCAAATTGAGATAATTCTGTCTTTTTAATAATACCTGTTTTCGTGGATAAAATTAGATATTTATCTGCTTCGAATTCTTTAATCGGTATAACGGCTGTTATTTTTTCATTAGGCTGAAGATGAAGCAGGTTAACAATGGCCGTTCCTTTTGCTTGTCTTTTGGCATCTGGAATTTCATAGGCCTTCATCCGATAAACTCTTCCAAGATTTGTAAAGAACATAATGAAATTGTGCGTCGATGTAATAAATAGATGTTCCACAAAATCTTCTTCTCGGGTTGTAAGGCCGGTAATTCCTTTACCACCACGTCTCTGACTCTTATAGGTATTGGAAGGAATTCTTTTGACATATCCAAGATGGGTCAATGTAATAACCACATCTTCTTCATCAATTAAATCTTCCATATCAATTTCATCTGCCGCAGCTGCAAGCTCAGTTCTTCTCTCATCTCCATATCGTTCTTTAATTTCTATTAATTCTTCTTTAATAATATTTAAAAGCAATCTCTCATTCGCTAAAATCTCTCTAAATTTATTGATCTGTTTAATTAATTCTTCATATTCTTCTTCTATTTTCTCTCTTTCCAAGCCAGTAAGTCGCTGCAGCCTCATATCTAATATGGCCTGAGCCTGCTTCTCTGACAACTTAAAGGTATCCATCAATCCTGTCTTAGCTTCCTGTACGTTGGCAGAACTTCGAATTAATTTAATAACAGCATCAATATGATCTAATGCAATCTTTAATCCCTCTAATATATGGGCTCTTTCCTCTGCTTTCTTTAGATCATATTGGGTTCTTCTGGTTACAACATCCTTTTGATGCTGCAGATAATGATATATCATGTCATAAAGATTTAGAACCTTGGGTTCTCCATTAACTAAAGCAAGCATAATAATGCTAAAATTATCCTGCATCTGGGTATGCTTATAAAGTTTATTTAAAATCACGTTGGCATTGGCATCTCTTTTTAATTCGATGACAATACGCATACCGGTACGGTCACTTTCATCCCGCAGGTCAGATATTCCTTCTATTTTTTTATCTCTGACTAATTCTGCAATCTTCTCAATTAATTTTGCTTTGTTTACTTGGTATGGAATCTCTGTAACAATAATCTGCTGCTTTCCTTTTGCCGTTTCTTCTATTTCTGCTTTAGCTCGAACCGTTACCCTACCTTGTCCTGTACGGTAAGCTTCTCGGATAGACTCTCTACCCATAATAACAGCTCCTGTAGGGAAATCAGGACCTTTTATAATTTTGATTAAATCATCCAAGGTTGTGTTTTCATCGTCAATCATGTGAATAGTCCCATCAATGACTTCACATAAATTGTGGGGAGGTATGGAAGTAGCCATACCAACGGCAATTCCATTGGAGCCGTTTACCAATAAGTTTGGATATCTACTGGGAAGGACAACAGGTTCTTTTAAACTCTCATCAAAGTTCGGCACAAAATCCACGGTTTCTTTCCCAATATCCCTTAACATTTCAACAGATATCTTAGATAATCTTGCTTCTGTATAACGCATGGCAGCAGCCCCATCTCCGTCTACGGAGCCAAAGTTCCCATGACCATCAACCAATAAATATCTGGTTGAAAAGTCTTGAGCCATTCTTACCATGGCATCATAAACAGAACTGTCTCCGTGGGGATGGAACTTACCCAGTACATCCCCAACGATACGTACCGATTTACGATGAGGTTTGTCCGGCCATAATCCCAATTCATTCATTGCATACAATATTCTTCTATGAACAGGCTTTAATCCGTCTCGTACGTCAGGGAGTGCACGACCGACTATTACGCTCATCGCATAATCCATATAAGATTTTTTCATTTCGTCCTGTATATCTATCTGTATCATTTTAGTTCTATCTTCTGCCATTTTTCCGCCCCCCTATTACACGTCAAGATTTTTTACATATCTTGCATTTTCTTCGATAAACTCTCTACGCGGCTTTACTTTGTCACCCATCAATGTGGTAAATATATCATCTGCTGCCACAGCATCATCTACCGTAACTTGAATCATCGTTCTTTTTTCAGGATCCATGGTTGTGTCCCATAACTGGTCCGCATTCATTTCTCCAAGACCTTTATATCGTTGTATGGTAACACCCTGTCTGCCAATAGTATTTAGATGATTGTCCAGTTCTTTATCTGAATAAACATAATGCTCGCTATTACCTTTTTTTATTTTATAAAGAGGTGGTTGTGCGATGTAAATATGTCCTAACTCTACCAGTGGATTCATAAAACGGTAGAAGAAGGTAAGCAGCAGTGTTCTGATATGTGCTCCATCCACATCGGCATCGGTCATGATAACAATCTTATGATATCGCAGCTTTTCAATATCAAATTCATCGGATATGCCGCAGCCAAAAGCAGTAATCATCGCTCTGATTTCATTATAATTCAGCATTTTATCCAATCTTGCCTTTTCTACATTCAGAATTTTACCTCTCAAAGGCAGTATTGCCTGAGTCTTTCTGTCTCTACCCAGTTTTGCAGATCCACCTGCTGAATCTCCCTCAACCAAGTATATTTCACACAATTTAGGATCTCTCTCAGAACAGTCTGCAAGCTTTCCAGGGAGGGTAAAAGTATCCAAAGCTCCCTTTCTTCTAGTAAGCTCTCTGGCTTTTCTAGCAGCTTCTCTAGCTCTGGCAGCCCGAATTGTTTTATCAATAATAACCCTGGCGTCAGAAGGATTCTCTTCCAAAAATCCTTGTAAGGCTTCTACGGTAATGGTTTCTACAACGCCTCTGATATCACTATTTCCAAGCTTTGTTTTGGTCTGCCCTTCAAACTGAGGATCTGTCAGTTTTACAGATATAATAGTCGTCAAACCTTCTCGGATGTCTTCCCCAGTTAAGTTCTCATCCTTTTCTTTTAAGTAATTATTTTTTCTTGCATAATCATTGATCGTACGAGTAAGGGCTGATTTAAAGCCACTTAAATGGCTTCCACCCTCATGGGTATTAATATTATTGGCAAAGGTGAAAATATTTTCTGTATAAGCATCTGTATACTGCATGGCTATTTCTACATAGGAACTATCACGGGTACCTTCAAAATAGACGATAGATTCATGGATAATATCCTTATTTTTATTCAAATGTTTGACAAATTCTTTGATACCGCCTTCATAATAAAATTCTACTTTTTTCTGCTTTTCTTCATCTCTTTCGTCCACTAAGATCAGTCTTATTCCTCTGTTTAAAAAAGCCATTTCTCGAAATCTATATTCTAATGTATCAAAACGAAATTCAGTTTCTTCAAATATCTCTTTATCCGGCAAAAATATCGTCTTTGTTCCGGTTCCGGTTGATTCACCGATAACCTGTAATTCTGTAACAGTTTTTCCTTTTTCATATCGCTGCTTATATACTTTCCCATCTCTGCTTACTTCAACTTCCATCCATTCTGATAAAGCATTTACAACAGAAGCGCCTACACCATGAAGACCACCGGATACTTTATATCCGCCGCCTCCAAATTTCCCGCCTGCATGAAGTACTGTGTGTATGACCTCTACAGCAGGTTTTCCCATTTTCGGATGGATATCTACAGGCATACCTCTTCCATCATCCGTAACCGTAATGGAATTATCCTTTCCAATCACGATCTCAATATTCTTACAATATCCGGCTAGGGCTTCGTCAACGCTATTATCAACAATTTCATAAACCAAGTGATGTAGACCCTTTAAACCAGTGGACCCAATATACATACCCGGTCTTTTTCGAACAGGCTCTAACCCTTCTAAAACTTGTATTTGTTCGGCACCATATTCTTGATTAATTTTGTCTACCATTTCTTTACCCCCTACTAATCATCTTATGTGAATAAGATTTCACATAAAAAAAACAGCACAGCTGCTTAAGGATTATATGTGTCAATATTTTCCCAACAGTTTTTCATTTTTTCTTATTTTTTGCCTAGTCCTATTTCACCATCAAAATGTACTTCATCAATAAAACTAGCTCTTTTTTGAAGTGTAACCGATGAAATCGGAGAATAATATATAATCGTTTTTACAATGATTTCTTTACCTTTATTTATTTTTTCCGTTTTCTCTGTAACTACAAAAGATTTAGGCTTTTCTTCCGATATCCTATAAACAAACCCTTCTTCTTCAGCAATGCGAAAAAATTCTTTCGTATCCTTCGATTTAATAACGGATGATGCATCGATGATGGATACAATATCTTTAATAGGGATGACAATATCCCCTCCTAAATGAAGAAACACAGCATACGCCTCCTTCAAAAACTCCTCCACTCTTTATTATAACCTTTTCAATCTATATATAAAAGATTTTTCCTTTTTTAATTAAAAAATCCTACTTTTTACACATTTTTCTCTTCCTCAGCCCTGGAGATATTGGCTTTTTCTACATAGAATATGCTTTTTTTATGAACATTCCATGCTTCCAAAGCCTTTAGCTCTGTAGTCGTAATAAATGTTTGAATATCTCTAAGACTTTTAATAAGAAACTGCTGCCTGTGAATATCTAATTCTGACATAACATCATCCAATAGAAGAATTGGATACTCTGCTGTTTCTGCCTTTACCAATTCTATCTCTGCCAGCTTTAATGACAGTGCTGATGTTCGCTGCTGTCCTTGAGAACCATAGGTTTTTATATCAATGCCATTCACAAAAAAATCTAAATCATCCCTATGAGGTCCTACCGTTGTCATCCCTCTCATGATATCCACTTCTAAAGCTTTCTTTAACTTAATTTTAAAATTATTGTATATCCCTTCGTATTCTTCTGCCAATGGAATGTTGCTTACATATTTTACTTCAAAATTTTCTTGATTATCTGTAATTTTTCGATGGATAAGTCTGCTTAAGGTACTCATTCTTTTAATAAATACGTTTCTGTCCATAATCAACCTTGTCCCTAGGTCTATCATTTTTTCGTCCCATACTTCTAATGTTGACATGAACTTCTTATCCATTTGTATTTTCTTTAAAAGATGATTTCGCTGCATAATGACACGATGATATTGATGAAGATGATAATAATACTTAGGTTTTATATTGGATATTTCCGTATCAATAAATTTTCGTCTTTCTGCTGGTCCCTCTTTTACTAACTTTAAATCTTCAGGAGAAAAGATAACCACATAAATACTCCCCAGTATATCAGAATTCTTGCTTAATACAACGCCATTTACTTTAATTTGCTTTTTTTTATCTTCCTCAAGCTTTAACTCTACGACCACATTGTCATGCTTTTTTTCTGCTTCTACCTTCACATATCCCTTATCTTTATCAAACTTGATCAGTTCCCGATCCTTATTGCTGCGAAAGGACTTTCCTGTGCCGGACATATAAATTGCCTCTATTATATTTGTTTTTCCCTGGGCGTTATCTCCCACAAAAACATTAATCTTGGGATCTAATATTAACTCTAAGCTTCCGTAATTTCTAAAGTTAATTAACTTTACGTTTTTTATTAACACTTACAGCACTCCCTCGGGTTTACTATATACTTCATTGGCAAACTACTTTAAAGGTTATTCCTTCAACTTCAACAATATCTCCTGCTTTTATTTTTTTACCTCTTTGATATTCTGTCACACCATTTACCTTTACATCTCCATTTTGAATCAAATACTTAGCATGCCCTCCGGTACCCACAACGTCTGAAATCTTCAATAATTGATCCAATTTGATATATTCTCCGCTGATTCTTATTTCTTGCACGTTAAGAGGCCTCCTTTAATTTTATATCTATCTTAACTCGTTGTGCTAGTTGATGTAGATTTGCTTTGTGGAGAGGCTTAGAGTTTGTTAGCGAAGCGGAAGATTCGTTGCATCAACTGTTTGAGCGAAGCGAGTTTTGATGCAACCTGCAGCAAGCTTACAAACTCTAAGCCTCGTAACACTGGCAAATCGGAGTCAACTAGCACAACACATCTTCTTACATTATTTGTAATTTTGAAAAATCCCATACCATTTTGAAAGGAGTCCTCTGTTTATGTAACAGGGAACTCCTTCAATCATTAACCTGATATTCTAACAGGTAATATGAGATATGTAAAATTCTGATGATCTGTAGGCTTAATAATACATGGACTTACACTGGTTGTAAAGTTTAAGTATATTTCTTCACTATCAATAATCTTTAATACGTCCAACAAATACTTGGAGTTGAAACCTATCTCAATGTCATCCCCTTCCAAAATAATGGGGACTTCTTCATAAACCTTTCCGATCTCTGCATTGGAAGTAATGACCATTTTATCATCTTTTATGGAGAATTTAATCAGATTGTTTTTACCTTCCTTTGCCAATAAAGAAGCTCTCTCGATACTATCTAATATTTTTCTTGTATCTACTTTTACACAGGATCTATGTTCCTTCGGTATGATCTGTTTATAATTAATAAATTCTCCCTCTAATAAACGAGATATGATTCTCGTATCATCCATGTGGAACAAAACGTGCTTATCTGTAAAGAAAATATCAACATTGGAAATTCCTTCATCAGAAATAATACGATAAAGTTCATTTAATGTCTTGCTGGGTATTACCGCTTTATTACTATTACTTGTCTTTATATTTCCCTGTCTTAAAGCCAAGCGATAACCATCTAAAGCCACCATATTTACCATACCATTTTCAATTTCCATTAAAACGCCCGTTAATATAGGTCTTGCTTCATCTATAGCTGCAGCAAATACTGTTTGTCTAATCATATTTTTTAGGAGATCCTGCTGAACTTCATAATGATTTTCCTCCTCTACTTCAGGAAGCTCCGGAAATTCTACAGCAGGCTGTCCCATTAAAGTAAATTCAGAACTTTCACATCGGATAACCACGTTATTCTGGTCATCTACCTCTATTTCTACATCTGCATCCGGCAATTTACGAACAATGTCACCTAATAATCTGGAAGAAATTACCACTGACCCCTGCGAAATAATCTTTGCATCAATATAATTTTCTATACCAATTTCAAGATCAGTACCAACCAGTTTTAATTGTTGTTCACAGGTTTCAAGTAAAATTCCTTTTAATATAGGGAGTGTTGTTTTTGGGGATACTGCTTTTTGAACGATATTTATGCTATGGGATAAATTTTTTTGACTACAGATAATTTTCATCTGTGGATAACCTCCTTAGCTAAAAACATATAAAATAATTAATAAAAAGTAGTAGTATTAGTAGTAGTGGCTGTGAAATTGTGGATAAGTCCATCAAACCTAATTTCTGCCTACTTTTTAGGATGTTAGAAAAATGTGTGTAAGTATTGCGTTTTTATCCACATATTAAGCTAAAAATTTTGATTTTCATTTTATTCACAATGTATTCAGGAAATAATAACAGTTTTTTGTGCATTATTTTGATTTTAAATCTTTAATCATATTTTCGACTTTTTCTCGAATATTACTGTCATTTTCCATGTCTGTCATGATTTTTTCGTGAGCATGAATAACCGTTGTATGATCTCTTCCACCAAATTCTTCACCTATTTTCGGTAAGGATAGGTCTGTAAGCTCCCGACAAAGATACATGGCGATCTGTCTAGGAAAGGATATGGAACGGGTTCTTCTTTTTGAATTAAAATCATCAATTTTGACATTACAATGCTCTGCTACAACTTCCTTAATTAAAGGAACATTGATTTGCTTTGGCTTTGTAGAGGAAATAATATCTTTCAGTGCTTCACTGGCCAATTCAACAGTGACTTCCCTGTTGGTGAGGGAAGAATAGGCTACAATACGAATTAAAGCCCCTTCCAGCTCTCGAATATTTGCTTGAATTTTTTTAGCAATGTGGTGCATTACTTCATTAGGTACATCGATACCCTCCACCTCTGCTTTTTTCCTTAGAATAGCAATCCTCGTTTCAAAATCCGGGGGTTGTATGTCTGTAATAAGTCCCCATTCGAATCTTGAGCGCAAACGGTCTTCAAGGGTGGGAATTTCTTTTGGAGGACGGTCACTGGAGATGATAATTTGTTTATTTGCCTCATGCAGTGCATTAAAGGTATGGAAAAATTCTTCCTGGGTCCGTTCTTTTCCAGCAATAAATTGAATATCGTCAACCAATAAAACATCTACAGTTCTATACTTGTTACGGAATTCCACATTTTTATCATCTTTAATGGAATTAATTAGTTCATTGGTAAACTTTTCTGAAGAAACATAAACAACCTTTGTATTTGGGTTTTGCGATAAAATATAATGTCCGATGGCATGCATTAAGTGGGTTTTACCAAGCCCCACACCTCCATAAATAAAAAGAGGATTGTAGGCCTTTGCCGGAGCTTCTGCAACAGCTAAGGAAGCGGCATGGGCGAAGCGATTGCTGTTACCTATTACAAAGGTGTCAAATACATACTTTGGATTTAGATTTAGTTGATCAAAGGAATCAGAAGACTTGTCAGCTTTTGCAGCCGTATTGGTTTGCGTTGCTTTTGTATATTGCTCACTGCCTGGAATAATGAATTCTAACGTGTAATCTGTGGAAGTTATTTGTTTAAGTGCATTCATGATAAGATTTGAATATCTTCCTTCTAAAATGCCTTTAGAAAAATCGTTGATAACAGCAAGCGTTATTTTATTACCATGGACAGCAACAGGTTCAATAGGCTTAAGCCATGTGTTATAACTGACTTCAGTAAGTTCTGTTTTAATTAATTGCAATGCGGCTTGCCAGATTTCGTTGAGATTTTTACTCATAGTACAGCCCCCTACTTCAAAGATAAAAATAAATACAACTCCAAAAAAAAATTTTTGCCAGGAGTTGACTACACTTATTAACATAATATCCACAAAAATTGTTGATAAAGTTGAAATAATTCTATTTTTTGTGCATAAATTTTTCATCCAAGGAAATGAATAAATCTGTGGATAAAGTACAACATAGAAGAGAATCTATTAGAAAATTTCTTATTATTCACATTGAAAAACGATTTATATGTCGTATAATTAACATAGTAAACGTAGAAAATAGCAAAACTATAGGAAAAAAAGTGAAGTTATACACACTTTTATCCACAAATTGTGTATAAAAGTGGATATGTAAATAGGTTTGTCCACTTATCAACAAGTCTATTTAATCATAACAAATTCATAACATGATTTCAATGATTCAGAAAAAATTATCCACAAGAAAAATTTTTGTGGATGTTATTATCCACAGAAAATAACTTTCTTGACACATAACGGTTCCAAAGGTATAATAGTTTAGTAACTGCTCATTTACAGGTCGTTTACAAACATTATGAAATATATATGTAGATTTTCGAAGGGGGTGTTTTCATGAAAAGAACATATCAGCCAAAAAAGAGACAAAGAAAAAAAGAGCACGGATTCAGAAAAAGAATGAGCACAAAATCCGGAAGAAACGTATTAAAAAGACGTAGATTAAAAGGCAGAAAAAGTTTGACTGCATAAGGCCGCATAAAGTGGCCTTTTTTATTAATTGTAAAGAAGCATTGTTATTTTTTGTAGAAAAATATAGGTTTCCTATATATTTTATTTAAGGGACATTATATAATAAATGATGTACAGGAGGTTTATATATAGGAAAAGATGTAAAAGATATTTTTATGCAGAAGAAAAAAATCTATATCCGTAAAACATTGCTCCAAAGGAAGGAAAAATAATGCTTCATACAGAAAAGTTAAGGAAAAATACGGAATTCAAAAGAGTATATGATAAAGGTACATCTATTGCAAACCGACATCTAGTACTGTTTTCCTTGAAAAACAAGGAAGGTTACAATCGCGTGGGTTTTTCAGCAAGTAAAAAAGTGGGAAATAGTGTTGTTCGAAATCGTGCAAGGCGGTTAATGAAAGAAAGCTTTCGTTTGAGTGTTGATAAAATAAAAGTGGGATATGATATGGTTTTTCTTGCACGGGTTAATATAAAAAATGCTACATATAGCGATGTGGAAAAGTCCATGATGGACTTGCTGAGAAAATCAAAACTATTGAAATAGGTGAAGGGTTTGAAGGGTTTTTTAATTTGGATGGTGAAATTATATAGAAAATATATATCACCTTTAAAATCGCCAACATGCAGGTTTTATCCTACCTGCTCACAATATGCAATAGAAGCGTTGGAGAAGTATGGTCCTATAAAAGGGACTTGGAAAAGTATAAAAAGGATCCTGAAATGTCATCCTTTTCATCCTGGTGGGTTCGATCCTTTAAAATAGCTATGATTGGGGGTAAATAAATGATTGCAAAACCGTTAGGTATGCTGCTAAACTTTTTATACGGCATTTTAGGAAATTACGGGCTATCCATCATTGTTTTTACAGTAATTGTTAAATTGATACTGCTTCCATTAGCAATACAGCAGGTAAGACAAACAAAGCAAATGGCTGAATTACAGCCTAAAATAAAGGAATTACAGGAAAAGTATAAGAATGATCAGGAAACATTAAACAAGAAAACTATGGAATTATGGAAGGAACATAAAGCAAATCCTGTAGGAGGATGCTTACCTTTATTAATACAAATGCCAATTATTTTTGGTTTGTTTACCTTGTTAAGAGAGCCGGTTAAGTATATTGCAGATCCAAATTTCTCGAAAGCAGTGAATGAATCATTCTTATGGATTCCAAATTTAAGCCAACCTGATCCTAGCTTAATTCCAAATATGCCATTTAGTTTAAGTATCTCAATATTAGCTATCCTTGCAGCTGTGACCACTTATTTTTCTATGTCTACTGCAACCACAGGAAGTCCACAGCAGAATCAGCAAATGAAGACGATGAATACTGTATTTCCATTTTTAATTTTCTATTGGGCGGGTAGTTTCCCAGCGGGATTATCTTTGTATTGGGTTGTCAGCAATGTATTTCAAATGGTACAACAGTATGTTATGTCTAAAAGTAATATAACTGCTAAGCCTAAGGAGGAGTTAAAATAGTATGAAATTCACAGAGAAGACAGGAAAAACTGTAGAAGAAGCTGTGAAAAGTGCCCTTGAAGAATTGAAAGTCACGAAGGATAAAGTTGAAATCGAAGTTATCGAAGAGCCCAGCAGAGGCATTCTTGGACTAATTGGTACAAGACAGGCTAAAGTAAAGGTAACAGTCATTGATAATCCACAGGAAACAGCAGTTGATTTTTTAAGTGACATGTTAAGGACCATGGGTCTGAAAGCACAGTTTAAGACAAAATTAAAAGGAGACCACCTGTATCTGGAAGTAATCGGTGATGATATGGGGGTTTTAATTGGCAGAAGAGGCCAAACGTTAGATGCGATCCAATATTTAGTAAGTCTGGTTGTTAACAAAGATAGAGAAGAATATCTAAAGGTGTTGTTGGATACAGAGGATTACCGTAGAAAGCGGGAGCAGACACTGATTCGATTGGCAAACAAGCTGGCATATCGTGTCAAGAAAACGAGACAGGATATTGTATTGGAACCGATGAATCCATATGAAAGACGAATCATCCATTCTGCATTACAGAGCCATCCTTACGTAGCCACAAAAAGTGAAGGAGAAGAGCCATACAGAAGAGTCGTGATTGAAGCAAAATAACGTTTTCTGTAGATGAAAACCCAGTATTTATACTGGGTTTTGTTATCGTTTTGATGGAAATTGGTATAATAATTAGAGGATAAATTTTGATAGGGTTATAGATTTATGCTCTCGAAATCTAATTTATAGGGAAGATATCGTTGTTATCAGCGTTCGATTCACGATACACGGTGCACGTTGTTCGATATAGGGGTCAATCATTAAGGTCTTTTTTGGGTATCGTGTATCGCACAACGCGTATCGAGATATAGAATCAAAGCTTTATTCAATATAAGACTTTCTTTATTTGTTAAGTTCCAGTGATGTTAATGTATATAAAAGGTAGAGGTGATACAAATGATTGATGATACCATTGCTGCCATTGCAACAGCGCCTGGCGAAGCAGGAATCGGCATCGTAAGAGTAAGCGGGCCCGAAGCAATAGATATTTTAAATAGACTGTTTGTTTCGAAAAGTGGAAAATCAATAAAGGACTTTTCAAGCAGAAGGCTAACCCATGGATATATTGTGGATCCAAAATCTCAGCAAAAAATTGATGAAGTATTGGTTACCTATATGAAAGGACCTTATACCTATACTGCAGAAGATGTAGCAGAAATTGATTGTCATGGAGGCATCGTTTCAACAAAAAGAATATTGGAAGTTGTATTGCGGTATGGTGCCAGAATTGCTGAGCCGGGAGAGTTTACCAAAAGAGCATTCCTTAATGGAAGGATTGACTTAGCCCAAGCAGAAGCAGTTATTGATTTAATTGCGGCTAAGACGGAAAAAGGCTTTGATATTGCATTGGAGCAGTTGGAAGGTGCATTGTCAAAAGAAGTAAAGCATATCAGAAATCAATTGTTGGAAATGATTGCCCATATAACCGTAAACATTGATTTCCCTGAAGAAGATATAGAAGAAATAACCTACGAAACCCTGATGAAACAAGGGAACGATATAATAGAAAAGATCGGAAAACTATTGGAATCGGCCCATATGGGGAAAATTCTTAGAGAAGGATTAAATACGGTGATCATCGGAAAACCCAATGTTGGAAAGTCATCGTTATTAAATGCTCTTTTAAAAGAAGCTAGAGCGATTGTAACGGAAGTACCAGGAACTACCAGAGATATCATCGAAGAATATATCAGCCTAAAAGGCATTCCCCTTAAAATCATTGATACAGCGGGAATAAGGGAAACGGAAGATATTGTTGAAAAAATAGGTGTGGAGCGAAGCAAGGCTTTTTTCAATAAAGCTGACTTAGTAATTTTTGTTTTAAATGCTGCTGAAGCCTTAACGGAGGAAGATAAAAGGATTATCGGGTATTTGCATGATAAAGAAACGATTGTTCTGCTGAATAAAACGGACTTGCCGGCAGTTTTAAGCGAAGAAGAGATTGAAAGTATACTGCCACACAAAAGGATTATAAAGATCTCTGCATTAGAAGGTATTGGTATTGAAGCGTTGGAGAATACCATCGTCCATATGGTATATGGAGGAGAAGTAAAACAGAAAGACCAATCTTTGATAACGAACGTGAGACATAAAAATTCTTTGGAAAAAGCAAAAAACAGTATGCATGATGCAATGGATGCGACTGCTAATGGGATGCCGTTAGATTTTGTGGAGGTAGATATAAGAGATACGTGGGAATATTTGGGAGAAATTACAGGAGATACGGTTTCTGAAGACATTATCGATAAAATATTTGCGAATTTCTGTCTAGGAAAGTAGAGGAGGTAAAGTAATGGAGAAATTTCATTCTGGTACCTATGATGTTGTTGTGATAGGGGCTGGACATGCAGGCTGTGAAGCGGCCTTGGCAGCAGCCCGTATGGGATGCCAGACTTTGGTTATCAGTATCAATCTTGATTCAATTGCTATGATGCCATGTAATCCTTCTATTGGAGGTACAGGGAAAGGACACCTGGTTAAAGAAATTGATGCACTGGGTGGAGAAATGGGTCTTAATATAGACAGGGCTTTTATTCAAAGCAGAATGCTGAATACGGCAAAAGGTCCTGCTGTCCACTCTTCTAGAGCACAAGCTGATAAACAGCTGTATCATGTGGAGATGAAAAAAGTATTGGAGAATGAACCTAACTTGGATGTAAAACAGGGGGAAGTTATCGAAATACTTGTGGAAGAAAAGCAAGTTAAGGGTGTTTTGATGCGAACGGGAGCCATCTATGAAACAAAAGCAGTCATTTTAGCTACCGGTACATATCTTGGTGGAAAAATCTTCATCGGCAGTACAAACTATGAAAGTGGGCCCAATGGGTTAGCGCCGTCAAAGGAACTAACGAGGAATCTTAAAGATCTGGGATTAACCATGAAGAGGTTTAAAACAGGCACACCTGCCCGGGTCGATCAGCAAACCTTGGACTTTGACAAGATGGAAAAGCAGCCAGGGGATGAAACGATAGTACCATTTTCTTTTATGAATGATCATTTAGAAAAAGATCAAGTGCCTTGTTGGTTAACCTATACAAATCAACAGACCAAGGATATTATTTTAGCTAATTTGCATCGTTCCCCTTTATATAGTGGGCAGATCGAAGGTACAGGACCAAGATATTGTCCGTCTATAGAGGATAAAGTCGTGCGATTCTCTGATAAAGAGAGACACCAATTGTTTATTGAGCCAGAGGGTTTACATACCAATGAGATGTATGTACAAGGTATGTCCAGCAGCCTACCTGAAGATGTACAGCTGAAATTTTTAAGAACTATACCCGGATTGGAAAATGTAAAAATTATGAGACCCGCCTATGCCATCGAGTATGACTGTATCGATCCGTTACAGTTAAAGTTAACACTTGAAGTTAAGATTATTGAAAATCTTTTCTCCGCAGGACAATTTAATGGGTCTTCAGGGTATGAAGAAGCAGCAGCCCAAGGATTGATCGCCGGTATGAATGCTGCTTTAAAAGTAAAAGGAAAGGAACCTTTTGTTTTAGATCGTTCCGAGGGATATATCGGAGTACTTATTGATGAGTTAGTAACGAAGGGAACAAATGAGCCCTTTAGGATGATGACATCCAGATGCGAATATCGTTTGGTATTACGGCAGGATAATGCAGATTTGAGGCTAACAGAAAAAGGATATCAGATAGGATTGGTAAAAGAAGCAAGATATCAGAAATTCTTGAAGAAAAGACAGCAAGTAGAAGAAGAAATCGCAAGATTAAAAAACACATTCGTTACGCCAGCCCAGGCCAATGAATTTTTAAATCGGGTTGGTAGTGCGGAAATTAAGAGTGGTATTTCATTATATGATCTATTAAGAAGGCCGGAAGTTACCTATGAGGATATGATTGCTATCGATGAAGGACGACCGGAAATACTACATGATGCTGCAAAACAGTGTGAAATCCAAATAAAGTATGAAGGATATATTGAGAAACAGTATAAACAAATTGAGTTATTTAAAAAGCTCGAAACTAAGAATTTACAAGCGGACATTGACTATGGTAAGATTGATGGACTAAGACTGGAAGCACGACAAAAGTTAAATGCTATAAAACCTTTGTCTGTTGGACAAGCTTCTAGAATATCCGGGGTTTCACCGGCTGATATTTCTGTGCTGCTTATCTACTTGGAGCAGCAAAGAAGAAAGAGAAGTGAACAGGATGAATAGCATAGAAATCATGAAGAATGGCGGGAATGAACTGAATATCGATTTGAGTGCTGAGCAGATTGCTCAGTTCATGAAGTATAAGGATCTGCTGCTGTCATGGAATGAAAAAATCAATCTTACAGCAATTACTGAGGAAAAAGAGATATGCATTAAACATTTCTTAGATTCTTTGAGCTGTGTATCTACTCCTTACATAAAAGATCAGATGAAAATTATCGATGTGGGAACAGGTGCTGGTTTTCCTGGCATACCCATCAAAATATATTATGAAAATGTTGAAATGACACTATTAGATTCATTGAATAAACGTATTACCTATCTGAAGGAAGTCTGCCATTCATTGGATTTAAAAAATGTGGAGTTTTGTCATGGAAGAGCCGAAGATTATGGTTTAGATAAGAAATATCGTGAGCAGTATGATATTGCAGTAGCGAGAGCCGTTGCAGAATTAAATATTCTTTGCGAATACTGTCTTCCTTTTGTAAAGGTAGATGGATATTTTGTCTGTCAGAAAGGGCCTGGTGTTACGGAGGAAATCCAACGAGCTAAAAAGGCCATCGAAGTCTTAGGTGGAGAATTGGTTGAAAAGATTGATATAAAATTGCCTTTTAGCGAACTGAATCATAATATCATTGTGATAAAAAAAGTCAAACAAACACCGACAAAATATCCTAGAAAAGCAGGAACTCCGACAAAAAAACCATTATAACCGTCGGAATTTCAAGGTTTTTGATGATTAAAATATACTAAAAAAATTTTTTTATAGAAGGAAGTCAAGTATTTTTGACGAATATTAAACTTGTGTCGTTTCATAGAGAATCCACGAAAGATATCCTGAAACTATAAATGTGGTATTGTTTTAACTGCAACTAAGAGGGGAAGATTAAAAATGATAAAAGACCAAATAAACGTTACGCAAATTCCTGTTGATGCTGTAAGACCGAATCCGTACCAACCAAGGAAAGTTTTTACAAAGAATAGCTTGGATGAACTATGTGAATCTATCAAAACTTATGGTGTTTTACAACCCATAAGTGTTAGAAGGATTGGTCAGGACCACTTTGAACTGGTTGCTGGAGAAAGAAGATTACGGGCAGCAAAGCAAGCGAATTTAGATACAATACCTGCTATCGTGACAGAGATGAATGATGAGGACTCTGCTATTATTGCATTGATTGAAAATCTGCAAAGAGAGGACTTGAATTTTATTGAAGAAGCAGAAGGTTATTATCATTTAATACAGGACCACAATTTTACACAGCAGGATATTGCTGAGAAGGTTGGTAAGAATCAGTCAACGATCGCGAATAAGTTAAGGATACTGAAATTGCCTGAAGAAGTGAAACAGACGATACTGGAGCATACGCTGACAGAAAGACATGCCAGGGCACTTTTAAAGCTTCCAGATGAGAAACTGCAGATTGAAGTGCTTAAAGGTGTTATTGAAAAGGATTTAACTGTGAAGAAGACAGAAAAGTTGATTGAGGAAATTTTAGAGGAGCTGTCAAGACCAAAGGAGCCAGAAAGAAAACAAAAGATTAAAAGTGCTTTTAACTTTAAAATATACTTAAATACATTAAAGAATGCATTCAATGCAATTAAGCAGACCGGTTTAAATGCGGAATATAAACAGATGGATAAAGGCGAATATATCGAAGTTATCGTTACGATTCCCAAAAACCAACAATAAATCGTAGACTTTTATAGTCTACGATTTTTTCTGTCTTGGATATATTAAACCTTTCCCAATAGTATAAGGATACCGATAATAATGAAGGATGTTCCGGCAGCCAGCTGGATATAATTGGGTGGAATGTATCTCATGATGAATGTCCCTGCGAAAACACCTAAAAAGGCGCTTATAACAAGGGCTGCCGATGATCCGATGAAAACAGCCAGACGAGATTTGCTTTGGGTAGCCAGAAGCATTGTCTGAAGCTGTGTTTTATCACCAAGTTCTGCTAAGAAAACCATCCAAAAAGCAGTGATTATGATTTTCCACACGCGTATTTCCCCCTTAGATGCACCTCGGAATTCTTCCATTGCTTAATGATTCTGTTGAGAGTGCTTTTATAGTATATTCAGATGGATATTGATGTATTATCAAAAACCTTTATTGAATAACCAATATTTAAAAGAAGGATTCAAAGTATATTTCTAGAAAAATACATAGAAATAAAGTTGAAAAAATATATAAATATATTTGAATCATTTATTCCGTCGCGTTACAATTGGAGTAGAATAAAATATGAGGTGATGATGGTGGGAAAGTCTATTGCAATTTTCAACCAAAAAGGTGGTGTCGGAAAGACTACGACCAATGTAAATCTAAGTGCTTGTCTTGCTGAAAGAGGGAAGAAGGTTCTTGTAGTGGATATTGATCCCCAAGGGAACACAACCAGTGGACTAGGTATAGATAAAAATAACCTAAGCTATACCATGTATGACTTACTTATAGGCAATGCAGAAATAAGACAGTGTATCATGGAAACCAATCGAAAAAATCTCAGCATTATACCTTCCAGTGTACAATTGGCAGGCGCGGAAATTGAGCTGACAGATATGGAAAATCGAGAAATGCGATTGAAAGAAGGTATTGCTGAGCTTCTTGAAGATTATGACTATATTCTAATAGACTGTCCACCATCTTTGGGACTTTTGACGATTAATGCATTAACAGCTGTCCACAGTGTGTTGATACCCATACAATGCGAGTACTATGCTTTGGAAGGTGTCAGTCAATTAATGAATACCATTGAATTGGTACAGCGAAGTTTAAATCCGAGTCTTGAAATTCAAGGTGTTGTTCTGAGTATGTTCGATGGCAGAACAAATTTGTCTATACAGGTGGTAGATGAGGTGAAGAAATATTTTAAAGGAAAAGTGTACACTACCTTAATACCAAGAAATGTTCGATTGGCTGAAGCGCCAAGCTATGGACTGTCTATCATCGAATATGATCCAAAATCAAAAGGTGCGGAGGCTTATTGTGAATTGGCTGATGAATTTTTATACTTGGAAGAGGATGTGATATAGTTGACGAAAGTGAAGGGTGGATTAGGAAAAGGGCTTAATGCTTTAATTCCAGAGAATAGAATACAGAATGATAGAGGAAAAGGAGAAAAGGGAGAGATTTTCAAGGCAGAAATTAATAGTATAAAGCCAAACAGAAATCAGCCTCGTAAAGAGTTTGATCCAGACAAGATCGCGAGTCTTGTTGAATCTATAAAACTCCATGGTATCATACAGCCCATCGTCGTAAGACCCATCAGCAATGGTTATGAGATTGTTGCTGGAGAAAGAAGATGGAGAGCTTCTAGAGAAGCAGGATTAAAAGAAATTCCGTGTATTGTTAAAGAATTAGATGATAAGCAAGGCATGGAGATAGCCTTAATTGAAAACCTTCAGAGGGAAGATCTAAATGCTATTGAAGAGGCTATGGCATATAAAGGACTTATTGATAATTTTCAAATGACCCAAGAGCAGATATCAGCTGCCATTGGAAAAAGCAGATCCAATATTGCCAATACGCTGCGCCTTCTTAACCTTGATGGAGATGTTAAAAATATGGTGGTTAAGAATGAAATAACAAGTGGACATGCTCGCGCACTCCTTAGACTTGAAGATAGTGACGTTCAGAAAAAAACAGCTAAGGAAGTAAAAGAAAAAAACATGTCTGTTAGAGAGACTGAGGATTTTGTTACTTTGCTTCTACAAAATAAAGAAAAGAAAATAAAGCGTAAGAAAGAAAAGGATCATACTTTATATTTCATCGAGGAGTCCTTAAAAGCTGTTTTTGGGACAAAGGTTAACGTAATAAAAGGAAAGAAAAAAGGAAAAATAGAAATTGAGTATTATAGTGAAGAGGAATTGGAAAGACTGGTTGGATTGCTGCAAAACATGTAGCTTGTTTCACGTGAAACATTGGAAAGTATATTTATGATAACCTTATTTGGGATTTGTTATTTTTTACTTGTTTATTCATTAAGAGCACACTTCTATTTGGTTAGAAGTTAGATGTTAGAAGTTCTAGGGTCGATCTTATAAGCATTTAAATCATTAAAGACCCAAAAGGTAGACATGAAGACCTCTAACCTCTAACGTCTAACCTTATAGCTTACAATTCTTCGTTTTGAAAATAATGTGTAGGTGAAGAAAAAATTCTATAATTACACATCTATAATAGGTGATGGTATGGAAAAAATTATTTATCAAGTAGATGCTTTTGCGGATAGGCCCTTTGGCGGAAATCCGGCCGGTGTTGTCCCAGACAGCAGGGGACTATCGGAAAAAGAAATGCAAAAGATTGCTAGAGAAATGAACTTGTCGGAGACAGCTTTTGTCACAGCGCTGCGTGATGAAGAGGCAGATTTTCATGTTCGATTCTTCACACCAGAGCAAGAAGTTGATTTATGTGGACATGCGACAATAGCTGCTTTCTATGTAATGACAAAGAAGGGATATATTGAAGTAAATGGCGGCAAAAAAGTCATTACGCAGAAAACAAAGGCTGGAACTTTACCGGTAGAAATAGAAATTGCTCAGACAGACCAAATTCATGTAATGATGACGCAGGCGAAACCGATGTTTGGAGAGCAAATAAAAGATATTGGCGTTTTGGCTGAGATTATGGGAACAAAAGAAGATGAGATAGGTATTTCAGGCAAGACAATTTTACCACAGATCGTATCAACGGGACTTCATGATATTATTATGCCTGTTGTTAGCTTAAAAGCACTGAAAAGAATAAAGCCTGATATGGAAAGGCTTGCTTTATATAGTAAGCAAATGGGTGTTATTGGTGTTCATGCGTTCACTTTGGAAAAGGAAGAGGACGCATCCTACTTATCTGCACGTAATTTTGCACCGGCCTGTGGCATTGATGAAGAAGCTGCCACAGGAACATCCAATGGAGCCCTAGGTGCTTATTTAGTAAATAACAATATTATTGCTTTGGAAAAGGAAGCTACCATACTTTGTGAGCAGGGTTATTATATGGGGCGCCCCAGCAAAATCATGGTCAAATTAATCGGAGACAAAGAAAACTATTGTGTAAGGGTTGGTGGTACAGCTTTTATCACGCTGGAAGGCGTCATTGTCTATTCCTAATGAGGATAAAGTGACCCATTTTGTGAAATTTATCTAAGGACTATGGTACAATCAAGATAGAACGATGAATATATTAAATATAGGTAAAGTTATTGTCAAAATGTTTCACGTGAAACATGAACAGATAAAGTATGAGAGAAGGGATAGAATGACGTACATTGATAACGCTGCTACAACCTTTCCAAAACCAGAAAAAGTTTACCAAGCCATTGATAAATGCTTGAGAGAATGCGGCGCTAATCCAGGAAGATCAGGGCATAAACTGGCGTTGGAGGCGGGAAGAGGAATATATCGGACAAGAGAACTTGTTGCAAAGTTATTCAATATTGATAATCCAATGAATGTGATTTTTACAAGCAATGCAACAGACTCTTTAAACTTGGCGTTGAAAGGCACTTTAAAGCCGGGTGATCATGTGATCACGACGAGCATGGAGCATAATTCAATGATTCGCCCAATTATGGCACTAAATAATATTGGCGTAGAATATACCATTGTACAATGCAGTAAGGAAGGTATTCTAAATCCAGAGGACATTGAAAAAGCAATACAGAAGAATACCAAATTGATTGCCATGACCCATGCATCGAATGTTTCTGGAACATTAATGCCTATTGGAGAAGTTGGCAGTATTGCAAAAAGAAAGGGTGTTTTTTTGTTGATTGATGCAGCCCAAAGTGCCGGAGTATACGATATAGATGTGGAAAAGCTAAATATCAGTTTATTAGCAGCCCCCGGACACAAGGGGCTTATGGGTCCTCAAGGGACCGGAATACTTTATGTTCGAGAAGGGATTGGCTTAATGCATATGAAGGAAGGTGGAACGGGGAGTAAATCAGAAATGTTAACACAGCCGGAAATCCTTCCAGACCGCTATGAAAGCGGTACACCTAATACACCAGGGATCGTAGGGCTGGGTGCGGGTATTGAATTTATTATGGAAGAAGGTTTAGAGAAGATTAGGAAACATGAAGAAAAACTGACAAAGCTAATGTTAGCAGAACTAGAAAAGGTAGATCAAATCATTGTATATGGCCCGAACGATGAAAGCAAGCAGGCGGCAGTTATATCAATAAATATCGGAGAAGAAGATTCTTCAGAGGTAAGTTATGTTTTAGATAAGGTTTTTGATATTGCAGTACGAGCAGGCCTTCATTGCGCTCCTTTAGCCCACAAAACCCTTGGAACCTTTGAGCAAGGAACTGTAAGGTTTAGCTTTGGGTATTTTAATACGGAAGAGGATGTTATGAAAGCTGTAGATGCTTTGAAAACCATATGTAAAGAACTGGAGTAGATAGAATAGATATAGGTTTCCTTTAACAGGTACATCAAGAAAAAAATAGTTTTGTCTCGATCAGACAAACTATTTCTTTTTTTTGCTTTCCATGAGATAATAAAGTTGGCTGTTTATCGTTTTCTAATTGAATTTTTAAGAATGAGGAGGACAATTGTGGAAATTATTTTTGATTTTGTTAAACAGAATATGGAACTTATTGTACTTTACAGCGGAATATTTAATATAATAGCACTAATCATCTTGCTTGTGCAAAACAGCAAAATATCTAAGCTAGATAAAAAATATAAAAATCTTACACAGGGCATGGAAGACAAAAATTTAGAAGAAATCATCTATAAGTACTATGAAAGAATTGACAATGCGGATATAAAGATGAATCGGCTAAGTAAACAGCTGGATACAGTGGAAGCCAAACTATTGCAAACCTTCTGTAAGATGGGTATTGTTAAATACAATGCTCTTCAGGATGTTGGCGGTGACATTAGCTTCTCCATTGCGCTGTTGGACGAAAAGTATAATGGCGTTATTATCACAAGTCTCTATGTCAGAGGTGGAAATACAGTTTATGCAAAACCCATTAAGAATGGGAAGAGCAGCTTGACCCTTTCAGCGGAAGAATTGCAAGCTCTGGATCGGGCAAAAAGCAACACACTGGATGAATATGCTAAAATGATTTCATAATAACGACTGTTATCATATAAATTATGAAAGAAAAATGAAATTTTTGGTATAATCTGAAAACCTTCTAGTAATAATACTGACTAGGAGGTGTTGATATGCCGAAGATTGTGGCAATTCAGGAAGGATTAGAAGCAATCGGAAAAGAACTGGAAGCCAGAGGTTACGAAATTGTTCATGAAAACTATGAAGGGTATGTTGATGCAATCTTGTACAATAGTGATACCAGCCGCTTAAGTTATTTGACCAATTTTGATAATGTCATTGACATGGATAAGGGAGCGATGGTGATTAACACCAGAGGAAAGTCAATAAGTGAAATCATTTATATGATAGACAAAAGAGCATATGAATCATTATTTTAAAAGGAGCAGCTGTGAATTGTTAAAATTCACACTGCTCCTTTATTGATGATTTGAACAGTTTCCAAAGACCAAACTGAATCCCGTCAGCAGCTGTGTTAGCCATCTTTAAAACTAAATGAAGCCGGGTATTTTGAAGAACAATGTACTCCATAAAACCACCTAAATTAACAATTCCAGTAATATGTATATCACCGACAGCAGGAAGTTCTTTATTAACACCGGCACCAGGCTTTAAGGGACCATGGCCAATAGATAAGAATCCGACACGATCTACTTTTCCAAGGCAGGCATCAATGGCAACGACAAAGGGTTTGTTGTATCGACTGTCTATAAAATCGATGGTTGCTTGCAGATTTTTTGCATGAACAGGATTTTCCAAAGTGCCATGGACAAATACATTTGAGTATCGATTAGAGATTTTTTCGAGTCTATGTCCGACCAAAGGACCAAGGGAGTCCCCTGTTGAACGGTCAGTACCGATACATAGAATGACGATATCTTTGTGTTGGGGAGTATAATAATTATTCAGAAATTCAACAAAAGAGTTAGCGAAATCAGTGGTAGCAAAAGGTTTCTCAGTATTAATGGAATGAGCAGGCAGCGCGATTGTGGTATTCACAGAATAAAACCACTCCCTTCTACTTGAATATATATTAAGTCTGTCCGAAAGATGAATAGAAAATACACGAATCACAAATTTAAAAGACAAGACTATCATTAATGTTTATGAGGGAGAGGGCGGGACATATTCCATGAAAATTTTCTAATAGAAAAAGAAAAACAGCGTAATGCTATCTTAGCATCAAGCTGTTAAATAAAGATCTTCACTCCTAGTAGAAAATGGATTATCTATTGTAGGGGACGGTCTCTGTGCCGTCCCGCAAAACGAAATACCATTTTAAAGCTTATATCTATAATAGAACGGTGCTCCTACGCCGTAGGATATGAGCCAAATATCTTTAAAAATCCTGTTATCTGTTTGATATCAGAAAGAACTTCTTCTACGACGGGGTCCTTGTAGTGGCCCATAAAATCAATATAGAATATATATTTTCCTAATTCTGCTTTAGCGGGTCTCGACTCAATCCTTGTCAAGTTGATATTTTCATCTGCAAATGCTTTTAACACAGTATACAAAGACCCGGGATAGTCATTAAGAAAAGCAAAAACAATAGAGGTCTTATTTAGCACAGCGGAGGGAACGGGCGTTTTGCTGATAATGATAAAACGAGTCTGATTATAGGAGTTATCTTGTATAGAACTGGATAGAACATGGAGATTATGAATTTCTGCAGCACTTCTATTTCCGATAGCTCCTTTCTCAGGACCTTCTGCTTTTGCTTTGAGACATGCATGGGAAGTACTTTCACAGGGAAGCATAATGACATGAGGAAGATACTTCTGAAAATAATCCCTGCACTGTTCAATTGCCTGGGGATGGGAATAAATATAACGAATAGTTTTGATATCATTGCTTAGACTTAAAAGATTATGAACAACAGGTAAAATAAGCTCTCCCTTTATTTTGGCGGTATCTGTTTTTAAAAGTCCATCCATTACAGAGGTAACAGCACCTTCTGTTGAATTTTCAATGGGTAGAACACCTTCTTCAATATCACCGGACTCTACTGCGTGGATAATTTCGTAAAAGGACTTAAAGGGGATGTGATGGGCGTCAGGGGAATAGGTTATGGCAGCTTCATAGCTGTATGTTCCTTCAGGACCTAAATATCCGATTTTCATGCTACTACCTCCAAGTAAATAAGATTACGACTTTTCAACGGATTTTTCATCTTTTGCATAAGAATGAGGGAATTTGCCCTGCTTTAATATGGCGAGGGCAGCATCACGATCGCTAAGAGAAGCAAAAGCTAAGCGGACGGCCCCTTTTTCTTCTTGTCGGGCATGTAAGATCTCAATTTCTTTAATATTAATGGCATTTGATCCGATTACATGGGTAAGCTCAGCCAATACGCCAGGCCTATCTTCAACAGATACAATAATTTCGAATAAAGGAGAAATATAATCTCGTCCCTGATGAGGGATGCTGTCACGAATGAGTTTGGCATTTTCTAAGTCTTTAAAGATCAAATCTGAATGATTGCTCTCCAAACTATCCCTAAATGTTTTTAGTAATACCTCAAAACTAGAGATACTCTTAAGCACTTGATCTTTATTATAAAAAAAGATGTCCTTCCACATAGCAGGATTTCCGGATGCAATCCGGGTTGTATCCCTGAACCCACCGCCTACAAAGGGAAGATAAGAGATTCCCTTGTTTTGGTCCATCATATTAACCAAGACAGAGGCAATGAGGTGAGGGAGGTGGCTAATAAGAGAAACGATTTGATCATGCTCTTCAGGAGGACTGACGACAGGAAAAGCACCTAAAGTTTTGATCATCAATTCAATCTGATTTAAGGCTTCCATATTTGTTGAAGATTCCTTCGTCAAAAAATAATATGCATTTTCATAAAGATAAGGATCTGCTGCGTGGAAACCACCCTTTTCAGATCCGGTCATAGGATGACCGCCGATAAATTGTATGGTATCAGGCAAGAACTGCTTAGCCATTTCTACTACGTAACTTTTAACACTACCCACGTCTGTAACAATACAATGGGGAGAAAGATGATCGGCAATGCCCTGGAAGACCTCAGGATAATAGCCAATGGGCACGGCTATGACAACAAGCTGGGCATCTGCTACAGCTTCTTTCATATGGGCGGCCGCCACATCAATGGCACCGGAAGCTTTGGCAGCCATGAGATATTCAGAGGATGTATCATAACCAACAATTTTGCAGGGTATCTTTCTGTTTTTAAGGGCAAGGGCAAAGGAACCGCCCATTAAGCCGAGACCGATAATGGAAATTCGTTGAAAGCCATCCATGTGGTTCACTCCTTATTTGTTGAAGGTGGATTATTATTAAGAAATTAATTTTGAATTTCAATTGCTATATGAAACTATGAAAAAAAATATATCCAATATTCAAAATACTGTCAAGTAAATTCTTAGCAAGGTTAAACTTTTTCCATAAAAATGATTAATTCTCCATAGATGGAGTAGAAGAAATAGAACCAGGGGCATAATTTATAGTAAGCAGGGCAGGATAAAGGTATATCGCAATAAAAAGATTCAACAATTTCTATAGGATATAAAAAAAAATAACTGAAAAAAATTTTACTGTTGACATGGAATGTTGTATACAATATAATTCAATATAATTAATCCAAATTTTCTAAAAATGAGTGAGGTTGAAGGCAATGTTAGACCAAATCAAAAAGGGATGCCAACTTTATATCTATTATTTTAACTTTTACTGGGGCTTTTACTTTTTTAGCGCTGGTTATTTTGCATTGGTTAAAATTTCAGATAAAAAGCATCTCATTCGAAGAAGGTCTATCAGCTGTCCGACTTTATCATAAAGTCAAAGCACAATAGAATCCATAACCTGTATACAAGGAGACTCTTCGTAGAGTCTCCTTTTTTTATCAAAAAATTTTATCTAAAAAATTAGGAGGTATGTAAAATGGTCGTTATTATGAAACCGGATACACCAGAAAGTGAAATAAAGAAAATGGAAGAGAGGTTGGAAAAAATGGGATGCAAAGTCCACAAAGTCAAAGGGGAGAATTATAGTGTTTTGGGATTGATTGGAGATACACGGAAGATCAATCCCAGTCAAATCGAAGCCAATGAACATGTGGAAAGAATTCTTAAGGTACAGCATCCGTTTAAGCTTGCCAGTAGAGTATTCAATCCTATCGATACCGTCATAGACGTTGAAGGTATAAAAATCGGAGGCGGTAATATTGTCGTTATGGCAGGACCTTGCTCTGTGGAAAGTGAAGAACAACTGATGACAATTGCCCGAAGCGTGAAGGAAAGCGGCGCTAAAATATTACGAGGCGGTGCATTCAAACCAAGGACGTCACCATACAGTTTCCAAGGAATGGGTGAAGAGGGCTTGAAGCTTCTTAGAAAGGCAAAGGAAGAAACAGGATTGGCTATTGTGACAGAAGCTATGTGTATGGAAAACTTTGATGTTGTTGAAGAATATGCAGACATTATACAAATTGGTGCAAGAAACATGCAGAATTTTGCACTACTAAAGAAGGCGGGAAAATCTCAGAAGCCTATTTTACTAAAAAGAGGACTCTCTGCAACCATTGAAGAATTACTCATGTCAGCGGAGTATATTATGTCAGAGGGGAATCATCAAGTGATATTGTGTGAAAGAGGTATCAGAACCTTTGAAACATACACCCGAAATACATTAGATTTAAGTGCCGTTCCAGCTATCAAGGAGTTAAGTCATTTGCCAATTATCATTGATCCAAGCCATGCTGCCGGCAAATGGGCAATGGTTGAGCCTCTATCCAAAGCTTCCATTGCAGTAGGTGCGGACGGTCTTATCATCGAGGTGCATCATGAGCCGGAGAATGCTCTTTCAGATGGAGCGCAATCATTAAAACCGAAAAAATTTGCAAGACTAATGGAAGAGGTGAATCGAATCGCAGCGATTCAATAAGGAATGGGGGATCATAAGTGCTTAGATATATAACAGCAGGAGAGTCTCATGGTAAGTGTCTGACAGGTATTATCGAAGGATTCCCGGCCAACGTAAATATTGACATTGAAGAAGTTAACAGAGACCTAAAAAGACGGCAAGCAGGCTATGGCCGCGGGGGACGAATGAAGATCGAACAGGATCGCATCGAGATTCTATCGGGTATGAGGGGAGGAAAAACCCTTGGAAGTCCTATTGCTTTTCAAATAGAAAACAAGGACTATGCCAACTGGGAAAAGTATATGAACCCAATAGAGCCCATAGATAACGAAAAAAAAGTGACAAAACCGCGACCAGGGCATGCTGATCTGCCTGGAGCAATAAAATATGGCTTTGAAGATATCCGAAATGTTTTAGAGAGAAGCAGTGCCAGGGAAACAGCCACACGGGTTGCTGTGGGGAGTATCATGAAGCAGTTGATGAAAAATTTTGGTATAGAAGTAATGAGTCATGTGACTTCTATAGGCAGCGCTGCATTAAATGAAAAAGCACAGGGAATAGAGCGTGTTAAGAAGGCAGATTTGTCTGAGGTTCGGTGTATAGATCCTGAAACAGAAAGAAAAATGATGGAAGAAATTGACCGGGCTAAAGAGGAAGGAGATTCCCTAGGAGGAATATTTGAAATCCATATTACAGGGATACCTGTGGGGCTTGGGAGTCATGTACAATGGGATAGAAAGCTGGATGCCAAACTTGCCTTTGCCCTCATGGGCATACAAGGAATCAAAGGCGTTCAAATAGGAGAAGGCTTTGACAGTGCTAGAAAAAAAGGCTCAGAAGTACATGACGAAATATTTTACGATGCAGAAAAAGGGTACTATAGAAAGACCAATCACGCAGGAGGGATCGAGGGAGGAATGTCCAACGGAGAGAATATCATTATTCAATGTGGGATGAAACCCATTCCTACCCTCTACAAACCCTTACAAAGTGTAGATATCGAATCCAAAGAAAGCTTTGCAGCTTCCATTGAGCGCAGCGATACCTGTGCAGTGCCTGCGGCTTCCATCGTAGGAGAAATGGTGGCCATAACCGTTATTGCAGAAGAATTTTTGAAGAAGTATGGTGGAGACTCACTGGAGGAGATTTTGGAAAGATGGAAAATGTGCAGATCGATTTAGGAGAAAAAAGCTATATCATCC
Source organism: Bacillota bacterium (assembly GCA_049324315.1). GTDB lineage: Bacteria > Bacillota > Clostridia > Peptostreptococcales > Thermotaleaceae > JBMOKU01. Next base: position 4,154 of record JBMOKU010000051.1, on the reverse strand, counting down.
ATATAGATAAAGGCTGTACGAAAGAAGTGGGTAAATTTCTTGCGGGAAGCAAGGAAAAAGTCATGGTGATTACGGATACCCATGTAGATACCCTATATGGAGCTAAGCTGGAAGAAATTCTAAAGGATATTCCATATCACAAAATTGTGGTGAAGCCTGGGGAAAACAGCAAAAGCATGGATACTGTCATAAAAATAGTATCCTCCATGCTGGAGCAAGGGCTGACAAGAAAATCAAGGATCATTGCCTTTGGCGGTGGTGTGGTAGGAGATCTGGCAGGTTTTTGTGCATCCATTTATATGCGGGGTGTACCTTTTATCCAAATACCGACAACTCTATTGGCCCAGGTGGACAGCAGTGTAGGAGGAAAAACCGGCGTTAACTTGATGAAATATAAAAACAGCATTGGGGCATTTTACCAACCGGAGGCTGTATTCATAGATACAGACTTTCTAGCATCTCTTCCTTATCGGGAACTATTGAGCGGTATTGGCGAGGTTATCAAATATGGTATCATTTATGATTATTCATTTTTTAAATATATCAGAGAGAACATTGAAAAATTAAGAAATCTTGACAGCAGCGTCATGATGAATATTATTAAGCGATGCTGTGAAATCAAGGCCCAAATTGTATCTCAAGATGAAAAGGAAGAAGGTTTGCGGAAAATACTGAACTTCGGACATACCATGGGACACGGATTGGAAGGAATAACAAACTTCCAAAAATATACCCATGGAGAAGCTGTCATCATAGGCATGTATTATGAAACGATGCTTGCGAGGAAATTGAATATCTTAGATAACTCTTATTTTCAAGAAATCAAGGAATTTATTGAAAAATTGGATATTGACTTAGAAATTTCAGAGTATTCTGTTTTCGATCTTTTGAATATGATGTCCCGGGATAAAAAGAATCAAAGGGGAAAGATATCTTTTATCCTGCCCACATCGAGAGGTAACGTGGAGGAATATCTGTTGGATAGACAGGAAATTAAGTGGTAGTACTGCCAGGAAAGGGTGATGTTATATGCTTATAAAACCGATTAAGCGGATAAGACAAGAAATAACGGTGCCGGGTGATAAGTCCATATCTCATAGAGGCGTTATGTTTTCCTCCATCGCTGACGGGGAGAGTAAGATTGCTAACTTTCTAATGGGAGAAGATTGCTTAAGTACCATTGATTGTTTTCGAAAACTGGGTGTACCCATTGATATAAGAAAAGATTCCGTTATCGTACGAGGCGTAGGATTAAAAGGTTTGAGAAAACCCATGGAAAGATTAGATGCGGGAAATTCAGGTACGACCATTCGTTTGATATCCGGTATTCTATCAGGACAAAAATTTGACTGTGAAATAACAGGAGATGCTTCGATTCAGAAAAGACCCATGGGAAGAATCATCAAACCCCTCCGGGAAATGGGCGCAGAAATTTACGGTATCGAAAAAGAAAACCATGCACCCCTGGGAATTGAAGGACGAAAACTTAAGCCAATTCACTATGACATGCCTATGGCCAGTGCCCAAGTAAAATCCTCCGTGCTTTTGGCAGGCTTGTATGCAGATGGGATCACGACTGTAAGAGAACCTCAAAAATCCAGGGATCATACAGAACGGATGCTTAAATCTATGGGAGCAGATATTGAGGTAAGAGGCCTTGACGTTCTGTGTAAGCCGGTGGAGAAATTATACGCTAAAGAAGTATATGTCCCGGGAGATATATCTTCCGCTGCCTTTTTCTTAGTGTTAGGATCGATTATAAAAGATGGGGAAATTATCATTAAGAATGTTGGGTTAAATCCTACAAGAACAGGGATTATTGACGCCCTACTGCAGATGGGAGCCCATATTAGAATTCTTAATGAAAAGGACTCCAATGGAGAACCTATGGGAGATTTGCTGGTGAAAAGTACACAGCTCCGAGGTGTTGAAATTGGAGGAGAAATCATACCCCGTTTGATTGATGAAATACCGGCTATTGCTGTAGCAGCATGCTTTGCAGAGGGAACAACGATCATACGAGATGCCCAGGAATTGAAAGTAAAGGAAAGCAATCGTATCAATGCCATGGTAACGGAGCTGAAAAAAATCGGCGCTGATATAGAGGAAACAGAGGATGGCATGATTATTCACGGCAAGGATTCTTTAAGGGGAGGGGCCATCGAAAGTTATCATGACCACCGAATCGCCATGGCTTTAACCATTGCAGGCTTGCGCAGCAATGAAGGAGTTTTGATTGACAATCCTGAATGTACAGCCATATCGTTTCCCAACTTTTATGATTTGATTGATCGGGTGATGAAAAATGAATGCTAGAATCAACGGAAAAACAAAAATGTATGCAGTCATCGGAAATCCAATTTCTCACAGCTTGTCTCCTGTTATCCATAATAGCTTTTTTGACAGGAAAGGGTTGAATAGTATCTATGTTCCCTTAAAAATCGAAGAGACGGACTTAGCACAAGGACTTCTAATGTTAAGGACAAATTTTCAAGGCTTTAATGTTACCATACCTCATAAGGAAGCCATTATTCCCTATTTAGATGAAGTTCATGAGATTGCCAGAAGGTATGGAGCTGTCAATACCGTACAGGTTGTGGATGGAAAACTAATTGGATATAACACAGATGGATTTGGATTTTTAAAGAGTCTTAGAGATGTAGAGATAAATGTACAGGAAAAAAAAGTTCTTCTGCTTGGTGCTGGGGGATCAGCTAGGGTTGTGGCCTATGAAATACTGCAGGCAGGCGGTATTTTAACCATAGCCATAAGAAATCCTATGAAAGGAATACAACTAAAGGAAGAGCTAGAGGCAGGTACCGGATGTTCAGTCAATTTGATGAAACTGGAAGATGTCACAGAAGCCTTTGATTGTGTCATCAATAGTACCCCTGTGGGTATGTACCCCGAAATTGAAGTGAGTCCTATTTCTCAGGAAATACTCGAAGGAGCTGAGCTTGTATACGATTTAATCTATAATCCCTATCAGACAAAATTACTGCACATGGCTGAACAGCAGGGGTGTAAAGCAATAAACGGATTGCCTATGCTCGTATATCAGGCCTTGAAATCCTTGGAAATATGGACCGGTGAAAAACTATCTGTTGAAGAAGAAAAAGCTTTGTATAAGGAAGTAGAAACTTATTTTCTAAATAGTATAAGGTAAGGTGATAAGGAAATAAGTAGAGAAGGGAGAAGAACATTTTGAAGGATCTAGAAAAATTAAGGCAAGAAATAGATGATTGTGATAAAGAACTGGTAGCCATATTGGAAAAACGGATGGGAAAGGTTCTGGATATCATGGAGTATAAAAAGGAAAAAGGAATTCCTATTTTTCATCAAGCCCGTGAAAAAGAGATTCTGCAGAAAGTAACTACTTATCTTGAAAATCCTGGTTTTTCTCAGGAAATAAAAACAATATATAGTCAGATTTTAAAAGCCAGTAGAAAGGTTCAATCAAGAACATTGTTTCCATATCATATCTCATTAATTGGTTTTATGGGAAGCGGGAAGACGACCATCGGAAAAGAATTGTCAAAACTTCTAGCCATGGAAAATATCGATGTAGACAAGGTTATTGAGGAACGAATGGGTATGACCATTAATGAAATTTTTCAAAATTATGGAGAGACATACTTCCGCAAGTTAGAGGCAGAGACCGTTGAAGAAATGAGTAGATACAACAATATTATCATCTTCTGCAGCGGCGGCGGGATTGTATTAAATCATAAAAATGTTGAAAATCTAAAAAGAAACGGCATCGTTATTTGGCTTCAGGCAAGTCCTGAAGAAATTTACAGTCGCATTTCGCAAGAAAATACCAGACCGCTATTGAAAGACAGCATGACCGTTGAAAAAATCCAGGAGATGCTGGGCAAAAGAGAGGGTCTATATGAAGCGGCTGCAGATATTACGGTTTGTACGGATGGAAAAACGGTAGAAGAAATCAGTAAGGAAATTATTGAAAAATTGATGAAAAGACTAGCGTAACAATGAGAAGGCGATAGTAGGTTGCTATTGCCTTTTGTTGTGTAACGAAAACCCCCGGTTCTACCGGGGGTTCCAAAAAGCTTTAGCTATGAGTAGAAAAAACAACCTCCTTTTGCTAGAATAAAAAAGGTTCGCCAACCAATTAACAACAAAAGGAGGTATCC
>JBMOKU010000050.1:0-58746 GCA_049324315.1 Bacillota bacterium | reverse complement strand
CTATTACATGATAAATTCCACTCTCACTTTGCTTCCTTGCACTTCTTGGCATTTCAACCACTCTTTCGTTTTTACCTTATTATACCATAATTTATTTTGTATATCAAGAGAACCGTCCCCTTGATATGCCAAGAGAACCGTCCCCTTGATATGCCTAAAGAGAACCGTCCCCTCGATATGCCCCCCTCGATATGCCCTCTAGGCACGTATCATAGGCGTATCATAGGGACGGTTCTCGCGATATATATTTAAACTCCTACCAGTCTTTTTGATCCTTAGCCTGTCTCCATTGTAGGTATATTCTACAGTAACCCTTTCTCCACCTTTTTTTCTATCTCGGGTGGTTATAAATACATCGTATAAAAGGAAATACGGCAGAGAAAAATATCCCTGCCGCAGTCAGTAACTGATTTTCAAGCCCCTATCATTTTAAATCATTTAAACCGTCTCTTTGATATATATTTAAATGATCAAACCTGAAAAAACTGCGAAAGTCCATAATATCACAATCAGATTAATCAAGATACCATAAAGCGCAATGGTTCTCTTTTTATTTCTTTCAAACAAACCTGCAATCCCTAACAAGAAACCAATAGGTTTAGAGACTAATTCAAGTTTGCTCCCTATATTCAGTATTTGAACTTGTAGAAATAAAGTCTCGACAAATTTTTGATTAATATATGACCACAACGCCCATATTATAATAAGTGAAATAATTATGTTAAAGATACCAATAACCACTGATAATATCCCCCAAAATGATTGTTTATTTTGTTCGGATATTATAAAGCTATCGTTATTACTATTTGGATGCAATATCTTCACCCCTTTATTGGAATAAATAGTAGCTGAATAAAATTAATGAATAGTATCATCAATATTCCATATATAATCGTTTCCAAACCACTAAATCCGAATTTTTCTCCTAAGGTAATGAACAATATTAATTCTGACAAATACAGTAGTATATGCCATGCTGGAAGCTTTATTGTACCACCACATTCTTTGCATGCATGATTATATCTATAATCGATCAAATCTATCTTTTGCCAGTATGAAATAGTAAAATTGCCACAATGAGGACATTTACTATATGAATACTTTTTATAAAAATTCATTCACTCACTCCTTCTACTTATATCCCTTCTCTTTCCATTTGTCTATGATGATTCTATCATAACTTGGATTTGATCTACTTGAGTATGGGCCAGATTGCTCATAAGACATTATCTCACCGCCACGCACATATGCTTCGATTGAAGCAACATCTAAACCTTGATTAGTTTTAGTTTGTAACAAAATATACGTATCATTCTCCTGTATAGTAATTCCATCGCGGTTATACGTATCTGGCTTATCTTGTCCTAAGCTATACTTTGTATCTACTGCTGCCGCTGCAATTCCTGTTTTAGTATGCTTAGCTCCTAATGCTGCCAGTGCAACATTTTTTAAATTACTTGAAATAGAAGCTTCACCGTTTTGCTCTATATCATTTACCAAAGAGTATAATGGTCCCATTACTGGGCCTGTTCCAGGTGTTGCTCCAGCAACAAAAGCCATTTTGTCATTAGTTTTATGGAGTTTATGGATATCATCAAGAGTAAAAGTATTTGCCTTAATAATGGATACCGTTGTTGTTATATCTTCACTTGCAAAAGAATATTCTCGTAGTTCCATCTCATTTTGTTGCTGAATCTCATGAATTGCTCTTACAGTTGCATCCATTCCTGATTTATTGTTTTGGGCTTTGTATTGTGAATACAGTCTCTCCAATACTACCAAAGTGTCTAAATCAGTTTGAGATATTGACAAAGTACCTTTACTCGTCCCCACAACTTCATACCCTGCTCCTTCAAGAAATTTATCTTTTACACTATTACTCATATTAGAATACGTATTATTTACAGTGTTATTTGTTGTATTATCTATAGCCTCCTTAATTATCGCCCTTGCCGCTTTATCAGAGAACAGATGATCCCATGTTGTGTTACCAACTACTCCCGCGTATTGACCAGTGTTCCATAGCCCATTCTGATTTTTATATGCATTTACTGCCGCTAAGGTGTTTTTGTAAAACTTTCCATCTACGAGCAGTGGTCTTCCGTTGCTGTCTCTGTATCCCAGTTCGTTTAGTCGCTTTTGCATTAACGCAACTTCTTCATTATAGGTAAGTGACGAATCGTAGGTTAGCATTCTGTTTATCTCATTTGCTGCATTCATCGCTGCGGTCTCAGATGGACTGATAAAGATATCTACATACTTTTCTTTGTTTGCAATGACTTCTCTTACTGTTACAAAGTCACTGTCATAGTCGTCATCATGATCGGATTGAGAGCGTTGTTTTTGGAAGTTCTTGATTATTTCATTGTCCTCAGGGTCCCATCCTCCATGGGTACTGGTGGCTTCATCACTATAATCCACATAGCTTTCTCCATCGGTAAATCCTATGACTTCTCCAAATCGGTTCCATACAGCTTTGCTGTAATCGATGTCATCACTGTCACTATCACGATTTCTGCTGGAACTTCTATCGCGATCTCTATCCCGGTCTCGACGGCTGCTGGAGCCTCCGCTATCTCTGTCGTCATCGTCGTCATCATCACTACCATAACCACAGTCTTCTGCTATGTGTTTTTCAAATGCATCCCATCCACCTGCATCTGCAACACTACCGGACCAGTGTCCTGTTGGGTCTACGAACTGGATTGGATCGTTGTTGGCGTAAACGTATAGGTTTAAGCTCAATGGGTTTGTATCTTCTCCCCAATAACTGTCCTCTGATATGAACCTACCTACGTATGGATCATAGTATCTTGCCCTTAGGTAGTAGAGTCCTGTTTCTTCATCCATGAACTCTCCTGCATATCGTATGGCGTTGCTGTAGCTTTGTATGGTGAGGGTTGGATTTCCAAAGATGTCGTAATCATATTGGTTCTCTACCGCTCCACTCTCTGAAACTGTCTGTACCACGTCACCGTGGGCGTTATACAGGTAGTAGGATAAGCGGTTTGAGCTATCATATCTTCCGATGTAGTTGATACCCCTTATGTATGCTGCTATAACGCTGTTGTTTTGGTCTGTTTCCAATATGACATGCTGTCTGTCATAGAGGTAGTTGGTGACTTTCGGCTTATAGCCGTCTTTTAGACTCTTGGTGATCTTTTGGGTTCTTAATCCGTCTCCATTGTAGGTATATTCTACAGTGACCCTTTCTCCACCTTTTATTTTTTCTATCTTTTTCAGTTGGTTAAATCCATCAAAGGTATTGTTTACTTTTTCGATAAGGGTACTGATGTCTCCTATGATGGTATCTCCATATGGATTTGCTCCATTGGCTTGTCTCATTTTTGTGGTATGAGGACGGATATAGCTTGTGTTTTGTCTCAGTTCGTTTCCGTTGTCATCATAGAGATAGGCTACGGTCTTTTCTAAGACTTCTTTTCCTTCCTGATCATACATGGTTTCTACAAGCTTTCGTATGGTGTTGGTATTGGCGTAAATGTATTCGGTCTTCTTTAGTATATATTGTACAGGCAGTTTAGTTGCTTGGTCAATATATCCGCTTGGTTGATCCGATGTATAGGTCTCACTCATGCTTTGTCTGTTTCCTGCATGGTCATAGGCATATACCGTGGTTTTACCGGGGGCCTCTACACTTAGTACTCTTCCTGCCGGATCGTAGGTATAGGTAGTGGTACCAAAGCTGTCGGTCTTTGTTGTCTGCCTGCCGTTTAGGTCATGGGTGTAGCTGTAGCTTGATATGATATTTCCACCCGCCCCTTTATTGGTCAGGTTTTTCAGTCTGTTGTTTTTATCATATACATAGGCTTCGCTGACGCCACCATGATATTCTATAGCTTTTCTATTTCCGTTTTCATCATAGCTGTACTTCGTGGTCTTCCCCTTATAGCTTACGGTCTCCATTCTGCTGGATTTGTCATAGGTATAGGCAGTGGTAGCGCCTTTCTTGTCGGTGACTGTTGCTATGTTTCCGATAGGATCATAGGTATACCTGATTTGTAGAACGCCATCCTTTTTGATCTCTAACAGCTGGTTGTTCTCATCGTAAGTATACAGACTCTTCCCGCTCTCATCGGCCATACTGGCTCTGCTGCCTGCTTCATCATAGGTATAGCTGATGCTGTCTCCGGTCTCTTCGACGCTTTTACTGAGCAGCAGGTCCCTATTATCATAGGTATATAGGGTTTCGTATCCATTTCTGTCTATCATGGAGGCAAGATTTTTCCCTATATCATACTGATACTGCACTGTTTTTTCATCGGCATTGGTGACCGTTTTGAGCATTCCGAAAGCACCATAGGTGTATTTGGTGATCTTTCCTCTGCCGTCTACCATGTACAGCTTGTTTCCTGCCGGGTTATAACCGAAGCTGGTGCTTATGCCCAGCTGGTCCGTTACTTTAACCAGCCTTCCGGCGTTGTCATACTCATAAAGCTTTGTATGTCCAAGGGCATCTGTTTCTTGGATCCTCTGCCCGAAGGGATTGTATTGATATTCAACTGTAAATTTCCTTGAATCATTCAGGGCTGCAATCTCCGGGTCAACAATTTTCACCAAACGATTAGCAAGGTCATAGGTATACAGGGTTCCGTATCGTTGATCATCATCACCGCCGGACAGATAACCTTTGGCGTCTATCTGTTTGATGACGTTTCCGTTTTCATCATAGATATTTTTCGTTATGATTACACCATTGGGATCTGTAATGGTAACCAATCGGTTGAGCTTATCATAGCCATAGGTCATAGTATGCCCTTTGGCGTTGGTCTCTGCTATCTCGTTACCTGCTGCATCATATTGGTAGGTAAAGATATTTTTCTTCGGATCGGTAATGGTCTTTATCCTGTTCATCGGATCATAGGTATATACCGTCTCATAATTCCGCTCATTTTTTTCGCTTATCTTGTTGCCTACCCCGTCATAGCCAAACTGTCTGCTAACATCAACACCGTTAATCTTTCTGATGATCTTCTCCAGTCTGTTGCGGATATCATAGGTAAACGTAATAGCGTATTTTTCTCTGTTTTCTATGTCTGTCTCGCTGTATGCATATGCCTTTGGATGGATCTCTTTTACTTTATTCCCAAGAATATCGTAGGCATAGCCTGTGATGAGCTGGATTTTACCGGGATATTCATTATCCTTTAGATTCGTTAAGGATCCTGCTTGATAAATATCATCTTCATCTACCAGCTGTATGCGCTTTGTCAATCGGTTGGAATGATCATACTCAAATTTCTCAATATCATAAGTGTCCTTATCTCTCAAGCTCTCCGTCTTGATGATATTTCCATTTTTATCATAATGGTTTCTTATGTATCTTCCGCTGCTATCGGATACCGTACTAAGAAGGTTATTGTCATAATAGGTATAGCTTGTCACTCTTATGAAAAGCTTGTCCTTAGAATCTGTTGCGGTTTTTCTGACCAGATTGCCCGCTTCATCATACAGATAGGTCTCCACGGCATAGATCACATTTTTACTGCCATCCAACGCTAAGGGTGTCTTTTTCTCTATGAGCCTATTGTTGGCATCATAACTGAACAGTACGATATTGCCCCGTTTATCCTTTAGGGCTACCAGATTACCACTTAAGTCATACTTGGACGCTACGGTGTTGTCATAAGGATCTTTGATTTCCTTTTCTTTTCCAAAGCCATTGTATGCAATGAATGTCAAGTTACCCAGTTGATCCTTTTGACTTGTTTTTCTACCCATTCCGTCATAGGTATACGCTATGGTCCCGTTATCGGCATAGGTCACCTTTGCCAGGGTTTTGTCCGGATTATAGGTGTAAATAGTGGCATTGTTTCGTGCATCGATTTTCTTTGTCAGATTATCCAGCACATCATATTCATAATTCATACTGTAGCCCAAGGCATCTGTCATCTTTAAGACTCTGCCCAGGGAGTCATAATGGTATGTTGTTCCTTTGGATGCTGCTGCATCTCCCGTATACCTTAAGCCGTCGATAACTTTTTGTATACGGCCAACCTGATTGTATTCAATATATTCGATCAGTTCGTCCTCAGGTGATGATGTGGATATACGACGATTCATTACGTCATAGGCATAGGATATACCGATCATTGTATCAACCAAGGATGGTGTATCCTTACTTGCATCATAATGATTTGGCGATATTTCCTTTATCAGGTTGCCCATGACATCATATATGTATCTTGTGACGGCTGTGCTTCCATCTGCAGCGGGTGCCTTTTTACGAATCAATCGATTGAATTCATCATATTCATAGCTGATTACTGCATTCTTAGCATTTTTCTCTTCAATTAAGTTCCCATTCAAATCATATTGATAGGTTACAACAGTCTGCAGGGGATCAATTTTCTTTACTAACCTGTTGCTATAGTCATATTCATATTGGGTGACATTTCCTTGAGGGTCCTTCTTGGTTTTTAGCTGACGATTCTTATAATATTCATAGCTTACTGTTGACAATACGCGATCAAAGTAGGCCTTGTCATATTTAGCACCAACCAAATATTTGTTATCCAGATCAGCTGTCTTCACCAGGGTTGACTCACTTATTAAGCGTGATCTGAAATCATAGTCATATCTTACGACATCGTAATACTCACCTTCTACCTTTTGCTTCTTGGTTATAGGGTTTCCGGCCTTGTCGTATTCCTGAACCGTTTCTCTTCCCATGGGGCCCGTAATCTTTGTCAACTTTCCTGCCTTATCATAGGTATATACGATCCGATCACCTGCTGATGTAGTTGTTTCGCCGATTGTCACCAGCTTTGGCGTTTTTACAAGGAAGGTTTCACTGCTTAACAAGTTGTTTATTTCATCATAGCTGTTTTTTACAAGCCTGTAATACGTAAAAGCGATGTCTGACTTTATGTATTCCTTCTTATATAACTGGTTCCCGGAAGGATCGTATCCATAGTACTTCACATTTCCTTCTTGGTTACGATATTCAACAAGTTTTCCCTTAGAAGAATAGGTGAAGGTTTCAAAAGTTCCGTCGGGATATTCGATCCTATAGGGCTCTCCAAAAATGGTTTGATACAATTTGGTAGCATTTCCTGCCCTATCTGTTTTGATAACCATCATTTTTCCAGTAAGATCATAATCGTAATGCTCTTTTTTACCATCGGCATAAAGCTTCTCTTTCAGCAGGCCGTTCATATAATAGACATTCTGTATCTTATTTCCCAGGCCGTCCTCTTCTATAAGAACGTTGCCCATGCCATCATAGGTATACTTTTTGTTAAACAAATTCCCGCCATTTTTCTGATTGTCTGCAAAAGTCTGGGCTGATATATATTTTGATACACGGTTCAGCGCATCATATTCGTATACATTGCCAATAGATGCAGAAGGTGCCCCAGCATTATATCCTTCTCCATCTGCCTCTTTCGTCACATTACCCCGGCTGTCATATTCTTTATAGCCGATTACCTCTCTATTCGTACCATCAAAAGCAATTGTTTTGATCAACCGGTTCAGTTCATCATACGCATACTCTATACCCGGAGCCGCTGCAAAGGACGTTTGCAGATATCTTGCATCCACTTCCTTAGCCAGATTCCCGGTTTCATCATATGCATACCTAGCTGTATTTCCTAGAGCATCCGTTTTTGTCAATATCCTTCCAAGGCCATCATAGGTATAGACCGACGTGCATGACTCTCCTTGCTTCAATATCGTTTCATTCAACAGATTTCCTACTTTATCATATCGATAGCTTGTCCTTTTCTTAACTTCATTGGATGTGTACGGCTCTACCTTCTCTATAAGCTTGTTTCTGTAGTCATAGGCATAGGTCGTCGTATCGTATCCGTTGGTGTTCAGAACTTCTGTTTTGGTCAGGTTGCCTGCATAGTCCCATACAGACTTCTTGTGGTAGCTTCCATATTCTACATATCCACCCTGTCCATTTAGTTCTCTGTAGCTTCCACGCTCCTCCTTTATCCGGCCTGCAAAGTCATAGACATAGTTGAAAATGCGATATTTTGTTTTATCTTGATTCGCATATTCCATAATCTGTACTTTATTACCGTTAAGGTCATACTGATTATTGATGTGACTTGTCCTTGCTTCATCGATTTTCTTGTATTCATCTGTCAAATAATTCATTTGATTATAAACATAGGTAGTATCTGAAGCAATTCTATCTCCGCTTGAAGTCATACTTCCCTGTTTAAGATTTGTTACATTATCTGCCGGGTCATAGGTATACTTTGTATATACATAATCCTGTGAACCGTCCTTATAGATTTTCTTCTGAGAAAGTCTTCCAAGGGAATCGTAGGCGTATTCCGTAATTCTTCCTTCCGGCTCCTTTATCATTTCAATCTGATTAAGACTGTTGTACATATATTGGGTTTCATTGCCTAATGGATCCGTTTTTCTGATCAACCGTCCTAAATTGTCATAAGCAAAGCTTGATGTATGGTTTTTTCCATCGGTAAATGTCACCTTATTGCCTACATAATCATAGGTATAGGTGGTTGTTATATAATTTGTCTTATCCGGTGTAAATTCAGTTTTGGTAAGTCGGTTCAAACTGTCATAAAAATACTTTTTCTCATATCCTTCTTCGTCGGTGATTGTAACAACAAGTGGGGTATCACTGTCTACCCCTGAAACATACCGGATTTTCATACTTCCTTTAAGGATTGAGTCCTTCTCATAGGCTGTTTTGCTAATCAACCGGCCTCTGCTATCGTACTCATAGCGAATACTGTGGCCATTTGGGACAATTTCCTTTGTCTTGTTTCCGTGGGCATCGTTGGTAATGTCTTTTAAAACATTCCATTTCCCATTGTCGAATACGCTAGACTTAACCAAATCTCCAGATATGTCATACTCTGTTTGATATACGGTTTTTCCAGGATCTGTGTATTTGATTTTTCTGTTGGCATATGGGGTTTCTTCATAGGCATACTCTTTGATATTGTTCTCCGGCCTTGTAATCTTCGTTACTCTGCCCAATACATCAAATTCATAATTTGTCCTATTTCCATTGGGATCTATTGCTGCTTTCATATTGCCTGTATTGAAATCATAGCTATACTTGTTGGCAATCTCTGTGTCATCTACATACCTGTATTCCTTTGTTAAATAAGCTCCTTTATGATCTGTACCATCTGCATCCACACCATATTCATAATTGGTCACAAAGGATTGATTCCCAGAATGCACTTCTTTTTTGCGGATATTCCCATACTCATCATATTGAAAATCTGTCACGATCCATTGTCCGTTATCCGCTGAGTTCGTCTTTGTTTCCTTTGTTATATTCCCTTTATCATCAAGGGTGTAAATGATCTGACCGGTTGTATCTTTATCTTGTTTCCATGTCTTGGATAATGGAACATGGTACTTGTCATAGGCGTAGGAATAAACAACGGTATGTTCATTATCTACCGGATATCCGTTCTCATCCCGTTCCGCCTCCGGACCCGTATAGTTGGTCAGGTTACCGTATTCATCATAGCGGAAATTTTGTATTTTTTTATAGGAAGTACCTGTTTCCTGTCCGTTTTCAACATTATATATAACTCTTTCCTTCTTTTTAACGAGCTTCATCTCGTCATGCTCTGACGTAATGATTTCTTTATGATCTTTTCCGGATTCTTCTGTCTGGAGTAACTGATGAATACCATCATATGTATATTTGGTACTATTGTCGTTTATATCCTTTATTTCTGTATAATATCGATATGTACTTTTTAAATAATCATACGAATATTCATTGTAGCCATCAAAACCGAATCCGTCTGCCTCATTGGTATAAACATAATTTGCTTTATTCTTTACTTCTGTAATAAATCTACCAGGAAAATCTGCCTGAGCAATGTCATAGTCTTTTTTGATTAAATCTTTCTTTTCAAATATCTTTCGATACTGCATACTCCCTTTGTTCAATCGTTTTGTGTATGTATTATATACGTACTGCTTTATTTCATTGGTTTTACAGTAGTCTATCATAGTCAGGTTTTCATATCTGTTATACACAGAATAGGTTGTACCGTTCACATAGGTAAAACCAAGATCCGGCTGCTCATACCAGAAATGATATTTGGGTTTGTTATCTACATCAAATACTCTTTGCAGCCGTGTTCGAATAACATGCTTGGACTCGCTGACAAGAACTGCTGACTTATCATAAACAAGTTTTTTGCCGCCGGGTAAATTTACGATAACTTGGAACTTTTCTTTTAAGTCTCCCGAATCTACGTTGTTTGGGTTTTGCGTAGCCTTGTAGCTTTCTTCTTTACTGTACTGTTGATTTACTATAGAGCCCACGGTGAATGTTTGATCCTGCTTATATTCCATGGTTACAGTTCTACCTACGGAATCTGTAATTTTGGATAGTAAGTTTTTGTTTACTGTAACTCCATCAATGGTATAGGCTACAGCTGTATATTCAAACTTTATGGTATTCCCATACCGGTCCACGATTCCTAAAACTCTTCCATCCTCTGAAAAATAGGTCTTCTTGCCATTTTTTCCAACCATCACATATTTGGATGTCCCGTCACTTTGTCCGTTACTGTATTCTGTTGTTTCACTAACGCTTACATCCTTGATCGTCTGTCCTTCAGGAAAGTAAGTTTGCACCCCGTCTTTCAGTATCGATTTCAAACGGTATACATCTCCACTTTCGGTATGTAGGAATTTATGACTGGTTCCTTCATCATTGCTGCGAATTTCCATGGCTGGAAATGAAAATCTCATACCGATTCCCAAGTTATATCGATCCTCATAGAAGGATGATGTATTTACATCGGAATGTACATAATCCACCCATGCTCCATGCACATACTTTACTTTCATTTCTTGTACGTTGGATATCCCGCTTTTGTATATTCTTTTAATCTCTAAGTCTAAGCCATTTCTTCCAGGCAGCACATAATCCGTCTGGGTCAGCGTTAATTCTCCACTCTGTGGACTAATATACTCTTCTGTAAGATTGCTCCTAAGATACACCGGTGAAAGCATCGTATTATACTGCTGCTTAGGTCCCACCAAGTTGTTAAGCTGCTCTTCCAGCGTTTCTGCATACGCGACTTGGAAAGGAATGAAAATTATCAATAAGCTCAATACCAGAAGTATCTTGCTAATATGCTTCACTATTTTATGCCCCTTTATCGTTCATTGAAATCTCTGTTATATAACGATTGCATTTTTAATAATATTTTTCCGTACAGTACTCTTGGATTATCGATTCTTCCGTGTATCCAGCTTTTACTTTACCGATAATGACGTCTGTACTCTTTCCCAGCTTCTGAGCCAGTACAAAGGCTTCAACGATCTGTTGTTCCGTGAGTGCACCGGAAGCTAAATATTTCTTCAGTTGTTCTGATGTTACTTCTACTCTGGGTAGAATACTGGCACTATTTATAATACCTACCTCCGCATTAAGGGTCTTCCAGCTTTTATCTTCCATTTTTTTATTGATGAGTTCTTCAAAGGCTTGTCCTGATTCATAAGAAATTCTATCGGCAATCATAATATCATCCGATGTAATACTTGGTGTTTTCATTAATCCTTCCAAATAATCGGTATCGAAAGATCTGGGGATAAATTCGGCATTATTTTTGTTATATTCACCAAAAATCTGTTTCCATGTTTTACCTGATTCTTTTTGTGTGATGAAGTTCTCCAGTTCCTGCACGGTACCGTAGTTGTGATATAAAAATTCGTAGCCGCTGAGAATATCCGGAAGTTTATGTCCTTCTCTGATAAGTCTCTCAATCTCTTCTTTAAACTGGCTGTGGACATTGAAATCAATCAGCAGATTCTTATAATTTGCAATGTTCTTGTCGAAATTCGCAGGATCTGACTGTCTTATAAGATTTTGAATTTCTTCCGATATATCTGTATTCGCTGTATCCTCTTCCTGTAGTTCTGTAGATATAGTAGTCTCTTGTAAAACCTGGCTTTCTACTGTATTATTGCTCTGGGTATCTATCATTGAATATGCAGTAAACCCCGCCTGTATCGTAATCCCTGCAAATAATAGGATTGTCAGTGTTTTCGAGATAATTTTTTTATTCATTCCATCTACTTCCTTTCTTTAATTTCTGTTAGGCATCTGAAATAAAATAAATGGTCAAAGATGCTGAGGATATTTTGTGTCAGACAAGGAGACAGGTTCCGCCGCTAGCAGCGCTATCAGCGGGTTCTGTCGACGCAGTATGACGCAAAATGGACCAGCATACTGACTAGTTAGTTTGTTGAAGATGCCTTGGGATCAATGGCATTAATTTCTTCCATGATCGCATCCGCCGGATTCAGAGGCTTAACATCCTTTATCTCAGGCAGCGGTGATTCTACAGTTACATCATGACCGATATCTCCTTCTTCTGTAAGAACATTGTCGTTCTTCATTTCTATAGGATCTGTATTATCAGCATTCTCTTGTTGGATTTTCCGAAGCATTTTTTCCTCAATTTTTGCTAAGGTAATGATTTTTTCCTGAATCATGCCTATACTTTTTTCTTCTTTTTCCTTTAGGTATTGATCTTTGTCTTTCATATAGTTTTCAAGATTTAAATCTGCTTGTAAAGCGTATAAGTACTCGTCTAAAACGGCTTCCTTGCTTCCAAAATCCTTTTCCAGCTTCAGCGTTAGATACACCGCTGTATCAGGATCGATTTTTTCCATGAGTTTTTCATAATCTTCTATATGGCCTTCTTCCGAAACCGAATTTACGTCTATACTCGGATTTGCAACGCTTTTCTCATCTTTTTCTGTTATTTCTTGCAGCTGGAAGAGTAATCTTTCTATCAATAACTTTGCTTCCATAATTTCTTCACTACTAAATTCGTCTGCCAGCTTTCGTATAAGTTCTTCTCTAAGTCCCATCTCCGTAATGAGTCTGTTTCGCTTATCCTTTTCTGCTTGATTTTCGTTTCCTTCGTTATTTTTGAGCATCTCCATGATTTCGTTCCAAGTTTTTTTATCATCTCTAAGCTTTAATATTTCTTCTACCTTGACACCTGTCATATTAGAAATCTCAGCTGCGATCCTCTCTTCTTCACTTTTATCCTGAGCCACTGCTTTTGTCCCAAAGCCATTCATAGAAAAAATGGACATGGGCACCAGCAGCGCAATCCCTAGCAGTATTGCAATGTGTCTGCTATATTTCATGAGTATTTTTTTCATCTTTTCACCTCGTTTTACATAATCAAATGCCTTTTATTCTACGACAAAGTCAATTTGTGACTGTCCGTCGATTTTCGCTCTAAATATAATGGAAGTAATTTCTCCTGACCAGGATGTACCTGGAATGATGTTTTTATCTAAAGTAAATTCAATTCTTCCCTCTGTATATATTGCACGCATATGAGTTCCCGGTATGATCCCTTCCGTACTTCGGTCTTCTTCCGGTGTGAATCCGTATAGGTCAACAACTTCCAGTTCACTTGGATTATAGGTCACTACAAATTTCAGTTCACTGAAGTCCTGAACATTCGATGCCAATAATGAAAAATTAATATCTTCATCAGTTATACAATCTACAATGTAGGTTGGTGTGGTAGTACTTTGGGTAATGGATGGGCTCCATGCTGTCACACCTGTTATATTTTTCGCCCTTACACGGTAGATGTGTGCTGTACCGGGTTCCAGATTTTCGTGGATGTAGGTTTCCTTCATACCATTGTCGATGGTTTCCCCATCGGCCTCTACATCATAGCCGGTGGCACCTTCTACTCTGTCCCATCGCAGCTCTATGGTATTATGTGTTGCGAAGACTTCAATGTTTAATGGAGCATCCGGCGGATTGGGCAGTGTTGACAGCGAAAGTATTGCACACCAGGATTCTCCTGTTTTTCCGTTTTTCACTCTGATTTTATAGGTATGATATTGATTTGCTTCAAGTCCCGTATGATTGTAGATGGTTTCTTTTCCGTTATCCATGAGTACACCGTCTACTTCGATTTCGTACTCGCCCTCATAGGCTACTGTTTCCCATGACAGCATAATGGTTTTGTTGGTCACAACTGCAGCGATGTTGGTTAGGGATACGGCCCCTTCCGGCATGGTAAACATAGAAACGGGACTACTCCATTCACTATAGCCGCTAATATTTTTCGCCCTTACTCTATAGGAATGCTGACTATTCTGGGTTAGATCTGTATGTACATAATTTGTATCAGAAACAGCTTTCACAACGTTTCCATCAATTTCTACCTCATAACTTTCTGCAAATGCCACCTTGTACCAGGTAACGGTTATGGAGGTTTCATCTGCTGTTGTCATAACACTGTTTGGAGTGTCAGGCTCCTCAGGATAGGTTGTAATATCTATCTTGCCACTCCACGGGCTCTTACCGCCGGCATTCTTTGCCCTTACACGATAGGTATGGCCCGAATAGGGTTCCAGTCCCTCATGGAGATAAGCCGTAAGATCATCATTATCTATAATCAGTCCATCTACCTCGATTTCATAGGCCGTGGCACCATCTACAGAATCCCATGTAATGGTTACGGTAGTTTTGGTAGCTTGAGCTGCAATATTTGTTGGAGTAACAGGAGGGTTAGGCAATGTGAATGTGGTCGTTAATTCACTCCATGCACTAATTCCTCCGGGATTTTTTGCCCTGACTCTGTATGTATGCTCTGTAAGCGGCTGCAGTTCTTTGTGGACATAGCTTGTACTGCTTCCGTTGTCTATGACATCCCCGTCTACTTCAATGTCATAACCTGCTGCAGCTACGACGGCATCCCAGGTTATACTGATTTCTGTTTGCGTTGCTGAAATTCTGAGATTAGCAGGGACAGCCGGGGGGTCTGGAAGGGTAGACTTGGTAACAAAGTTGCTCCAGTTGCCCGGTCCACTTGCATTCCTGGTTCTTACCCTATATGTGTGTTGGGTGTTGGGTGCCAGTCCTTCATGTATATAGGTTGTAAAAGTACCATTATTGATAACCACACCATCTGCTTCTATATCGTAGCCCGCTGCTCCCGATACACCGGACCACATAACCGTAATAGACTGTTGGGCTGCTTCCGTTGTTATATTTGTAGGAGGACTGGCTAACGTTTGTCCTGCTATATTCGCACTGAAAGCAGTTTCTATTCCCTCTTGATTTTTAGCCTTAGCTTTTATAATGTAAGCTGTATTAATAGAAAGCCCTTTAACTGTAATCTTCTTTCCTGCATTGGAAATCCAAGTCGGTGATGTGGTAAGAGTTCCCGATGCGTTTACGTATTTTTCTCCGACAATAACCTGATATTGGGTTCCTGAAGGATTACTGTCTGTAAAATTAATATCAAAACTTGTTTCCTTTGGATTACTTACTGTTAAGATAGGAGTCTGCGCCCTTGTATACATGTTTTGTACTTTGTTGGCAATGTGTCCCACAGCATCCTTTGCTTCAAACTTCACTGTATAAGATGTATTCGATGTAAGGTCACTCTTTATATGTGAAGTGTTTGCTGTCCATGAACTCATGTAAGATCCAACGGTATATCTGTAGGGAGTACTATCCATCCCAGCTACGCTGTCTGTAGCTGTGCCTGATACAGTTATGCTGGTATCTGTAGCAGTAAAGTTAATAGTTCCAAGCACAGGCAATGATCTATCTATTTTTATTTTGACTGTTTCCACAGTAGTCTCAATGCTATCACTAACTTCAAATTTTATAATATGCTCTCCTTCAGAAAGATTATCAGTATTTAGCAGATTGAAGCTTATTGTCTGCTCTGTTCTTGTGTTATTTATTTGTGTTGTTCCGCTTGGAGATGTTTGTCCATCTATGTAGTACTTACAAACTAGAGTACCTCCGTTAGTGTCAGACACCTTTATTGTAGGAGCAAAATTACTACTTTCTTTAAAAACTTGGTTATTTATTGGCAAGACTATTTTTACAACTGGAGGCTCATTATATCTATATGCATATAAAAACACGTCATCTAATGCTTTTCTAGCATATGTTCCATATCCATCAGAACCCGTATGATACTTCCAACTGTGCTCCCATGTAAGTCCTGATACTATCACGATTCCGCTACCTAGGGAATATTCAACTAAAGTCGGCTGACCTGACGATTTTTCTCTTAAAATAACTTTGCTACCAGATGGCAGCGTTGCCTCTTCGAATGACGTATGACTTGCATAATTTGAATATAAATCACTATCAGTTAGGGGTTGCCCATCACTTAGTTCACCCGTAACTATCGGATGGCTGCTATCACTGATAATATTGTAATTTTCATATCTACGTTCATAGATTGTTATGTTACCAGGAAGTGCAGATGATATATCCCCATCTGCCCAGCCACCACTACTAGCTCCAAAAATCATTGTGCCACCATTTTTGATATAGTCTTCTAACTTTAGTTTGTTTTGTCGAAATCTATTATAAAAAGCATTATCCTGGTCATTTGATATTATTATTAACCTATATTCTCTTAAATCGAAATTCGCTAATTGATCTATGTCAATTTGAGTATAAGGAATATCTAAGTTATCCAGCACTATTTGATTAGCATTTGAAGACCAAGGACTATTTGATTGTATTATCAAGGCTCTATCACTTAAGGTGATATTCTCGCCAAATACAACGACTGGTGAATTGATATTTGAGAATATATAAACAATTATAATAATCCTTGCCAGCAACACTCTTATGTTTTGCATTCAATCCCCACCTAACATTCTATTTCCTGTGTTTTAAGTCATATCTATACATATGGAAATATCAAACTCAGATTTAATTCACAATCCATAAATAACTGAATGTATTATTTAATTTTCTAAAATATCTCTATAATATTTAAAGACTATAGTTTTGCACTTTTTTATAAAAGCATTGAAGATACCGGATGTAATTTTCCAGAATGAATGGCTTAAAGCCACGTTTTCTATAAAAAGTGCAAAACTTCAGTTAGAGATTATACTATTCAATTGTATAAGTTATCTTTGAATATTCATTTGTCTTGGCAATAAACTTAATTGTATTTACCACCGTTTTGTCTGCGTTATTTATGGTATAGATAATCTCGCCCGGTGTGAATTTCTCTACAGAGATATTGGTTTCCGCAATAACTCCGGTTTCCAAATCCACTTCCGGCGTTGCAGCATATAGATCCACCACATCCACATCCTCCGGATTGTAGGTAACTTTGATTTTTCTAGTATCTACATTCTCCTTTTTCGGTGCCACGACAACCAAATCAAATATATTATCCTTACCGACATTTACTGTAATCTCGGGTACTGTGTTTTTTTCCAATATTTCTGTCCAATTACTCTGTGCACCCTCATTTTGGGCTCTTACCCTGTATAGATGCATGGTATTAGGTTCTAAGTTCTGATGCGTAAAAGTAGTTAGATTTAAAGTGTTAATTATTTTTTCATCTACTTCTATATCATATGAAGTCGCATTTTCCACATCGTCCCAAACCAATGTAATTTCATTTGTTGTAGTCGCTGTTACCTGAAGATTTTTGGGGACCTCCGGCGCCGTATATACCGTCACCAGTTCACTCCATTCACTTTGCACGCTTTCATTTATAGCACGGACTCTGTAGGTGTAATATTCATTAGGACTTAAATTCTTATGGTCAAAAATATTCTCTGTGCCAACCTCAACCATTGATCCATCAACTTCTATCTCATAGGTTGTCGCGCCAACTACGTCGTCCCATGTAACCGTAATTTGATCGCTAATTGATTCCCCTTTGACATTTGAGGGTGTTCCCAGCAGCGTGGCAGTTGTTACACCATCACTCCATTCCCCTGTTGAGCTTCCTTCTTTTGCCCTTACACGGTAAATATGCCATGAGAATGGTTCAAGTCCGGTATGCTCATAGAATGTATTTGTTCCACTGTCCACAACTTCTCCATCTACCAGTACATCATACCCGGTTGCTCCTGACACGGGATCCCATGACAGCTTTATAGAACTGCTTGTAGCCTCTGTAACAATATTGGTTGGTGTCCCCAATACCGTGGAAACATTTAAATACTCGCTCCATGGTCCTGTGCCCCCGGCATTTCTTGTTCTGACACGATAGACGTGCTCCGTATTGGGCGTTAAATTCTCATGTATGAATGTCGTGCTCAGTTCATTATTGATAATCACGCCATCTACTTCTATGTCATAACCTGTGGCACCCACCACCATATCCCACATTATCGTAATCTCCGTACTTGTGGCTGTGGCCCTTAAATTAGCCGGTACTCCAACCAATGTGGTTTTTGTAATCAATCCACTCCAAAGGCTTAGGATTTCTCCATTTTTTGCCCGTACTCTATAGGTATGTTCTGTATTCGGCTCGATTCCCGTATGTAAATACATTGTGTTTGCACCGTTGTCAATCACTTGACCATCTACTTCAATGTCATAGCCTGTTGCACCTTCCACTGCATCCCAGGTAACTTTAATTCCTTCTGGCGTTACTTCAGCACTTAGATTCTGTGGTATTGAAGGTAAAGTTGTTATTGTCATTATTTGGCTCCAGCTGCCCACACCTTCGGTACTCCTAGCCCGAACCCTATACCTATGCTCTGTATTCGGTGCTAATCCACTATGAATATATGAAGTTCCTTGGATATTCTCAAAAATCACGCCATCAATCTCTAAGTCATATGCTATAGCGCCGGCTATTGCGTCCCATTGAATCACGACAGTTGTATCTGTCGCCGTACCTTGTAAACTCCCTGAAATACCCGGTAGAGTCGTTTTCGCAATAATATTACTCCATTTTCCATTACCGCTGGAATTCTTCGCTCTAACTCTGTAGGCACGCTGCATATTTGGATTGATGCCTTCTTCCGTATATGTTGTGGATGTCCCATTATCCACTGCAGTGCCGTATGCCTCTACATCATACCCTGTGGCACCTCTAACTTCATCCCAATCTATTGTAATAGATGTACTGGTAGATGCTATCTGAATATTTTGCGGTATATCAGGTAATGTCCATTTATCGACAATGCTTGTCCATCCGCCTGTCACTGCCAAACTTTTTGCTCTTACACGATACTTATGAAGTGTTCCAGATAAAAGGTTTTCATGTGTAAAATTTATATTTACTCCGTTATTAATAATGATTCCGTCAACTTCAATGTCGTATGCTGCAGCGCCTTCTACACTTTCCCATGACACTGCTAAACTTGTCTCTGTAGCTATCACTTCCACATTTGAAGGTTTACCCAGTAGAGTGGCTGCTGTTATACTGGGGCTCCACTCCCCTTTAATATCACTGGTATTTGCTCTCACTCTGTAAGCATGCAGCGTACCGGGAACTAATCCTTCATGGGTATAACTAAGTTCTGCTATATTTTCAACAATACTTCCATCAACTTCAATATCATAGCTGTCTGCGAAAGTTACTGCATCCCAATGAATCGTAATGCTCTTTTCCGCAGAGTTGGTTGTTATATTTTTAGGTATTCCGATAGGATATAATTGACTTTTCGGAATTACTTCCTTACTCTGTGATGCACTTGACCATAATAACTGCGCTTTTGAAATACCGTTACTTTCTTTGTATTGCATTTTGATATCATATCTATTACCGGCTTCTAGAGATATTGTCCCACTATTATGCGTTGTATTGTGAGCATCCCAATCATCAATGAGCAATTCTCCGTCAACCCACAATCTTACCCCGCCATGGGTTTCCGTATAAATTGTATAGACTTCAGAAAATCTAGGTTCCATTTGTCCTGTCCAGCTAACTGAAAATTCATCCCCATGAATACCAGGTGCCGGTGAATCTTGTTTCCAGTCAAAATCGATAGCTTCATCTATTCGAGTACGTTTGAGCTCTGAAAGATCATTATTTTGAAAGTACTCTGCTTTTAGCCCGATACCCTTGCCAGGCTCCGGTAGTGTAGATTGAACAATCAATCCACTCCATTCACCTATGCTGTCAATTTTTCTAACTCTTACACGATAGGAATGCTGCGTATTTGCTAATAGATTATTGTGGATGTACATTGTATTCAGCCCATTGTCAACGATGACACCATCGACTTCAATATCATAACCGGAAGCTTCTTCCACCGGATCCCATGTAACGGTAATTGACGTACTGGTTGCAGCGGCATTTACATTCATCGGTATATCCGTTGAAATACCTTTGCGAATCACGGTACTCCAATCACCGGCACCATTATCATTTTTTGCACGAACCCTATAGGTATGTTCGGTATCAGGCATAACATTTTCATGAAGATAGGTTGTACTGCCGCCATTATCAATGACATCTCCATCAACTTCAATATCATAGCCTACAGCCCCCTCAGCGGAGTCCCAGGAAACTTCAATTGTATTATCAATAATCACTGCAGTTACATTATCAGGTGCCGCTACCCTTGTTTTACAGATAAAAGCCATACTCCAGGTCCCAACGACACCAGGTATTTTTGATCTAATCCTATAGGTATACTGCGTATTAGGCTGCAAATCTTCATGGACAAAACTCGTACTTCCTCCGTTGTCGATTATGTTTCCATCAGCTTCTATTTCATAACCTGTGGCATCATTTACTGCATCCCAAGTTAACTGTATGGATGTACTCGTTTCATTTATATGAATATTTGTAGGTACCTGCGGCACAAAAGAAGGATATAATTGACTCTGGGGAATCACTTCTTTTACCTGATTTTCACTTGACCATGAAAGCTTGGCAAAAGCAGATCCACTATTTTCTCGATATTCCATTTTTATATCATACAGTTGCCCGGCTTGTAGGCCGATGACTCCGCTTTTCACAGTCATATTGTGGGCTTCCCAGTCATTTATAAGTAACTGATCATCTATCCAAAGTCTTACACCACCATGGGTTTCTGTGTAAAATGTATATGTTTCTGAAAATCTAGGCTGTACCTTTCCCGACCATCTAACGGTAAAATTATCTGCATTTATTTCTGCGTCGGGAGATCCGGCACCCCAGTCAAAGTCTATTTCTGCATCAGTTCTGTTTAGTTTATTGTCACTAAAGTCCAAACCATTAAAGTACTCACCCTTTAATCCTATCCCTTGTCCCGATGCAGCTTCTGTTGTAACAACGACCGGCATACTTTTGCCGGATATATTATTTGCCTCATCTATAGCGACTACCGTATAGGTGTATGTTGTGGCCGAAGACAGGTTCGCATCCTTGTAATATACACTTTCCATTACCGTTGCAATTTCACTATCATCTCTATATAAGATATATCCTTTTAAAGCAATATCATCTGTTGCACTATCCCATCGCAGCGTAATTTCATCATGCTTGATATTTTCTGTGGTTAAGTTCTGCGGTATTGTAGGTGGAACAGTATCTTCTGTTATGTTTGGCTGTTGGGAGGCAATTTTTGTAATTTCTATATAATTAATCTTTGTTTGCCCTTCGCCTAACGCTCCTTGGTCTATCGTCAATTTCCCATCACTCACTGTAACTGTTTTGGTTTCTTTGAGAAATTCGCCTTCTCCTATGAATGCATTATTCCAGTAATTCACACCTTCTACATTGATCGTGTTGGTACTGGAATATACAGCATCACCAACATTTACTGTTACATCATAATCTCCACTGACTAATTCGATTTCCCATATACCATTCTCATGAAACTGAGAAAATCCATCTAATCTCGAATCTGAATGGGTATTTCTATTGATAGTCATATCCTTATGGTCTATATTCCATCCATAGGTATAGCCATTCTTGTTACCGTAAACATCTCCATAATCCGGTATATATCCGTCGGGTACCTCCTCCCCAATCGTCTGGAAATTTACGCGCACGTTTGTATCTTCTTCTGCAAAAACATTGGTATAAAGATTCCAATCTGCTGCCGGGAATATGACCCACTGAATAACCAGAATAATACTCAAAATTGCAGAAATACGCTTAAAGTATAGCTTCACTTACATTCCTCCGTTTCTAATAGCTTAGTGATAAAGAATATTAAAAATACATCGCTTAGCATTCGTAAAATACGAAAGCTCGTTATTAATAGGACGATGGAAGAATAAGAAATGGGCAAAAAAATACCCCTATGCCGAAAAAAGCATAGGAGCACCTTGCTTAAAAGACTTCGGCAGCCCGGCTATCATAGTTTTCACCTTAGACCCGTGGCTTTGTGTCCCTGCCTTTCAGCAGGTTTACCTTTTACAATCTCATTAAATTATTAGATAGATTTTCCATTTAATTTTTTATTTTATTCGACAGAGTCCTACTATATCCTGCATCTTTTTATCGACATACCTTGACATGCATCGACATTCAGTGTCAAATCTAATTTCTATTTCTTCAAAAATTAATCATAGAATACTCTATAGCACGTAAGAACGACAAGACAGTGCTGTCTCTACGTTATGCAAGTTAGCTAAAAATTGATGACAAAAAGAAAACCTTGTCAAGAACTTTCCCTTTGACAAGGTTTCTACTATCATTATCTAAAATATTTCCCTCTATCCACCCAGGTCTTTTCACCCACTCTTTTTAGTAAAATATCCTGATGAATCCTAGCAAATAAATACACAGCTGCCAACTGAACGATATAATCACCAATAAGCTTTACTTGAAAGTTTTTTATGGTGTTGACCATAAAGATAAAAGTAACAAACAACACGACCATTCCATACAATACGGTCATATTTCTATAAAAGGGTTTGAATCCTAGCCATTCTATAACCTTTGTATACACGCTATTCCCTCCTATCATGATATACACCCCCATTTCATTTTTGTTGTATCGCAACATTTCTCTACTTTTCAACATCATTTACAGAACCATCACAAGCAGTACAACAGCCAGCATCACAGCAAAGACAAAGATGGATGCCATTAGTGTATTCATATTCACCCTGGCCTTTTGTAGTAAATCTGATAAACGATGAACCTCATATTCCATATCTTCGGCAGCTTGTTTGCCATAAGTCTTCACACGCAGCATCGGTTCTATTGCTGCTTTCTGAAAGTGCAGCTCTGGTTCCAACGGTGACGGCTTATGCAGCATCCCTGCTGCAATGCTATCCCTCAATCGTTTCCATCGATTTGTAGGAATTTCCATCTGTTTTAAAGCAATGATTCCATCATTGGCCATTTTGACCAGATTAATCATACTTCGATCAATGAAATGGAATACATCTGAGGCCAGATGAAACAGGTACATCAACAAGGGCTTATATGCGTGCTTCTCCAAGTTAAACCAATTCAAGGCAGGGTTAACATACCAGCTCTCTCTACCATTACTTTTTCTAAGGAACTTTCTCACGAAGCCAAAATAAATCACAAATCCCAGTGCGATTGAAGTCATGGAGCTTTTTATACTGCCTAAGGTATAAATGTGTACCTCCGTATGTCCGCCTTCCTGAAAAACTTGTGCCGCTTCATCCATGATGGGAAGAAACACATCGGGCTTTATCCCTATTATGATAATGGTGGCACCAATGACCGCAGCAGGCAGGATCGCCCTTTTACGGACGTGTTTTTTGTATTGTCCGCTAAACTTGTCATTTTTCTCTACAAACACTGCCAGAAAAAGCTTAAGCATATATGCCACCGTAAAACCACTGCTTACCGTAAATAATAATTCGATGATGGTAAAAACAGTATTATTGAACATATAGTGGGCTTCCGCCAACGCCTCGTGGAGCAGTGTCTTACTCACGAATCCGTTAAAGCCAGGAACTCCGGCAACTGCCAATATCCCTACAAGAAATACTGCCATGAGCATGGGTTTGTTTCTTCCAAAGCCCCGAATTTCATTGATACTTAGTTCATGGAGAATCATATAGATGATTCCGGCACCCATAAATAGAAGAACCTTAAACAGCCCATGATTCACTACATGATAAAGGGCTCCATAAATGGCCAACGCCTTGTGGTCTTTTAAAATACCCATCAAGCCGATTCCTACGAGCATATACCCTGCCTGGCTCATGCTGCTGTAGGCAAGAATCCGCTTGATATTTCTTTGAAACATGGCTAGAAAGCCTCCTAAGAGCATATTCATCAATCCGCCCGTAAAAACAATCATCGATATCCATGGATCCCCTTTCATAATGTATCCGACCAAGATCATGATGCCAAATATCCCTGTCTTTACCAAAATTCCCGATAGAATGGCGCTGGCCGGCGTAGGGGCTGCCGGATAGACCTTAGGCAGCCAAACATGGAGAGGAACCATGCTGGCTTTAATGCCAAAGCCAATCAGAATGAATGCCGCTATTAGATATTTGAGATTTCCCATTGCATCCATTTTTGATGCATACTGACTGATATTCAACGTACCTGTATATTCAAATAAAAGGAATATTCCCAGCAGTAAGATCAAGCCTCCTCCAATGGCCATGCCGATATAAATCTTTCCCGCTTCATGGGCATATTGATCCTCGTCGTGGATGATCAACGCATAGGATGTTAAGGACATAATCTCAAAAAAGGTAAATAGATTTAAAATATTTTCCGATAGGAATACGCCTATGGTACTCCCTAAGGTCAGCATGAAGAATGCATAGTATCGATTCCTATTTTTGTATTTAATGAGATACTGGGTAGAATATATGGTTGTTAAAAACCAGATGAAACAGGTCAGCCATACAAAAATATACCTGAACATATCCAACTTTAGATACAGACCTGTAACCATGATATCCGGTATGAAAACCTCTACGGTTCCATGCTTAACGATGGTATACATATAGGTGACGATGGCAAAGACCCCGCCCGTCATGATCATATTGAACGGATCTCTATACCTTCTCGCTTTCATTCCTAATATATAGCTTATTAAAGCACCGAATAAAGGAAGCAGCAAAACCGTCAACAAAAGCGTTTTTTCCATTTCTTCTCACCTACCTTTCATTACATGATTTCCCCGGCAATACTCTCGATAAAGTTAAGCACTACATTTGGAAACAGTCCTAATATAACAATAATCCCTGTTAATGTAACAATGGGTATCAGAATCTTTAGAGGAGGTTCTTGCTTCTCCCTTTGACTCTTTTCTTCCCCTTGGAAGAATGCCGTTACAACGATGGGCAGGAGATATCCCGCTGTGAAGAAGGCACTAAACAACAAGATGATGACAAAGAAAACCTTGTTGGCTGCTATTCCTCCCAAGGCTAAAAACCATTTGCTGGCAAATCCGTTGGTGGGCGGTATACCGATCAAGGAGATCGATGCGATGCTGAAGCAAAGCATGGTGATGGGCATTTCTCTACCAATCCCTTTAATTTCATGAATATATTTTTTGCCTGTCATATAATAAATAGCACCTACGATAAAAAACAAGGTGATTTTAATAACCGCATGATTGATTAAATGGAACAAGCCGCCAATCAGCGCATTTTTATTGATTAATACAATTCCCAGTAAGATGTAGCCCAGTTGGCTTATGGTAGAATATGCCAAACGCTTCTTTAAGTTATCTTGATGCAGGGCCATCAATGAGCCTAAAATGATGGTGAAAACCACTAACCCATTGATCCACAAACGCCCCTTCATCCCCAGTAATGCCTCTGTGCCGAAAACAAAATAGCTGACACGTATCAGGGCAAATATCCCGGATTTCACCACGGCAACAGCATGCAGCAAGGCACTGACCGGTGTTGGCGCAACCATAGCCGACGGAAGCCACGAATGAAAAGGAACAAGGGCTGCCTTTACGCCAAAGCCGATAAACATCACAACATAAGCAATCATCAGCATCCCTTCATCGCTGCCTAAGCTTCCCACAATACCTTTGGGTATAAAATCCAAATCATTCGTTATGCTGAATAAGAGAATCATCCCCAACAATACTAACGTTGCTCCGAAAAAAGAATAGACTAAATATTTTTTACCACTATAAAGGGCTTCCTCCGTCTCGGCGTGGATCACCAATGGATAGGTGGCCAAGGTAAGGAGCTCGTAAAAGATATATAGGGTAAAAAGATTTCCTGAGAAGGCAATCCCCATAATAATCCCTAGGTTTAAGATAAAGAAGGTAAAGAAACGTTTGGTATTCTTTTCATGGGTCATATATTCCATGGAAAAAAACATGGTAAAAATCCATAGAATCGATGCCAGTACAGAAAAGAGCGTACCCATTTTATCAATACGAAAATATATATCTACAAACTCATTAAGTTTAAACAAGTGAAAACCCGGTAAGGAACCATTCCATAGAATCACAGCCAGCAATAGAAAATTTCCCACAATTCCTGCTGCTATAAAAATTTCCCTGGTTTTATTCTTATTAAATTTGCTGAAAGCATAAATCGTAGCATATAAGAAGGGTAATAGCACAGGAAACAACACAATAAAATGACTCAATATCTTACCCCCCTTATCTTAAGCCTTGGCCAAACAGATTTATCAAACTGTTTGATACCAATCCTACAAAAAACATTCCTATGGATAGACAAATCACTGGAAGCATTTCCTTTACAGGCTTCTGCTTTGACCTAAATTGTAAGCCTTTCAGGTTTTCTTCTCCGAAAAAGCCGTTGATTACCACTGGGAAATAGTAAAGAGCATTTAGAATACTGCTGATTAGTATAACGGCAATCAGAATAGGCTTCCCGGAGGATATACTTGCCAACGCGAGATTCCATTTGCTTACAAATCCGGGTAGGATGGGTATTCCCACCATAGATAATGCGCCTACTGTAAATAATCCCAAGGTAAGAGGCATCTCCTTGCCTATGCCCTTTAATTCCTCTACCTTTTTCTTTCCTGTCATTTCAATCATTGCACCAACTGTTAGAAACAATAAAGCCTTTGTAACCGCATGACCAAATATATGATAAACTGCAACAGCCGTCCCCAGCTCACTTGCTAAACCAATGCCAAAGAATATATAGCCCATTTGTGCTACGCTGGAGTAGGCAATCACCCGTTTGATTTCCTTTTGAAGAATTGCAAAAATGGATCCCAAAATCATTCCTAAACTACCCAAAGCCAGTATCAAATCAAAGATAGGCAGTTCTTTCAACAGTTCTAATCCCAATGCTCTAAACAGCAGCTTAACCAACAGGAGCACAAATCCCTTCAAAACCAAAGATGAAAGAATGGCGCTGGAGGCTGAAGGTGCATTGGAATGGGCATCCGGCAGCCAGGTATGAAGGGGAAACATGGCACTTTTAACCCCTAATCCTACAGTAAACAATGAAACCGCAATTAGAATGATATCGGGATATGCATCCTTTACCTTCATGATTTCCATTTGAATAAAACTGATATTTAAATTCCCCGTAATAGAATATAGAAAGGCAATCCCCATGAGAAACAGTCCTGATCCCAGCACGCTCAAAATCAAATATTTCAGTGCTGCTTTGATATTCTCTTTTTTGTCCTTGATAACTACAATGCCGCAAGAGGCCAAGGTACTGATTTCAATAAAAACAAATGCGTTAAATATGTCGTTTGTAAAGACAATTCCCAAAAGGGAACCGATAAGTACATGAATCAATAGATAGTAAAAGGATACTTTATCCGATGAAATTTCCTTTTCGATGGTGTAAAATGAATACCATAAAATCAGCGCCGCAACGGAGGTAAATAAAACACTCACTGCAGCTTCGAGAGGACTAATATAAAGTTCGATACCCCATGGTGCATCCCAGTGCCCTACCCGATAGAAGAAACTGCCGCTCTTGATGACGGTAAGTAAAGTCGAAAGTCCTAGTCCTGTTGATATTATCATGGTTCCGATACTAAGTCTCTTGATGGTCCTGTTATTCTTGATTAGTGGCATGGTAAACGCGCTTATGAATAACATTAATATCATGATTAAAGGGAAGTTCCTTGCTGCATACATACTAATCACCTCTCATCTTTATAATTTGATCTAATTCCACCGTACCGTATTTTTCATGAAGCTTTACAGTTAGAGCAAGGGCAAAGGCTGTCGTACTGACTGCTACAACGATTCCGGTCAGCATCAGTGCCGAGGGCACAGGGTTTACATAGCCTTCTACACCTTTATGCAGCCCTTTGATGATGGGGGCTTCTCTCCCAGGTATATAGCCTTTAGCAATGAAGAATAAAAATACTGCCGTGTCCATGATGTTCATGCCGATAATCTTTTTAATTAGATTATTGTGCAGAAGCAGCGTAGCAAAGCCTACACCAAAAAGAATCATAGAACTCGTTTCAAAATAGTTGATCAGTAGCTTTTCCATTCTATTCGTCTCCTCCATGGAACAATGTAAATAGTAAATACATCGTCACAGTTACTGTTATGCCCACAAAAATATTCAACGGCAGTAAATATCCTCCACTTAGGATATTTCCCGGTGTACCTAAGGGCAGCTGAGGCAGATGGCTGTGACTTCCTCCGGTTAAAAAACTGTAACCCTTTAATATGCCATAGAGAATTAAAGCATAGCACATACATTTCATCATCATATCCAAAGGGTATTTCGCATTTGCCTTTTCTTTTCCATAGACAATCCGATAGAGAATCAAACTTGCAGCCAGTATGGTTCCCCCTGCAAATCCTCCTCCCGGCGACAGATGCCCATATACAATCACATAGATACCAAAGACTTGGATAAAAGGGATCATCATTTTGCTAATAACATATAAAATGGTGTGACTCATTCTAATCCCTCCTGCCTAGGTCATTTTTCAAAACAGTTAATATGGCAATAACACCGGTAAATAGAACCGTGGCCTCTCCAAAGGTATCAAAAGCACGGTAGTCTAGAATAATATCTGTAACAATATTGGTACCTCCCGCTTCTTCAACACCTTTTTCTATATATCTTCTAGAAACATCATTATGGGCAGGATTATCCGGGTCACCGAATTCAGGAAGCTCTGCAACCCCAAATAAAAGGATTGAAATGATCATTCCTGTCACCAGAATAGAAAACAATACCTTCATCATTTATTTGTTGTCACCCCTTAATCTCCTCAATGTCAATACAAAAAGGATCGTCGTGATTCCGGCTCCGACTGCAGCTTCTGTTATTGCCAAATCCGGTGCATTTAGCTGCTGCCAAAGCACTGCCATGACAAGACTGTAGGTCATAAACACGATAACGGTCCCTAAAAGACTTCGAATTATTGATACTGCAATAGATGAACCGATTAAAAACAAGATCATCAACAAGCTAAATATTTCCATTTTTCTTCACTCCATTACTCGTCTTATACCGTACTAAAAACGCTACTCTTGCAATAAAATGTGTCGCTGTAGGATTGGTAATCCAGATGAAAATAACGATCAGCATAAGCTTTATTGTCGTAAAATTCCAGCCGCTGTAAAGCATAACACCTGTTAAGGACATCACAGCCCCTAATGTGTCACATTTTGCAGCGCTATGGGCTCTTCCATATAAATCGGGCATCCGCAGCAGCCCGATTGTTCCTACACTGAAGAAGAACAAACCTCCAGCTAGTAAAAAAAAGATCAATGCGGTTTTCATTCTAGGTTCCCTCCTCTGCGTTCAATCATCTCTGCTATAACAATAGAAGCAAGGAAGCTAATCAGTGCGTAAACCAACGCCACATCTATAAAATAAGTTTCTTTTAGGAGTAATGAAACCACCGCAATGAGTACAATGGTTTTTGTACCGATGACGTTTACAGCGATCAAGCGGTCCGCTGCACTGGGGCCAATAACTGCCCTAACGACACATAGAACAATGGTAAATGTCAGAATAATTAAAGACACAATAAAAGCTTTATCGATCATTTTCCTGCTCCTCTATTCTCAAAAGTATTTTTTCCAGTGCTGAGTTCTGGATTTGTTCAGCATACTCTTTTCTTAAGCAATGGATGGTAAGTGATTGATTCTCTAATAACACCGTTAAAGTACCCGGCGTAAGGGTAATGGAATTTGCAAAAATGGTACGATGGAATGCTGTTTTCAGTTTCGTTTCATAGGTTATAACCGTAGGCGATATCTCTATGATAGGATGAAGCACAATCTTAGCCACCTGTATATTGGATAAAATAATCTCCTTAAGAAGCACGCCCATATAATAACCATAGGCATGTAAATTCCGAATAGTCAGAAAACCTTTTCCTTTGTCTAATCCTTTCATTTCTCTTCTCATAACAGCCATCAATAATCCAACAGACAGACCAAATATAATGTTTTCACCCGTAATTGTTTCAGATATAACCATCCAAAATCCGGAAAGAATCAATATCATCATTATCTTTTTCCTCATATAGCCCTCCATGTGCAAAATTACTTGTCATATTTATCAAAATTTAACCTATATAAATCATACTAAATGCGTTACATCCGCTTCACTACGGAAACAGTTCCATCCTTTTCAGAACAGGATGCAGGATGCGGGATACGAGGTACAGGATGCAATAAATCTAAAACCTTGCACCTTGTATCTCAAACCTTCATAATGCGACCGTCCCCATGACTCCGTTATAATATGATTTTGATGTTACATTGTTCCCGGTCAGCCTAGAGGCAAACTCTATGGTTAATTATTATTGCAATTTTCATGCCAACTTTTCTTTTTTACTGTCCATCCTCTGTATGCATTGATTTTCCTTGATTCATTTTATTAGGAACATGGAATAAAAAAGGATTGATTTCGAGAAATCAATCCTTTTTTTGTATTGTGTTTCATTTTGGTACACTTGTTTATGGTTTTGCCTGTCCATTTTTGTATTATTTCAATACACGTGTCCCATTTTGAGTCACTCACTATTTAAGCAGATGCATGAATCCATATTTTTCTATCTTTCTGTACAAAGTACTTCTTCCGATACCCAGTACTTTAGCAGTAAGCGCCATATTCCCTCCCGTGTACTCGATAGCCCTTGCAATTGTTATTTTTTCAATTTCCTCAAGATGAAAGATTTCTTGTTTTACCCCTTCTCCTCTTGTCAATTCGCCTTTTCTCATATAACTTGGCAAATTTTCATAACCGATGGACGCTCCACTTTCGACCATATTCATAACAAGTTCCATTACATTTTGAAGCTCCCGAACGTTTCCGGGCCAGTCATATTTTATCATTGCCTTATAAAAGCTTTTATGGACCCCTTGTACTTCTTTGTTCATACGTCTGCTGAATTTATCGATAAAGTAATCAATAAATATCTTTATATCTTCCCGCCTCTCCCGCAGCGGTGGAATATAAATAGGCATCACATTCAGTCGATAATATAAGTCACTTCGAAAATTTCCCTTTTCAACCTCTTCCAGCAAGTCTTTGTGGGTAGCCGCAATGACGCGAACATCCGTTGGTATGACATCATGCCCTCCAACCCTTACGATGGCCTTGGTCTGCAGTACCCTTAATAAGTTGGCTTGGGTATCTAAAGGCATATCGCCAATTTCATCTAGAAAGATCGTCCCTTTATCTGCCAATTCAAATTTTCCGGGATGACCGCCTCTTTTTGCTCCCGTGAATGCCCCTTCAACATAACCAAAAAGCTCACTGGCGACCAGATCTCGAGGAATGGCGCCGCAGTTAAGAAATACAAAGGGTCTTTTCCTGCGGATACTTTCATTATGAATGGCCTGGGCAAACATTTCTTTACCAACGCCACTCTCCCCCAGCAGCAGAATCGTCGTATCCGTATTGGCTGCAATAGAAGCAACCTTTACAGCTTCTTTAATCATTTTGCTGTTTCCCAGTATATCGTCAAAGGTATAAATGGCTTCCGCACCAACGATTTTATTAACTAAGCTGTGAACCCTCTTGGCTATTCGTAACGTAAGTACGATACCTTCCACTTCATTGTTGTTCTCACCCTTAATCGGTGTTATG
Source organism: Bacillota bacterium (assembly GCA_049324315.1). Taxonomy (GTDB): domain Bacteria; phylum Bacillota; class Clostridia; order Peptostreptococcales; family Thermotaleaceae; genus JBMOKU01. Next base: position 27,053 of record JBMOKU010000050.1, on the reverse strand, counting down.
CTTACGAGACAGGCAATTCTCTTCCTTCTTTTACTCTTAAAGTACATTTCTTCTTCTTCATACTTTCGACCCGTACTGATCATTTCTAAAATTTTATTTCGATGGCTATCATCTAATACGCAATCAATATTTTTTCCGATAATCTCTTTTTCCTTTAAAATCAGTAATCTTCTGGCAAAAAGATTGATATCGGTGACCATCCCCATATGATTGACACAGATCAGCCCTTCCGAAATTGATTCCATGATGGCATGAAAATGTTTATTGGCCACATCTAATCGCCTGTTGGTTTTCTCAAGCTCCATTTCATTTCCGATAGCCTCTGCTGTTGCTACCACCATCCCCAAGGTATGTGGATGAACATTGCTGCTGGGCCCTGTCATACTTAGAATACCAATGATGCTTCCGTTTTCATCCCGAATGGGACAAGCAGAAGAAGTCCAATTATGATACTGCTTACAGTAATGTTCCGCCCCTAAAACTTGTATGGGGCCCCCGATCATCAATGCTGTTCCGATGGCATTGGTGCCTATTACCTCTTCCTTCACATTACAGCCTTTATACATACTAAGATTGCCATATGTCCTAACAAGTTCTTGATCACCGATGCATTCCAGTACATAGCCGTCCTTGTCTGTTAATCTTACAATCAATCCTGCTTTTCCAACAATATTATATAAACTGTCCATAAACGGTTTCGTCGTTCGGATCAACGGCATAAATTCCTTATATCTTTCTTCCAGTTCTTTTTCAGAAAGTGTAACTTCTACTTTCTGTGTCAACGGGTCAACACCGTATTTTTTGCTGCGCACCCATGAATCTGCTATTACATTCCGAATTAATCCTTTTTTTAGAATCCCTGTAGAAATATATGTTTCCCACGCTTCCAAAAATCCTTCATTTTGCTGCAGCATTTTTTTCCCAGCCATTGTATCACCTCTCTATATTCCCTATCTTAATATATCTATAACATAAAGGTCAAACAAAAGATACTGTCCAGGTACTGTATAAAAATGTATTCTCATGACGCTTAATGATTTCTTAGCAAAAGTAGAATCTCCCAATTATTCATCATTAACTGGCAAGTCATTTAAATAATTGTTATTATGTTTATGAAATCCAATGAATAATCAATTAATTTTCAGAAAATTTATTGATTTATTCTTTTTTAAACATTTTTTATAAACGCTGTTATAAACGTTTCGCTGTTATGATAGAAACAACAATAGAAAGGAGATGAAAATATGTCTGAAAACGTAAGCGGAAAGGAAAAACGACCAAGCTTTGCCGGTTCACTCTTTGTCATCTTATTTTTATGTACTGCCATGTTCATGCAGATCTTTGTTTTGCATGAGGATTGGGTCACACACATTACATTGATTTTAGCTTCTGTTGTGGCAAGTATCGTTGCATTGCAATCTGGTTTCACATGGGACGAAATTCAAGAAAGCATTCTCTATGGATGCAAAATCGCCATGCTTCCCATGCTCATCTTGATGCTGGTGGGTGTATTGATTGCTTCTTGGATACCTGCAGGTACCATCCCCACCCTTATTTATTACGGACTTAAGATTCTATCCCCATCTGTGTTCCTGGTGACAGTATGTTTTGTCTGCTGTATAGCTTCCATGTCTACAGGCAGTTCATGGACAACAGGAGCCACCTTTGGTGTAGCTTTTATGGGAATCGGTTTTGGTTTAGGCATTCCAGCTCCCATAACAGCCGGAGCTGTCGTATCCGGCGCTATCTTCGGTGATAAAATGTCACCCTTATCTGATTCTACAAATCTTGCAGCAGGTGTAGCAGAAGCTGATTTATTCGACCATATACGCAGTATGGCCTATACCACAGGACCGGCATTATTCATTTCACTAATTATTTACGGTATTTTAGGCACTCGGTATTCCGGCGGTTCAATCGATACAGGACAAATCGAGACCATTTTACAGGGTTTAAAAGATAACTACTACATCTCCCCCCTTACATTAATTCCTCCAATTTTGGTTATCTTTTTAGCCATACGAAAAGTTTCAGGCCTGGCAGTCATGATTATTGCCTCTTTCGTAGGTGGTTTATTCGCAATCATATTCCAAGGATACAGTATTGGTCAAGTGATGAATTTTATGAATTACGGTTTCACATCTTCTACCGGTATTGAAGCCATCGATTCCTTGTTAAGCAGAGGCGGCCTTCAAAGCATGATGTGGACCATATCTCTGGGCTTTATCGCTTTAAGCTTCGGCGGTATCTTAGAAAAAACCAAAATGCTTGAGGTTCTATTAGATAGGATCTCAGGTATTGTAAGTTCAGTAAAGGGCCTCATATTGACCCATGTACTATCCAGTATTGCAGTAAATCTATTCTCTGCCAGTCAGTATATGGCCATCATCATACCTGGCAGAATGTTGGTTCCCGCTTATAAAAAGCTTCGGATTCTGCCTCAAGTATGCTCAAGGACCTGCGAAGACTCCGCCACGGTAACTTCACCACTGGTACCTTGGGGGCTATGCGGTGTTTACTTTACCGGCGTATTAGGTGTTGGAACCATAGAGTATTTGCCTTATGTATATCTTGCTTTCCTTACACCCATCATTGCCATCATCTATGGCTTCACCAATAAATTTATATTTAGAGAAGGTGAAATCAGTTCTGTTAAGACGTATAATGATGAAGAAGCATTAAACAACTAAAATCGGTGGTGATCATACAATTATGAACATAGAAGAGTACATCAATCATGCTGCTGTTATCGATTTACTATCAGAGTTGATTCAAATCCATAGCCCTTATTTCCATGAGGATAAAATCATGAATTATGTGCATGGCTGGCTTCGTAAAAATGAAATTCCTGTATCCTTTCATCACTATACAGAGGATAAAATCACAAAATATCAAGGAACCAACGTTATTGGTTCCTTGATAGGAAGTAAGCCCGGAAAAAGAATACTGTTAAATGGGCACTTAGATACCGTCACCATCTGTGAAGGCTGGACGAAAGATCCACTTAAAGCAACCATAGAAGGAGACCGGCTTTACGGTCTAGGTGCACTGGATATGAAATCCGGCTGCGCAGCTATCATGCTGGCGTTACATGCCTTTGTTAAGACAACATCCTCCTTTGAAGGTGAAATCCTATATACATTTGTGTCTGACGAAGAAGGACCCTACGGTTTAGGTACCGATGCATTGATTACGGATGCAATCATCCAGAATGTCGATGCTGCCATTGTAACTGAGCCAAGCAGTGGTTTTTCCAGTGTTCCATTTCCATGCCTATGCCTTGGCGCAAGAGGGGGGTATAATTATACGGTTACCTTGAAAGGCAAATCCTCCCATGCAGCAAATCCTGAAAAAGGTATAAACGCCGTCGTCGAAGCATCAAAGATCATGATGGCGCTGCATCAAATGGACATGAAGGAAGATGACAAACTGGGCTTTGGTTCTGTCTGCATCATTGGTGCAGAAGGCGGTGGTGCAGCATGCAGTGTGCCGGATAAGGCATCCTTTACCGTATTTCGTCATACTGTCCGTGGTGAAGATAAGGCTTATTTGGTACAGGAGATAGAAAAAGCCGTAAGACTTGCCAATATAAAGGGCGACTATCAATTGTCCTTTAGAGATGCCCCGCATCTCGATTGTCAAGGATTTGAACCCTATACGGTACCGGAAGATCATCCCTTTACTGTGATGCTTCAAGAATCGATAAGTAGAATCACCGGTACACCCGCAGCAGTCAGATATTTCTCTAGTATCGGAGACTTTAATTATCTTGGTACACGGGCAGGAATCCCTACTTTTGTATTTGGTCCCTACGGCGAGAACTATCATGCCCCGGACGAATACGTTGAAATCCACAGTGTGGCGGCCACTGCAAAGGTCATCTATGACTTTCTCGTTAAGGCCTTACATGCAAAAAATTCTTTTACCATATTGGCAGCAGAGGAAGGGAGATCCCTATGAATTCAATTGATTTACTTCTCTACAACGGTACGATCTATACCATCGACGATAAAAATACGATCTTTCATTGGGCAGCAGTAAGAAATGGTAGAATCATCGATCTGGGTTATGGTGATGGTTACAAAAAACATCTACCATATGCAAATGAAGAGATTGATCTGAAAAAAAAGGTAGTCCTGCCGGGATTTTATGACAGTTTTGTCCATCTGGTACAAACAGGACTCAATATGCTCTCCGTGGATTTAAGTCATGCTCAAAGTATAAGTGAAGTCTTAAGCACCCTTCACAAAAAGACGAAAGATGCATCTACTGTAGAATTCATTCGGGCCATTGGTTTCGACGAGCTAAAGATTAAAGAAAAACGGCTGCCCACTAGAAAAGAGCTGGATGAGTGCTGTCCAAACCATCCCGTATGGGTTAATCGTGTAGAATATCACACAAGCGTTGTAAATTCTCTGATGCTGCACTTAATGAATCTCCCGTTTAATATTGACGGAATATCCAGAGATGAAAAAGGCTTGCCAAACGGTGCATTGACAGGCAAAGCCAATGCCTTCCTACGCAGCCACATCTTAAACAGCATACCCAATGAAATTAGAAAAAAAGGTGTAGATATGGCGTTGAAGAATGCCTTAATGAAAGGAATCACCAGCATCAATGCCATGGAAGGCGGCTTTCAGTTTCACGATAAAGATGCGGAATTTATTTACCATCATCAAGATTTGTTTCCTATCGATGTAAACCTGTATTACCAAACGATCAATATTCATAAGGTGTTGAATATGGGGCTTAAACGAATTGGAGGCGGTATCTTCTTAGATGGATCCTTTGGCTCCAGAACAGCCGCCTTAGCCGAGCCCTATTTCGACGATCCATCCACCCGGGGTGTGTTATATTTTACACAGCAGGAATTAAATGATTTCATTCTAGAATCTCATCGGTTGGATTTGCAAATCGGCGTACATGCCATTGGCAGCAGATCCATCGAACAAATCATTTCGGCTTATGAATACGCCCAGGAAAAATATCCCAGTAAAGATATACGGCATCGCATTGAACACTGTGAGCTTCCGACTGACGACCATTTGCAGCGGGCAAAGAAATTGAATCTTATATTCTCCATGCAACCTGCCTACGAATTTTTCTGGGGCGGTGAGGATGGCATGTATCAAACAAGACTTGGCACCAGAAGAAAAATGACAAACCCATTTAGAAAGATTATCGAGGCAGGGCTTATTATTACAGGAGGATCAGACAGCGACGTTACACCCATGGATCCTTTGCTGGGTATTCATGCTGCAGTCAATCATCCTACGCCAGAGTTTTCTATTAGCGTATATGAAGCCATAAAGCTCTTCACCATCAATGGTGCTAAGGCCGTTTTTGAAGAGAAGATAAAAGGAAGTATAGAAATAGGCAAGTATGGTGATATGGTTGTTCTGGACAAAGATCCCTTTTTCACAGATACGAAGCACTTAAAAGATATCCAAGTCTTGTACACCATTAAAGAAGGAAATATTTTATTCACAGATCAAGTTTTATAATACAGGGAGAAAAAGGTGTGAGCAAATTGACTAAGCTTGAAATAAGAATGCTGGGCAGCATAAAAATAACCGTAAATGGAAAATCCGTCATTGATACGATGAGCAGTAAAGCCATTGGTATTTTTTGCTATTTGCTTATGCACCATGGAAAATTCGTAACACGAGATAAACTGGCTTTTCTATTTTGGGACAACAGCAGTACAGAGGCGGCAAGATATAATCTGCGACATGCCCTTTGGTCTATTCGCAAGATCATCAAGGAAGATGCCCACGATGCCAGCATCATTGTGACCAATAAAGACCGTTGCAGAGCACACATTTCAGATGACATCCATATTGATGTTCTTGAAATGGAAGCCCTTCTGAAACAAATAGAAAAGGTAGAGAAAGTCCCTATCAGAACACTGGAAGCCATCGATAAACTGTATTCCGGTGAATTCTTGGACGGGTTCTATATCAAAGGATGCCCTGAATTTAATGATTGGATATACTATGAAAGAGAAAGGCTTCAAAAAGGGTATTTTGAAGCTTTACATAAGCTTGCTGTTATCCATCGAGAAAGTCAACACTTTCAAGAATCCATTGAGGCTTTTGAAAAGCTTTTACGTATTAATCCTTTACATGAAGAGCTTTATGCTGAATTAATGGAAGTCTATCTTGAAATGGGTGATCGTCATGCCGTGCTGAATCTCTATAAACGATGCAGCAGCATCCTTAGAGAAGAGCTTAATATTAGTCCTGGAGAAAAAATATATCAGCTATACAGTAAAATACGGGAAAATAAATCCACCTCAGATTTATTTCTTTCCGAATACGAACAAGTTCAAGAAACGGCAAGTTCAACTGACTTTCAACAAAATAAAAAGCCGTCTGTAAATCGGCTTCATGAAACAACGACCGCTAGGCAAATACCTACAGTTTGTCCTCCCATCGATCAAATGCATTACAGCTGGATGGCAGATTTGACAGAAAGTATTATCATATGCTTCGAGCAAGATCTGCTTAAGGATGTTAGCATACGATGCTGGAAGGAGCTCTCCAGAATATGCCTACCTGCATGTCAGTATATTAAGGATGATAAGCCATTCCCTTATGGTCCTGATATTGAAAAACTAAGAATTTTTCAAGCCCTAGAACAATTGCTGCTTTTCTTGATGTCTAAGATATATACCTTAGACATATTCATTGAGAATTTCCAATGGATAGACGCTACCTCCTATGGCTTTATTAAATACTTTTTTAATAGACACCAGCATGTAGACATTCGTTTCAACATCACTGGAGAAATCCACAGCACTGTAATAAAGGAACTGGAACAATTACATATCCGTTTTGATGTTTCGAAATAGAGATAATTTTGCTTTTTTATCCATATATCATAACACAGCAAAAAAGACTAGCAAAATGAATGCTAGTCTCCCACAACGGTTATCAGTCTATTTCCTACGTCTCTAAGTTTTAACTCTCCCAATTCTTCAAAAGCGATAACAACAATGGTTTTGATAACGCCCTCATCTTCATCGTATTCATAGGAATAGTAGTAGGCAATCAAGTCTTCTTGTAGAATTTCTTCTATTTCTACGGCATACTCATCAGCCTTGTTCATGAGCTCAGATATAAAATCCTCCATAGCTTCCTCAGTATCTTCCAATTCATACCCTTCAGATGCTAAATCCTGACGAATCGCTTCTGCATCACACTGCAGAATAAAAGCCAAAACATCATCCCTCTTTGTCCTAGTAGAAATGTCCTTCCATACATCAAATTCCGTATGATCTTGAATAAGCTTTATGATTTCTTCAGCTGTTACCTGTTTGCCTTTGCTTCTAATCATACTCATATGTATAATCACCTCATTATCACATTATTTTTTCACACCAAATCTTAATTGATTAGATTCTACCACATTAAATATCATTGAGCAATGAAACCACTATACATCCCGCTCTTTTTTCGTAAAAAGAAAAAGCAGCTCTGCAGCCGCCTTTTCCTATGATGAGTTGTGGGTGGGAATAAGGTGTATTTAAAAGTCTGTAGACTTTTAAATCTTAATTGTCTTTTCATTGTTCATTTTTTCCATAATATTTGATGATTATACATGCTTAGATAAATTTTTTTGGATATTACCTTAATTTTTCTTTTTCTCCCATAATATACTACCTGGAAATATAAATGAAACAATAACCTCAGGAAATAATATTAATGAGGTGATAAAAATGAAAAGAATCATAACAACAATATTAATTTTAAGTGTTTTTGTATTATCATCATGTACCCCATCTCCAATGCGTCCGCAGCGGCAAGGAGACGTTGTAACACCAAAGGCTTCTTCGATTTTCAAGAAGGGTAACGTAGAACAAATTAAGATTACAGCGGATAAGGTTCCCTGTCGAACAGGTGCCTCTACAAATTATCCGGTTGTTAAAACGTTAGAAAAAGGCAATGTATATGATGTCATGGGCGAAATGGGTGACTGGTATGTTGTGAAGACAGAAGACGGTCGTGTTGGTGCAGTAGAACAAGACCAAGCAAAACCACATGTGGACCAGCCTAGCATGGCAGGTCAGCAAGAAAACCTAGCCAACCTGACACCTAATGAGGAAGAAATGACACGCCTTCTAAATGGTGAAAGATCGAAGGCAGGACTCAATCCATTAAAGGTAGACATGGAGATTGTAAAAGTGGCAAGATTGAAATCACAAGATATGATTGACAACAATTATTTCAGCCACAATTCTCCAACTTATGGCAGCCCCTTTGATATGATGAAACAGTTTGGGATTAAGTATGTATATGCAGGTGAAAACCTTGCCGGAAATCAAACAGTGCAAGCTGCCCATGATTCCTTAATGAATTCAGAGGGACATAGAAAAAACATTTTAAGCACGAACTTTACCCATATCGGTATTGGTGTTAAAGAAGGGGGCAAATATGGAAAAATGTTTACCCAAATGTTTGTGGGTAGATAGGATGACACGCTATGATTGATAAAGCTGATCATAAGAAACATTATTTTAATCTATTAAAAACAGTGGAAGGCACAGCATGGATATTATGCGATGCCCTGCACACCATGGCAAACAATCATATTGTGCCTGAAAAAGAAACTGGCAATGATCCGACTTCAGCTTTGGCCCAAAATATAGCAGAAATATTTGAAATCATCGCTGAATGTGAAGATCCTGCAGTCATTGATCATACTGCGGATAAAATGTTGGAATATGCGGGGAACAGACAAGAAGTTTTGGTCAATTATTTGAAAGCGTATATGGGTGATAACCCATTATACAAAAAAATTACAGAGAACAAAAAACTCCAATAAATGTGTATAAAAAATAAGCTCGACATCTCGAGCTTATTTTTTATCTTCAGATTTTATGATTTTTGTTCCTTCGCTAATCTTATTATCAGGAGAAAGGATGACTTCTTCTCCTTCATCTAAACCTTTTAAAACCTCAACATAGTCTCCGCTTTCAATACCTTTTTCAATAGACCTTAGTACAGCCTTTCCCTTTTCTACAACAAAGACATGCTCTTTGCCCTCATAGTCAAATACAGCCCTTTCATCCACAAGCAGTACCTGTTCCTTGCTTTTGGTAATAAATCGAATATCTGCATCATAACCGGGCTTTAATTGCGATGTATTCCCTTGTAAATCTACTTCCACCAGCACTCTTTTTTGCTCAATTCCTAGATCAGAAACCTTGCTAAATGCCTTGGGATGAATCTTCCTTACTTTTCCTATCAACGATTTAATGCCTAGATCTTCATTTTCGATAACTACTTTTAATCCTTCCTTTATCTTACCAATGTCTCCAATCAGTACCTCACTTTGAATATACATTTTTTGTGGATTCCCGATTTCCATAAGGGCTGTACCCGGCTGAACATAGCTTTCCTGCTCAACGAGTTTTGCTAAGACCGTTCCATCCATAGGTGCTTTGACTTTCAAGTCTTCCATCTGGGTATTCAGTCGATCAATCTGTACCTGTATTTGTTGGATTTGCGCTTCATACTGGCTGCGAAGATATTCTGAACCGCCCTTTTTGGCTGCAGCTAAATCCATCTGTGCCGCATTAAGACTGCTTTCCTCTGCAACCAGATTGGCCTGCGCTTTTTTATATTCATCATAGCTGATTGCACCCTGCTCATATAATTGCTTGCTGCTGTCAGCTGCTCTTTTTGCTTCTTCATAAGCTGTCTTCGCCGCATTGACCATCCCATGCAATTTATTGATTTCTTCCTGGGAAGCAGGTTTGACAGCCTCTTTGTATTGAGCAATCATTCCTTCTTTCTGTGCTTCCAGTTCTCTCCGCTGTAAAGCGGCTTCTTTAGCATCCATCTCCAGCAGGACATCGCCCGCCTTCACTTCTTCTCCCGGTTCTTTCACCATCTTGGTTACTTTCCCTGCTGTCTGGGCAAAAATCGTCATATCATCGTCCGTCTTTACAACGCCTGTTTCTTCAACATATTCTTCCAGATTTCCCTTTTTCACTTGAAAAGTATCTGCTTCTTCACCTTTTGATCCACTTGCTAAAATCATAATGATTACAATGGCACTTACAACACCTGCAATGATCCATATCTTCTTTTTCTTCACCTTATATCCCTCCCTATGAGACGCGATTCTTTAACGAGTCTAGAAAATTCAAGCGATAGATTTTTCTTCTTGTAGCAAGCTGTGCAATAAATACAAACAGCACCGTAGCAAGCAAACCGATCCCATAGGATTTCGGTGTCAGTATAACAGGAATCGTATACATGTCCGTATTGAAGCTTTCTGCCAGACCGGTGCTCATCCATAATCCTAACGGTATCCCAAAGAATATGGCAATACATGTCATTAAAAAGTTTTCCCTTGTAACCATTCTAAATATCTCATTCTTTTCAAAGCCTAAAACCCGAAGAGAAGAAAATTCCATGATTCTTTCGGAAATACTCATGACTGACGCATTGTAAACAATGGCAAAGCCCAATATGCCACCGAACAACATCATAACACCGGTAGAGTAAATGATGGAATCAAGGTACTGTAAAAAGGTGCTTTTCATATCCTCTACAGACAGGATCGCTGAAATTTCCTTTACATTTTTCATTTTGGCCTGGACAGTATCATGAGAATTTACCAGTACCCCTGTAATCATTCCCTTTTCTGCCAGCAGATAATCCATCTCCCGAATATTCATATATGCATTCATTCCCAGATACTGCTTAATGACACCCTTTACTTCTATACTCACATCATCCTTTCCGGGAATAAAGTTTTTTATCTGAATCGTATCTCCTTTTTTTACATGAAGTCCCCGTGCCAAACCTTCCGAAAGGAGAATCCCTTCTTTTGGTAAAGCAATACCCCCACCTTTTGCTTCTTCAAAATGATAGAATTCGGTCTTTTCCGGAATTCCTACGATACTGACTACTTTCTTGCGCCAGCCATTTTGCAGTTCAAAAGGATATTCTAATTTTGGCGCCATCTCTTCGACCTCAACCAGTTGTTTGATTTCTGTGAGTACGTTTCGATTCATCGGCCTCGCAAAATCAATACTGTAGTCCATCCTCTGGAATTTCCCATAGTGGATGTCGAACATGGCCGTAAAAGAATTGCCTAAAAATAATGATACAATATTCATACCATAGGTAAGTGCAATCCCTAGCACAAGAAAAGCAAACCGCTTTTTGTTACGGAAAATATTCCGAATGACCATTTTCCAACTAAAGGGCACCTGATTCCACAACCAGTGAAATCCCTCGAGGAATATTCTTTTTCCTGTCTTCGGTGCTTCTGGCCTCATAGATTCCGCTGGCATAATACCGAGAACCGACCTGGCACCCAACACACCTGAACCAATACAGAAGCTTGTAGTCAAAATGTAGGCATAATAGATGTATATATAATAAATATCCATCTTCAAGAAAGGGATATTGTAAAATTGTATATACATTTTGGCGAAAGCCCCTGACAATAAGATTCCCAATATTACCCCAAAAGTTGTTCCTATAAAACCAATGGATAAGGCATACTTAATATAATGAGACAAAATACTAAGGTTGCTATATCCTAAAGCCTTCAGGACACCAATAACAATTCTGTCGTTTTTCACTGTCCTAGACAGGATAATCGATATAATGACAGATGCTACAGCTAGAAATAATACGGGTACAGCGGTAGCCATCTTTTTTAACTGATTGATTTCTTCACTTAACATTTTATGGCTCAATTGGTCTTCCCGCTCGATAACTCTTTTTAATCCGTACTTATCCAATCTTTCCTCTAGTTCATCCGCCACTTTGTTGATCTGTTTATCATCTTTCATCGTAAAAACAATTTCATTATAACTGTCTCGATAGCCAAAGGTAGATTGGGCAAATTCTTCACTGACAAAAAGGACACCAAACTTTTCAGGGGCCGGCAGCAAAGCCTGCTCATTTTCCATAAGGTATACATATTCGGAACTGGCAGCAATCCCTATAACATTCATTTGGTGACTTCGACCTTGAATATAAGGAGAGATCTTATCTCCTACACGGATGTTTCTAGCCTTTGCGAATTGTTCCAGGACAACAACATCCTTTGATCCCGCTGTAACGTTTTTCCCTTCTAGGATATATAGATCATTGATCTGCTCTTTGGCATCCGGCAGCGAGATCAGACGAACGTTTACTTTTTCACTGTCGTCTTCAACCCTTAAAGGTACGTCAAAGCTAATTCTTCCTTGTATCTCTTCTATTCCCTGAATATCCTGCAGTTGATCTACAGCACTTCGGGGTATCTTGACCAGTTGAGCCTGGATATCTTGAAAATTAGTCATCTCATAGTAGGAGTGAATGGTATTGTCTAAATTGAGTGCCGTCATACTGTAGGCTACATAAATACACAATGCCAGAACAACCACCACAACAACGGAAATAAACTGCCCTTTTGAATTCTTGATCATTCTAAAAAGCCGCAAGTCCAGTTTTTTCATTACCACTCAATCCTTTCCGGTGAGATAGGATTTTCATTGATTTTCATATCCACAATTCTTCCGCTGCGCATCTTAATAACCCGATCTGCCATATCCCCAATGGCCATGTTGTGGGTGATAATCACGACTGTCTTATGATATTTTCGATTAATATCATGCAATAAAGAAAGAATTTTAATTCCCGTCTTAAAGTCCAACGCACCTGTTGGTTCATCGCATAATAGAATCAGTGGATTTTTTGCAACAGCTCTGGCAATGGCCACCCTCTGCTGCTCACCCCCACTCATCTGTGATGGAAAATGATCCATCCTTTCCCCCAAACCTACAGCTTCCATAATTTCATCGATATCCAGAGCATCTTTACAAATCTCTGTGGCTAATTCTACGTTCTCACGGGCTGTCAGATTTCCCATCAGATTATAAAACTGAAAGACAAAGCCGATTCTATTTCTTCGATAGATGGTAAGCTGTCTATCATCATAGGCTGTAATATCCTCATCATCTACGATAACTCGCCCTTCCGTAGGTGTATCCATTCCTCCAACAATATTTAACAGCGTACTTTTACCGGAACCACTAGGGCCTAGAATAACAACAAATTCCCCTTCATATAACTCAAAGCTTGCTTCCTTTAGGGCTTGAACAATGACTTCACCCATTTTATAGTCTTTGCCGATATTTTCTGCCTTCATGAGGACTTTTTTCTCCATCCGGATTACCCCCTTTCCGTCATGTCTATAATTTTCCTCTTCTTTTAATCTTTTCTTCGCAGCAGCCCATATTTTAGTAGATCATATAGGTTCTCAACCATCCATCCCATTCCTTTTTCTTCATTCAAGTAGTAGGGCTTACGGAAAATGTCTGCTAAATCCAACAGGAAGGTTGAGATAAATTCCAAGTCCATTTTCCTCAACTCACCCTTCTCTATCCCTTCCTTTAATATCCTCTCCCAGAGGCACATCATTCTTTCTTTTTTATATGCCAACGCCTTTTCATAGACAAAAGGCATTTCCATTATATCCTTAACTAAAATAACCGAATACTCTGAAGCTGCTTTTGCACCATAGGAAAAGAGATATTCCATTTTATCTATTGAACTTGCTATGTCTTTCAATTCATATTCCATGATCTTTCCGTGTTTTTCAATCATTCGCAGCATGATTTCAGTAAAAAGATCTTCCTTTGACGGAAAATACTTATATATAGTCATTTTGCTGATTCCAGCTTCTGCTGCTATGTCATCAACCGATACCCGCTTATATCCATATTTCATAAACAATTCTTCAGCTTTTTCCATCAATCGATTATACTTGGTTTTTCTGCTGACAGACATCGGGTTCCTCCTTTCTCGGTTTTTATCGAAACATTACATGATAAAAATGTATTTCATGACTTGTCCTAAAAATTGTACTTTTGTACTCTGATAGTACACTTTTATTATACGAAAAAATTTTCAAGAAATCAATAAAAACAATCTTTTCAATAAATATCTTATGTTCTTTATTATTTTTTAAAGAAATTATGGTTCTTCAGAGATTCTCATCAAGGCTATTAAAAGAAAAAAGTAATAGACTTCTTTATTATGGTTAATACTAAGGAAGATAATGTGGATTATTGTTCAATATTTCACCGTTATAGCCGTAAGAACTGTTGAAAATACGTCATTCGTTCTTATGAACTTACTAAAAAAATGTCAGATTTAGCCGGCTGCCGATAATTTTTTAACAATTATCAACATTCTCAATTATTTAAATAATCATTGCAAAAAAATTTTAATTTCTGTATAATTATTTCGTGGAGTTGACGCGGCTCTACATGACATCATTATCTAATTTTGAAGGGAGGACTTTTTCTATGAGCAATGCAAGAGAAAACTGGGGATCCAAGATAGGCTTGATTCTTGCCATGGCTGGTAATGCAATCGGTCTAGGTAACTTCTGGAGATTCCCATACCAAGCTGCCAGCAACGGTGGCGGAGCTTTTATGATTCCTTATTTTGCTGCACTTATTTTACTCGGTATACCAGTAATGCTAATCGAGTGGAACCTTGGTCGTTATGGTGGTAAGTATGGCCACGGTACAGTGGGTCCGATGGTTTATCTTCAAGCAAGAGAAGGGGTTAAACCTAGAACCGCTGCTATTATCGGAGCGTTAGCTGGTATGATGGCATTTGCAGTTACATTATTGGTTAACTCCTATTACAACCATATTATTGGTTGGACACTAGGCTACAGCTTCATGTCATTTACAGGTGGCTACATGGATGCTGCTAAATCAACAGGAGAAGTATTTGTAGGCTACATTCAGAATCCATCTATGGTATTTACATTCTGGGTAATCGCCCTTCTCGGCCTTGGATTCGCCGTAATGCGCGGTGTTCAAAAAGGTATTGAAGCTTGGGCAAAAATTATGATGCCGGTTCTTTATGTATTCGGTATTATCTTGGCTATCCGTTCTTTAACACTGGGAAGCCCTGTAAACCCAGACTGGTCATCTATGAAAGGTTTGAACTATATTTGGAACCCTGACTTCGGTGCACTTAGCTGGAAATCGGCTTCTGCTGCAGCTGGTCAGATCTTCTTTACATTATCTTTAGGTATGGGTATTATTTGTAACTACGCTTCTTACTTAAAGCCAGATGAGGATATCGTTCTTTCATCCTATGCAACGATTTCATTAAATGAGTTTGCAGAAGTTATCCTTGGCGGTACAGCCGTTATTCCGATTGCTTATGCTTTCCTTGGACCGGATGGCGTTGGTGCTGGTGTTGGTTTATCCTTTATCGCACTGCCAAACGTATTCAGAAGCATGGCAGGAGGCCAAATCTTTGGTGCCCTTTGGTTCTTGTTATTATTCTTCGCCGGATTCACATCCGCTATCGCAATGTACAACTATCTTGTTGCCCTTCTTGAAGAAGATTTGGGTGTTGCAAGAAGCAAGGCTGCTTGGGTTGTATTTGCCGGCTACATCATCCTTGGTTTACCGGTAGGATTAGAGCCTGTAATGACGAAAACTGCTGATTTAGTATATTTAACTGAGGTAGATAACTGGATTGGAACTTACTTATTGCTAATCCTTGGATTGGTTGAAGTAGTTGCTGCTGCACTTCTGATGGGTAAAGGTGCATTAGAAGAAATGAATCGCGGCGGTATCTGGCAAGTTCCTGAATGGTTCTTCAATACTTTCCATCGATTAATTACACCATTAGCTCTTGCAATCTTAATTGTCATGACAACGATTGACTTCTTCAAAGCCGGTTACTTTAAAGCAGTACCATCCTTTGTTGAAGCATCTCCTCAACTAGTACCATGGGTCAACGGAGCGAGATTTGTTATCGTAGCAGTTCTTATCGTAGGATTCATGCAGTCCTATCGTTCTATCAAGACGAAATACACCAAAGAACTTGAAACCAATGAAGTTTCAGTTCGTCTATAATAAAAGGAGGTATGCTTTATGACAGGTGCAGCAATGGGATTTATGATCACCGTTTGGAGTATAATCATCATAGCAGCAATAGTAACAATAAAACCTCTTTTGAAACCAACTAAATAGAAATATAATTGAGGGATAAAACCCCACCTTTGGTGGGGTTTTATTATATGATCATTTCCAGTGATTCTTTTGACCGTTTATTGTTACGAATCCGCCCAGAGTATGGTAAAATGAAAGAGGAACTGAAACAATCGCCATCAGAACATAAGGAGTGATTTCATGAAAGCATCTCAGCTGCTAGACATTATACAGGATCTGAAGGATTTGACGGAAAACACACAGAAATTTCCACCAGGTAAGCACGAAAAATTCAGTAATGAATTGTCCTTACTAGAAAAGCAATTTGCCAATATAGAGATTGCAGAAAATCATAAGCATATTCTCGATGCGGTATGCCAGAAAGGAAAAGATACCGTAAAAATTATAAAAAACAGTACCAATGCAAAGGAAAACAGGGACAAGCTTGAATTGTACCTTAGATACTTAAAAGCGGCAAAAGGGGACTTTGAGGGAAAAACCAATGAAGTAGGCAAGTATTACCGTACTTTTATTATTACTACGGCTCTGTTTTTAGCCCTCTCACCTCAATACTTTGGCTTTATATTACCGGCCGTATTCTTCGTGCCGATTTTCTTAGGCATGCGGGGTGTTAAAAGCAGATCACAAAACGGATTATATATGAGCCTTGCCGTTGTTCCTGTGGGTTTGATGACATCCTTTATTTGGATTCGATATGGCATTTATGCCGTGACCCATTATGGAGAAGCTGTTGCAACGGTCATGGCCGATACCGGCAGATCATTGGCAGTCTCCAAGGCATTGGTAGCCGTACCTCCATTATTATCTTTGCTGCTGCTTGCGTGCGCATTACTAACACTGTATCGCGGATATAAAAGTAAAGATCTGTTCATATAGGCTTTCTCCTTGGATATAGAAACACTTTCTACGTATACTAATCGTAGGAAGTGTTTTTATTTCTGCTTAATAATGCTGTAATTGCTCTTTGGATATTATCAACGCTGAATATATAAATTTATTTTTATAAATTTCAAAACATAAACGATCAAATAAACATTTACATTGTTTCCCAATTCTAAACTTTATTACAATATTGACATATTTTTCTGAACATGGTAATATCTCTATAAGGTTTTTGAAAGTTTTTTGAAATTTTTTAATATTAAAAAATTTTTACAATTCAACTTTTCTGAATTTTTTCCCTTAATCAGTGATTTACTGTAGCATATTATTGCTACTCTTTTTCTGTTTATTGTGCTTTAAATGGGCAGCCATTTAAATAGAAAAATTATTAAAGGAGGCGTATTGAATGGAACAAAACAAAGAAATGCAAAGAGATTCCTTTGGTAGTAAGCTGGGTATTATCGCAGCTGCTGCAGGATCCGCCATTGGTTTAGGGAATATCTGGAAATTCCCTTACATTACAGGAGTTTACGGTGGTGCGGCATTCATTATTGTTTATTTGGTTTGTATATTTGCCATCGGATTCCCTGTTATGCTTTCTGAGTTCCTGATTGGTCGTAAAGCACAAGCCAATGCCATCGGTTCTTTTAAGAAGGAAGCTCCAGGAACTCCTTGGTTTCTAACAGGATGGATGGGCGTCGTTGCTGCATTTATGATTCTTTCATTCTATGGTGTTGTAGCAGGATGGACATTAGAGTACATTTTCAAAGCTGCTACCAACGCATTTGCAGGCAAATCACCTGATGAAATCGGCGGATTATTTGGCGGATTTATCAGTGGTGTAGGAAAGCCTGTATTCTGGCAGGTAATCTTTATGCTGGCAACAGGCTGGATTGTCGTAGCCGGTGTAAAAGATGGTATCGAGAAATATTCAAAAGTATTAATGCCATTGTTATTAATCATCATTATTATTTTAGATATCCGTGCAATTACACTTCCTGGTGCTGGTGCTGGCCTTGAATTCCTTTTCAAGCCTGACTGGTCAAAGGTATCTGCACAAGGAGTCCTTGTTGCCCTTGGTCATGCTTTCTTCTCACTGAGCTTAGGTATGGGTACCATGATTACTTACGGTTCTTATATTGGTAAGAAGGAGAATCTTGGTGCAACGGCTGCACAGGTTACCATCGCTGATACACTTATCGCACTGTTAGCAGGGGTAGCTATCTTCCCAGCCGTATTTGCCTTTGGTATTGAACCTGGCGCAGGTCCCGGACTTGTTTTCGTTACATTGCCAAACGTATTCCAGCAAATGCCTGGAGGAACTATTTTTGCCATTCTATTCTTCATATTATTAGCTGTTGCCGCATTAACATCTTCAATCTCTATTCTAGAGGTTGTGGTTGCATACTTTGTTGAAGACTTAAAGATGGTAAGAAAGAAGGCTACCATCATTGCCACCGTAGCAATTACATTGATTGGTATTCCCGCTTCACTATCAATGGGTGTTATGTCTGATACATTGTTCTTCGGTAAAAACTTCTTCGACTTATTAGACTTTACAGCCTCCAATATTCTATTACCATTAGGCGGCTTATTCATTTCAGCCTTTGTAGGATGGTATTGGGGCGTAGACAAGACAAGAAAAGAGCTTACCAACGAAGGAACATTGGAAGTTGGGTATCTGCCAATGTTTATGTTCCTAGCAAAATTTATCGCACCAGCAGCAATTGCTGCCGTATTCTTGAACGGAATCGGAATATTAAAATTCTAGTTACAGACAGCAAGAGAGGTCGGACTGCCCGCCTCTCTTTTTTATGTGTTATCCTTTCTTCTCCTGATCAAAAGAAAATTCAATCTTCCCATTTTGAAGTACCAATCTTGCGCTAAACTTTGTACCTTTTTTGGATGTGAACCCCTTAATCAAATCTGTCTTTCCTTTGCTGATCAGCTTCTTTACTTGGCTTTCAGTGATTTTCTTTCTGCAAATATCTCCGATGAAAAACTTGCAGCCATTCTTCCACAGGCTGCAGCCGTATCCTTTACTGTTTTTTATGACTTCTCCCTGCTGACATATAGGACACTTGCCTAACCCCTTGTTCGTGTCAGGTTCTTTATCACGGGGAATAGAAGCGGCAGGCTTTTCTAATTTGATTTCTTTCTTGCCCAACACCTCCATGACCTTGGTTTTAACGTATTCATTCAATTTCTGCAAATATTTATCATATTCCATTTCATTGCTTGCTACCATCTCCAGGCCTTTTTCCCAATTAGCCGTCAATTCAGGGTTTAACAAATCCTCTAGAGAATTTTTTAACGCATCAAAAATCAACTCGCCTAAACCAGTTGGCTCTATGATTTGATTCTTTTTATGAATATGAATATACTTTATCCGTTCCAGTTTATTAATGATTTCAGCCCGGGTAGCACTGGTGCCGATGCCACTGCCTTTTATCTGTTCCCGAAGTTCCTCATCCTCTATTAACTTCCCCGCATTCTCCATGGCTAAGATGATGGAACCTGAAGTATAGGCCTTCGGTGGTGTTGTTTCTCCTTCTTTTATGAGTAAGTCATGAACCGTTACTTTTTGTCCTTTTTTTAGATGATGATAGTATCGAGTCCCTTCTTGATCATTTTCTTGATCCTTAAATGATAAGATTTCAAGATATCCCTTTTTAATAAGTATTTTCTCTGAAGTAAAAAATCTTTCCGTACCAATGCCTGTCGTTATCTGAACCTTCTTATAAACCGCTGGTGGGAAAAAGACCGCAAGGAACCTGCGCATCACTAAAACATATATCTTTTTCTCTATTTCTTTCAATGATCCATAGGCATTGAGGCCTTGACCCGTAGGTATGATGGCATAATGGTCTGTTATTTTTGTATCATTGACGTATTTACTTTTGATAAGACTTTCATGCCATTTATGCTTCAATATGGTGGAAGCGGCAGTTGAAAGCTCCAAATCCACACTGCTCTTCTCTATTCCTTGTAAATTCTTATAAATTTCCTTTGCCACTGATTTTGATAGCACTCTGGCATCTGTTCTGGGATAAGTTAATAGCTTCTTTTCATACAAATGCTGTGCTGCTGCCAGCGTTTGATCCGGACTGATTTTGAAATATTTTGCACACTCATTTTGCAGTTCGGCTAGGTTAAATAAAAGGGGCGGGCTTTTCTTTTCTTCTTTGATCGTTATGTCTTCGATTTTTCCATTAGGCCATTCTTCATTTTGCTTTAGATCTTTAACAAACTTATCCGCATCTTCCCTGGTCTTAAAGCCCTGTTCATTGAATAATTTCTCGGATAAATAATAGGAAGACCCTTGTATGCTCTTCCACTCACCTCTATATTCGTTTTGAATTCCATCATGAAAGGCTCCTTCAATTCGATAAAAAGGAGTTGGAACAAAGGCTCTGATTTCCCGTTCTCGGTTGACAATCATCCCTAGTACACAAGACATCACTCGCCCCACTGCAATGACAGCCTTCTTTTCACCGATTAGCTGTCCTACGTCTCTCCCGTATTTTAAGGTCATTAACCTTGAAAAATTGATACCCGCCAGATAATCCTCTATGGCCCGCAGGTATGCTGAATGACTTAATGCATCATATTCCTCCAATGATTTAGCTTCCTGTATGCCTCTACGGATTTCGTCATCGGTTTGTGAGTGAATCCATACTCTTTTCTTCACTTTACCTTTTACACCAATCATCTGATCAATCAGACGATAGATATACTCTCCCTCCCGCCCTGAGTCTGTACATACGTATATGGTGTCCACATCCTTGCGGGTCAGCTGCTTCTTCACCACATCAAACTGCTTCTTAACACCGGAAATAACTTCATACTTGAATTCTTCCGGTAAAAAAGGTAAATGCTTCAATGACCATCGCTTTAAACTAGGGTTATATTTCTCAGGATAGCTTAAAGCTATTAAATGACCAACACACCAGGTAATGATGGCATGGTCTGCTTCAATATATCCATTACTTTTTTTACCGTTTATTTTTAAAGCCTTTGCAAATTCCATGGCTACAGAAGGCTTCTCTGTTATATATAATGATTTTCCCATGAATACCTCACCTATTTTCATAGCATTATGATTTTCCGCATAAATATATATATTCGCTCTTCATCATTATATCATGATTTTCTATGGAGGACATTCAATGATAAAAACAATCTCTTAAACAAAAAAAGCTGAAATTTTCTTCAGCTTTCTTTTATCATTACTGCTGTTTATATTGTGGTTCTTGCTGCTCAATATAATTCTTTCTGTTTTTTAGTGTTTCTAGGGCACTATCTAGAGTCTGGGCAATTTGTTGGAATTCCTTCTTTGCGTGTTTATCCTGTGTTTCCAGTGCAAAGGTCTTCATTGTAGCTGCTGCACTCTGGATACCTGCAATTGCTTGCTGCATTTGTGTACCTACTGTCATGAATATCACCTCCTTCCACAGTTATATCTGTCTATTAGCCTTTTGGCCGAAAGATTAATGCTGCTAAGAATGCAAAAATGATGGCTGATGAAATACCCGCGCTGGTTACTTCGAAAATACCTGTTAGCACACCTACAATACCGGTTTTTTGTGCCTCTGCCAGGGCTCCTTTTACCAACGAATTGCCGAAGCTGGTGATTGGCACAGATGCTCCTGCCCCTGCAAATTTGATTAGAGGTTCATATAACCCCAATCCACCCAGTATTGCACCAACCACAACCATTGTCGTGGTTGTATGGGCCGGTGTGAGTTTAAAAACATCCATCATAATCTGTCCGATCACACATATAGCTCCGCCGATGATAAATGCCCAAATAAATTTTTCCATGGTGTAAACACCTCACTTTGTCATCTCTATAGAAACCGCATGGGCAATACATGGTATGCTTTCCTTCTGTTGGTAGGATAATGGCGACAGCAATGCCCCGGTAGCCACGATTAGCATTCGCTTGAACTCACCCTTTTTCATACGGTTCAACAGATGTCCATAGGTTACTGTTGCAGAACAGCCGCATCCACTGCCTCCTGCAATAACCGGCTGGTCTTCTTTATAGATTAGTAAACCACAATCTGTTAATATGTCCTTTGGTATTTTTAGCCCATGATCGGTTAGTAAGTCACCGGCAATACGATGCCCTACTTTCCCTAAATCGCCTGTAGCAATCAAATCATAATAAGACGGTTCTATCTTCATATCTCGAAAATGAGCTTCTATGGTATCTACAGCGGCAGGTGCCATGGCTGCACCCATATTAAATGGGTCTGACAACCCCATATCGATTACCCGACCAATGGTAGCAGAAGTAACTCGGGGTCCTTCACCATCCTCTGTAACAACGGCTGAACCAGCACCGGTAACTGTCCATTGGGCAGTTGGAGGTTTTTGAGAACCATATTCGGTAGGATAGCGAAATTGTTTTTCAGCCGCAGCATTATGACTGGATGCAGCAGCCAATACATACTTTGCTGCTTTGCTGTTTACCAATTGGGAAGCTAATGCCAAACTCTCCATAGAACTGGAACAGGCTCCAAATATACCTAAGTAGGGCACCCCTAGGGTACGTGCTGCAAAGCTGCTGGAAATAATTTGATTCATTAAGTCACCACTGATAAAAAACTGAATATCTTCTTTTTTAAGACCCGCTTTTTCGATAGCTCTTTCACAGGCTTGTTCCAATAGTTTTTCTTCTGCTTTTTCATAGCTGTCCTGTCCTAGCCAGATATCCTGATGTAGAATGTCAAAATCATCTGCCACTGCACCCTTGGCTTCAAATGGACCTCCGACTGCCGCAGATGCCATAATAGCAGGTTTGTTCTCAAAAACCCATGATCGCCCCTTCAACATCTTTACATCCCACCTAATCCTTGAATTGTTATTTTGATTAATGCAACAACAAATGCTGAAAAAACACCAAAGGTGATAACAGGTCCGGATATCTTAAACATATTTCCGCCTACGCCTAACACATAGCCTTCACTACGGTATTCTATGGCAGCAGAAGCCATGGTATTGGCAAATCCGGTTACAGGTATGATCGTTCCGGCACCTGCCCACTGGGCAATATGATCATAGACGCCAAAACCGGTTAGCAAAATAGAAGTCATAATCAAAACAGCAACGGTTGGATTTCCTGCCGTAGTCTCTGTAAAATCAAAGTATTTGATAAACATCCACTGCAGTCCTTGACCAATCAAGGATATGGTCCCTCCAGCAATAAAGGCACAAAAACAATTACGTAGAACGGACCTTTTTGGTTCCCTTTCTTTTGCATAAGCTTGATACTGTTGTTGCGTTGGTGTTAGTTTTTTCTTTTTCTTGCTTGACACCCTTTCATCACCTTCTATCTTAATAAATAAGGTTGTAATTTCTCTATGACATGGCTGAGCTTCTCTGCATCCCTTTTATACATGGTTTTTGCCTTCATGTTCTCTGTTTCTAAAGCATAAGTAATAAGATCCGCCTGACATTTTTCAAGATTTGCATATAACTGCTCCTTTACCTTCGGTTGGGGCACTTGTACCGAATCATCAAAAAGATCTAAAAATAAGTCTCCCGATGAGTCTACCTGTCCGATAAAAACATTGTCTAATGAAACACCAATACTCTCCAGCTGCATATTTATCCATCCTCTATTTAGCCCTATACTGCTCAAGGCTTCATCAATCACATTGCCGTCTAAAATCACTGTCTGAGGTTCTGCATGGGGTCCTACTTTTTCTCCGAGATCATAGGGCGTTACAGGCTTTTTATGTGCCTTTGGCAAGACATTCAGTTCGCCAGTCGTTTCCATAACCGCAAATTCTACATCTGCCAGATTAAAAACATTTTTAGACCGTAATTCCCGGAGTAATTCTTCTCCCGTTAGCCTTATCTGCTTTAAGTTTTCTTCCATTATCTTTCCATGTTTAATCAAAATTGTTTCTCTTCCGTTAATCCAATCATGCAAAAACTTGCTTTTCATCGATATATAATCTAAACCGATGGAAAATAAAACCCAGACACCTAAAGCAATCAGACCAAAGGCAAAGTTTTTAATGACGTTGAGGGAGATTAACGCAGATAGCACGGCAATGACAGTAT
The DNA here is from genome assembly GCA_049324315.1 of Bacillota bacterium. GTDB lineage: Bacteria > Bacillota > Clostridia > Peptostreptococcales > Thermotaleaceae > JBMOKU01. The sequence continues at coordinate 3,094 of JBMOKU010000050.1, read as the reverse complement.
ATACGGTAAAATTGAAAGGTGTTATTCTGGATAGCTGTCTCTTCCCCATAAGCCTTACTGCTGTAAGTACAAATAAAAACAAAACTGTCGACCTGATCAGTATCACAATCCATTCCTTCATCTTTTTCCCACTCCTATAGCCCCTTATATTGGGGTTCTTCAAATTCCAAGGTCTTTATACGGTTTTCCATATCTTGAATGATTTGACTCGTCACAGCGATTGCTTCTAGATATACCTCTTCTTCCTTCTCATTCTGAGCCTGTGCAGCATAAATCCTTAATGTCCCTTGGCTTCCCTTTAGTGCCGCTAAAGTCTGTTTTACTTGAGAACTAACGGTCATGATTCTCCACCTCTTTTTTTGTTTTCACTAATTATTATCACAAATACTGCATAAAATATTTTTCCTGTTAATTCCACCCATGACTTTTATTTGCACCCATAAATTGATGCCTGCAAGAAATACTAAATTTGTTAGCCGAATTGCTGTAGAAAAGGATGTGATTACCAGGAATGGAATTGTCTCCAAAATTATATCATTACTTTGTAAGACCTCAATGGTTTACCAATGCATTTATCAATCGTAGAATGAAGGGCCTTTTAGCAGACTATAACTTTGAAAACAGTATGGTATTGGATTTCGGATGCGGCATTGGTTCTAACTGTACTTTGTTTCAACCGGATAATTATGTCGGTATTGATTGCGATCAGAATAGAATTCACTATGCACAGAGATTGTTTGCTAATTATCAGTTTAAGACACAGAGAGGCTATGGCCTGCCTTTTTCCAACCAATTCTTTGATTATATTTTTATCATGGCCGTTCTTCACCATATCTCTTCAGAAGATCTGAAGGAATATCTCCAAGAATTTCAGAGGATTTTAAAGCCTCAAGGAAAAATAATCATTACTGAGCCCTGCTTTCATAAGAATTTTCCTTTTTGCAACTGGTATATGTCCTTTTGGGATAAAGGAAAATATATCCGCAATGAACAGGAATATACCCAGCTATTTTCAGATCATTCTTATCATGTAGAACGTAAAAAGAGATTTAGAAAGAGTCTGTTCTATCAAGAACTGTTTTTTACGGCATCTTTTCTCTCTTAAGCACATAAAAATGCTGGCGGTAAAATTTCCACCAGCATTTTTATGATATTTAGTATGTATTTCCATTTCACTGATTCAAAGAGAAAAACAAGTGCGTTCATAGTAGGGGCGCCCATCGGGCGTCCGCAGAAGCTTTACACAAGCTATTTTCTTAATGCAGCTTAGTCTTTTTATACATTCTTCTTAGGTAGTAAATCTGGATCTATCGGTATTGACCAAGGCCCTGGAACAATCTCAGAAATAACGGTACTCTTCTCCCCGATTGCTTTTACAAATAGATCGCATACACCAGACATATATACGGATGTAACTATTGTAAAAACTGTTAGTAATAACGCAATCCCTTTCTTAATTCCCATTAACGTCAACCCCTTTACTTTTTAATATTAATTGAATAAGCTTCTCCACCTCTTCAGGCATACCTATCTTATTGAAATAAGACATCATCTGAAGGATAGTACTATCATCGGGATCTATGAACCCCAGCTCCACCATGTCAATAATTCCATTTTTCAGGCTCTCCATAGATGTAAGTTCATTGGATTCAATGTATGCCTCTGCTAAAAGCTTACTAATTCTTTGTATGGAATCTAAATCGCAAATTTTTCTTGCATGATCTAACCCTTTATCTAAATATGTGATGCACTTTTTGTAATTCTCTAAAAATCTGTAGGCTAGAGCAACTTCTATATGTGCCCTTACTAGACAAATGCTGTCAGGCTCCAAATCATCTAATAAAGTAATTATAGTATGCAAATGTTCAATTACTTTTGAGGAATTTTCCAATATAGAATAGATTTCCATCATATTACCATAGATCGTGACCTTTTTGTCTACTAGGTCTATTTCTAAATCGTTGATAAGATAATAATAGATTGCAAGAGCAGTCTCATATTGTCCTTTTCTCTTAAAACAAATAGCCTTTAAAATCATAATATCTAGATATCTTGCCAACTCATTTTTAGAAATCTTTCTTTCTAATTCATCCAAAGTACTTATACACAGGTCGTACTCTGACAAATACAAATGTGCCAATGCCTTATTGTACAAGATTATTAAAACGGATTCATCATATAAATTATCCATGTCGCTTGAAATACTATTGCTTATCTCAATGCACTCTTGATATTTCTGAAGCTTAATGCATATATGCATGAGCCGAACGGATGCATTTCCTAAAAGCGTATAATCAGAGATTCTTACAGCATTTTCAAAGCCCTTAATGTAGTACATATAGCTTCTGTATAACTCTGCTTTAGAAAAAAATATCTCTCCAAATTTCGAGAAGATAATTGCCTTCTGTTCCGGTATGTCCCACTTGTTTAAGAAAGTGCTTACCTCTTCAACCAATCCAGCAATATCAGCAAAGTCCTTCTTATCTAGCTGTTCCTCATATTGCTGCGCTTGCTGCTTTGCTTCAAATAGCCCGGGTACAATTAAATCTCTTTCAACAAGGGTAACATTTAAATTCCTTTCTTTCGATATGGAATTAATATTCCTGATAATAAGGTTCGCAATATTGGGATTCAGAGGCGTTTTTCCATTTTCAATCATGCTAACCAAGTTTCTGGTTATTTCATTCCCTACAATTTCATGTTGCCTTAATCCCAGAGCTTTTCTTATTCTTTTTAATAACTTTCCCGATGTAAGATTTTCAGTCTCCATATAACATTCCTTTACACAAATCTCTATATTGAGGTCTAGGTCTATTATACCATAACAAGAAATATTCGTAAAATATATTTACAATTTTTACCATTTGGTATATAATGCCATTAAAGTAAATCATTTTTACATATTATCTATACATTCAACATTTTACTACGATAGTAAAATATTATTACTATCAGATTTTTATATTGACACCACTTTACAAGTAATGTAGCTAGTGATAACAATTCCATAAAATAACAAAATCAGACACCTGAATCCTAGGAATACTAATTTTGCAAGAACCAAACCCCTAGGAGGCGTCTGATATGATTAGTA
>JBMOKU010000049.1:0-60189 GCA_049324315.1 Bacillota bacterium | reverse complement strand
ACTTCTAACCTATTTAGTGACGATAGAGATGAGGATACACCCGTTCCCATACCGAACACGGCAGTTAAGCTCATCATCGCCGATGGTACTTGGCGGGCAGCCGCCTGGGAGAGTAGGTCGTTGCTAGGTAAACAGAGAAAGGCTCCAAATTTATTTTGGAGCCTTTTGTATTTCCAAAAAAAATGTCGCATATATATGGTATATGAAAAATAAAAATGAACAATATGTTGTATAATGTTTATAGATTTTCGACAGAAAGACAGGAAATGGGACAAAGGTACCAAAGATTCGAGGAAGGAAAATAGAAAGATATATAGAATACATATCGTAAGAGAAAATCAATAGATTGAGAGGGACGGATCCTATGGTTTTACGATTGATTTTGCTTATGATGTTATGTATACCGGTAGCATGTATTCAGTACAGCCTGTTTATCGATGCTGCGCAGGACATAAAGAGAAAGAAAAAGGTGGCAGCTCAGCCATTAGCGCCTGCGTATGAAGATACATACTTTGAGAGGAATTATTTAAAAATAGCAAAATAAAGAGCTTCCACGTAAATCTTTTCATGATTTATGAGGAAGTTTTTTTATGCTTATCGGGAATGTCAAGATGGTGGAAAGAATTTATCATTGCAGGTGGGACATCAAAATGATATGATAATACTTGATTTAAAAGAATGGGTTATAAAAAGGGGTCATAGCAATGCCGAATCTGATTAGACAAACAATCACGCAAAAGAAATTCCCTGTCAAGAAGTTGATAGCAGTCATATTTGGAGCAATTGTCGGTATGGAAATTGTCATCAAATTATTGATTCGCGTTAGTCCGGCATTGGCCAATATAGGGGGTATCGCGGCATTGATTGCTGCGGGTGTAGGCTGTACGAAGATTATTTATAGCCACATTGTGTATTTTAATTATAAAATTATTGATGATGATTTTGTGATGGAAAGGGTTATCAGTACATCAAATCATATGTTTTTGAGCCTGAAGCTTTATGAATTGGAATGTTTGCAGCCATATGACGAGATGTATGTAAAAAATGCAAAACAAAAGTACAAAGTATATAAATTTGTTACCGGAAAGATGTTCGATGAATGGTATATTGGGGAATTCACCAGAAGCAGTGATCGATACCTGTTTATTATTCAACCAAATGAAGATTTGTTAAACGTATTAAGATCTTATTGTGACTGTCCATGCCAGCCCTCTGTTCATGAGTAACAGGGGCTTTTTTTAGTCAACCTCTCTAACAAAAGGACGAATACCCGAATAAACTATAGGTAACGGGTAAATAATCATGATAAAAAAAGGTTGGAGGGGATTGTATGGCGCAGCAAAAGGTACCTTGTTTTATTTGCGATGATAATACCTATGACTACATAGAAATACTAAATGACTATATTTGTAATAAATGCGAACAAAAGATTGCACATGCCAGCCAGGAAGATACATCATTCGCGTTTTATCAAATGATGATGAAAAGGCTGTGGAAAAAGCATCTTAAAAATGGTGAAGCTGTGGATAGTCATTAACAATTTGTTAATGACTGATTTTTTTGTTGTCTATCTAGAAAAGGAAAATCAAGGCGTATATAGAAATAGAGTATAGATGCACGTTCTTAAACATCTTTTTGCCTTTGCCATCAGCCATTAATAAGCTTAAGGAATCATGACATATTCTATAAATAAAATTCCATGGTTGGTTATTTATAACGTAGGAGGGATGCCTGTGCAAGGCCCGTTGATTTTAGACAGATTGCTGGATTATTCTAGTCGAGATGTTGTATCCTTTCATGTGCCGGGGCATAAGAATGGAAGAATACTTGATCAATATAATTATAGAAACTTTAAAGAAAAACTATCATCCATTGATACCACTGAGATACCAGGAACCGATAATCTGCATGACCCAGAGGAAATGATTAAGGAAGCGCAGGAAAGAGCTGCCCGTTTTTTTGGAGCGGATCACACGTATTTTTTAGTAAACGGAACTTCCTGCGGCAACATGGCCATGTTGATGACGGTAGGTAATCCCGGTGACAAGATTATTATTCCTAGAGATTGTCACAAGTCTGTGAGTTATGGGCTGATCATGGGAGGATTGATACCTGTATATGTAAATCCTGAAATACATGATGATTATTATATGCCCATGGGAATACAGTCAAAAACCATCGAAAAAGCATTAGTAGAGCATCCAGATGCTAAGGCGGTGTTGATTACTTACCCCAACTATTACGGGATATGTTCAGATATCGTTGAAATAGCAAGGATTGTTCATCAATACGGCAAAATTTTACTAGTGGATGAAGCCCATGGAGCTCATTTAAATCTCAGCGATACATTACCCATATCAGCGCTAGAAGCCGGAGCAGATATGGTAGTTCAAAGCATACATAAAACGCTGCCATCCTTTACCCAGAGTTCCATGCTCCATGTGAAATCAGATAGAATCGATCAGGAGAGACTTCGATTCATGCTCTCCATGCATCAGAGTTCCAGCCCTTCGTATCTATTGATGATGTCTTTGGACTTGGCAAGGGCCATTGTGGAACAGGACGGCAGGCATCTGATGAGTCAGCTGCTAGATCATATTGATTATTTTCATGAAAAAGCCCGGGAGATGGAAGGACTACATATGTTTGATGAGAGGCTAACAGGTAGATTTGGGGTGAAGTCTCTGGACAGAACAAAATTAGTCATCGATATGTCTGCACTGGGGATTAGCGGTGTCCTTTTAGAGAAATTGTTAAGAACCAAACATCATATACAGGTGGAGATGTGCAGTACCAAAAACGTGGTGGCTGTTGCTTCTATTGGAAATACAAAAGACGACTTTGACAGATTGCTTAACGCTTTAAAAGAGATTGGAGACGGAAAAGGATTTAACCGAAGAAAAGTCGAAATTCCTTTGTATTCCTATCATATTCCTTCCATGAGGATAACCCCTCGGGAGGCAGTCTACAGCCCTAAAATAGAGAGGCTGTTTAAGGAAAGTGAAGGTTCCATTTGTGGTGAATATGTAATTCCTTATCCTCCTGGAATACCTATTTTGTGCCCAGGAGAAGAAATTACCGCAGACTTGATAGAATATATCAACGCTTTACTAGAAAACGGGATCAATTTGATTGGGCCCAAGGATGCGACCCTGGAGAAGATACAAGTGATTGGATAGACATACAGGAAATATCAGGAGGCGAGATATGAAAGGGAAATTAATGATTATAGAAGGCAGTGATGGAAGCGGGAAGGCAACACAGACGGAGAAGCTGTATGATCGTTTAAGAGAAGACGGATATAATATTCGCAAGGTAGCGTATCCTAATTATAACAGCGATTCTTCTGCGCTGGTTAAAATGTATCTGAATGGGGATTTCGGAAAAAACCCTGGGGATGTAGATCCTTATATTGCATCTACCTTCTATGCCGTGGACAGATATGCATCCTTTAAGAAGGAATGGGAAAGCTTTTACAACAGCGGCGGAATTATCATTGCAGACAGATATACCACGTCCAATATGGTTCATCAGGCAGCCAAAATGACAGACGAAGAGGAAAGAGATAAGTTTCTGAACTGGCTTTGGGCTTTGGAGTTTGAAATGTATGGCCTTCCGGTACCGGACTGTGTTATCTTTCTGGATATGCCGCCAAGATATAGTAAAGAACTTAGAAAAATGAGAAATAATAAGATTACAGGTGAACAGGAGCAGGATATCCATGAAAAGGACGAGGCGTATCTGGAAAACTCCTATAAAAATGCCAGGGAAGTGGCCTGCAAGTATAGCTGGGAATCGATCCAGTGCGTTAAAGAGGAAAATCTTAAGTCCATTGAAGAAATCCATGAAGAAATTTATGAAGTGGTTAAGAAAAAATGCTTGAATCTAGATGGGGATGCGTAATTATTTGCTTTATTGCATGGGATAAATTATAATGAGAGATAGTAATAAGGGAATGTATGAAAGGAGACGATTTCATGAAGCTGATTGTAGCGGTAATCCATGATGAAGACTCTCACATGCTTGTAGAAAAACTGACGGAACAAAATTATCGGGTAACCAAGCTGGCCTCAACGGGAGGCTTCCTTAAGTCAGGTAATACCACAATTTTAGTAGGTGTAGAGAAGGAAAAAGTGGAAGAAGTCATTGATCTTATTAAGACGGTATGCAAAAGCAGAAAAGAGATGGCTCCTGCCCCCACGACGATTATGGGTGATACAGGCTTCTTTATAACCTACCCCATAGAAGTTCAAGTTGGAGGGGCAACGATATTTGTATTAGACGTAGATCGCTTTGAAAAGGTGTAGTAGGGATACGCAGAATGGTGGGAGCAGGAATGGGATGGAAGGAAATCGTAGGTCAGCATAGGATTGTCAGTTTCTTGGATGGCGCCATTCATAGAGGAAAAATTGCCCATGCCTATGTTTTTGACGGCCCAAAAGGTATTGGCAAGATGAATACGGCGCTAGCCTTTGCGAAGGCCATTGAATGCAAGAACTATCAAGGTGAAGCATGTAATGTTTGTTCATCATGCATAAAGTTTCATGGAAATAACCATCCTGATATTACAATCATCGAACCGGATGGACAGAGTATAAAGAATAAACAAATTGAAGAATTTCAGCAGGATTTGCTGTTAAAGCCCTATGAAAGTCAAAAGAAAATATATATTGTTAATCAAGCAGACGAGATGACTGTCAGCGCTCAAAATCGGCTGTTAAAAACCCTTGAAGAACCACCGGAATATGCAGTGATTATTTTGATCAGTACCAATTTTAACCGGTTTTTACCGACGATTCGCTCCCGGTGTCAGATTTTAAAATTTCACAGGGTAGGAGAAAAAGAAATCATAACATATTTAAGAGACAAGCATCATATCACTGGAGAAGAAGCGAAGCTGTTGGCTGCTTTTTCTGATGGGATTCCCCAAAAGGCGTTGGATTTAAAGAACGCAGAGGATTTTATCAAACGGAGAGAAGTTACCATTGAAGTGATTGATCAGCTGCTGAAGAAAGATTCCTTTCAGATATTTTCCATGTTTGATTTTTTTCAGCAGTATAAAGACGATATTACGGAGATTCTTGATTTTATGATTGCTTGGTTTCGCGATATACTGTTTCTTTCAGGATTGCAGGCTGAGGATTATTTGATCAATTTAGATAGAAAAAGTCAATTAGAAAGACATAGCAGGACGATTTCCTATGACAAGATCAGTAACGTGATTGAAATTATAGAAAAAACGAAAAAGGATATCCGGTCTAATGTCAACTTTCAATTGGCTATTGAAATTATGCTGTTAAGCATTCAGGAGGTATAAAATGGTAACCGTAGTTGGAATACGATTTAAAAAAGCAGGGAAAATCTATTATTTTGATCCTGATCATATAGATATCGAGCCCTCTCAGAATGTCGTTGTAGAGACCTCCAGAGGTATTGAGTTTGGTGAGGTTGTGGTAGGCCCTAAGGATGTTCCCGAAGAGGATATTGTTTCACCTTTGAAAAAGGTATTGAGAATTGCTACGTTGGAGGATGAAATCCAACATAAGCATAATATCGATAAAGAGAAGGAAGCGCTGCACATCTGCTTGGAGAAAATATCTGAGCATCAGTTGGACATGAAGCTGATTGATGTAGAATATACCTTTGATAATAATAAGGTTATCTTCTACTTCACCGCAGACGGGAGAGTTGACTTCCGTGAGTTGGTTAAGGATTTGGCTGCTGTCTTTAAAACAAGGATTGAATTAAGACAGATTGGTGTGAGGGATGAAGCGAAGATGATCGGCGGATTAGGGCCTTGTGGGCGCTCTTTATGTTGTGCTTCATGGCTTGGGGATTTTGAACCGGTATCTATAAAAATGGCAAAAGAACAAAGCTTGTCACTGAATCCTACCAAGATATCCGGAATCTGCGGCAGACTTATGTGCTGCTTAAAATATGAACATGAAATGTATCAATGCCTGCGGGACGGACTGCCGGAAATAGGAGAAAAGATTATGACACCGGACGGTGCAGCCATTGTGATGGAGAACAGTGTACTGTTGGAAAGTATCAAGGCTAGACGGATTCTTGAAGAAGGCAAAAATGGTCAGGATGACAAGCTGAGTGATGAAATTAGCGTGTATATGAAGCACGAAATTCAGAGAACAGGATGCGGACATTGCTGTCAAAAACCTGCTGTAGAAGAAGATCTGGTGGACGAGGATATAAAAGCCTTAGAAGATTAAAGAAAATTGTATGTAGACAGAGGAATCAATGAAAATCATCCTCTGTCTATTTTTATATCTATCTATACGAAAGGATAAATAGCATAAACTTAATGAAAATTTAAAAGAATTATGATAAAATTTAGAGTGATGACTGAATGATTTAAAAGTTATAATAACTACATCCATGTTTTTTCTACAATATATCATGGGTATGAAAATATATTCCAATGAATATTGCATAATAGTAAAGCTGCACGCTGGTAGCGGTCGGCAGGTTAACTTTAAGGAGGAAAAGGAATGGCACGCATTCTTATAGCAGATGATTCTTTGGTAATGAGAAGGAATTTGAGGACGATCCTTACCAGTGCAGGACACCAAGTTGTGGCAGAAGCATCAAATGGCAGACAAGCAGTTGTGGAATATGAAAAAGCAAACCCAGATGTAGTTACAATGGATATCACCATGCCTGTGATGGATGGCATTGAAGCGGTTAAGCAGATTATTGCCAAGGATTTAGGTGCAAGAATTATTATGATCAGTGCCCTCGATCAAAAGAAAATGGTATTTGAAGCACTGGAAAATGGGGCCAAGCATTATATTATCAAGCCTTTTGCCTCTGAAAAAGTTCTAAATATCATCAACGAAGTTCTTATCCAGGATAAAATGAGGAGGATAAGAGAAGAAGATAATAAAAGCAATGAAAACAATAGCCTGGAAGACAGTCCTTTTACCATAGAGAATCAGAATGGTACCTTTATTATACATTTTTATGATCAACTTGATATGGAGAGCTACCAGAATTTGCATATGGCGATACAAGGCTTTTTATATATTAAACCGTTAAAGGTTGTGTATAACTTTGGAAATATCCCGTACATAGAACCTGAGGTTTTAGATAAAATATTGGAAGGTGCAAGGGCTATTAAAAATGTTGGGGGAGAAATAAAGGCTGTATCCAACAATAGAGAATTTGTTGATTATGTCAATAAGAAGGAGTATGCTTTTTTTGAATAGATGATGTTTTTCTTCGTGTCCATTCATTCTTATGTAATAAATATCATAGGTTCTGGTAATACTTACTAAGAATCGGAATGTAAGGAATGGAGGTGAAGGGATATGGCTTATTTTATTGACGACGCATGTATCAGTTGTGGTGCATGTGAACCGGAGTGTCCTGTAGATGTTATCAGTGCAGGGGAAACAAAATATGTTATTGATGCTGACGGATGCATCGAATGCGGTGCATGCGCGAATGTGTGCCCTGTAGATGCGCCAAAACCTGAATAGAATAGATAAATGATGGACCAAAGACCCCAAAAGAGGGGTCTTTTTTCGTATAAAATGTAGTATAATGGGTATATAGCCTGTAGAATGATTTGACATTTTGTTCGGAGACCGGGCTAAAGGGGGGACATGATCGTGGCGTCTGAGAATCTTTCTAATCTTGTTGTGTTTATTGAAGGGCTTGCATCCTTTGCATCTCCTTGTGTACTGCCTTTACTGCCCGTCTATTTGGGCTATTTGGCCGGGACATCGATAGAAGAGATGGAAAACAGCCCTAAGAGAAGAAGGATGCTGGTGCTAAATGCGGTGGCCTTTGTTATAGGACTCTCCCTTGTATTTATTCTTTTAGGGGCAACGGCCAGCGTTATCGGAAAATTTGTTTATACATATGGAGAACAGCTTCGGAAGATCAGCGGCGTTATCATGATCATTTTCGGTCTTCATCATGCGGGGATTTTAAAAATCAGATATTTTGATTATGAGAAAAGGATGGCACTAAAGGATACATCACCGAGTTTTTTCAACGCGTTGCTTCTAGGCATTACCTTTAGCTTTGGATGGACACCTTGTATAGGTCCCATTTTAGGTTCCGTACTCATGCTGGCCGGCAATACGGAAACCATCATAGAAGGGATGGGTCTGCTGGCTGTTTATTCCATGGGAATGAGTGTTCCTTTCATTGCTGCTGCTTTGATGGTGAATTTGTTCATGGAACATACCAGAAAAATATTCAAATATTTTAAACTGATTAAGCTGGTGAGCGGAGTCCTGCTGATTATCATGGGTATATTGATTTATACCAACTATTTGTACATACTTTCTTCCATGTTAGCCTACTGAAAGGAGAATTGGGTATGAAAAAAATAAGGTCATCAAAATGGTTTATCCTACTTATCGCTGTCCTTCTAACCACCCTGCTGTTGGGAGGATGCCTGAAAAAGAAGGAGACTCCTTCAGAGGAAGGAAAAATTACGGTACAAGAACCTCAAGAAAAACAGGAGAACAAAGTGGTAGAAAGTGAAAAGCCGCCAAAGGAAGAAACCGAAGCAGCACAGGATTATGGGGTTTTTCCTGGAGATCGAGCCTATGATTTTACCCTACTGGACAGAGAAGGCAATGAAATTCAATTATCCAGCTTAAAGGGCAAGGTTGTGTTTGTAAATTTCTGGACCACATGGTGCGGTTTTTGCAAGCAGGAGATGCCGGATATGCAGGCTGTATATGAGAAATATCAGGATCAAGATGTTGTTATGCTGGCAGTGAATGTATTGGCCGCCGAAAAGACAGGCACAGACATGGATTCGGTAAAAACCTTTGTAGATGAAAGCGGATATACCTTCCCTATCCTGTTTGATGTGGACGGAACCGTATCACAGAAATATAAGGTTAGAGCGCTGCCAACCACGTATATCATCGATAAGGAAGGCTATATTTCAGATTTTGTCTCTGGTGCCATGAAGAAGGAAACGATGATAGAAAAGATCGAGGATGCGTTAAATAAAAAGTAAGCGTAGATATAAGGGACTTTCTCTTTGGGGAGGTCCCTTATTTTAGAACATGGGGACTGTACCTACTGTCATGCCTGCTTTTGGCGGGACTGAGGGCCTGTTCCCATGTTCTCTACCAGTAGAAAATCCTTTACTTTTTCCAACGATTCATCAATAATAAATAGGAGATTAGATTTAGAAGTAACGTGATATAATAATCAAAATAGATTTCAGGAGAGATCGTTATGCAGAAGCATTTGGTGAAAGAATATGAAAGAGTGGACGATTTACAATGTAAAGGACTGAGATTGATTCAGAATCCAAAGGGATTTTGTTTTGGGATAGATGCCGTACTGTTAAGTAACTTTGCAGAAATCCGAAAAAATTGGAGAGTTGTTGATCTGGGTACGGGTACCGGGATTATTCCGATTTTGCTGGCTGGAAAAACAGAAGCCAAGGAAATCATGGGGGTTGAAATACAGCAGGAAGTGGCGGATATGGCAGCCAGAAGTGTTTTGCTGAATGGACTGGACGAACGCGTCAGGATTTTTCATAGGGACTTAAGAGAGATTGCTGGAGAATGGGAGCCATATTCTTTTGATGCGGTTACTTCAAATCCTCCTTATATGAATGAGGGCGGCGGTTTGATCAATCCGGAAAGCAGTAAAGCTATATCGCGACATGAGGTGAAGTGTACCTTAGAAGATGTGATCTCTACGGCAGCAAAGCTATTGAAGGACAAAGGGCATTTCTATATGGTTCACCGTCCCCATCGTTTGGTGGATATTATATGTTTTTGCCGAAAATACAAATTGGAGCCTAAAAGAATCAGATTTGTTCATCCTAACATGCATAAGAAGCCTAATATTCTACTGGTCGAATGTGTGAAGTACGGAAGACCGGAGCTGAAATTCATGGACCCGTTGTATGTTTATAATGAGGATGGGACCTATACCGATGAAATCCATGATATCTATGGAAGAGACTCCATGGAGGGAGTGTTGTAAATGGGAAAAGATACCGGGAAGTTATATATATGCCCCACACCTATTGGCAATTTGGAAGACATTACTCTTCGCGTGATCAGAGCATTGCAGGAAGCTGATCTGGTTGCGGCGGAGGACACGAGGCATAGCATTAAGCTTTTAAACCATCTGGGAATACAAAAACCTTTGACCAGCTATCATGAGCATAATAAAGAAGGAAAAGGCAAATTACTGGTTGAGAAACTATTGGCAGGAGAAAAAATTGCCATTGTTACTGATGCAGGAATGCCTGGAATCTCTGACCCGGGGAGTGATCTTGTCCGTGCTTGCATCCAGGAGGGTATTGAGGTAGAAGTACTGCCTGGACCCACTGCTTTTGTAACAGCCCTTGTTGCCTCAGGATTACCTACGGAGAAGTTTTCTTTTGAAGGTTTTTTGGACAGGGATAAAAAGCTCCGGAAAAAAAGATTGAAGGAAATTGCTGTAGAAGATCGGACTTTGATTTTCTATGAGGCCCCCCATCGACTCATCACTGCCCTGGAAGATATGATAGAAGTTTTGGGAAATCGAAAGGCCGTTGCAGCCAAGGAACTTACCAAGCTTCATGAGAAATTCATTCGTGGCTCCTTGGAAGAGCTGATACAAGATTTTAAAGAAAAGGAACCAAAGGGTGAATTTATTGTCTTGGTGGAGGGGGCAGCGCCAGAGGCCCGTGAAAAATCAGAAGAGGAAAGATGGCGGCATCTGTCTATCGGAGAACACATTCTCATGTATATTGAGGAAGGTTTGGACAAGAAAGAAGCTACAAAAAAAGTGGCAAAGGATCGAGGGCTGTCCAAGCGAGAGGTCTACGAATACAGTATTGGGCTTGAAAAATATACATAAGTTGAAGAGGAAAAGAAAAAAGGTGTGTCGAATATAATGTAGAGTAAGGAAAACGCTTTGCTATAAGAGAAAGGTTATAAGGTTGACCGAGTAACCAGCTTTTATAGTCTATTATAAAGGAGGCCGCCTTTTATGAGATATCATAAGGATATGACCATTTCAGAAGTACTATACAGCAAGCTGGAAGTGCTAGATGTATTTAAAAAATATGGGTTGCCATGTTCCACCTGTAATGGGGCGGAATCGGAAACCCTGGAGATAGCCGCAAGAGTTCACGGCTGTGATTTGATAAAACTGCTGGAAGATTTAAATCAACTGGCATAAAAAAAATGCTTGTGTTATGCACAAGCATTTCCTTTTATTGTGAAAACTTCTTCAGGTAAGCCTATTTTATTTCTTCAATACAGGAAGGACAGATATTTTTTCCCTTGAAGTTTGTTATATCCTTAGCTTGTCCGCAGAAGATACAAGCAGGCTCATATTTTTTCAATACAATGTGGGGACCATCCACATAGATTTCTAAGGCGTCTTTTTCTCCAATATTCAACGTACGTCTTAATTCGATTGGGATTACAACTCTACCTAATTCATCAACTTTCCGAACGATACCTGTAGATTTCATTTTACAACCTCCTTTTTTTCTCGCTATATTTACAAAATTCGACATATTTTGCATGTTTAAATGGTACCAAATTTTCCAATAAAAGTCAACCTTATTATATAAATTTATCATAAAAATATGTGTGGAAATATAAACCATATTGAACAGTGTTATAGATAGATGGGTTATAAAGGATAGGAAAGGACGAGCTGTGCAGGAAAACGTTATGGGAGAATCAATTGACAGTGTATCTGAAAAGGTTTAAGATGGACTTAAAGAAGGTTTGCAAAACATTTCAAGGAGTGAATTGAATGGACACCTTAAAGGCATATGTAGAACGGATCCGTTCCTATGCTGGTACTGACATATATATTGCTGGTGGTTTTATAAGAGATTATTTTCTGAATAGAAAATCTGTTGATATAGATATTGTTGTGAAGACAGATGCGTTGGAAATAGCCAAGGAATTTGCTTTTTCCTGTGAAGGAAGTTTTATTGTATTGGATGAAATCAATGGTATAGCAAGGGTTGTTCTAAAGAAAGAGAACCTCAACATAGACTTTTCCGATATGAAAGGACAGCATATCGTTGAGGATTTATATACAAGAGATTTTACCATGAATGCCATGGCAGTAAAGATCGAAAAGGACGGATGCATTGACTTTGAGCAGGTGATAGATCCTTTTTATGGTAAAGCGGATGTTGAGAAAAAGATCGTTCGCATGGTAGGACGAAATATATTTGAGGATGATCCGCTGCGGATGCTGAGGGCAGTACGTTTTATGTCTGTCCTAGGCTTTGATCTATCTGATGACACGGCTGCTGCCATCAAGGAGTATAGTGATAAAATTTGTGAAGCAGTACCGGAGCGAATCAGTAACGAATTGTTTTTGATTTTGAATCAGCCAAAGACTCACTTTTATTTTAATCTGATGGATAAATATTTGAATTTATTGAATAAGATATTTCCGGAAATTGAGCCTATGAAAGACGTTGGACAATGTAAATATCATGTGGTGGATACATGGACCCATTCCCTCTACACTTTGAATGTAGCCGAGAGTATTATATATGCCAGTGGATATTTTGAGAATCATCTGCGTAAAGCCTATGAAGAACATATGATTCAAGAGATAGCTGGGGGACATTCTAGACTACAGATGGTCAAGCTGGCTGCATTGTTCCATGATATTGGTAAGCCGGATGCAAAGTGGGTAGATGAGACTGGCAGGGTAAGGTTTCGCGGTCATGAAATCGTCGGGATGGAGATCGTGGAAAGAATTGCTGAACGCTTGAAATTTAGTGTTAAGGAAAAAAAGTACCTGGCCAAAATGGTAAAGGAGCATATGTGGCCTTTAACCCTCTATAAAAGCAATGATGTCAGTGGTAGAGCGATCTATGATCTCTTTAAGAATTTTGGCGAAGATACCTTGGATGTACTTTTGGTATCTTTAGCAGATATTATTGCTACGAGAAAGCTCTTGGATCCCAATGAAGAGATGGGGATGTACAAGGTGCATGTTGAGTATCTATGCAATAACTATTTGACCCGCTTTAAGGATATCGTGGATATTTCCCATATCATCAACGGAAATGATATCATGGAGGCATTTTCTTTAGAAGACCACAAAATGATAGACAATATGGTTGAAGAAGTTCGAAAGGCAATTTTTTTCGGCAGAATTTCACCAGATAAGAAAAAGGCAATCAACTATTTAAAAGATGAAGTTCTGAAAAACCAGTCGTAGTTTTAGCTTTTTTCATTAAGAGAATAGCTTAATGAAACTTTTGCGGATACTATAAAACGTAGGGGCGAACAGTGTTCGCCCGATTTGTTTCATGATACAACGTTAAAACCATCTTCTCTTTCTCCTAAAGGGTGTAAAGGTTTCTTTTAACGTGAATATTAATTGTATCACGCCCAAGATGCTGGCCAGTACATCGGTATTTTCTGCTAAAACACCTGCAGCTACTTCAGAGGTACCCACAAGCTGGTCTATGGTCCCTTGCACGGCCTTTACATCGTGGGATAAATCCGTGCTGATACTTTCAATATTGGATGCGATGGTTGGTGCGCGATCCAGTACTTTGTCAATGTTTGTACGATTTTTTTCCATGATTTCGCGAGCGGCTTTTAACATCTCATTGACATTTCTTAAAATCATGATGGCATAAACGATGAAAACAAGAAGTCCAATGCCTATCAGCGCAATTCCCAAATCACCCAATCTTATGGTTGCATCCATTACAAATCACCTCAGACCTATTTTGAATTTTCTTCTGCTTCCGGTCCGGCCTCTGCTTCTTGATCCGCACAGACAGCCACATCTGCTTCCGTAGATTCTCTCATTTTCTTCACCTTTGCAATTGTCTCAGTGATCTTATCTTTACCGCTTTTTACTGTTGATTCAATGCTTTCCTTTGTTTCCGTTACACCTTTTTCGATATTATTTTTCACGTCCGCGGCACCGTCTTGAATTTTTTTTCGGGTATTTTTTCCTGAATCAGGGGCGAATAGAATACCTGCAGCGCTTCCGAGGATACTGCCCACCAATGTACCCATGGCAACGCCCTTTGCCAGCTTTTTCTGCTGTTCCAGTTTTTTCTTTCTTTGTAAATCTCTTATCAATCTCATAGATATTTCCTCCCATCATACATTAATATATGAATTTTAGCATTTTTTAACAAATACATCAAGCATATAGCTACTCATACCCATTCTTTCCATTTTTAAACAAGCTGTTAAAAGATCAGAATAAAATAATTTTTTTTAAAAAAGATAAAAAGTATAATCTTTTTGTAGGGTTTTTTCTTTTTTGATCGTCTAAATATATGGACGGCAAGGAGGTGATGCTTTTGACGGATGAAGATATAGTCAAGCGGGTGCAAAAAGGAGACAAAGAAGCATATAGTTACTTGATTGATCGGTACAAGGACAAAGTATACGGTATGGTATATGGCTATACCTATCACAGCAGTGATACAAATGATTTGTCCCAAGAAGTGTTTATCCGGGCTTTTCGTCAGATACATACCTTTAAATTTCAGTCAAAGGTGTCAACCTGGCTTTATAGGATAGCCACCAACTGTTGTATTGATTGGGATCGAAAAAGAAGAAAAGAACAGCAGCTTCTTTCATGGATACAGGAGAGTGCGGAGGAACATCAGGATCATTTACCGGAATATCAGCTGCTGGCCAATGAACAAAGGGAAATTGTACGGGAAATTGTTAACAAGCTTCCACATCAGTATAAGATGCTTATCATCATGTACCATTTTCAAAACCTAAAATACAAAGAGATTGGCGAGATCTTGGATATGCCGGTGAAAACGGTGGAAGTGGGTTTATACAGAGCACGGAAAATGATTCGTAAGCAAATTGAAATACAGTCTGGAGGTGAAGGTGTATTATGGAGTGTAGAGAAATAGAAAAACGAATGGATCGTTATGATGGCGGGGAGTTAGAACCTGAACAAATCCAGCAGATTTCCAATCATATGAAAGCTTGTGCTACATGCAGAAGGAGCTTGGATGATTATAGGGCAATGAGTCAACGATTTCACACTATTGGACAAATAAAAGCGCCTGACACCTTTACGATGGATGTTATGCATAAAATTAATGACCTTACTGTTACAAAAATCTATGAAAAGCCAACGCATCGTATGTGGGGTGCCAGCTTGATTGCAGCAGGATTATTGATGGTATTCTTAAACGTTTCAGGACTTTCGAAAGAAATTAAATTTGAGAAGGTTTGGGATGAAACGGCATCTTTGCAGAGGAATATTCTTCTTTCAACAGACGAAACCAGTAAAACCATTACTCGAATTTTAAACGGAATAGAAATAAAAATAAGGAGGTAGTAGGATGGATTGCAAATATCATAAGGAAAGACCATCTGAATATGTATGTAGTGTCTGCCATCAGCCAATATGCGAAGAATGTAAGGTTGAGATATCTGGAAAAAAAGTATGCAGCCAGTGTGTTGATACAAATTTGTTTAACAGCCATAAGCATAGAAAAGATATAAGTAAATTCTGGAGCTTTATATTTTCATTGATTCCCGGTTGCGGCCAAATGTACATGGGACTGATGAATCGGGGACTGCAGCTGCTCAGTGCATTTATACTGATTATCTTACTGGGAACGATGACAGAGGAAATTATTATACCTATCTCTTTAATTGTGTGGTTCTACAGTTTTTTTGACAGCCTAAATACTCGAAAGCTTCTTGTACGGGGCCAGCAGGTAGAAGATAAAATTGTTTATAATGTGAACCTAAGCAAAATTAATACAAGATACATAGCCATCGGACTAATCGTCATAGCTGGATTCTCACTCCTAAAAAATCTGTTTTATGCCGCTGAAAGCTTATTACGACAAGTTTTGGGCCGGCAGTTTCCACTCTTCTGGCTCCATGATATTCAGCGTAACTTGGTACCTGTGGCATTGATTATATTAGGTATTTACCTGCTAAGAAAATCAAAAAACAAGGAAGCCCACGGGTCTAAGGAAGGACTGCAGTTGGAAATTTACGAAGAAGAATAAAGTAAAATTTACCCTCGGAGAAAGATTCCGGGGGTTTATTGCGCATGTAAAAAATGGTATAATGTAGAAAGTAAAGGATTATTATGTAAAAGAAAAAATATATGTCAAAGTTTTGTCTTATTAAAATGGAAGGAGTACGATCCTATGAAGGATATCGATGTATGTATTGATGGGCTGAAGGAAGAAATCATAAGCAGTATTCAGAGCAGTATTGCTATCAAGAGTGTTGAGGAGAAACCTAAGGTGGGAATGCCCTTTGGAGAAGGGGTAGACAGGGCATTGAGGCAAATATTAAAGCTGGGAGAGGACCTGGGTTTTCGGACAAAATATGGTGATGGATATTATGGCTATGTGGAAATGGGAGAAGGAGAAGAAATGATCGGTATATTAGGGCATATTGATGTTGTACCGGAAGGAGATCCTGCTTCTTGGTCCTTTCCTCCATATGGCGGAGAAGTACATAATGGCCGTATTTATGGCAGAGGTGCCATTGATGATAAAGGCCCCACCATTGCAGCATTATATGCCATGAAGATTGTTAGAGATTCCGGTTATCTATTGAAGAAGAGGATACGACTGATTATTGGTGCCAATGAAGAAACCCGATGGGAATGCATTGATGAATATAAAGAGCAGGAAGAGGCACCCAGTTGTGGATTTACACCTGATGCAGATTATCCCCTTATCTTTGCGGAAAAAGGACTGCTTCAGTTTAATCTAGAGCACCAAAAAGGCGGAGTGGTG
The DNA here is from genome assembly GCA_049324315.1 of Bacillota bacterium. Lineage (GTDB taxonomy): Bacteria > Bacillota > Clostridia > Peptostreptococcales > Thermotaleaceae > JBMOKU01. The sequence continues at coordinate 43,445 of JBMOKU010000049.1, read as the reverse complement.
ACTGTATTTGGAGGGAATGCTTATAATAGTGTGCCGGATCTCTGCCGCTATCATGAAAGTGATTGGAAAGAGATCGCCCGAGTCTTAGATGAATTGGGTTTTGACTATAAAATCACAGACCAAGGGATAACGATTCTTGGTAAGGCATGCCATTCCAGCACGGCGTGGAAGGGTATCAATGCTATCTCAAGATTGTGTATGGCATTGACTGAAGGGGGAAATAGCAGCGAAGCCATACGGTTTGTTGCGGAGAAGATAGGGGAAGATTGCTACGGGGAGAAAATCGTAGGAGATTGTGAAGATCAATCTTCCGGAAAATTAACTATGAATATAGGAAAAATAGATATCAACCACGACCGGCAAACGATCTATTTAGATGTACGCTATCCTGTAACAAAAAAGAAAGAAGATATTATCCATGCTATAAAAGCTGCTGCAGAACCCTATGGCCTTGTGTATGAAGAAAAGCACTTTATCCCACCTCTATACGTACCGAGAGATCACAGCATGGTGAAGCTATTGAGGAAGGTCTATGAAGAAGAAACAGGTTTGGACAGCACACCTTTATCGATAGGTGGTGCAACCTACGCCAGGGCTTTCGAAAATTTTGTGGCTTTTGGACCGCTATTTCCAGGGAAAGAGGAAGTCGCTCATGAGAAGGATGAGTATATTGAAATTGATGATCTGATGAAGACCATTAGAATGTATGCGAAAGTCATTGCTGAGTTAGCAAAATAGTATGTAGGAAACATTTGATCTACATTGATAAGTGATGCTGTGTCAGAGGAATTATGTTAACATGGCTAATAGCCGATAGCTCATTGCATATAGCAAAAGGCTTATAAAGATCTATGCTCCTAGAACAGAATGTATTTTCTTTTGTAGGGGACAGTCTTTGTGGAGGTCACTGAAAAACTCAGGGTATTTGAGCAAAAGAGGCAAGACTTGGGGACTGGTCCACTGTCCGGTGTGCTTTTTGCCGGACTGAGGCCCTGTCCCCATGTGTTGCCGGGCGATGAGTTGCTTTTTCAGCGGTCTCTCTCTGTGCCGCCCCGCAGGACTAAATGCATTTTAAGGCGTAAATTCATAAGATAACAGCTAAAAAAATCGATCTTTTTCATTAGATGGATTTTTTGTTTTGATAGGGTATAAGGAACTCCAATGATTTCATATATATTAAGAGATATAGAAAAGGAATTATTATCTGATTTAATTGTCCAAATTGTTAGGAGCGTGGAATATGATCAATCGTATCTGGTTGTGTATGATCTTGTTGGGCGTCGGAATAGCCTTTTTTAATGGAAGAACGGATGTAATCAACACGGTGGTGATAAACCATTCCCAGGAGGCTGTGTTATTTGCCATTGGCCTTACAGGTATTATGTCTGTTTGGTTAGGGCTCATGAAAATTGCTGAAAGGTCAGGATTAATGCATATCATCGGAAAAGCCATGGGGCCGCTTATTAGAGTCTTGTTCCCAGAAATTCCCCAAAACCATCCTGCCATCAGCAGTATTGTGATGAATATGGCGGCAAATATGTTTGGCGCCGGCAATTCAGCCACGGCCTTGGGACTCAAGGCTATGGAGGAAATGCAGAAGATCAATCCCCGAAAGGAAAGGGCTACCAATGCCATGTGTATGTTTCTGGTGATCAATATGTCATCGATTCAGTTGATCCCCCTAACCGTGCTGAAGATTAGAGGCGATGCAGGGTCTGCAAATCCTACGGAGATCATTGTTACAACACTCATTGCCAGTACGGCTTCTACGGTGGCAGGAATTATGGCCTGCAAGATACTGGAGAGGGAGTGAATGACGTGTTGGAATTACTAAATACCATATCCATTATGATGATTCCCGTGATGATTACGGTCATTTTGCTGCACGGATGGGTCAAAGGTATCAATCTCTATGATGTATTTGTTGAAGGGGCGGCAGAAGGGTTTCAAACAGCGATTAAAATTATGCCCTACTTGGTTGCCATTTTCTTGGCTATCGGTATCTTCAAAGAATCTGGTGCCCTGGACATTTTCACGGGGATATTGTCACCGATTACAAGGCGATTAGGTATTCCTGGGGAAGTTCTTCCCCTTGTGATTATGAGGCCTATTTCAGGGAGTGGAGCCCTGGCTGTTGTCAGAGATATTGTACAGACTTATGGTGCAGACTCGTTTATCGGACGTGTAGCGTCTACCATGATGGGATCAGCAGAGACGGTTTTTTATACCATGGCCATCTATTTTGGAGCAGTTGCTGTAAAAAACAGCCGTCACACCCTTTCAGCTGCACTGATATCTCACCTGGCAGCAGTGTTGGCTTCGGTCTATGTGTGCCGTTTATTTTTTCATTAATAACAGAAATATTCTTGACAATTTCAGCATATTTTTATAAATTAAATATATACTAAGTCTAATAATCAAATGTAATGATGGGAAGAGTAGGCATAGGAAGTTGGTACAGAGAGTCAGGAAAGGTGAAAGCTGACACAAGGAAATATGCTGAAGATGGCCCCTGAACAGCATGGCTGAGGCGAAAGCTTAGGTTATGCCGGTGTTGCGTCCGTTAAAGCTGCAAGGTGATGATGTCACTTAATAAGGTTACGACCGTGAGGGCGTAACGAATTAGGGTGGTAACGCGGGTTATGAAACTCGTCCCTTTATGGAGGGACGAGTTTTTTATGTTTTTGTATAAGGAGGAGAGACGTTGCAGTGGGGAAAACAACTGGGGCAGTCCTTACGATTTGTCTATGGTTATTTGAAAGGATTTATCGCTCTGGCAGTCCTATATGTGGTGGTGGCATGTACCGTGATTTTTTTTGATCCTGAAGCATTTTCATTCTATGTTATTCAGTATGTAAAAACTAGTGAGTACAATAAACTGAAAATTACATGGATGGGACATCTTTTTATGGGTCTGATGGGTATATATGAATTGATAAAATGCAAAAATGAGAGAAAGAAAAGAAAGAGGAGGAATATGGATGAATAAAGGAAACTATTACATTACTACCCCTATTTATTATCCCAGTTCAAAACTTCATATTGGGCATACGTATACAACGGTTGCTGCCGATGCCATGGCAAGATTTAAAAGATTGACAGGATATGACGTGAAGTTTTTAACCGGTACCGATGAGCATGGTCAGAAGCTGCAGAGAGCTGCGGAAGCAAAGGGTATGAAGCCGAAAGCTTATATCGATGAAATTGTCGATGGTATCAAAAAACTATGGGAGACCATGGAAATCTCTTATGATATTTTCATCCGTACAACAGATGATTATCACATGAGAAGAGTACAGCAGATTTTTAAAAAGCTCTATGATAAAGGTGATATCTACAAAGGTGCATATGAAGGATGGTACTGTACGCCCTGCGAGGCGTTTTGGACAGAGACCCAGATCGTAGACGGAAACTGCCCAGACTGTGGAAGACCTGTTGAACTGACAAAAGAGGAAGCCTACTTTTTTAAATTGTCAAAATACCAAGATACCCTTTTGAAGCACTTTGAAGAACATCCAGAATTCTTAGAGCCGGCATCCAGAAGAAATGAGATGATCAATAATTTCTTGAAGCCAGGCCTGGAGGATCTATGTATTTCAAGAACAAGCTTTGATTGGGGTATCCCTGTACCTATCGATGAAAAGCATGTAATCTATGTATGGTTAGACGCCCTGTCTAACTACATTACAGCCCTTGGTTATCCTGAAGAGCAGGAAGGTGACTATGGCAAATTCTGGCCGGCAGATGTCCAACTTGTAGGCAAGGAAATCGTGAGATTTCATACGATTATTTGGCCTGCTATGTTGATGGCCCTGGATGCTCCACTGCCGAAAAAGGTATTCGGTCATGGATGGATTCTGCTGGAGGGTGGCAAAATGTCAAAATCCAAAGGAAATGTAGTAGATCCTGTGATTTTGAGTCAAAAATATGGCGTTGATGCTTTGAAATATTTTCTTCTACGAGAATACTCCTTTGGTCAAGATGGGGTTTTCACCAATGAAGTATTGCTAAATCGAATTAATTCAGATTTGGCCAATGATCTAGGCAATCTTGTGAGCAGAACCATAGCCATGATCGACAAATATAACAGCGGTATCATACCGGAATCGAAAGCAGCAGGAGAATTTGATGAAGACCTGAAGGCATTGGCTGTGGCTGTTTCTGCCAAGGTAGAGGAGAGAATGAACAAGCTGGACTACAGCAATGCTTTGGAGGAAATCTGGAAGTTGGTAAGAAGAACAAATAAATATATTGATGAGACTTTGCCTTGGGTGTTGGCAAAGGATGAGAATCAAAAAGACCGATTAGATACAGTGCTCTATAATTTAGCAGATAGTATTCGTATCATATCTGTATTAATTCTGCCATTTATGCATACAACAGCAAAAAAAATCTGGATGCAATTGGGAGTTGAATGTGGTCAAGGTACCAATTGGGAAGATACCTTTGTTTTTGGAAAACTTCCAAGCGGTGTAAAGGTGAACAAAGGAGAAGCCCTATTCCCTCGAATCGATGTGGCGAAAGAACTGGAAGCGTTGGAGGCAGCTGCAGGTAATAAGGAGGAGGCGAAGCCTGAGAAGGAAATCAGCTATAAGCCTGAAATAACCATTGACGATTTTGACAAGGTAGATCTGAAGGTGGGAGAAGTGGTGGAATGTAAAAAGCATCCTAAGGCAGATAAACTGCTGATTCTGCAGGTTAAAATTGGCGGTGAAACGAGACAGATTGTATCTGGTATCGCAGCCTACTACAAACCGGAAGAAATGGTGGGTAAGAAAGTCATTGTCGTAGCGAATCTTAAACCTGTAAAACTTCGGGGTGAAGAATCCAGAGGAATGATCTTGGCCGCAGATGACGGAAAAAACTTGACACTGGTGACTGCCAATATCGACAGCGGTTCTCAAGTAAGCTAATTTGAGGAGTGATCACATGCTTTTTGATTCCCATGCACACCTAGATGATAGAAGATTTGACGGAGATCGAGATGCGGTTATCCAGCATGCTGTAAATAATGGAGTTTCCTACATCATGAATCCCGGGGCTGACTTTACGACCTCTGTGAATGCCGTGAAGCTGGCAGAAAAGTATGACATGGTTTATGCAGCCGTAGGTGTCCATCCCCATGACGCAAAGCATATGGATGAAACCACACTGGAACTGCTGAAGGGATTTACCAAGAAATCAAAGGTTAGAGCTATCGGAGAAATCGGGTTGGATTTTCATTATGACCATTCTCCAAGAGATATACAGAGAGAATGGTTTCGCAAGCAAATACAGCTGGCTCGAGAGGTTAGTCTGCCAATTATTATTCATGATCGTGAGGCCAATGATGAGGTCATGCGGATTCTTAAGGAGGAAAAGGCCTTCGACGTGGGTGTGGTTATGCACTGCTACTCCGGGAGTGCGGAACTGGCAAGACAGTATATTAAGCTGGGGGCAATGATCTCTATTGCAGGACCGGTAACCTATAACAATGCCAGAAAGACGGTGGAAGTGGTAGAGTCAATACCTCTGGAATACTTGTTCATTGAAACAGACTGCCCTTATTTAACACCGGTACCCCATCGAGGAAAGCGGAATGAGCCTGCCTATGTCAGATATGTAGCAGAAAAAATCAGCGAGATAAAAAAGATTCCCTTTGAAGAGGTGGCCCACAAGACCACAGAAAACGCAAAAAAATTTTTCCAGATCAAATAAGATATCTAGAAATATAAAGAGGATACGATTGCTTTTAAGCAGTCATATCCTCTTTTGGTTTATTTATTCTTAAGATAATTCTGCACAGAAAGATTGGGTGTTTCATACTGGATACCTTCAATGACAAGATTGGTCTCCTTCAACAGGTCGACACTTACCATATCTACTGTGACTGCCTTTTGCTTAATTACCTTTACTACAGGTCTCAGGGGATAATTGGGATGAACCTGTTCTATTACGCCAAAATTTCCGTCGCTCAACTTTACTAGGGTGCCTACGGGATAAGGGACCACCTTTCTTACGAAGGTCTCAGCAATTTTGAAATCAAAATGGGTGCCTGCTCCACCCATGATATATTCAATGGCTTCACTGGGAGGGATGGATTTTTTATAAGGTCTGTCTGAAGTCAAGGCATCATACACATCGGCTACCGCTACGATTTTTGCCAGCTTGTTGATGCTATCTCCCTTTGTTTTTCTTGGATAACCTGTACCGTCGATTTTTTCATGGTGCTGCAGAGCTATTACCTTGGCATGGGCAGGCATCGCAATATCATCCTTTAGGTATTCATAGCCGCGCATAGGATGTTCACGAATGATGGCCTCTTCCTCGGCAGTAAGGGTGCCTCGTTTTGTTACTATTTTTTTGGGAACAAAGGCCATACCAATGTCATGGAGGAGTGCCCCCATACAGAGGTCATACAATTCGTTTCGGTTTAGCTGCAGCTCAATCCCCAGTACAAGAGAAAGGATAGCCACATTAACGGAGTGCTGATAGGTGTATGTATCCAAATTTTTGATATCAACCATACTCAACATAATGTTTTTGCTGGTGGTGATTTCATCAACGATGTTTTTAGAAATTCTGTTTAGCACCTGGACGTAATTATCCCGGCTTTTTAATAACTGCTTTGCCTTTACACTATTATTTTCTCTAAGGGATTCGTTATATTTCTCAAAATGATCAAAGGTATCTTTAATCGATTTTGTTGCAGTGGTTCGAATCTGAGGACTGATGACATCTTCAATTTCATTGGTACTAAATTCGTCGTCAATATAGATTGTAAAAATCTGATTTTCTTCTATCTTTTGTAAAATTCCTTTATTTAAAACAACACCTCTGTTTAGTAATACTCTGCCGTCGCGGTCGTATAAAGTTTTTGCCAATATGTTTCCTTCTTGTACACAATTTACCGGTGCAAGTCTCATCTGCTATTCTCCTTACTATTTATAATCATATAATGATTTATTGTCATGAAAGAAAAAATCTACACTTCTATTGTAAAACAATAGAACCGGTTATTCAAATGAAAAAATGACCATTTTTCTTAGAAAATCCGGGACAAGTCTACGCGGAACCTATTTAAAATAGATTATTTTCTTTTTTAAAAGTAACGTCCTTAATATGCATGCATAAAATAGAAGAATACTAATATAATAAAGTATTGTTGGATGATTCTAAAACACAAGTCGAAATCATTGCTTTAAGGGCGAAAAACAGAGAAAAACGGAGAATATTTCCCGGGGAATAAGATGGAAATGACAAAATTCGACAATTGGGACTTTACGAATAGGCAAAGTATGCTATAATACTTTCTATCCATGGAAATAGATGTATAAGAAATTATTTCCAGGTACATACTAGGGTATAGCTAAAAAACAAGTAAAATTTGACATGCGTATTTTTTTTGTGTAGAATACTATAGTCTGCCCCGTAATTAGAAAGGGAGGTATGTAAACCTATGCTAACAGAATGGAGGAATTATAAGTTTCTTCAGAAGAAGAACGTTATAATTCTGGGAATTGTGTTGTTGATAGGGATTGTTTTGGTTCAAAGTACTTTATCAAAAGAGGTTATTATTCGAGACGGAGATAAACAAATTGTTGTAAAGACCATATCAAGTGATGTCATGAATGTACTAAAGAAGGGAAATATTAACCTTGGAGAGCATGATCAAGTGTCACCTAAGATTGGTACAAAAGTAAAAGATAGAATGGTTATCAGTGTTGAACGTGCCCATCCTGTCACACTAACAGTTGATGGACAGACAAAGGAAATATTGACGGCCAATCTGCAGGTGGAGGACATATTAAAGGAATATGATATAGCATTAGGTAAGCTTGATCGCATAGAACCTGAATTGAACACAACAGTTAAAGCGGGCGAGGTCATTACTGTCGTCCGGGTGGAAAGCAAGTATGTATCTGAAAAAACGAGGATACCCTATCAAAGTATTACAAAATTTAATGAAAAAATGGAGAAAGGTGTTGTAAACTTGATCCAGAAAGGGTCTGATGGTGAGAAGGAAGTAAAATATGAAATCCTTTATGAGGATGGAATAGAAGTATCCAAAACACCTGTGGAAGAGAAGATTCTTGTGGAGCCTGTCAATGAAATTGCAGAAAAGGGTACAGCCCAATATGTGGCCACATCCAGAGGAACCATGCGTGTGAAGCAAGTCATTGTCATGACTGCCACGGCGTATGATGCCAGTTATGAAAGTACCGGAAAAAGACCGGGGGACAAATATTATGGAATTACCCGCAGTGGCACAAAGGTAAGGCCCGGCGTTGTGGCAGTGGACCCGAAAGTAATACCCTTGGGCACAAAATTGTATATCGAATCCATGGATAAATGGCCTGATTATGGTTTTGCCAGTGCAGAAGATACAGGTGGGGCAATTAAAGGAAACAAGATCGACTTATTCTACGAAGATTCAAATACGGTAGACAAATTTGGCAGAAGAAAAGTAAAAGTGTATATTCTTGAGTAAAATATAGGCAGGGAATGATTCTCTGCCTGTTTTTATGGCGGTGTAGATTTTCTCTATGCATGAAAGGAATTATTAAAATGCAATAGCAAAAAACTGATACTGTTTGGTTAGATGTTAGAGGCCTGTATGTCTACCTCTGGGGTTTTAAAAAATTTAAATGCTTATCAGGATGATCCCAAACGCCTAACTTCTAACGACTAACCTCTAACCATATAGAAGTTTAATTTTTACGAGCAAAGATGCGTACAATGGGAATAAAACTTTACTGTCACCTAACTATATTGTACAATGATGTAGAAGTTATGAAGTGGTATTTTTGGAGGAAGAATATGATTAAGGAAATTATTGTGGTCGAGGGGAAAGATGATGTTGCTGCAGTAAAGAGGGCTCTACAAGCGGAGATCATCATCACCCACGGTTTTGGAATTACAGAAGAAACCATGAAGAGAATAGAATTTGCTCAAAAAAGAAAGGGCGTTATTATACTGACAGATCCCGACTATGCTGGAGAAAAAATACGAAAAACCATATCAGACCGAATCAAGGGATGCAAGCATGCATTTATCCCCAGGGAAGTGGCTACGAAAAACGGCAATATAGGTGTAGAGAATGCATCACCTGAGAGTATTCGGGTAGCTTTAGAAAAGGTAAGAACCCAGACGGATCGGGAGACACCGATATTTCATCAGATTGATTTCATCAGAAATAACTTAGTTGGGTCAGAGCAGGCTGGTTATCGTAGAGATCAACTGGGAAAGCTATTAGGCATTGGTCATGGAAATGCTAAGCAATTTTTAAATCGCTTGAATCATTATGGCGTTACAAGGGAAGAATTTGAAGAAGCGTTGAAGAAAATAGTAGAGTAGGGGATAGAATGCAAAGATTAATTTCACCGAGAGTAACAAAAGAAATTGTGCAGAAATATCAATTTAAATTTTCTAAAAGCTTAGGGCAAAACTTTTTGATTGATGAAAACATTCTAATGAAAATCATTGACGGTGCAGAAGTGTCAAAAGAAGATGTCGTGTTGGAAATCGGCCCGGGTATCGGGACCTTGACGCAAGCACTGGCACAAGCAGCAAAAAAAGTCGTTGCGATAGAAATTGATCGATCACTAATACCTATTCTAGAGGAGACATTGGATGGACTTGATAATGTTGAGGTGCTGAACCAGGATGTGCTGGCAGCAGACTTGCACCAGATCATCAGAGATCACTTGGATGGACAGCCCGTCAAGGTAATTGCAAACCTGCCGTACTATGTTACAACACCGATTGTTATGAAGCTTTTAGAAGAGAAAGTGCCGATTAAAAATATTGTTGTGATGATACAAAAAGAAGTGGCAGATCGAATGCAGGCAAAACCGGGAACAAAGGATTATGGGGCGTTGTCCGTTGCTGTCCAGTATTACTGTGAACCTAAGATTATTACGCGGGTTCCGAAATCTGTATTTATTCCTCAGCCCAATGTTGAATCCACAGTAATTAAGCTTACCGTTCTGAATGAATCAAGGGTCAAGATAAAGGATGAGAAGCTATTTTTTAAAATCGTCAGGGCAGCTTTTGGAAAAAGAAGGAAAACACTGTTGAATGCATTAGAAGGTGGAGAACTAGAATTAAGTAAACAGTCTGCCAGGGAGATCCTTCAAGCTAGTGGCATTGAGGGAAACCGAAGAGGAGAGACTTTGAATCTAGATGAATTTGCTGCTTTAGCAGATTCCATGTATAATTTCAAAGAGCAAATGTAAGAAGAACAAGCTGTAGAGAAGGTATAAGATCTTTACAGCTTTTCTTTTTAGGAAATTTATTTTATGTAAAATGTGAACTATTTCATTCCCTCCACATATATTAGTATTAAATGAGTAAAAAGGGGGGAAGGGTTCCGTGGACTATAAAAGGTATCGAAGGTACTTCATTATACTGGATAATGATGACGCAGGATTTGAAAACAAGCAGGGCAAGAATCCAAAGGGATATACAAAAATAGAGATAAAGAATGGAAAGGGTATGTTGAACCACTATGTTCAAAACCTAAAACACTTTAAAGATGCTGCCTATGTCTATCGAGGATATCTCGTAGGGACGAAGAGCGAAGAAGAGATCTATGTTGAAAACGGTACAATCATGATTGATGAGAGCGGAAAAGGGGAGTTAAACTGGAGATTTGACCCTGAAAATGTGGATGGAAAGGGCAACCCAATCGACAGTTTTAATGTAGTGACGATTGTAGCGGAACCGATTGAGGATCAAATAAGAAGTAAGCATGTGCAGGCACCGTTGACAGGCTTTATTGACAAGGATAGGGTAGAATGGAAACATATCTTAGGTAGTCGGATTATAGAAGACGAAAAAACACAAGAAGATTCTGAATTGGATCAAGAATACGAAGCTAGAATGGAAAAAATCAAGGGAATTATCGAAGAGACAGAAGATATGGGTCGAATGGAAGAAAAGAAAAAAGAAGAAAAGAAAAAGAAAGAAAAAGTCGTAGAGATCGAAATTAAAATTGATGAAGAGGAATTGGAAAAAGAAGAAATAGAAGAAGTTAAAAAAGAAAAACCAAAACCTCTAAAAGAAAAGCCTGAAAAAGCGAAGCCAGAGGCAAAGCCAGAAGAAGTAAAACCAGAAAAAGCAAAGCCAGAGGCAAAACCGGAAGAAGTAAAACCAGAAAAAGCAAAACCAGAAGCAAAACCAGAAGCAAAACCAGAAAAAGCAGAACCGGAGGCAAAAGTCGAGGAAAAGAAAGAGGAAAAAAAACCGATAAAGGAAGAACTTAAGAAGGAAATGCCCAAAGTAGAACCTAAAATGGAAAAGCCACAGGAGAAGACGGAAAAGAAAAAAACTGAAAAACCGTCCTCTGGCAAGGCTCGTACGCAGGGTTATGACCCAATGCAGTATTACTGCCATCAAAACCCCAATCATTATCAGATGGCTTATCAAAAGATGGTTAGCAGCTATGTGGCGAATATTTTGAAATTCTATAAACGGGTAGAACCTTTTGAGAAAAATATACCCAACTGTAAATGGTGGAAGATTGATAGTAATTATCAAACCCTTTATAGAGGATTTCTTCCTTTCTATGGGTATCTAACGAATATGTATTATTATCATCCATATATGAACTACATGGCAGGTTGTCCGGAATTAATCTATAAATATCAGCACTATATCTTTGGAAGCATTTCGGATGAAAATCATGAGCCTAAGTATTATCTATATGGTATACCAGGAAGATTTATGCTTAGTGAGCAGCCGTATGAAGGTATGACAGGATTTGTTTACTGGCACCCCATCGAGGATAAGAACCCTGAAAAAGGAGATTATGGATATTGGATCTTGCATATCGACAGCAAATCAGGCAATATTGTTATGCCATTAAACCCAACTCCCCCACCTGCATACTAAAGGGAAAGTGAACTCGTCCAGCTTTGCTGAACATCGGGGAATCAGATGGGGACTCTACCCCACCTGATTCAAGGTCCGCCTATAGAGGCGGAGGTCTTAACCCGATAAATCTTATAAGATAAATTTCTGTGGATATGAAGTATTGTAGAAAAAACAAAATGACTGGCTGCTGTGCCAGTCATTTTGCTATTCAGTAGAATAAGGCCATTTTTCGATACCACCGTTAAGCATATAAATTCTGGGGAATCCGTTTTTTGCCATAGCATCGGCAAATTTTTCGCTTTTCTTGTCAGAACCGCCATATATTACATAGATACTTTCCTTATCAAAATAATCCATCTTTTTCTTTAGTTCATTTAAAGACATTTGAATGGCTTGCGGCAAATGACCTGTTAAATAATCCTCTTCATCCCTAATATCAATGATGACGAGTTGGGGATTCTTTTCAATGAGTATTTTGGCCTGTTCAGCAGAGATCTTTTTATACGCATACTTTAAGGTTTCTGAAAAGGTTTCATCTGATTTGGACACGGAAATAAGAATGAAAATACCAAGTATGACGGCTAAAAGTACGGCTAATCCGATGTACAATGTTCTTTTTTTCATTACAAGTATTCTTAACATGCAAATACCACCTCACAACCTCATCTCGTACTAATAATATATTTGTTACCTTAACGTTTTATTACTGAAATTTCCAATACAACCTTGGCGTGCAGACACAAAAACAGGAGAGAAATCATATATTGGAAGTGAATAGATGAAATTAAGAAAAAAGGGGGAAGACTTTTGTATACTGAAAGTGAATATTTATACTACTGTGAGGTTGAGGCAAATAAAATGTATCCTGAAATTTATCATCAGATATTTCCGCATGTTCATAGAATCTGTGAACGGGAGGATCATCTGTACAATCCCATGATGCACCCTTTCCCAAGGAAAGAGGTCGTGGACAGAATGATAGAAGAAATTTACGAGAATATTCAAGAAGATAATATGCATCGGTCTCCGGAGGATTTTACAAGACAAAGGGATTTCCTTCGCAGTATCATTGGCATCATTCTGTTGAGGGAACTGCTGGACAGAAGACGCAGAAGGCGAAGAAGAAGAAGACCGGGATATTACGATTATGACTACGATTACTATTATTAAATTTGCCTTGCTTAATAGCATAGAAATTGTATAAAAAAATGGAAGAAACTCTCTGAAACGGAGAGTTTTTTTTGTTGACTTTTTGTCAAAGAAAGCATAATATAATAGTAAAGGTACCCCTATCCGTAGGGGGTGGGGATAAAAACAACGAGGTGATATCTATGATTAATCAAGATTGGATCATTGTAGATGTATTATCAAAGTATCCTGAGGCAGAAAAAGTTTTTAAGGAGTATGGCATACGGTGCTTTGGATGAGGTGGCGTATTGTATAAGAGCATAGGTTATGCGTGTAAACAGTACAAGGTAGATGCCGGCGGACTGCTAAAGGTATTAAACAATTTGGCTAAATAATTGAGCATGTTCGCAGCGAGAATCAGGTAAAAAAAGTAAGCAATAGGAGGGAAACCATGGGAGAAAAAATATTTGTAATCGGCGCTGTAGCAGCAGGAACAAAGGCTGCAGCTAAAATTAAGCGTGAAAACCCAAAGGCCAAGGTTGTGGTTGTTACAAAGGATGAAAATATTTCTTATGCAGGATGTGGACTTCCTTATTATGTGGGTGGTGTCATTGAAGAGAAGAAAGAACTGGTGGTCAAGACTCCGGAAGATTTCAAGCTCTTGACTGACATCGATGTATTTATTAAACATGAGGCTATAAAAATCGATACAGAACAAAAACAAGTAGAGGTTAAGAATCTAAATACTGGTGAAATAAAGGTATATGCTTATGATAAACTAGTGATTGCCACCGGAGCAGCTCCTTTTATTCCACCAATAGAGGGAATCAACCTAAAAGGCGTATTTACTTTAAGAACCGTTGAAGATGCGGTAAAAATAAGAGAGCTGATAGAAAAAGGAACCGTAAAGAAAGCGGTGGTCGTGGGTGGTGGATTCATCGGTTTGGAAGTGGCTGAGAATCTTCGGGAAAAGAATGTAGAGGTCTCCATCGTTGAGCTTGTAGATCATATACTGCCACCATTTGATGAAGAAATAGCCCTTTACGCGCAGAACTACTTGAAGGAAATGGGTATCAGTATTTATACAAAAGAGAAAGTTACTTCCATAAAAGGCGTAGGCGGGAAAGTATCGAAGGTCATCACAGACCAAAGAGAAATTGAAGCAGATATGGCGATTATGTCCGTTGGTGTCAGACCCAATACAGAATTAGCGGTAAACATTGGTGTTGAGCTTGGCCTAACGAGGGCTATTAAGGTTAATGAGTTTATGGAAACAAATATTAAAGATGTGTATGCAGTAGGAGACTGTACAGAGATAGTTAATCTAGTGACGGGCAAGCCAGCTTGGTATCCGATGGGATCTACCGCCAATAAAATGGGAAGAGTAGCTGGGATTAACATGGCTAAGGAAGAAAAAGATAGCTTAAGCGGTGTTTTAGGTACAACCATTGTGAAATTGTTCAAGCTTAACGCAGGTAAGACGGGATTGTCAGAAAGAGATGCTATGAAAGAGGGATACGAGATAGAGACAGTTTTGGTGCCTGCCAATGATAAAGCCCATTACTATCCGGGATATCGGCAAATCATTACAAAATTGATTGCGGATAAGAAAACCCATAGAATACTAGGTGCACAGGTCGTTGGTGAAGGTGTTGTGGATAAACCCATTGATATTATCGCGACTGCAATAACCTTTGGTGCCAAAGTGGAAGATCTTGAGAAGTTGGACTTAGCTTATGCACCACCATTCTCTATGGCAATGAGCTCTACCATTGTCGCTGCCAGTGTTCTTAGAAACAAGCTGACGGGCAGAGTGGACGGTATTTCTCCTGTGGAACTAAAGAACAGACTGGGACAACTGCAAATTGTGGATGTGCGGGACGAAGGCTCCTTTATGATCGGTACAATCCCAGGAGCAGTGAATATTCCGTCCGGAGAGATGTACATGAGAGCCGATGAGCTGGACAAAGATAAGGAAACGGTGCTGATTTGCAAGCTTGGCAAAAATGCATACCTTTCCTACTTGAAGATGAAAGAATTAGGATTTGATAAGGTAAGGATCTTGGAAGGCGGTATGACTGCCTACCCATATGAGGTTGAGTAGGTAGGAGTTACCTTCGTAATTGTAAGATGAAATAATTAAAACTGTTTTTCAAAGCGAGAGTAGATATCTTGAGGGTTAGACGTTAGAAGTTAGAGGTTTGCATGTCGAACTCACGGGTCCTTATTAATGAAAATACTTATTAGTCTGACTCAAAAACGTCTAACGCCTAACCTCTAACCAGACAGAAGTTTGATATTCAAAGAAGAAAATGTATATACGAAAAAACATACTGACTTATAGCTAGATGATACAAGGAGGAAATGATAATGGCAGAAATTCAATTAAATTGTAAAGGTATGCAGTGCCCGGGACCGATTATGCAGGTTTTTAAGACTGCAAAGGAAGCACAGCCGGGAGACGTTATTCACGTAAAGGTATCCGATAGAGGATTTACAAAGGATATTCAAGCGTGGTGCAAAAAAACAGGCAATGAATTATTGGAATTGAACGAAGGTGAAGCGGAAATTACTGCGAAAATATTAAAGAAATAAGAGGTATATGTATGATGGACAAAAAGACGATTATTGTATTTAGCGGAGATATGGATAAGGTGATGGCAAGCTTTATCATAGCCAACGGTGCAGCTGCCATGGGCAGTGAAGTTACCATGTTTTTTACCTTCTGGGGACTCAATGTCCTTAGAAAAGCCAAAAAGGTTCAAGTAAAAAAGGACTTCATGGAGAAGATGTTTGGATGGATGATGCCGAGGGGCGCTGAGAAATTGGGATTATCCAAGATGAATTTTGGTGGTATGGGCGCGTCCATGATGAAAAGCATTATGAAAAAGAAAAATGTGAATACTCTTACTGAACTAATCGAAAGTGCTCAGATGATGGACGTTAAGATGATTGCCTGCACAATGTCTATGGATGTAATGGGCATCCGGGAAGAGGAACTCATAGACGGTATCGAATTTGCTGGAGTGGCAACATATCTAGGTGAGTCTGATGAGGCAAATGTGAATTTGTTTATTTAATGAGATGAAGGAGAGCTTTTACCCAGCTCTCCTCCCTTTCATTATTGGGTGGAATAAAATTCACAGATTTCTACTTCACTTCTATTTCTTCCATTATTCTTCGCCTTATATAACGCGGTATCCGCTCTTTTATAGATTGACTCAGCATTGTCACCTTGAGCAAATTGTGTCACGCCTAAACTCACGGTGATATGCCCTACATACCTAAAATCATTTTTCTCTACAATCTTTCTGAGCTTTTCGGATAGCAGCAAAGCATTATCTATATTCGTTTCTGATGTAATAACAGCAAATTCTTCTCCACCAAGTCTAAATAACATATCACATTTTCTTATATGCGTTTGTACTAAATTGGATAATTCTTTCAAAACACTATCGCCAGTGTCATGCCCGTATGTATCGTTTACCATTTTAAAATGATCTATGTCGAACATAATCAATGATAAATCCTTATTGTACCTTTCTGACTTTGCAACTTCACAGCTAAGATATTCATTGAAATATCTCCTATTATGTATCTTTGTTAGTCCATCATAATTGACTAAATACTCTAAAGTATCTTTTACGTATCTCTTTATAAGAAAAATAATAAGAACGCCCAAGGCTAAATTAATACCGAAAAGCAGAAAACTAACCTTATAGCTAGCTACCTTCCTTTGAGAAACCAATTGAGACACTAATACCATACTATTTGATTTCGTCCAAACCTCTTCACTTTTTTCCAGCAAAAACCTTTGATTTTGGGTAGATGGATCCTCTCTATAAGCATATATGGATTCTTTTAGCGGATTCCATGACTGACATAAGTCATCTAATGCACAATGAATTTCATCATTTTTATCATATAATTTTATTTTATTGTCATTAAATTCATGAATTCTTGAATCAATGTCATCAATTAATTTGTTATTTTCAATTCCTGCTAACTCAAGCTTTACAAGGCGCTGCATGGATCCCCTTATAATCCCCAATTTATTGATGATCTCTGCGTCAGACCTTATTGTATGCGTTATGTACATAGTATATAGTCCATCGCTGCTTAATACTAATAAAAGACAGAAGGCAATCAGTATTAGTATGGATGACCGTTTTCGTATGGCTGCCAAAAGTATGCACATCCTTTTAAATTGAAGTTAATTTAATATGAATTCATTATATTAAAAACATTGTCGAAACTCAAATGTTTTCTAAAACCAGCATATGTACAAAGAATCGGGATAGAATCCCGATTCTTTTAAGCATATTAACATCCATATCCGCCAAAGAAGAATGGAGAACAGAAGCAGAATAGGATTACTAATAGTAGGAAGAAGAAAAGCAGACTATTGTCACAACCAAAAATATTTCCGATACCACCGCATTGTTTGTCAGCCATTTTTTTCACCTCCTTTTACAAAATTATGGTTTATAAAAAAACACGTAAGCCTTTTGTCCAGTTCCTAATATAAGTTATGCATACGGCCTTAGAACGGTTATACATATAGACAGAATACGTATTAATACGATGAAACAATCCAGCAGCTTAGTCACCATACTAGATTGTTGTACATACTATGTACTAGACAAAAGAGAAAAATGAGAGGAATAAAAATATATATTAAAGAAAGGAGATAATATCCATGGCAGATAAACAATGTGGCGGCTACGGCTTGTTCAATAATGGAAGCGAATTATTATTCTTCTTCTTGTTATTGGTAATCTTATTCTGCAATTACTGCGGTTTTGGCGGATTCTACGGCGGATATTAAGAAGATAGATTCTAGTATATTTTTCGATAAGTTATGACTTTTAACCAAAACTTGAATAAACCGCATTACTCATGAATTGTACCTCGAAGTAGGAGATCAGAATATTTTCTGGTCTTTTACTATTTTTTAATCTGCTATATATATTATCAAAAGATGCCAGAAAAACTTATGACCATAGAAAAATCTATGGCCATAAGTGCGCGAAGGATATTACTTCTTATAAAGAAATGATCTTGTTTGCTTTAAACTTCGTTTAGAGCGTGATGAAAGAACAGTTATTAATAACCATATCCTCCAAAACCACCGCAGAACAATACTACGAGTAATAAGAAAAAGAATAACAAACTGCTGTTATTACCAAAGTATCCATTTGACATATTTCTGCACCTCCTTTTTGCTCTTTGTCATACCTGAAATTTTTGTCCTTGTCTAATACAAGGTATGTATCTTCATGGGTTTATGTTACAAAATATTTATTTGAACCATTGTAAGGACAGTGGTCGATAATTTCACGATAAACATAAAAGACGGTTGTTATTCTTAAACAACCGTCTTGTCGGAAGAAAGGGAACTATTTTGTAATGGTTACTGTCTGTGTAGAAGGATTCCAATCTACTTTTGCACCAAAATTCTCAGCGATGAATCGCAGCGGAACGATGACTCTTCCATTGATGTTTTGTGCAGCCGCATCTAAAGCAATGGACTTTCCGTCTTTTTTAGCAGTCTTACTACCTACGATTAATTCAACAGCAGTGCTGCCGCTTTTTGCTGTTACCTTTTTTGTTTTTTCATCCCAGTTGAGTGTTAGGCCAAGCGCTTCGAGGATTTGTCTTGCAGGGACCATCGTACGATTATCTTGAATGTATGGTTTCACATCGAAGGCAACTTTTTTACCGTTAACCATTACCGTGATTTCTTTTGGCGCGGCAGTCGTATTTCCTTCAACCTTGTCAGCATCTTTTACGGTGATAAAATCTTGACCAACAATTTTTTGACCTTCTGCACTTAATACGAAGTCTATATACTGCTTAACGATTCCTGTAGGCTCTTCTTTTGTTAGGTATAAGAAAGGTCTATAAATCTTATATTTCTTTGCTTTGATGTTTGCTACTGTTGGGTTAACACCCTCAACCTTAACACCTTTTACTGTATCGTCTAGAGCACCTAGGGATATGAATCCGATGGCATCTGGAGTATTTGCAACAGTTGCCTTTACTGCTCCTGTAGATGGCTGTTGAAGTGCTTTGTCCGTTGTAAAGTCTTTTGTATTACCAGCAGCATCCTTACCTTCAATTTTTGTGATTTCGATGAAAGCTCCTCTTGTACCGGAACCTTGCTCACGAGTTACGACAATGATAGGCGTATCTTTTCCTCCAACTTCTTTCCAATTCGTGATTTTTCCAGTATAGATGTCCTTGATTTGAGTCATTGACAATTCGCTAACTGAATTCGTTGCATTTACGATTAAAGCAATACCGTCAAGAGCAATTTCAAATTCCTTTAATCCAAGGGATTTTTCACTTTCCTTTACTTCTCTTGAAGCAGCACCGATATCTGCCACACCATCCTTAGCCGATTTAACACCAACACTAGACCCGCCACCCTGTACTTCAATTTGCACACCAGGGTGTTTTTTAATAAACGCTGCTGCCAATTCGTCAGACAAGGGTTGTACAGAAGTGGAGCCTGCGATAACAATTTTTTGGTTATCCGCAAATACTGCAGCAGCTGGTGTGAATGCACAAAGAATCATGATGAAAACAAGAAGCTTACTGATATGATTTTTCATTCAAATACCCCCTATTATTCTCTTAAAATTTTAAATATTTTAGCTACAATGAAGTATATCGGAACGGAAGGTAAATGGAAATACCATTTACAGGAAATTAACACAATTCACAATATTTTAAACATTTTAACGATCGTGTGAACATATATAGAAAAACCTTTTATTTGCCACCAACTTGTGGGAAAATATAATAAGAATATACGAGATGTAGATAGAAAGGATGATATGATGTCAAAGGAAGCGGCGAAAAAGGATATTGTTAATAGATTGAAGACCATTAAAGGACATATTGCAGGAATCGAGAAAATGATTGAAGAGGATAAGAGCTGCGATGAGGTGCTTCTTCAAATTGCGGCAATCAAGGCGTCCATACACAAAGTAGGCATGGTGATCATGGAGGAACATGCAAAGGATTGCTTGATGAACAGCGGAGAAGGAGAGACGATACGTAAGGAACAGGTAGAAAAAGTATTGGATACGATTGTAAAATATATTAAATAGATAGAAGGAAGATGATGCCATCTTCCTTCTATCTATTTTACGGTGCGGTTTTTCGTTTGACGCCTTGTACAATCTCTATAATTCTGGGATAGGCTTTTAATGTACCGTAAGTTACAATAGGTCTGCCGAAGCTTACCATGCCGAATCTTCTAGATGATCCGCCTCCGATACGCATAAGACCGTTTACGGAAGGAGATGTATCTGCACATATTAATAAGTTTTTATCCATATGCATTATGTCAAAGACGGATTTGATGCCGTTCGTGACGACTTCAGGAGCATACTGGCGACTTAGGGTATATACTTCGTGGCCGTATTCATCGAGACCGTGAAAAACTAAATGACCTCTTTGATGCTTCTCAAGGCGATCAAATAAAGATAATCCTAAGATTTCAGACTTGTCCGGTATTCTATCCATGGGCAGCTTGTTTAAGTGAATACCTGCAGCTACAACAGCAGAATGCGTGCCGCCTACATCGTGATAAACGATATACAATGATTTTTCCTCCTGTCTTGCGTGACCGATGAACTGTCCCCATGCCACGTAAGATTATTTTCTACTTTTTTAAAAAATGTATGCGGAGTACTCAAATACATTTATATATCTGTGTAAACATATTTGTAATAGAAAGGGGAAGAAAGTAAAGGTTATTTATAAAAGACACCAAATAGCACCACAAGGTTCAGGAAGAACAGTAAAAAGCTGGTGGGGTGACTTTGGCAGTACGGTAGATCCTTTGTGATCAGCAGAATAAGCAGAAAAAAAAATAAAAGAGAATTATTAGATGAATTTGGTACATACTCATTTGGCATAGACACACCTCCCCTTACTTATATTGTATGTAATTGGGATGGTTTAGGCGTCTATTATTTTATGAAATCTTTTCTTTTTATATTCTCACATGAAATAGAGGAAATGGGCAAAATAGTATAGAATATGAATCCTTGAAAGACTAGAATGGAGGGGTTGAACATAATGATCAATCGAGATAGAATTGTTAGCGAGTTTATGAAATATGTACAGATAGATAGTATAACGAAAAAAGAAGGAAATTTCGCCCAATTTATTATAGAAGAATTAAAATCAGTAGGCTGCGAAGTATTTGTTGACAATGCAGGAGAGATAGTAGGATCAAATACCGGTAATGTTATCGCCCGATTGCAGGGAAACATCGATAAAGAACCGATTCTTTTTAGCTGCCATATGGATACGGTAACACCTGGTGAAGGGATAAAACCTATTATCAAAGATAGTGTGATCTACAGCGACGGTACCACGATTTTGGGTGCAGATAATAAAGCAGGTATTGCAGCTTTACTTGAGGCTGTAAGACTAATCCAAGAGAATCAACTGGAGCATGGACCCGTGGAGATGGTTTTTAGTGTTGCTGAAGAAGATGGCCTTTTAGGCGCTAAAAATCTGGATTACTCAAAAATCAAAGCGAAAAAGGCACTTGTATTGGACAGCAGCGGAAATCCGGGACAAATCATCATCAAAGGGCCTGCTCAAGACAAAGTTCATGTGAAGATTAAGGGAAGACCTGCCCATGCAGGTGTTGCACCGGAGGAAGGTATTAGTGCTATCCAAGTGGCAGCATCCGCCATCGGCAGTATGAATCTGCTGCGTATTGATGAAGAAACGACGGCAAACATCGGCGTAATCCAAGGTGGACAGGCGACAAATATTGTCTGCCCTGAAGTAGAAATCAAGGCAGAAGCCAGAAGTTTGGATAACAGCAAGCTGGATAAGCAAACAGCCCATATGGTTGAATGCTTTAGAGAAGCTGCCGAAGCTGCCGGTGCTCATGCAGATATTCAAACAGAAAGAATGTATCGTGCCTTTGTTATTGATGAAGAGGATGAAATTGTAAAGCTTGTAAAAAATGCCTGTGCTAGAATCGGATTGGAGACATTTGCGGGTAAAACCGGAGGCGGAAGCGACACCAATATTTTCAATGAGAATGGCATTAAGGCCGTAAACTTGGGGATGGGAGCAAGGAAACCCCATACATTGGAAGAACATATAAAAATTGAGGATTTGGTCAATACGGCAAGGCTGGTCTTGGAAATTATTTTATCTGCATAGAGAAAATTCCCTGAACGGTTCATGGGGTTCAGGGGATTATTTTTATTTAGAAATAGCCAATACAAAATATGTGAATAATATAAACGTAGGGACGAACAGTGTTCGTCCGCTTTATTCATTCCTGCTCTAAATGTGCTTTTATCTCTTTTAATTGAGAAACATAGACAAATTGAACACCTTTCTGTTCCAGTATGGGGATCATTTTTTTGATGGCTCGTGCCGTTATGGAGCCTCCCTCTGGACCTACATGACCGATGCCGATGGCGTAACCTTTTTCCAGAGCGATTTCCCCCAGCTTCTCCAATTGCTTTTCAACATGCTGTTGGTTTTTGATGTTATCTAAAAAAATGTGGCGATCAAAGTGGTGTAAATCAATTTCTTGGGCTAAGTTTCCTATGACGGAATTGGGCGTTGTTTTACTGTCTACGTAATAAAGATTGTGTTCCTTGGCGATACCCAGAATGATTTTCATGATTCTTTCATCCTGTGTAGCTTTGGAGCCCATGTGATTATTCATCCCTGAAGCCCATTTAATCTGTTCAAGACCCTCTGCAATCCTGGATCTGACTTCTTCATCCGTCAAATCTGTCGTAATGCCTTTAGGACCAAGCCATGTTTTTTTCCCGAAGTTGGGTTCCATGGGAATATGCAGAATAACTTCCAAACCAGCTTGATGAGCTGACACTGCGTCAGCTGTACTAAAGGGTAAAAAGGGCATGACTGCAGCTGTGATGGGGATATGAAGATTGAACATTTCTTCTGTACCATCTCCATTATTGCCGAAATCATCAATGATGATGGCGGCGTAGCCCTTTGGTAGGGTATCTGTCTGAACAGTGAATAGGTCTGTTACAAAGAAAAAAGCAGGAATGCAAAGAGCGCACAGAATGATTATAACAAAAATCGAAATTAACAGCTTTCTTTTGATAACCAACACCATTCGGATCAATCCCCTTTAAAATAGTATTTTATAAAATATGCCTTTAAAATAGAACATATTCCTCAAAGAGATAAGTAAAGTCCTTTTGTATGGGCAGAATATAAATAGGTAATAGCGATGGCTAACACTTCTTGAAAACTGTCTTGTTCCATAAATATCTTATTCTTCTGGTTAGCGGTTAGCAGTTAGCCGTATTCAGGTCATGCTTTAGGGTAAAAAAGAAAAAAAGCGAAGCCATGGGGACGGTTCGAGCGTCTCCGAAGCGTAGCGAAGGACCGAAGGGAAGACGATGGAACTGTCCCTGTGGCGTAGCGCTGAAAAAATGTCTGTCACGATAAAAAAAATGATTGCTTTTTCATGAAAAATATAATTTAATATTGCTGTTGACAATTATTCATTTTGTCAGCATAAATATTCAGAAGATAATGTGATAGGAAGGAAGTGGTCTATTTGAAAAAATTGGATCAAAGTAGAGCACCTTTATTTGAAGCGATGCAAGAATATCATAAGCGAAATGTCGTTCCTTTTGATGTTCCTGGACATAAACACGGAAAAGGTATACCGGAAATGGTAGAATACTTTGGCGCTCCGATGCTGGAATTAGACGTGAACGCAATGAAATGTCTTGACAATATCTGTAACCCCATAGGGGTCATTCGAGATGCAGAAGAATTGGCTGCAGATGCATATTATGCAGATCATGCCTTTTTTCTTGTAAATGGTACAACCCAAGGCGTGCAAGCTATGATTATGAGTGTTTGTGAACCGGGTGACAAAATTATCCTTCCTAGAAATGCTCATAAGTCAGCCGTTACAGCGCTGATATTAAGCGGTGCAATACCGATTTATATACAACCGGAAGTTAACGAAGATCTTGGTCTGGCTATGGGTGTCAGTGTGGAGAGTATTGAGAGAGCTATTGCCAGACATCCCGATGCTAAGGCGATTTTTATCGTGAATCCCACCTATTATGGTGCCATTTCAGATCTAAAGTCCATTGTCCAAATCGCCCATCGATATGGAATGGCTGTTTTGGTAGACGAAGCCCATGGTGCTCATATGAATTTTCATCCTGAGCTGCCGGACGATGCCATTGCACTTGGAGCAGATATGTGCGCCGTAAGTACCCATAAGACGGGAGGCT
The DNA here is from genome assembly GCA_049324315.1 of Bacillota bacterium. Lineage (GTDB taxonomy): Bacteria > Bacillota > Clostridia > Peptostreptococcales > Thermotaleaceae > JBMOKU01. The sequence continues at coordinate 19,173 of JBMOKU010000049.1, read as the reverse complement.
CATTGACCCAGAGCTCATTGCTGCTTTTGCGGGAAGGCATTGTGGATGCAAAAAAAGTGAAGACAACCTTGAATTTAACCCAGACAACCAGTGCATCCTATTTGCTTATGGTCAGCATCGATTTGGCAAGAAGACAGCTTGCTACAAAAGGCGAGGATATTTTGACAGAGGTACTTGGATTAAGCCGATGGGCGAGAGAAGAAATCAATAAAATTGATGGGCTTTACAGCTTTGGAAGAGAATTGATCGGAACACCCGGTGTGTATCATTTTGATGAAACAAAGCTGGGGGTTAATGTGAGAAACCTTGGTTTGACAGGATTTGAGGTCTATGATATTTTGAGAGATGATTATAACATACAGGCTGAATTGGGAGACATGTATAATGTTTTAGCCATCATCAGCGTTGGAGATACACAGGAGTCCCTTTCTGCCTTGGTGGAAGCATTAAAGGATATTGCAGTAAAATACCGGAGAGATGAAGAAGTGAAGCTGACAAAGGGGATACTGGAAAATCCTGATATTATCGTATCACCAAGGGATGCTTACTACAGTGAAAAGAGAATTGTAAAACTGGAGGATGCAGTAGGTGAAATCAGTGGAGAGTCTATTATGGCTTACCCTCCAGGGATACCTGTGGTAACACCAGGGGAAAAAATCAGCAGAGAAATTGTAGAGTATATTAAAGTGCTTAAAGAAGAAGAAAGTCTTCTTCAGGGAACCGAAGACCCATATGTAAATCATATTAAAGTGTTAGGTATAAGTAAAAGAAAGTAATAACCTATCCTCCGTGAGAAATTCTTATGGAGGATTTTTTATGGAAAAATAGTAAATATATAAACTATTTACATGTAAATGAAATAGGTATATACTGTATAGGTAACCAAAAATATCAAATCATAAAATGATTTCATAAAATTTCCGTAGCGATTTAAAATTTTTTGAATAATCTGATATAATGTTTTTATTGGTATAATATGCATAAAATAATTTCATGGGCATACATAACTATATTTATGGTATGAGGTGATAGAGATGGACAATACCATTAACAGAATTATAGAGATTGACCAGAAAGCATTGAGTATAAAGGAAAAGATGGAGGAAATGTTAAAAAACAATGAGGCACGATTGAAAAAGACCATGGTGGAAATGGAAAAGGAAGCATTGGATGCGGCGAGACAGAAAGGAAATACGATTTATGAGGATCTTGTAAAGGACGGCGAACAGGAGGAACAAAGGGTTTTAGAGGAAGCGGAGAATGCATGTGAGGCATTGGAGCACATATTTTCTACAATACATGAAGGCTTGGAAAAAAGTATTTTTGACCAGATTTTCCAGAAGTAATTTTGCTAGAGGATTAAGGGGCGAGGCAATATGGGAAATATTAAACGATTTGCAGCCATCAATACCAAGATTATGGCGCTGGAAGGAAAACTCTTATCCAACGACGATTTTCAGAATCTGCTGACGAAAAAAAGTGTGACGGAGGTTGCTGAATATCTAAAAGAAAATACCGCTTATCAAACCATGCTCAAAGATATTGACCTTCGTTATATAGAGGCAGATGAACTGGAAATATTATTTAAGAAATATATTGTTGGGCAGCTTGAAAAACTGATTCATTACTTTACCGGGGAATATAGAAGACTCTTTCGCATCCTGTTTCTTCGATACGAAATCGAGGATCTTAAGGTATATCTTCGAACCGTGATGAGAGAAGGAGATTTGTCAAAGGCTAAAGAATTCGCCATATTCCCTGACAAGTATGCCAGCTTTGATCGAGAGCGATTGATGCAATCAAAAAACCTTGAAGACTTCATTGAAAATCTAAAGGGCACCGAGTATTATCAACTGTTAAAGCCCTATTTAAATGAGAAGCCTGAAAAGAGGCTTTTCTACATGGAAATGGTTTTAGATAAACAGTATTTTAAGATGCTCAGCGAACAGACGGAGAAACTGGATATTGAAGACAGAAAAATCATGAAAGAGCTTCTAGGAAAGAATATCGATCTTTTAAATCTTCAGTGGATTTATCGAGGATTAAGATTCTATCAGCTATCCCCAGAAGAACTGATCAACTATACGCTGCATAACGGGTACGTGTTGAAGTATAGCAAAATCAAGGAATTGTGCTACTCAAAAAATGAAGAAGAATTAATCGATAAAATGATCCATTCCAAGTACGGCTTTTTATTTGACAATAAAGATACCCTGGAAATATTCATGGAAAGACGTATCGAGCGATACTTATATTTTTTGTTCTTAGAATATAAAAGGCGGGAGAAAATGAACATCATAGAGTCCAGCGTATATAGGCATCTCCTGGAATTTGAAATGCGAGATATTTTTTCTATCATCGAAGCCATCAAATATGGCTTAGGACCGGAAGAATCTAAAAAATTCCTGATAAGAAAAATCTGAGGGGAGGTGGACCCATGGCAGTAGAGAATATGAAGATGATGAATCTCGTTGCACCTATTGAAGACTTGCATGATATTGCTAAGGAAATTGTCTTATTGGGGAATGTCCACGTGGTAAATGCACTGCATGAGATCAATGAGAGTAATTTTACCCTATGTGTTTTAGAGGAAAATATTGAAGAACTTGTGGATATGTGTCTGATTAAGCCATATCGGGAAGATGTCAGTTACAAGGATGTGGCGGCAAAGATCAAGAATATGCTGCAGTTCTTTAGTATAAAGCCAAATATCAAAGAGGAACATCTAAAAGAGCATTATGATTTTCAAGAGGATATGAAGATCATTGAAAAAATATATGGAGAGGTCTACCCCCTTTATAAGACCATTGAGAATGTCCAGGAAGAATTAAAGGATGTGGAGGAATTTGACAATCATTTTAAATATTTAAAAGGATTAGATATTGATCTTGAGTGTCTAAATGAATTCAATTTTTTCCATTACAAAATAGGTATCCTATCCAAAGAGAATCGACTAAAGCTGAAGAAGAACTACGAAAATATATCGGCGGTAGTCCTGCACATTGGAAGCAACCAGGTGGGGGAAGTGTACCTGATCATTTCTCCTAAAGAATTAGAAACAGAAACGGACCGAATCTTACGATCATTAAACTTTTACGAACTGGAAATACCTAAGGAATTTTCAGGCACGCCTCAGGAAGTAAATACAAAAATTGAAAAGAGAAAAAAGGGGCTGCGGACCAGACTGGAAAGATGCAAAGAAGATCTGCAGCAGCTAAAGGAGCGGTATGGTACCGTAGTTGAACGGGTTCATAGTCGCTTGGTGCTGGAAGAAGAACTGAGTCGCATCAAAAAAGAGACAGCCTGCACCAACAGCTTTTTCTACCTTTCGGGATGGGTGCCGGAAAGGGATATGAATCGTATTCGCAGCAGATTTGAACAATATGGACATAACGTATTGATTATGTTTAAGGAGACGACGGAGGTCTATCAATATATGATACCTCCCACAAAACTGAAAAACAACAAATTATTAAAGCCCTTTGAAGCCCTGGTGAAGATGTATGGTGTGCCAAGCTACAATGAAACAGATCCAACGATATTCTTAAGTATTACCTACATGCTTCTGTTTGGTGCTATGTTTGGGGACATAGGGCAAGGGTTGGTGCTGTTCTTTATAGGACTCTTTGCCAGAAGAAAAATGATGGACTCTGTGTTTGGAGATATCCTGACTCGTTTAGGACTAAGTTCAACCATATTTGGTTTCTTATATGGCAGTGTGTTTGGATTTGAACATATTATACCTGCAGTACTGATCAGACCCATTGAGAATATCAACCAGATGCTGACGGGATCAGTTGTTATAGGTATCTTCCTGTTGTTGATCAGCTTTGGGTATAGCATACGGAATGCCATCAAACAACGGAATCTAAAAGAAGGCTTGTTTGGAAGGAATGGCTTGGCCGGATTATTATTTTATCTGACGCTTCTGGTTTTGGTTGCGAATGCTGCTTTAGGAAGCGAATTTATACCCAATACCATCTGCTATTTGCTGCTTGTGATATTTATGGCTTTGATTGTCGTCAGGGAGCCTTTGGCGAACTGGATCCTCAAAAAACCTCATCTTTATGAAGAGGATGTGGCAAGCTACTATATCGAAAGTGGATTTGATATTCTAGAAACCCTGTTAAATATGCTCAGCAGTACCGTATCCTTTATTAGAGTCGGTGCCTTTGCATTGAATCACGTAGGGCTGTTTATAGCTTTTGAAACCATGGCAGAGATCGCCAATAATGCTGCCGGCAGTGTACTGATTTATATTATCGGCAATGTGATTGTCATAGGCTTGGAAGGTCTCATCGTATTCATCCAGGGACTTCGGCTGGAATATTACGAGATGTTTAGCAAGTACTACAGGGGAGAGGGTGTAGAGTTTAGACCGGCTAGAATTTACTATGAATAAATCTTAAAGTTTATATTGACAAATTTGATTGGAGGTCTTTTAAATGAAATGGATATTAACATCTTCTATTATGATTGTACTTTTAACCATAGGAACAGGTATTTTTCTAAGCTATACCCAGGAGAGTGCTGACAAAGGAAAAATGAAGAAGATACTTCGAACAAATCTATTTACATTTATACCCCTTATGATGATGGCTGTGATTATCTTAGTGCCGGATGTGGTTGTTGCTTTCGCAGAAAATGAGACATCAGCCTCCGGACTGGGCTTTATTGCAGCTGCTCTGAGTACCGGTTTGGCCACCTTAGGAGCCGGCTATGCAGTAGGTGCAGTGGGTTCATCAGCGCTGGGTGCTGTGTCTGAAGATCCAAAAATCCTTGGTAAAACATTGATCTTTGTGGGGTTGGCAGAAGGTATTGCGATTTACGGATTAATTATCTCTATTTTGATCCTTGGCAGACTATAGGGTGATGATATGAAATCCTTCTTAATTAGTGACAATCAGGATACTTTAATCGGTATGCGGTTGGCGGGAATAAAGGGTGTGCTGGTAAAAAATAGAGAAGAGGCTTTGGAACAACTACAAAAGACGCTAGATAGCAGCGAAATTCAAATTGTCATTGTGACAGAGGCTGTTTTGGCCATGGCAGAAGAGGAAATTATGGAATTGAAGATTAAAAGGGACTATCCCCTGATCATCGAGATTCCTGATAGACAAGGTTCAAGAAGGGGAGATTATATTACCAAGTATATTAGGGAGTCCATAGGGCTTAAGATATGAGGTGCATAGTATGATTACCATTGAAGAAAAACTAAATGTTTTTACTAAGCTGGTTCTTGAAAAGGTTCAGCAGGAGTTTGATGAAAAGCTCATGGAAATCAATCAAAAGAATAACGAAGTCATTGAAAAGCATAGGGCTGCTATTGACCAAACAAGTAAAAAGCTGCTTGAGGACTTGACCAAAAAAGGTGAAGCAAAGAAAAATAAAATGATCTCAAAGGCAAAATTGGAGAAGAAAAGAAAAATACTACATAAAAAACAGGAACTGATTGATCGCTTGATGGAGAATGTTGGGAAAAAAGCCATGGCATTTACAGACGATGAGGCCTATCAAACTTTCTTCCACCAGAGTATTTCCAAAGTGTTGTCTTCCTTCCAAGGAGAAGAGGGCATTCAACTGTTTGTTACGACAAAGGATGCTGACAGGTTTGGAGATTTCATATATCAAGAGGGAGAGAAAGCAGGGTTTACAAAGGAACAAATGGATATTGCTGTTTCACTAGAGGACATTGTCGGTGGCATTGTGGTCGTGAACAGGCAAAGAACCCTTCGCATCGACGCCTCTATTCAGACAGTGATTGAAGAACATAGGCAATTGATTGGACAAAAGCTCTATGACGCATTCAAAGAAGCAGGTGATATAGATGAATGATCGAGAAGGAATCATTACGTTGATTAATGGTCCCGTGGTTAAAGGTCGAAACATGGCTGGTTTTAAGATGCGGGAAATGGTCATGGTTGGAAACAAAAAGCTTATTGGAGAAGTCATTGCATTGGATGGAGACTTAGGTACCATACAGGTATATGAGGAGACCGAGGGTTTGAAATCGGGAGAGAAAGTGATACCCACAGGAAAGCCTCTGTCTTTGAAGCTGGGACCAGGGCTTATCGGAAATATTTTCGACGGTATTGAGAGACCACTGGTACAGATCAATGAAATGTCCCAAGGCTTTATCCCTGAGGGCATTGGTTTGATTTCCATTGATACCCAAAAAAGATGGGATATAAGAATACAAGTGAAAGTGGGAGACTTTTTAGAGGCCGGACATGTCTATGGTGTAGTTCAAGAAACGTCTCTCGTAGAGCATAAGCTTTTGGTTCCACCTGAAATTGCTGGAGAAGTGACCTGGGTAAAAGAAGACGGCAGCTATACCATTGAAGAACAATTGGTGGTTGTGAAAGATAGAAAAGGACATGAATATTGCTTGACCATGTATCAAGAATGGCCTGTCAGAGACCCCAGGCCGGTATATGAAAGACTTGCTATTGAAAAACCCCTTGTCACAGGACAGCGGGTGCTGGATATATTTTTTCCCGTGGCAAAGGGAGGCACTGCCGCCATACCGGGAGGTTTTGGAACAGGTAAGACTATGACCCAGCATCAGCTGGCAAAATGGTCTGATGCGGATATTATCGTTTATATAGGCTGTGGCGAGCGAGGGAACGAAATGACAGAGGTTTTGGAGGATTTTCCAAAGCTGATTGATCCTAAAACCAATAAACCCATTATGGAAAGAACCATATTAATTGCCAATACTTCGAATATGCCTGTGGCAGCCAGAGAAGCCAGTATCTATACGGGGATTACCATTGCAGAATATTTCCGGGATATGGGATATCATGTGGCCATTATGGCAGACTCTACTTCCAGATGGGCAGAAGCACTGCGGGAAATTTCAGGAAGGCTGGAGGAAATGCCTGCGGAAGAGGGATATCCGGCATATTTACCTTCGAGACTGGCGGAGTTTTACGAAAGGGCCGGTTATGTAACCACCTTGGGAGGTCAAGAGGCTTCCATCACGATCATCGGTGCGGTTTCTCCGGCCGGTGGAGACTTTTCCGAGCCCGTAACAGAAAATACAAAACGCTATGTGAATGCATTTTTGGCCCTGGATAAAAAGTTGGCTTATGCCAGACATTATCCTTCCATTAACTGGCTCACCAGCTACAGCGGCTATATCAAAGTATTGGCGGGATGGTATAAGGAAAATGTCAGTGATGATGTGATAGAGCTTCGACCGAAGATGATGAGAATCCTCCACGAAGAAAACAAGCTGCAGGAAATCGTTCAGCTGGTGGGTGAGGATGTATTACCGGATGAGCAGCGATTGATTTTGGAAATTTCCAAGGTTCTAAAAATCGGTTTCCTCCAGCAGAACGCCTTTCACAAAGAGGATACCTTTGTACCTTTAGAAAAGCAGTATCACATGCTAAAGCTAATCGATTATCTCTATGAGAAAGGCTTGGATGCTGTAAAAAAAGGTGTGCCTATTTCTCAGGCAAAGGACGATCGGCTGTTTAATGAAGTGATGAAAATGAAATACAACATTCCCAATGATGATTTAAGCGGTCTAGACAGGCTGGCAGAGGAGATTGACCAGTATTATCATCAGTTGTTGGAAAAGTACAAATAAAATCATGATGTAGTAGGATGTGATTTGGTTGAAGAAAGAATACTTATTGTTAGATAAGGTCGAAGGACCTTTGGTTATCATATCCGGTGTAGAAGAAGTTGCTTATGGGGAGATTTTGGATATCACTCTGGATAACGGAAAAAGCAGAAAGGGTAAAGTCATCAAAATCGAAGGGAACAGCGTTGTGGCACAGGTGTTTGAAGGTACCTCCGGCGTATCTACCCAGAACGCCTCAGTAAGGTTTACGGGCAAACCCTTTGAGCTTCCCCTATCTGCAGATATTCTGGGAAGAACCTTTAATGGCATCGGCAGACCTATGGATGGCGGTGGAGAAATCTACAGCAGCAGGGCCTATAACGTAAATGGAAGACCGATGAATCCTGTTGCCCGGAAGTATCCAAGGAACTATATTCAGACAGGAATCTCTTCCATAGATTGTCTGACCACCTTGATTCGGGGGCAGAAGCTTCCAATTTTTTCAGGAAACGGAATGCCTCATAATGAACTGGCGGCCCAAATCGTTAGACAAGCTAAACTAAGCTCAGAGGGTGATGAAAAGTTTGCCGTTGTTTTCGCTGCCATAGGCGTTAAGCATGATGACGCGGATTATTTTAGAAGGAGCTTTGAGGAAGCGGGGGTTTTAGAGCAGGTTGTCATGTACGTTAACCTTGCCAATGATCCCATCGTTGAGCGGGTCATCACACCCAGATGCGCCTTAACGGCAGCAGAATATCTGGCCTTTGAAGAAGGGATGCACATACTGGTCATCATGACGGATATCACCAGCTACTGTGAAGCCCTCAGGGAAGTATCTGCAGCAAGAGAAGAGGTGCCAAGCAGAAAGGGATATCCGGGTTACTTGTATTCTGACTTGGCATCCCTATATGAACGGGCTGGTATGATGAAAGGCGACAGCGGGTCCATTACGTTCTTGCCCATACTCACCATGCCCAATGATGATATCACCCACCCAGTACCGGACTTGACCGGATATATCACAGAAGGACAGGTTGTACTGGGTAGAGAATTGTTCCAAAGGAATATCTATCCGCCGGTGAATATTTTACCTTCTCTTTCCAGACTCATGAAAGATGGTATCGGTGAAGGATTTACAAGGGAAGACCACCCAGAGGTAGCCAATCAGCTTTTTGCATCCTATTCCAGAGTCCAAGATGTAAGGGCCTTGGCACAGATTATCGGTGAAGATGATTTGTCGCCAATCGATAAAAAGCATATGGCATTCGGTAGAGAATTTGAAAGATTATTTATCACCCAGGACTTTGATGAAGATAGAAGTATCATTGAGACCCTTGATTTGGCATGGGAAATTTTATCCATGCTGCCCATAGAGGAACTGGACAGAGTAAGTCCTGAAATCATCAAGAAATATTATAAAGGGTGATATGGACAAGGGGACTGTACCTGCTGTCTTAAGGCGTGTATCGCGAATCGTGGATAGTGTATCGTTAAAGAACATCAAGACTATATTTCTAGAAAAACTGGTTTTTGCGATAAACGATAAACGATACACGATAAACTAATATGAAGGGTGATCGCTATGTACATAAACGTTGCCCCCACAAAGGCCAATTTACTGAAGGCAAAAAGCTTTCTGGAGTTTTCTCAGAAGGGGTTCGAGCTGTTAGATAAAAAAAGAAATGTTCTTATCCGGGAAATGATGGGGCTGATGAACAAGGCCAAGGATGTACAGAACAGAATTTCCATTACCTTTGAAGAAGCCTACAAGGCATTACAGGTTGTGAATGTCAGTATGGGCGTGAATAACGTGGAGGAGATCGCCATATCCATCCCTACGGTGGAGGAATTTGAAATCCTTCTGACCAGTGTCATGGGCGTGGAGATCCCTACTGTAAAATATGAAAAGAAAGACTTAGAAACCTATTATGGCTTTTTCAGGACAAATCCTGCCCTAGACATTGCGGTCACTAAGTTTAGAGAAGTAAAATACCTGATGTACGAATTGGCTGAGATTGAAAACTCCGTCTATAAGCTGGCCATGGAAATCAAGAAGACCCAGAAGAGGGCCAATGCTCTGGAAAAAATACAAATCCCCCGATATCAGGAACAGGTGAAGTTTATTGAAGAAGTATTGGAAGAGAAGGAACGGGAGGATTTTTTCCGGTTAAAGCTTGTGAAGCAGAGAAAGGAACGGAGTGTAAAGGGTAGTTGAGGAATCTTGACCTTAAAGTAGTGAACGCTATTTTAGGGTTTTTTTGTTCTAGAATAGACAAAATATGAAAAACCTCTTAAGTAAAATGATATTGCTTAAGAGGTTTTTTATCATGACCTTCTCGCTTTACTATTTTTCCACTATTTACCCTTAGCTCCTTAGGTTATATTAATTAGGAATAAAAATTTATTGTTTATCAATAAAAATATATTGAATTACACGAAAATAGATGATATCATGAAAATATAGCTTAACTATAAAAATTAGATGTAGAATCTTTAGACATTAGGCGAGGAGGATTAAAATGAAGTATTATGGCAAGGGCTCCTTATCAAGTTTTCTTAAAAGCGTATTAGATGTCTTGTTGTTGATAGGAGTCGTTTTATTTATCGTTGTTTCTAAAAACACATTATTCACAGGATCATTTGAGGCAGTTACCCCAATAGTAGCATTTGTGTATGCCTTATTTCTAATTGGAGGTACATCCTTACTATTTATTGTTTATAACTTAAGAAAGATCATTAAAACACTCATAACACCTGATCCATTTGTCGAGGAAAATGTAAAAAGCCTAAAAAATATATGGATAGGAAGTTTTATCATCTCATTTTGCTATTTTGTAAATTTCTTCATTAACCTTGACTATATAAATTATGAAATTATATACATTGATACAAAAGGGATTCATACGGATTTTGAGTTCTTTATATTCTTTTTTGCCGGTCTATTTATTTTAGTGCTGGAAAAGGTGTTTAAGGTTGCAGTTGAATACAAAGAAGACAACGACTTAACGATATAAGGGTGAAGCGTATGGGAATAATTATTAATTTAGATGTGATGATGGCGAAGAGAAAAATTTCATTGCAGGAACTGGCAGAGAAGGTTGGAATCACAAATGCAAACCTCTCCATATTAAAAACCAATAAGGCGAAAGCCATAAGATTTACGACATTAGAGGCTATATGCAAAGAGTTAGATTGTCAGCCCGGGGATATTTTAGAATATGTTCCTGATGAAGAGTAAGTTTATGTAAAGGGGAGCAAACTCGATGGCAAAAAAAATTCAAGGCATGATTATTAAAGATCATCAGATCCTTACAGTGCAGGGAATCGATGAAAATGGCAGAAGGGAAAATTGCTTTATTACCGGACAAACGAAAGAAAATGAAAATGAAATAGATGCTATAAGAAGAGAGTTAAAGGAACAATTAAATATAGATCAAGAAATAACATTTCAATTTACCAAAGAGGTAGTTATTGGTGTTAAAACATTCTTGATTGATTTGCAGCAGACAGATGTAAACCTGGATTGTGATCTTGAGGAAATAAAATGTTTTAATGATCCTTTTAAAGCCGTAGGTTTAAAATGGGTTAGGTTAAGTGACAGAAGAGCCTTTAGAGAGCTTGAAACACAATATATCAAGCTGTTGCTGGAGGAAGCTGTTAAAAATGACTATTACCACCAATGGATTGATACCATTAGGGATACGTATTTTAACAGCCAAATAGGAAGGGCATATCTAAACAATTTTTATATACAGAAGGAAAGAAATAAGGTTGATGCTGAAGCGGGAAAACATAACAAAATAATGGGTATGGCAATGGCTTTAGGGCTAGGTATTCTATTTACTTATTTCTTTATATGGGATCATATTGGGATATCGGGGTTTATTTTCAGTATGGCGATCATCTTTGCTTCAATATATGGAAACTATAGAGGTGTGAAATTAAATAAAAAGCTGGGATTTGTATTCTTGATTCCTGTTGTCCTACTATCAGTAAGCTTCAGCATATACAATGATGTTGTATTAAGTACATTAAATGTCATACTTATTCCATTTCTAATAACCAGCTACTTAATAGCCGTTAGGTATGAAAATGTAAAAGAAATAAGCGTATTCTTTATCATGAATGTCTTGGATAGGGTCTTCGTTAAGTCGTTTAGTGTTTTGCCTAAATTCTTTATCTTTAGTAAAGAATTGACTGGCGATGGAAAGAAGCTTAAAGAAAACACTGTTCATAAAAATATCATGAGAGGACTTTTAATCTCGATACCGCTGTTAATCGTGATCCTGGTACTGCTGACCTCTGCGGATATGATGTTCAAACATTATGTTGAAAATATCGGAGAGTTATTTGGGAAATTAAATGCGGGGAGTGTGCTGGGACACACTTTGGTCACAGCCGTCGTAGCTTTATATATGTTTGGATTCTTATGGAGTTTTAAATATCATGAAATACATGACGAAAATAGAAAGATGAATGTATATAAGACCACCTGGGAGCCGGTAACCATAATAACCATACTCTCTGTCATAAATATAGCTTATTTACTGTTTACGATCGTACAGTTTTCATATTTATATGGCGGAGGATTACATGCGCTGCCTGAAGGATTTTCCTATGCTGAATATGCCAGAAGGGGATTTTTTGAGCTTATTCTAGTTACGCTTATCAATTTTGTCATATTGCTGTTAAGCATTCATTTGACAAAGCAGGACAATAAAAAGATAAATAAAATAGTGAATATATCCTACAGTCTTCTCATTCTATTTACATTTAATATGTTGATTTCAGCTAGCTATAAAATGTATTTATATGAAACGGCCTTTGGTTTCACAAGATTAAGGATATTTGTCCAAGCATTTATGGTCTTAATCGGAATTCTATTGGTAATCGTATTGTTGGGAATATGGATTCAAAGAATACCTATAGTAAAGTATGCGATGATTACTACACTAGTGGTGTATGTAGGCTTAAATTTTGTCAATGTAGATAGGCTGATAGCAAAGGAAAACATTGCAAGATACGAAGCAACTGGAAAAATAGATATAAATTATATTAAAAGACTATCCTATGATGCGGTACCGGAGATGATAAAGCTTCTAGAGGCGGAAGATATGGGCATAAGAACTCAAATTAAAGATCATTTAAATAATCAAAAAGAAATATTAAATGGAAGCTACGATCACTGGTATGAGTACAATTACTATAAGAACAAATTACTTAGAGTAGTACCCTAATGATTGTCCATACCACCATACGCAGGGTATTGTATCATGTATAGCCATGGAAAAAAGAGAATTCCTTTCATTTGAAATTCTTTCTGACTAATAGATATATTTTATTCATTAAAAGAGTCTATAGCTACATATATTATCGAATCTCTTGTCAGTATACAGCAGAAGATTTAGGGAGCCAGGTTTTTGAAAAAGTAATGCTTAAAATAAGCGGATATTGTGAAGACAAATCACCCTCTGAAGTATGGTTATTTGTCATTGCAAGAAATGATGATTGGGAATGTGTCTTTCTGCTGGAGCCATTGTAGGGAACGGCCCCTGTGCCGTTCTATAAGGGTATTTAATTTCTTAGTCACACATCTATGATTGCTCAACCTTCCTTTAGATTAAGTATAATGCTGCGTATAAGAATGGAATATGACAGTAAAAAAACAGGCGTGGATTAGTCCTCGACTGTTTTATATAATAGCCTTCTTTCCTCAATTCTTTGTTTTCCAATATTACACCTTTATTTTTCTGTTGTTACTATATTTTTTCTAAAAATTTCCCGTTATTTTTCTAGATTTCTTCTTATTACCCATATAACTAATTCCTAAAATGGCATTTAGGGATTAGTTAAAGAAATATTTGATGGGAATTTTTAAAATAGAAAAAATACAACTCCATTTTATGATGGAAAAAAACAATGTAACAGAAAAAAGGGGGCGGTTTTGTTGGTTTTAAAAAGCCCTTGCGGAAGATTATGCAAAGGCAAAAATCATAGTAATTACGAAGAATACCAAAGTATTAGAAAGACTATATTTTCTATTCATGAAACATTGACATAGTCTATATATGTAGATGACAAATATAGTTTCATTGGTATTAATTCTAATAACCACCACTAACCTGCATTTGCTTAACTTCGCCGTTTTTAGATAGAGTTGCTATAAATCTAAAATATACTACTTTTTTATCATCATCAGTATATTCTATGGTTTCTGTTACTCTCACTTTATCTCCTAACTTGGTAACTACAAACAAACCGTTATACCCTTCTTGAAAACGTGCTGTTTCACTGTTAAAACTTTTTTTTGATGCCATTGCAATACTGTTTACAGCATGTTTTACAGCGTTCTCATAGTAAAATTTTTTTTCTGAGTCGCTAAGTTTTATTTGTTTGATATATATATTTACAGCAACAGCAGATAGCAGAAATAATATGCAAATACACATAATTAGATGCATTTTTTTTCTACGCTTTTTATAATCCACAAAAACCACCCCTTAATTAATATAAATAGTATTTTGACCACTTTGAATTAATATATTTATTTGTAAATAATAACATATTTTAACAATAAAAGACAGCTAATATTAGCTGTCTTTTATTGTTAAAATACATTTCCCGCTTTTCTAATATCAACTGTAGAAGTCATACTGCGAGAACCCGAAGAATGAATTGTACATACAGAAGAAACAAGATTACTATAGTTTTTACCAGATGGGTAATCCGTATCACAATTTTTTTGCACTCTATAAGAACCCCCTGTGTAATCTGTTCCATCTCTATTTACTGGGTAAGCATTGGTGAAACTTCCTGATAGGATATAGGAATGACGATCATTATTAAAATTAGTCCAATCGTTGTTTGCTGGAACTATATTGATTTCAGCAGATGTTACAGCAATAACATCCTCATAGATGCTTTTTATATATTTTCCACTAAAATCCTGTACACTTAATTTCTTCGTTCCATCAATGAATAGGTCTAAATCGTAGTAAGTAGTTCCTGCCACAGTATATTTTCTTGGTATTAATTTGATATTTGCTGTTTTACCATCCATATTGGAAATTTCTACAGCGTTCCATGATGGATTACCGTTTCCCATAATAAATGCGTACCATTTGCCATTCTGCCTATATATTCCAGCATCATAATTACCATACCATGTGGCATTAGCATTGATATTTACTAGAAAATAAAGAACATTTCCAGCATCATACAACTTAGAACTTGTTGGAATTGAAAATGTCGCTCTTGCTCCTGCTACTGTACTAGGCAAACTGCCTCCGCTTACATATCTTTGTATTCCTGTTCTAAAACCTGCCATAATTAAAACACTCCTTCTCATTTTTATTTTGGTAAGACTTCTACTCTCTGGGCAGTTCGTTTTGCCCTACACTTACAAAGATGCATTTTGAAATGCTAAATTACCCTCTCTCTCAAAAACTTTTTTTAATTTTTTCTGTTTTTAAAATAAAAAAGATGCCTATCGTCTAGGCACCTTGCTATCAAGCGGTTTCTTCTAATTCAAACACATCATAGGTTGTCTCAACTTTGAACTTCTTTATCGATCGAAACAGCTTTATGTTGAGTTCCTGGAAGCAATCTTCGTTAAATTGTCCATTTACATAACTGGTTTTGTATAGCCTTCTTTTAAACCGTTGTACCATTTCTAAAACAGATTCTTTATCCCCCTGTAAAACCTTGTCATACAACACTTTTAACGAAGCTTTATTTTCCATATAATCTCATCCCCCTTTTTTAACCTTGCTTAGATAACAGTTCGATGAGCTCTAGCATGGTTTGGTTTAATTGATTGAGTTGCTTTTCTATCCGGATCAATAGGAAAGATGCTACTGTAATGGGAAATCCAAGGTTAGCAATCATTTTAGCTAACGCCTCCATCTTCTCTCCCTCCTAACCATTTTTTTGGATTTTCAAATTTCTTACGAACATTAAGAAAATCTTAAGATTTGTATCGAGAATTTATTAAGATTTCGTTGGTATCATTACCTTAAAGTAAATAATAAAGGGTGTGTTATAATTTATGTACAAATTAACGTGTAGAGGTGATACGTCTTGAATATCCTGGTTTGTGATGATGATAAGGAAATTGTAGATGCTATAAAAATTTATTTAACCAACGAAGGCTATAAAGTGTTTAAATCTTTTAATGGAATAGAAGCATTAGAAATAATAGAAGAAAATGAAATACATCTTATTATCATGGATGTTATGATGCCTAAAATGGATGGATTAAGAGCCGTCATGAAGATAAGAGAAGATAATAATATACCGGTGATCATGCTTTCAGCCAAATCTGAGGATACGGACAAGATAATGGGATTAAATATGGGCGCTGACGATTATATAACCAAGCCCTTTAATCCCTTGGAATTAATTGCGCGGGTTAAGTCTCAGCTAAGAAGATATACAGCATTGGGGAGCCTGGAAACGAAAAGCAATGTCTTTAAAACAGGGGGCCTGGTGATCGATGATGAAAGCAAGCTTGTAACGGTTGATGGAGAAGAGGTTAAGCTTACACCGGTACAATACAAGATATTAAAGCTTTTAACTGCCAATGCAGGAAGAGTCTATTCCATCGATGAGATCTATGAGAAGGTATGGAGGGAAACGGCCTTTAGTCCGGAAAACACGGTAACAGTCCATATAAGAAAAATAAGAGAAAAGATTGAAATAAATCCTAAAGAGCCAAAATACTTGAAGGTGGTGTGGGGAATTGGATATAAAGTGGAAAAGTTATAGTCATTCAGTGATAACAAAAATCATTGTTTTTATCATTGTGATAACATGCTTTACAGGAGCAATAACGACATTTGTAAACATTGTAGAATCCCAACAGGGTGATTTTGATATTGTTTTTGAAGATAGCTACTATCTTGGAAGAGGATATATAAGTGAAAGTCAAAATGTTACAGCAAGTTTAACACGGCTCATAAAAGAATATAAAAGCGAAGAATATATTCTTCAAGGTGGAACCATTACAGAAGATGAGGTTCAAAGAGACGCAGATATTTTGTTTTCACAGTTTCAGGAGCATAGGAACTATAATCCTAATCTAACCCCTGAGGAAAACTATGAAAAGTTCAAGGAAATCTATGGTGATGAAATTTCACAAATAGAAGACCGTTTAATACAAGAAGATTTAAAAGGATTTAATTATAACTTGCAAAAACTAAAAGAATCTGAGGGTATTCTCTATTTTGCAAGCAATGGAGAGAATGAAATTACCAATAGCTCTAATGTCACGAAAGATTATTTTAAATCCTTTCCTTCTTATATGATATTTGATGCAGCCGAAAAAGAGGTATATCCAAAAGAAATTGAAGATAATAGGTATTATCATTGGGTTCTGTCAAATATCGATGAATTTGATCAGCAAAAAGATCGTATGTATATTGCATTTTCTGATGAGTTTTTAAATTCAAGTATGAAAGAATGGAAAGATAAAAAAGCAATTGTTACGAATGGTCTGTATAGATTGGCAGGTTTTTTACTGGGACTAATGGCATCATTTATTTATCTGGTATTGGTCATAGGTAGAAAATCGTTTAAGGATAAAGAGGTACATTTAAATTTCGTTGATAGATTATACAATGATATGAATCTAGTCTTATGCTTAGGACTGATCATGTTGTGGTTCGTTTCATTAGAGGCGATAGGTTTCCAGGATATCCATAAAATTATCATTCCGGTAACTGCATCGATTGCCACATTAGGATTAATTCTCGTTCTATCACTGGTTAAGCATTTTAAAAATAAGACAATGATAAAGAATACAATAGTCTATAGCATTTTCTATAAAATATTTAAATTTGTAAAAGATGTGTATGATAGCGGAAGTGTTGGTGTAAAGATTGTTGTAATCGCAATAGGATATCCAGTATTAGTCGCTTTAACATTTTTTATGTTTCCAGTAACCATAGGTGTTGGGGCTTGGCTAGCGCTTAAGCGGGTGAAGGAATTTAATGCAATCAAAGAAGGGGTAGAGAGAATAAAGGATGGAGATATTCATCATACAATAGATGTGTCAGGAAATGGAGAGTTTGGAAAACTTGCTTCCAATATAAACAGCATAGCTGATGGCTTGAAAAAAGCAGTTGACAGCGAACTTAAAAGTGAACGATTAAAAACGGAACTAATCACCAATGTATCCCACGATATAAGAACGCCTTTAACCTCCATTATTACCTATGTTGATTTATTGAAACAAGAAAAGGATCCATCAAAGACAGAAGAGTATATAGAGATCATAGAGCAGAAATCTCAAAGACTAAAAGTACTAACAGATGATTTGTTTGAAGCGGCAAAAGCCTCCAGTGGAAATATTCCGGTAAACTTTGAAAAAATAGACATTGTATCTTTAATAACCCAGGGGTTGGGAGAGCTTAACGATAAAATTGAAGCGTTGGAATTAGAATTTAAGATGAATCATCCTAAAGATAAAGTATATATTTCAGCCGATGGGAAATTATTGTGGAGGGCCATAGAGAATTTATTGTCCAATATATTTAAATATGCTCTTAAGGGTTCAAGGGTATATATAGATATTGAAGATTTAGGCAACGAAGTGATGCTAACCATCAAAAATATTTCAGCCTATGAACTCAATGTCTCTGCGGATGAACTAATGGAGCGCTTTAAAAGAGGAGATGAATCCAGAAGTAGTCAAGGCAGCGGATTGGGACTATCTATTGCTAAAAGCTTGATCGATATTCAAAGAGGAAGGTTCCGTATAGAAATAGATGGAGATTTATTTAAAGCTATGATCCAGATGTCTAAATATAAAGAGCTTAATAAATGATAGAAGGCAGCTTCTTGTAATAAAATATGGGGAAGAGGATATCAAATCAGATATCCTTTTCTTTTTTTATAACATATAAGAAATAAGGAACAATTTCTAATTGCTTTTTGCAGTACGACATAGTATAATTCAAAATATATTTAGTACACTAAATATTAGTGTACTAAATATATGTAAATATTATAAATGTGGATGGTGAGAACATGTCAGAAATAAAAAAAGGATCGCAAATTGCTTTATTAATAAGAGAGATCAATCATTTAATTAAAGAGAATGTAAGAAATGTTTTCAAAGACAGTGGCGTAACCATGCCGCAAATGATGGTGATAGGAATGCTTTTCAAGCATAAGAGGCTTAAGGTCTCAGCGTTGAGCAAGAAAATGAATCTTGCCAATAGTACGGTTTCTGGAATTGTGGATCGCTTGGAAAAAATGGATATGGTTAGAAGAGTACGGAGTGAAGAGGATAAAAGAGTGGTATACATTGAGCTTTCAGAAAAAACGGAAGATATTCATACGCGTTTTCATAATATGATGAATGACTATTTGGAAGGAACCTTATGTGATGCAAGTGATGAGCAGCTAAATAGTATTTTGAATGGACTGGAAACCTTGAAGGATTTATTGGTGAAATAGATCCTATTTATATATATAGATATGGAACAGTAGAGATTGATTTTCCTTTAAATATGTTCTTTTGCGAAGGTTAGACTTCTATTTGGTTAGAAGTTAGAGGTTAGAAGTTTCAGGGTCGATCTTCTAAGCTTAAAGACTCA
>JBMOKU010000048.1:0-61855 GCA_049324315.1 Bacillota bacterium | reverse complement strand
ATGAGCTATATGGTGGTGATGATAATGATATATTAGAAGGAGGAGCAGGCTATAACTACCTAGAAGGCGGAGCAGGGGATGATAGTCTCTATGGTGGAATAGGGGATGATAGTCTATATGGTGATGATGGACATGATATATTAGATGGTGGAGGAGCGGGTTATAATTACCTAGAAGGCGGATTAGGGAATGACAGGCTATATGGAGGAATAGATGATGATGAACTATATGGTGATGATGGAGATGATGTATTAGAAGGGGGAGCCGGAGATGACTATTTAGAAGGCGGATCAGGAAATGACTATCTAAGCGGTGGAATAGGGAATGACGGATATTCGTTCTACATGGGAGATGGGCAAGACATCATTTATGACTATGATGCCACACCTGATAACAAAGACGCTGTTTATTTAGATCAAAGTTATATTGATTTAATGTTTGAAAGGGATGGTAATAGCCTGACTATATCTTTTGGAGCAACCACTGATATATTGACCATCAATTCATGGTATTCCGGCTCTGAATATCAAATTGAGGAACTAATCTCGGCCGATGGAAGTGTACTGTTAAACACACAGGTAGAGCAGCTTATTCAATCTATGGCTTCTTTTGCTCAGCAGAATGGAGTATCTTGGGAAGTAGCTAGACAAGAAAGAACTGAGGATGTTCAGAGCTTACTCTCACAGTTTTGGATAAGTCAAGGGCCTCAAGGACCAAATTAAATAATGTAAGCTAGTCATACAATGAACTACTTGCATGCTGGATTTATGAAAAACTGGTATGTAAGAACTGTCAATAAAAGTGGTAAACAAGTATACAGCTTACAAATGTATAATTCTCTATATAGTGGGATGACTTACAACACTGTTTCAGAACATCAATACAATCCGCTTTATTACCTGTTAATTGACAACACAGAGAGGAATATCATTTCTTAGTACGGTAACTTTATTAGCAACTAGTGGATAATAATGAATAGTTTGCAGTTCAGTATTAAACGTTCCTTAAATAGCAACAGCAGCCATTTAGGCTGCTGTTGTTATTTAAAGAGTCTTTTTAGATTTTCTTCATAGGGTGGAAGGACAATTCCCTTTTCTGTAACAAAGGCGGTGATCAATTCATGAGGTGTTACATCAAAGGCCGGATTATAAACCTGAATACCCTCAGGTGCAATTTGCTTTCCAAACCAACTGGTAACTTCTACATGACTTCTTTCTTCAATGGGGATGTCTTTTCCACATACGGTCGTTAAATCAATGGAAGGGGTAGGAACGGCTACGTAAAACGGGATGTTAAAGTGCTTTGCCAATACGGCTAGGGACATGGTTCCGATTTTATTAGCTGTATCTCCATTGGCAGCCACACGGTCAGCTCCCGTAATGACGGCATCAATTTTTCCCTGGGCCATTAAAAAGCCGGCCATATTATCACAAATTAAAGTAACATCGATGCCTGCATGAAACAACTCATAGGCAGTTAACCGGGCACCCTGAAGATAAGGTCTCGTTTCATCTGCATATACTTTCATTTTCCAGCCCTTTTCCTTTGCAATGTACATGGGTGAAGTAGCCGTACCATACTTTGAGGTAGCTAAACTTCCAGCATTACAATGGGTCAGTATGGTCATGTCATTTCTTAAAAGAGGCATGAAGTTTTCACCAATGGCCTGATTCATGGCCTCGTCTTCTTTATGTATGTTGATAGCTTCTTCCAAAAGCAAATGTTTCTTTTCTTCAAGGGGTTTATCGCCAAGGGTTTCTGTTTTTTTAATCATTCGATCCAAAGCCCAAAAGAGATTGACCGCTGTGGGTCTTGATTTCCCAAGATAATCTGCACTTTCAAGCATCCTTTGCATGAACGTTTCATGGTTTTCTTCAGATACATCGCGAATACCGATATATAGACCATAGGCAGCTGCGATACCGATTAATGGCGCACCCCTTAATTCCATATCCTTGATGGCATAGAATACTTCTTCCAGGGTTCTTTTAGGGTTATATTCCGTTATCTCAGGCAGCTTAAGCTGATTGAGTACATAAAGGGCTTCATCCTTCCAAATAAGGGGTTGAACAAATTCTATCATGTGGGAGCCTCCTAGAAAATTCTTTCTTGAACATATGACGTTACTTCCTGTATATGTTGAAACTTATCCCGATTCATCATTAATGCTTCTGCCAGTTCCAGAATCGATATCTGAACATCTCTTCGCTTCTCCAAATCTTCGATACCGTCTACATCAAGATTATGGGCCAACCCATGGATTCTTCGAATCATAACAGCAGCTGCATACCCTATGGCATCAACAAACATGTTTCTCATATAGAAGTCCTGATAGCCTGGAACACGGGCGGCAGGATCATGGACATCCTTATCCCAGTTGCGTCTGAACTTCTCCTCGAAAAGGGTGTAAAGGTCCTGAATGGTTTCCAGCAAAAACCTTCGATAATCTTGGACTTTATCCTGTGACACATCCTTGCCGTTCCATGAGACATAATTGATGAGAAAGTTGCCGATGATTTTACCTACATCAAAGGCAGAAGGTCCCACAAAGGCAAACTCTGTATCAAAGACCCTGGTTTCTTTTTCATCGGCAAAGATAGAACCCGTGTGCAGGTCTCCGTGCAGCAAACTTTGAGCTTCCGTTAAGAACTTGTATTTAAGCTTCGACGCTTCTAATCTCAAATCTGGTTTTTTCCAAAAGGTATTTTCCAAATAGGGTCTTAAAGCTGGGTTAATATTATTTCTTTCTGCATCATAGTAAGGATCTGTAAAGATTAAATCCTCCGTGATCTTACATAATTCATGATTGATAAATTTTCCTACCAACATTTTTTTCTCTTCTGAAGATAAATATAAATCAGAAGTATAGAAAAGCATGTCGGCTAAGAATGTAGAGATGTGTTCTGCAAAATCAGGGTATTTTTTCATCTGGATCATGCCGTGTCTCATTAATCCCAGATGGGAGAGGTCCTCCATGACAATCAACGCCATGTCATCATTTCTATGGAATATTTCAGGTACCAATCCTGCAGCCAATTCATTTTGTTTTTCCAGTGCATCGGCTTCAATCCTTGTACGATCAATGCTTAAAGGCCAGCTTTCTCCCACGCAGCGCACATAGGGCAGTGCTTGCTTTAAGACCACAGACTTACCGTTTTTTTCTTCCCTGATTTTGAAAACAAGATTAAGGTTTCCATCCCCAACCTCTTGGACATGTAAGTCTGCATCCTCAGAGAAAATACCAAGCTTTTGGACATAGTCTTTTACAAGCTGTTCGTCCAACTTATAGTACTGCATTTTTATCCCTCCTATTCATTTGAATGAATCAATTGTTTACTGTAGCTGTTCAAATAAATGCTTCGCATCATTTTGATTTCATCCTCATCAATCGGCTGCGCGTCGGCGTGCATACTTTTGATGATGGATGCTACCTGGGCTGATTTTTCCGCTACTTCTGCAGTGGTCCAGGCTTCTTTCAAGGATCTTCCCACAGCCACCAGCCCATGCTTGGAAAGCAAGGCTGCAAATCGATCTTGCTGAAGAACGGTAAGCACATGCATAGCCAATTCTTCCGTGCCGGGTAAAGCATAGGCTGCAGCAGGAATACTGCCGCCAATGATTTGTGCCTGATCTTCTGTGTAGCAGGGAATAGTTTCTTGTACAGCTGCAAAGGCACTGGCATAGATGCTGTGGGTATGTACGATTCCGTGAATGTCCGGAAGATGGGTGTACAGTATTCGGTGAAGGGGCATTTCACTGGATGGCTTCCGTTTGCCTTCCAGCTGGCTGCCTGTTGGAATATCAATGACAGCGATATCTTCCGGCGTCAGCTCCTCATATGGAATTCCGGATGGGGTAATCCACATCTTACTGGATCGACGGGCACTGATATTTCCCCACGTTCCCTTTACCAAACCACTCTTTATCATGTTGAGCCCTGTTTGAATCAATTCTACTGTATAGTCCATGTAATCCTTCCTATCTATTTAATGTATTCCTATATATAGCGCATTAAATATTTTACATTGTAGGGGTCGCTGCCTACAGCGACCCATTGCGACGTATGGGTTGAATCGGGCTGCTGTAGGCAGCAGCCCCTACAAGATAAAATGTAATTTCTTTATTGCGTTATATATAAAAGGTAAAATCCATATATATTTTACCATTTTTATCATGATTATATATAAATTTTTTCATATAATACTTATGTATTGCAAAAGAAAAAAAGCTGTGATAGAATTTAGATAAACGTTTAACTAAAACGTTTTCCCCATTAAAGAGATATATAGGTGGAGCCCATGAAGATAACAATTAAGGATATAGCTAGAATAGCCGGGGTATCAACCGCGACCGTATCAATGGTATTAAACGGCAAAAGTGATCACATCAGTGATGCTACAAAAGAGAAAATCTTTGATATAGCCAAAACCCATAATTACGTTCCCAATACCATGGCCAGAAGCTTAGTAACGAAAAAGACAAAAACCATCGGATTAGTTATACCGGACATAGCCAACCCTTTTTTTCCTGAGATTGCCAGAGGTGCTGAGGATAAGGCCAGTGAAGAAGGGTATAACATTATCTTCTGCAATACAGATGATGATACGGAAAAAGAAGAGCGATATGTCAATATGCTGATCGAGAAGATGGTGGACGGCATTATTTTTACGGCTTCTTCCAAAAGAAGCCACTGGCTGCATAATGTGCAAAGTCAGTCTATTCCCATTGTCTTGCTGGATAGAGACATTCCCGTGGAAGGTAATGTAGGAAGAATTATTGTAGATAATGCCCATGGGACATATGAAGGTACAAAATACCTCATCGAAAAAGGTTATGAAAAAATAGCACTGATTAATGGAAATATCCATAGCGGAACGGCGAAAGCCAGACTGGAAGGCTATAAAAAAGCATTCTCCGAATTCGGTTTAAAAATTGAAGAAGATATTATTCTTGAAGGTGCATTTAAGCGGGAATGGGGTTATGGCGCAGTGACTTGGCTTTTAAATCAAGGAATTGGATTTGATGCCGTTGTAAGCGGAAATGACCTGATCGCCATTGGCGTAATCAGAGCATTGAAGGATAGTGGGAAATTAATTCCCAATGATGTTGCGGTATTGGGATTCGATGATATCCACATGGCAAAACTGGTGGAGCCGGAACTTTCAACCATCAGTCAACCCAAATATGAGATGGGATATAAAGCTTCCGAGATGTTGATCAACATGATCGAGAAGAATGAAAATACAGACAGATTTGTTATTTTTGATACAAAATTGATCATAAGAAAATCTACGTAGATTTTTTTTACCAATTGAATTAAACGTTTAACTTGTTCAATAAAGGATGTGATGGTATGAAAAAAATTATGGTAATAGGCAGCTTAAATATGGACCTGGTTGCCAAAGTAGAAAAAATGCCTCGGGTTGGCGAGACGATATTTGGCAGTACGTTTAAGCAAATTCCCGGCGGCAAAGGGGCAAATCAAGCAGCAGCAGGGGCAAGACTGGGAGGCTGTATTCGTATGCTTGGCAGTGTTGGAGAGGACGGATTTGGGGATGTCCTTATACAATCCTTACAAAAGGATGGGGTAAATATAGATGGTATCAGCAGAGCCAAAGAAGCGCCAACGGGAACAGCCCTTATTGTAGTAGATGGGAATGGAGATAATTCTATCGTGGTGATTTCGGGTGCAAACTTTCATATAACCGAACAAGACATCGATTTTGCCATGGATAAGATGGAATCTTGTGAAATCGTGGTTTTACAGCTGGAAGTACCGTTGAATATTGTAAGGTATGCATTAAAAAAAGCGAAAGCATTGGGGAAATATACGATTTTAAATCCTGCTCCGGCAGTAGCCCTTGATCAAGAGATTATTGAGAACGTGGATCTGCTGATTCCCAATGAGACAGAATTAGAGATACTTAGTGGAGTAGGCATCCATACAGAAGAGGATATCCTTCAAGGCGCAAGGATCATGATGGAAAAAGGGGTTAAGGAATTGATCGTTACATTGGGAGAGCGGGGCTGTGTATATGTATCAGACCAGACGATGAAGCAGTATCCGGCATATAAGGTTCATGCAGTGGATACAACAGCAGCGGGAGACAGCTTTACGGCGGCCATTGCCGTGGGCTTGTCGGAGAATAAAAAAATAGAGGAAATTATTGATTTTGCCATGAAAGTAGGAGCCTTGACGGTGACAAAGGAAGGTGCACAGAGCTCACTGCCTTATAGAAACGAAGTAGAGAATTTTAAGGGGGAATAGACGTGAAAAAAGGGAGACTGTTAAATTCTGAAATAAACTATGTCATTTCAAGGATGGGACATACCGATGGATTGACCATTGGAGATTGTGGGCTTCCTATCCCGGAAGGTGTGAAAAGGATTGACTTGGCACTGGAAAAGAATATTCCTGGCTTTATGGATACATTGAAAGCGGTGTTAACAGAGCTTAGAGTAGAGCAGGTGATCGTTGCCAAGGAAATGAAGGAAAAAAGTGCTCCTCTTTATGAGCAAGTAAAGGAGCTCATTAAACAGACAGAGCAAGAAGAAAACATTCAGATTGAAATCATAGAAGTAAGTCATGAGGTTTTCAAGGAACAAACAGCAGGTACAAAGGCTGTTATCAGAACAGGAGAGCAGACCCCCTATGCCAATATTATTCTTAAGTCAGGTGTGGTCTTTTAGGGAGTGATTACATTGAGCAATGTTATATTAGAGATGCGAGAAATTTCAAAAGAATTCCCGGGCGTTAGGGCATTGGATCAGGTGAATTTTAGAGCCTTCAAGGGAAAAGTTATGGCACTTTTGGGTGAGAATGGGGCAGGTAAATCTACGCTGATGAAAATACTAACCAGTGTTTATGAAAAAACATCGGGACAAATTCTCTTAAATGGTGAACCAGTTACCCTTAGAAATCCTCGGGATGCTCAGGAAAAAGGGATTGCCATCATCCATCAGGAGTTAAATCTAATCCCTCATCTAACCATAGGAGAAAATATTTTTCTGGGTAGAGAACCTATCGGTTTTGCAAACAAAATCGACTGGGAGCGGCTGTACCGTGAGGCAGAAAAATTGCTGCTGCGTCTTGGCGTAAAAGAAAATCCTAAAAAACTTTGCGGTGAACTGAGCATAGGAAAGCAGCAGATGGTAGAAATCGCCAAAGCCTTATCCCTCAATGCCCAGATCATCATCATGGACGAACCGACGGATGCATTGACTGACAAGGAAACGGAACAGCTTTTCAAGGTGATTGGTGAGTTAAGGGAAGAAGGCAGAAGTTTGGTATATATTTCTCATCGATTGAAAGAAATATTTGAAATCTGCGATGATGTGACGGTTTTGAGAGATGGAAGATACATCGGAGAAGAAGCTGTTGAGAATCTCACAGAAGATAAAATCATTGAGATGATGGTGGGCAGGAAACTTACAGAGCAGTTTCCACGGATTGAGAGCAGTTGCGGGGATTTGTCCTTAGAGATTAGGGGACTGACCAATAAGTATTTGTCCAATGTGAGTTTTCATTTGCGTAAAGGAGAGATACTGGGCGTTGCCGGTTTGATGGGTGCCGGAAGAACGGAACTGGCCAAAACCATTATTGGTGCGCTGCCGAAGGAAAAAGGAGAAATTCTTATGGCAGGAAAGCCTTTACAGATCAAGTCACCGGAACAAGGTATAAAGGCAGGAATAGCCTATGTTTCGGAAGACCGTAAAGGAAATGGTCTTGTCCTTGGCTTATCCGTCAAAGAGAATATGAGCTTGTCCTCTTTGAAATCATTATCTGGATTTTTAAGCAAAATCAATGGTAAAGAAGAGGCAAAAAAAGTGGAAACCTATGTGGAGAGCATGTCCATTAAAACACCGGGCATCGATCAAATTGTTAAAAATTTGAGTGGTGGGAATCAGCAAAAGGTTTCCATCGCAAAATGTCTCATGACAAAACCAAAGGTCCTGATTTTGGACGAACCTACCAGAGGTGTTGACGTTGGTGCCAAAAAGGAAATCTATGAGCTAATTAATCAGTTTAAAAAAGAAGGTATGAGCATTATTATGATTTCATCGGAAATACCGGAGATATTGGGGATGAGTGATCGTGTCCTTGTTATGCACGAAGGAAAAATTACCGGTGAGATGATGCAGGCGGAAGCGTCTCAAGAAAAAATCATGCGATATGCCGTAGGTATGGAGGAGGTATAAGCGCTTCATGAATATGAATAAAAAGGATTTCTTTAAAAAATATACATCAGTTATCGGATTAATTGTTTTTTCGGTGATCATTGCAATCATCAATCCACGATTTCTTACAACATCAAATATTCTAAATGTTTTAAGGCAGACATCCGTTAATGCAATCATTGCAGCAGGCATGACCTTTGTTATACTGACAGGTGGGATTGATTTATCTGTGGGATCTGTCCTGGCCTTTGTGGGAGCCATAGCAGCGGCGCTGATTGCCGGTGGTACTAACTGGATGCTGGTTGTTGTCCTGGCTGTTCTTGGGGGAGGCCTGATCGGTATCATCAATGGTTTTGCCATCACCCGAGGAAAGGTGCAGCCTTTTATTGCTACTTTAGCGACGATGACCCTTCTACGAGGGGCTACACTGGTTTTTACAGACGGTAAGCCTATCAGCATAGGCTATGAAGAAAACGCTGTCAGCTTCGCCCAATTTGGTTCCGGATATTTTCTAGGGATACCAATACCTATCTATATGACAATTTTGGTTTTTGCAGCAGCGTATTATGTTTTAAGACATACCCGTTTTGGAAGGTATACCTATGCATTAGGAGATAATGAAGAAGCAACCAAGCTTTCAGGGATTAATACGCAGAAAATCAAGACCTATGTCTATGGAATCAGTGGTATGCTTGCTGCCCTGGCGGGAATCATCATAACAGCCAGATTATCCTCAGCACAGCCCCAAGCTGGAAGCGGATATGAGTTGGATGCCATTGCTGCTGTCGTGCTGGGAGGTACCAGCTTATCCGGTGGCATGGGTGGCGTGATGGGCACGGTCATTGGTGCATTGATCATAGGTATTCTCAATAATGCACTAAACTTGATGAACGTTTCATCCTATTATCAGCTGCTGGCAAAGGGTTTAGTGATATTGATAGCAGTTTTACTGGACAGAAGGTCAAAATAACAGTGGTAAGCCTCTCCCGTATATAGGGTAGGTTTATATAAAGAAAATCTTGAGGGGGAATAAAAAATGAAAAAAGTACTATCAACGTTATTGGTATGCATCTTAGTGCTTGGTTTGATAGCAGGCTGCACACCGAAAACAGAGCCGGCTCCAGCTCCTGCAGAGCCAAGTGAAGGTACGCAAAAAATGGGTCTGGTTATTTCAACACTTAACAATCCTTTCTTTGTTACATTGAAAGAAGGAGCAGAGGCAAAAGCCAAAGAACTTGGGTATGAATTAATTGTTTTAGATTCACAAAATGACCCATCTAAGGAAAGTGCAAACGTAGAAGACCTAATTACGCAAAATGTTGCCGTGATTATGATCAACCCTACGGATTCAGATGCCGTGGGAAATGCCGTGAAAGCAGCGAATGCAAAAAATATCCCAGTCATTACCCTTGACAGAGGTGCCAATGCCGGAGAGGTAGTTAGCCATATTGCATCCGATAATGTGGCCGGTGGAAAAATGGCAGGAGAATATGTTTTAGAGCAGCTAGGTGGAAAAGGCAAAGTTGTAGAACTTGAAGGTATTGCTGGTACTTCTGCTGCCAGAGATCGAGGAAAAGGTTTTAACGAAGTGATTGCTTCCACAGAAGTAGAAGTCGTTGCAAAACAAACAGCAGATTTTGACAGAACAAAAGGTTTGGAAGTAATGGAAAATATACTGCAAGCACAGCCGGAAATCAATGCAGTATTTGCCCATAATGATGAAATGGCCCTTGGCGCACTGCAGGCAGTAAAAGCTTCAGGAAGAGATATTATGATCGTTGGATTCGATGCCACAGATGATGCAGTGAAGGCTGTCCAAGATGGTGATATGGCTGCAACTGTAGCACAGCAGCCTGACAAGATAGGCAGTCTAGGTGTTGAAACAGCAAGCAAAGTGATCAAAGGAGAATCCGTAGAGGCATACGTTCCTGTAGATCTTAAATTAGTAACTAAATAATAAAATCGTATCATGACACGAAAAAGCTCCCGTATAAAATAATGCGGGAGCTTTTTTCGTCATGATATTTCTAAAACAACGACAGGAGCGTAAAGAGAAGTGTAATAAAAATATGTAATGTTATCAATATTTGTAAGAATTTTATTTACTTTGCTATCATATATTTGATAATATAAAAGCGAAAATAGTATATAATAAATTTCTTTTACGAAAGACAACACCTTAAAAATGATGGGGGATGTATATGTATTTTTTAGAGGAGAGCATATTGGCACCCGGAGAAAAGATAAGACGAATCCGCAGCTATTTAGGACTCAGACAGGAAGAAATCACGGGTGGCAAAATCACAAGAAATTTGATCAGCTATATAGAGAATGGGAAAACCAGGCTGGTCAAGGATACTGCGGATATCATTGTGGAAAATATCAACCTTTGGGCTGTCAAAAAGAAAATGCCTATTGAAATTTCTACGGAATATTTAATGAGGGATGAAAAGGCCCAGGCAGATAACTTGCTGGCGGGCACGGTTAGTAAATTGCAGGATTGTGTGGATGCAGATAGTGATGAAGCAGAACATGAACTAAAAAAAGCCGGTGAGATACTGATTGATTGGGATATTGTTGATAAGAAAGCGGCCATTTTTGAACTGGCAGGAGATTATTACTATAAGAAAAATCAGTTTCATAAAAGCTATATTCACTATTTAAAAGCCATTGAGAATAGCGTAAAACTGCCGAATCATCTGAAAACAGTATCTCTATACCTAAAACTTGGAAGATGTGCAATTAATTTGGAGAATTACAGAGAAGTCATTAATCTGAACAATCATGCATTATACATCTTAGAGGAAAAGCAGCTATCCGATTATGAACTGATTTGCAGAGCTTTGTTTAATAATGCGTTAGCGTATAAGAAATTGGACATGTATGATGAATGTTTAAATTACTTGAGCAAATTGGAAGAATATAATAAATGCATAAGTGAAAGTCAATATAAAGATATGCAGACCTTAAAAGCGAACTGTTACTTTATGAAAGGAAAGTATCATGTTGCTGAAAGGATTTACCTTAAACTGATAGAAAATGCCGGCAATAATAATGATCATGAAGCATTGGCTTGGGGATATAGGAATCTAGCAGATATATATTTCAAAAACAACGATAAACAAAAAAGTATAGAATACATAAACAAGAGCATTGTATTACGTATGAAGGCGGATAGTATAGATCTGGGCGAGTCATGGTTTACATTAGGAAACCGACTAAGCGATGTAGAAAAGTATGAAGAAGCGGAAAAAGCCTTCTTAAATGCTCTGGAATGCGGAAAAAAACAAAATAATCTGGCGTTTATAACGGAAATATTAAATAGCTTGTTGGATTGTTATGTAATTCATGATAAAGAAAGCAAAGTGGATGAACTGATTAAACAGGTGAAAGATCTATGGACTGTTAGTTACAAAAAAGATGTAATAAAAGAATTCTTCATGAAAGCCAGCTATTATTATTTTGAAAAGGACCACGTTAAAAGTAAGGAATTACTTAGGTTTGCAATGAATATAGAATAAAAATAAAGGAGGTATGATCATGAAACTAAAAAAAATGCTGGTCTTATTTCTCGTTACTATACTAGTAAGCAACGGCTTAGGAATCATAGCATCAGCAGTGCAAGATCCCCATCCTTGGAGCATCAAATATGATATTAGTGATCCAAATACAAAACGCTGAAAGAGTATATATACATAAAACGGCTGCGATATGCAGCCGTTTTGCCGTTTTTGATGACATTTAGCTGTTATTTATCATGTTCGTGAACGAGGGTATTACCTGAATAAAGTATCCAAGAAATAGTACTCTAATCCTAAAATGGTATAAATTTCAAAATAACAATTGACAGTAAATAAAAAGGGGAATATGATAAATGTAAACGAAATATTTATATATATTTACTTAAATAATTAAAAATTTGCAGTATTAATTTACAATTAAGGCCATCTTATGAAAGGAGGGGAGTCCAATGGGCTGGTTTGCTGCTTCTTAATGTATTGAAAACAAAAAAATGTTAAGAGGGGGATAACCATGAAAGGTATGTTTAGAATGAAAAAGGTAGTTTCTATTTTATTGTTTATATTGATGTTAATTGTAGGGACAGATTATGGACTGGCTCTTGATAAAGCTAAAGGTGATGACGACATTGTTACGGAGAAACCAAAGGTAAAGACAGAAAAGGTGGAAACAGAGATGATAAAAATTTATGATGAAAACAAGGACAAGCTGTTTGACAGTTTATCTAAGCGAATGGAAAAAGCTGACGAAAAGGAAAAAATCTCTGTTATTGTTGTATTCAATGAAAAGTTTACAGACCAAAAAGGCAGCTATCTTGCAAGTACACTGGAAGACTATGAAATCAAGCATGAGTACAAAAATATACCTGCAGTAGCCATGAAACTGAATAAAGGACAGATCCAGAAACTTTCAAAGATGGATGCAATCCGACACATTGAATATGATGAAGAAGTAAAAGCGACAAACGGTACAGCCAACTACTGGTTTGGTACAGAAAAGGCCAGACTGGATTTTCAACTGGATGGAGACCGTGACGGCAATTCCGCAAGCTATACAAAGGATGATGTTGTTGTTGCCGTGATCGATACAGGAATCTATGGTGGCCATGTTGACCTAGATGGTGGAAAGGTCATCGGTTGGAAAGATTATGTTAGTAATAAGACAACGCCTTACGATGACAATGGTCACGGAACCCATGTTGCAGCTACAATAGCAGGCGAAGGTGAGGGAAACTCAGCGTACACAGGTGTAGCAAAAGGAGCAGCTTTAGTAGGGTTAAAGGTATTAGACCGTAGAGGAAGCGGCTCTATGAGTGACGTTACTGCAGCAATTGATTGGTGTGTTACAAATAAAGACGTTTACGGAATCGACGTTATCAACATGAGTTTGGGCACCAGCGGCAGCTCAGATGGTACGGATTCTACTTCTTTAGCAGTAAATAATGCTGTAGACCATGGTATCGTGGTTGTTGTTGCAGCTGGAAACAGTGGACCCGGCAAATATACCATCGGCTCACCGGGTGCTGCATCAAAGGCTATTACGGTGGCGGCAATGGCAGATGTAGGAGAAAATGGATTTGATTTGAGAGACTTCTCCAGTAGAGGACCAACTGCAGATGGAAGAATAAAACCGGATATAGCAGCTCCTGGATATAATATTACATCTGCTAAGACAAACACCAGCAGCGGATACGTAACTTACAGTGGAACCAGTATGGCTACGCCATTTACCGCGGGGGTTGTTGCATTGATGCTGGATGCAAATGAAAGCCTAACGCCGACACAAGCAAAAAATATTTTAACGTCTGCTGCACAGGACTGGGGCTTGAGCGGACAAGATATTGAGTACGGGTATGGAAGACTGGATGCCTATGAAGCTGTAAAGGACGCTGGTGGGTACAGCGGCAGCAATCTTACAGTACCCAACCATATGTATGCTTCTCAAAGTCTTTCAGCGACAGGAAAATCAGATTACTGGGAGTTTACGGTAGATGATACGAGCTATCCCATTGCAGTTACAATGGTAATGCCTGATTGGCAGAGCGGCACACCTGATTTTGATATCTATCTTTATGGTCCCAACGGAAGTCAGGTAGCGTCCTCCACCGGAATAACCAGACAGGAGAATATTAACTACGTACCTTCTGCAACAGGTACATACAAGCTCCGCGTATATTCTTATTCCGGCAGCGGCAGTTACTTCTTTGATATAAGTGCAGGCGGAAGTAATCTGATCATAACGCAAAATCAGTAATAGCGGTTCTATATTGCAATTTGTTTAGTGCAGTCAATGCAAGTAAGATGTCTTATGGTGTTTATATAGGGTAAAACTATATGTAGAAACTAAGGATATTAATCTTACAATTACAATAAAACTTAAGATTGGGAGGATTAATTATGAAAAAAATAATTAGTATCATTTTGGTGCTCGTGCTGTTACTTAGCTTAAACGTAACATCATTTGCTCAAAAACAAGAGAGTGATGATATCGATTTACGTCTTCAAGAAAGAATTGATTCATTGGATAAAAAAACAGTAAAAGAACTCAAAAGTTTAGGATTTCCTAAGAGTGTTATTATGTTTTTATCTGATGAAGAAATTTACTCAATAATAGAAAATAAAAATGAGTTTATTGGATCAACAGAATCCTATACGCTCTATTTAACTTACGAAACAGAACGTGATTTGGAAAAAGAAAAAATCTATGCAGCGATCCCATTAACAAAGGGTGAAAAAGAACAATATAAAAAGAATAAGGAAGCTTTTATCGCGGAAAACTTTAATTCAATAGATTCATTGAAAAATATTTCAAAAGGGAAAAAGGTTAGAGTATTCAATGAAAACAAACAAGAAGTAGAAATGGATATACTATTTACAGCGATGTCTGCAGGAACAATTTCAAATGCTATGGATGGTGCGATGCTGACATTAGGTGTAAATGCCTATGATGCTTCAACATCTACGACTATTAAGAAAAACTTAGGGTTAGACTTCCAATGGGATGATGCAACATATTCTTCTTTAGATGATGGTATGGGCCTAGCACATACTGCAAGTAGTTTAGGTTTGACGAATATTTATAGTTACGGTGGATATTTTTATGAATATTATGGATATCAATGGCAAAGAGACGATGCAAGATTAAGAAAATCTGCTACTGGAGATGGCATTAAAGCTACTCTCGATCTACCACCCCTTAAAAATTATGGTAGAATAAATATTGTAATTGGAAACTCAAAAGGAAGTGTACAATCTGGTGCATATTTTACTATATTAGGACAATATGCACATACTAAAGGAGGCATCGGAGTTACTGTAACGCTTGGACCAGGTGCCATAGGTTTTACTCCTGTTAATAACAGCACAATTATTGAATCAGATCAGGCATGGTTGAACAACATAAAAACATACTAAAATAAAAGGGGCTGTCGCACTAGCGATTGAAAAATCGCCGGTGCGCAACCCCTTTTTTACATGTTTCCTAGAAATTCTCAAGATATTTGTAGAGCAAATTCAGCTAATATCTAAAAAAAGGCATACTTTAACAAGCCTATCTAATTTAGGCTGTTTATCCAACCAATACTTTTTCATATTTTAAATTTATGCACTTTCTTTCAACTCAAAAAGGTGTGTCCCGGTTCGCCCTGATTGGATTTTATTATGAAGTTTGTTTATGTTATGGGCCATGGCTAAAAGAATGCTCTCTGCAAGTACATTCTGTTTTCCTTTGCTCAAAAACCTTCGAAATCCCATGTTCTCTTTCAGCTCTCCAAAGGAACCTTCTGCCTGTATGCTCCGGTTTACCCTGAGTTCACTGCCTTCTGACTGACTATTCTTTCGAGTCCTTCTTTTCTATGCCTGTTAAACAGCTTTGATGTTTCTAGGTTTTTCACCCGTTCTTCCAATGGGGTTTTGCAGTTGTTGCCTTTTATGCAGCTGCTTTTGTATGAACAGTTGCTGCAATCCTCACTGGTATAGATAGTTTTCTCGCTTTGATATCCGGTTGTACTTTTTCTCTTTATTGCCCCGCTTACGGTCAGCTTTTTATAATTCCGGCAAATGTAATAATCTCCCGCTTCGTTATATTCCATGTTTTCTATGCGACCGATATCGTTCTGATATTTTCTTGTTTTTGATATCTCATAATTGGCTGGTTTGATAAATGCAAGTTGTCCATTACCTTCCAGATAGACATAATTCTCTTCACTTTCATATCCTGCATCCGCAACGATTCTCTCATATCGGAATTTCAGGTGGCTCTCCATACTTTTTAAAAATGGAATCAGTGTCGTAGTATCCGTAGGCTGTGGCCCGACAGTAAGCCATACGATATATTCCGAGTCTACACCATGCTGTACATTGTAACCGGCCTTCAGCTGACCGTTTCTCATGGCGTCTTCCTTCATCCTCATGAATGTGGCGTCATGATCTGTTTTTGAATAGCTGTTCCGTTCCCCGCAGATATGTATTTTCTGAGTATATTCTTTTAATTTATCAAGGTACTCTTCCAGTTTTTCAATGGAACGTTGCAATTTGGTTTTTCTTTTACCGCATCCGTGTACAAACTCTATCTTTTCTTCCTGCTTTATGGCATACAGCTTTTTGCGCAGCCTTTTCACATGTTTCATTTTTACTCGATTCTGATACACAAGCTTGATTCCATACAATTCTTCACATTCAGCAACAAGCTCTGCCAGTTTCAGCAGTAGCTTTGCCTGATTTTTTGTGACAGTCTTTTTCCAGACAAAAGTATATTTATTCGCGCAAGCCTCTATCTTGGTACCATCAATAATACAAATCTTCTAAATCCATCTCCTCAACAAATTGACTTAACAAGCGCACCGAATCATTCTCTGGGATGATACAATCGATATTAATCGGAAGTTTAAATTGATAAAAGGTTTGATTAAATGTATAATTTTTATGTAAGTTAATGTGTTTGGTCATACATTAATTTTACCATAAATCCCCTACTTTCCGAAGTCGGGGATTTATTTTTCATTCAAAAGGAGCTGCCACACTAATTTCTTAGTGCGACAGCTCCTTTTAGCTAGTGGGTACTATTTTCTTAGAGGGATTAATGAACTTGGTAGTTTCGTAAACGCATACTTGTTTGCTCTAAATACAATATATCTATCTGGACTTTCAATTTCTTCGATTACCCATTTTTCATTTTTTTTGTTAAATATTAATATTTCATTGATGTGTGTCTCATTGATATCTTGGTATTTAATCTTAACAACTGTCATTACAGCGTATTTTTTTTTCCTTTCCAAATATTCAATATCATCGTTAACTATGGAATCTAAACCAATATTATAGTTTAAAATATCAGCAAGTTCAATCAAAGCAGTTGTCTTCTGTTCAACATATACTGAAATGTCTAACTCGTCTTTTTCCCAGTCGAAAAAGTATAGTGCTTTATCATAATTCTTTTGTTCTATGGATCTATAGTAATCTAGTGTAACAGCTTTTATATTAGCTTTATCCTGTGGAGTAATTTCATGCAAATTTTCTTTTTCCGTAGCTCTAACAAAAATAAAGAACAATATAAAAAAAAGCAAAATGAACAAAATTGATGTTATCCGTTTTCTCAAAACTAATCATCTCCCATATTATATAACTATTCTTAACATGGTAGGAAGGAGACTGTCAAGGGTCTGTTAATAGAAGGAGGACAGAAATGCAGTCCTGCAGTGACAAAGTCTACCTATGAATTTTCCAAAAGGAAGATTTCATTCTAATAATTAAAACTTATTAGTGAATATCCTAAAATATCACACATTTATAAAATGTCAGTGATTTTGAGACATTGTTTAGAATATGAGTTAGTCGTAGATCAAATGTATTCAATCTAGATATTATTATAGGATTTTCATAGCATAAAATTCACAAAGTACATGGCGATGCCAACAAAGGCGAGGATCATCATTAGCACAAGGGACAGATTATATTTATCGCTTTTTCTTCTGCATCTTCTTGAATTAATGATAAGTCCGAAAATGCAAAGGAAATTGAGGAGCAGCATCAGATAAAATGCAAACTGTAACAGATCCTGGTTCCATGAATTACGTACCTGTATCTTAAAGAATCTTTCAAAAAAAGTCTCGGCTTCCGGCTTTGCACGGTCTGTGATGGTGAGAATGACAAACATAATCCCCCAGGCCATAAACCCCAGCCATTGTACGATTCTTACCCAAATATCCGGTCCCTTACGTCTGTCCACGAAGTCTCTGCGACGGTTCTCTTCCATGAGTCTCACTCCCTATATAAACTTGCTTCATTTGAAGCGATTAGGCCATTTGATCAACCAAATGATCCACTGCATTTTGTACATGATCAGAAGCTTTGATTTGTGTATTGGTAAGTTGCTTCAGCTGATCAACCTCTTGAACAACATTTTTGATTTCATGAGAAAGCTTCCCTAATATGGTGTTAATCTCCTTTGCAAAGGACTCACTATTATTAGCCAAGTTCTGCACTTCTTTAGCAACGACAGTGAATCCCCGGCCATGCTCTCCAGCCCTAGCTGCTTCAATGGTGGCGTTGATCCCTAATATTTTGATTTGGGAGGCGATACTGTTTACATATTTAATAATCGTGTCACTTTCTTCTATGTATTTACTGGAGGTATTCGTGAAATTCAATAGCTTTTCACTGATTGTGTGAGTATCTCCTATGGAACAGCTTATTTCATCCAATCGATCTTGAATAATCGCTGCTGCATTCTTAACAGCTGAGATCTGGCCATTCATTTTTTCTAAAAAATGAATATTCCTTTCCACAAGGGTCATGATCAAATAGGCACCTTGCGAATCAATAATCCTACATTGACTTCCACAGGTTTCTTCCACCAATTTTTTCACCGTATCATTACCAGTTGCTTCTATGATGATATCTACATTTGTCCCCTTGATGTCAGCAATTGATTGTGAGCAAGGGATATTGTATTTTCTTGCCAGTTGAATACCATCTGCAGATAGATCTCTATCCACTACAAGTACAATGTTTACATCGTCAGTCTTTCGAAAAGACTCAATAATACTTGTCCCACCTTTTCCTGCACCGATGATAGCTAAATTCAAGTCAATTCCCCCTATACTATAAATGATTTATATGAAATGAATAATATTCCAATTCTATATTCATTATAACATGATATTTGTGAAAAATACAGGAATGCAATCGTTTGCGTTATGAATTTTAAAAGGTTCCTATTATTCGAGGGGTAGTCAAGATATTTTATCTTTTTATGATAACAGCAAGAACTGCTTCATATAATCTTATGAGGCGATTTTTGGGAGGGAAGAAAAGTGTATGTTTTTATAACAATCAAAAAAACAAGAGTAATCATGGGACTATTGGTGCTAATTATTTGCTTAGGCGGTATTTTTCTATACAGCAAAGTTCCTTTTATTCCCACCTTTTTTATAAATGACGAAGAGATATCAAAGGTTGTACAGCAGCTTTTCGATGATCGAAATCGTGCCATGCTGCAAAGGGATTTTGAGACTTTGACAGAATTGTATGATAGAAGTACAAGACTGGGACAGTGGGCATATGAACATGAAGAAAAGAAAACCAAGTATCTGCATAAATGGTCAGAAAAACAGGGGATAAAGTTCTTTGAGATATCTCCGAAAGTGATTACCAGAAGCGTCAAGACGAAAAACCAAGGATTTACACTAAATCTGTTGGTATCGACTACTTATAAGTATATCTACGAGAATGAACCAGACCATGTCAACCAGTTCCGAATCGGAACCTATCATGTTTTAGATATTATTCCTAAGGATGAAGTATGGGTGATTGCAAAGGAATGGTATACAGATCCCTTCGCGGACTCTTTACATATAGATGAATTAAAAAGTGCTGACATAAAGCAATATATTCTCCAGCAGCAGCCACCGGATCTATCGAATCTAGATGAGAGAAGGAAAAATGCTGTGGCCTACGCTGATCAATATTGCGGCGCAGCCGGTGATGAAGAGAGCGGTTACAGCTATAATAAGAAATATAAGAACTATAACCCTCTTGGAGGTGATTGTGCCAATTTTGCTTCCCAAATTCTTTATGAAGGTGGAAAGTTCAGAAAGACTGGCGGGTGGAACTATGATAAAGGAGGAAGCAGGGCGTGGGTGAATGCTCAGGGCTTTAAAGACTATATGTTAAACAGCGGTAGAGCCTCCCTTATAGCCAGGGGAACCTACGAGAAGGTCTATAAAGCGGCCTACAAGTTTAAACCCGGAGATTTTGTGGCATATGAAAAAAAGGGAAAAATTGTACATATCTCCGTGGTAACTGGGGTTGATTCTAAAGGATACCCTCTGGTAAACTGTCATAATACGGACAGATACAGAGTCCCTTGGGATCTGGGGTGGAGTGATAAGGGTATCAAGTTCTGGCTGGTGCATGTACATTTTTAAGGTAGATGTGATATACTACCATTAGATAATTATGATCTTAGGGAGTGTATATTCATCTATGTTCGATAAGGAATTACTATCACAAAAGATTGCAAACAACTTAAAACAGTTAATTGTAGACAATGAACTAAAGCCTGGAGATAAACTGCCAAATGAAATGGATTTGGCGGCGAAGCTAAACGTCAGTAGATCTACCATTCGTGAAGCCATTAAGATTTTAGTGTCCATGAACATCTTGGAGATTCATAGGGGAAAAGGAACCTATGTCTGTGAAAAACCGGGTTTAGCCACAGATCCTTTGGGTGTCACCTTTATGAAAAAAAAGGATCTATTGCTTTATCTATTTGAAACCCGACTTATCATTGAGCCTCAGATGGCGGCCCTTGCGGCAGAAAGGGCTTCAGAAAGCAATATCAAAGCCCTGGAAGAAGCATTTCATAAAATTGAGGAAGATGTTCTGCGTTATCGAGATCATACTGAGTCAGATATGATTTTTCATAACATTATCGCGAAAAGTACGAAGAATCCAATCATACGTAGAATTGTCCCCATTATTAACGACTCCATTAAAGAAGGGTATTTAGAAACAAAGGATATTCCTGAAAGTAGAGATAAAGTAATATCTGCCCATCGACGGATTTTAGAAGCGATTAAGGGGAAAAGACCGGAAGATGCAAGAAAAAGCATGGAAGAGCATATCCAAGATGGTATGAATCAGATCGCGGATAAAAAAACTGCTAATACTTATTAGTAGTTTTTTTTTATGGATTTTTTTTAATTCTCCATTGATTTTTAAAAAAAGGTATTATAGAATATAATCATAAGACGTCAGACAACGTACAACTTTGAAAGGGGGAAAATATATGAAGAGACTGGAAACATTACAAAAGATTGTGGAATGTGGTGTTGTTGCAGTTATTAGAGCTGAGTCAAAAGAGGAAGGAATAAAGATCATAGAGGCGGTAAAAAAAGGTGGTATAAAAGCATTGGAGATTACGATGACCGTGCCTGGAGCCGTGGATATCATTAAGGAGTTGTCTCAAACCTATAAGGATGAAGACGTTATTATCGGTGCAGGAACCGTACTTGATCCTGAAACGGCAAGGGCTTGTATCTTAGCAGGAGCCAAATATATCGTAAGTCCAAGTCTTAATCCTGAGACCATAAAACTGTGCAATCGATATAGAGTGCCTGTTATGCCTGGAGTCATGACAGTGAAAGAAGCAGTGGAAGCCTTAGAGCTAGGAGCAGAAATTATTAAAGTATTTCCAGGCAGTGCCTTTGGACCATCCATTATCAGCGCATTGAAAGGACCCATACCGCAAGGAAATTTTATGCCAACGGGCGGCGTGAGTCTTACGAATGTGAAGGATTGGATTAAAGCAGGTGCAGTAGCCGTTGGTACTGGTGGCGATTTAACAAAGGGTGCAAAGACCGGAGATTATGCACTGGTTACAGAAACGGCTGCTAAATTTGTAGAAGAAGTCAAAAAAGCAAGGGAATAAGGAGGAAATCATATGGGTAAGTTTGTTACATTCGGAGAAATTATGTTAAGATTGGCACCTATGGGCTACGATAGATTTGTGCAATCAAAAGAGTTTGGTGTTGTTTATGGTGGAGGGGAGGCAAACGTTGCCATTTCCTTAGCAAATTACGGCAAGGAAGCATATTTTGTAAGCAAGCTTCCAAAACATGAGATTGGCCAGGCTGCAGTAAATGAGTTAAGAAAATTCGGTGTGAATGAGAAGTACATTACAAGGGGAGGAGACCGTGTAGGTATCTATTTCTGTGAGAAAGGTGCATCCCAAAGGCCTTCTAAAGTAATTTACGATCGAGCACACTCTGCTATCGCAGAAGCGAAGAAGGAAGACTTTAACTGGAAGGAAATCTTTGAAGGAGCAGAATGGTTTCACTTCACAGGAATCACGCCGGCACTGTCAGACAACTGTGCAGAAATCACCTTAGAAGCGGTTAAAGCTGCAAAAGAGGCAGGTGTTACGGTTAGCGTAGACTTGAACTACAGAAAAAAACTGTGGAGTACAGAAAAAGCGGGAAAAGTCATGGGAGAAATCGTTAAATACTGTGATGTTGTTATTGCCAATGAAGAGGATGCTGAAAAGGTATTTGGCATCAAAGCAGATGAAACGGATATTACCAGCGGCCATTTAAGTGATGAAGGATATAAAAAAGTGGCTCAAGAACTTGTAGACCGTTTTGATCTTCAATATGTGGCCATTACCCTAAGAGAAAGCTTTTCCGCTTCCGATAACGGATGGTCAGCCATGCTTTACGATGGCAAGGAATTCTACAAGTCTAAGCGATATGAGATTCGCATTGTAGATCGTGTAGGAGGAGGAGACTCCTTCGGTGGAGGTTTGAT
The DNA here is from genome assembly GCA_049324315.1 of Bacillota bacterium. GTDB lineage: Bacteria > Bacillota > Clostridia > Peptostreptococcales > Thermotaleaceae > JBMOKU01. The sequence continues at coordinate 39,353 of JBMOKU010000048.1, read as the reverse complement.
TTACGGACTTTCCTCTGGCATGAGCAATCAGGATGCATTGGAATTTGCTGTGGCTGCTTCTTGTCTAAAGCATACCATTGAAGGAGACTTTAACCATGCTTCCAAAGAAGAAGTAGAGACCCTTATGAATGGCGATGCGTCCGGTAGAGTACAGAGATAAGAAATCATGAACCTATAAGGGGTGAAATCATAGTGATATTGGAACATGTAGGCATTTGTGCTGAAAACACAGTGGCTTTGAAAGAGTGGTATATAAAGGTATTTAATTTCAAAATCGTTTACGATAATCAAAAAGAAATGCCCACTTACTTTCTGTTAATGGAAGATGAAAGCCTGATAGAAATATATCCGGCTGAGGTTTCTACGGAAGCAGCAACCAACAAGCATCAAGGCATCCGCCATTTGGCCTTCGGTACAGATGATATCGACAAGGAGTATGATAATCTCAAAAACCATCAGGTAGAGATTATAGAAGATCTTAAGAAAAATCCCAATGGTGTTTGCACGGTATTTTTTAAGGACCCGGAAGGTAATATCCTTCATTTCATCCAAAGACCGAAGCCTCTATATTAATTGCTAATAACGAATAACAGTCATAAAGTTCCCCTCATTGACAAAACCCTCTTTAGAGAGGGTTTTGTCATAACAAAAGATATCAGAGAATTCTAAATTTATTGAAATACGGAGGTTTAAATGTTCAAGAAACTGGGCGTAAATAAAGGTGTAGACATCTTTAACCGTATCATTAAGAAAAAATCAACGACTTTTCGAATTTCACAAAATATATCCTTTAAGCTTGTCCTATTGTTCTTTTGTATCCTAAGCTTATCCGTAAGCAGCATCGGGGTAGTGGCTTATCAAATTCAAAAAAAAACCATAGAAAATGACTTGGATAGTATTATGCGTATAAAAACAGAAAACGTTTACAAGTCATATGATAAATTTATAACGGATATTGAAAAATCAACGATGCAGTTTTATTCAAACAAGGAGTTTTCTAACCTTTTTGAGTCCATTTACCATACTTCCAATGTACACGAAAAATGGAAACTAGAAGACCGTTTAAATGGTTACCTGAGAAGTTACGCCTTATCTTCTAACTATATAAAGTCTTTTTCTGTTATCGTACCGGACTATGATATAGCTACATACTTTGGAGATACTGATGTTTCAAAAACTTTGATCATCAGCGGTGAAGATTTGAGAAAACAGGACTGGTATCAAAAATCCGGTATAAAAGACAATAAACCGCTCTGGGTAACGATGATAGATCCTAACACATCTTTGAGCCATGTTGCGATGGTACGTTCCATTAATAAGTATGGCAGCAATGAAAACATTGGTATCATGATGCTAGGAATAAGACAAGAGGAACTGGTAAAGCTTTTAGAACCTATCGGACATGGTAAGAACCCCTTCTATGCATTGGTAGATGAAAAAGGGCAAATTATTGTCTCGTCAGACGAGAATCTTAAAGTATTGGACAATCAATTAAAAGAAAAGCTAATCCATATAGAACAAGGAGATAGGGATATCCATATAGAATATACCAGTAATGATTCCGTATTTATCGGTAAAGGGAGAAAACTCAATAATAATTGGTATTTGGTAAGCGCTATATCCTATGACGAACTATATGCACCTCTTAAGGATTTAAGAAACAAGATTATCTTGATTGCTGTCTTTGCATCCCTGGCTGCAGCTGTAATTACAACGATTGTAACTCGTCATATCATTGCCAAACCCATAAAACAACTGATTTCTAATATGAAGCAGGCTGAAAATGGAGATTTGACAGTAATTTCGCTGACCAAGGGGGCGGATGAAATTGCCCACCTCTCATCAGGTTTCGGGCGTATGACGGAGAATCTCAAAAGATTAATACAGGGCATAATGGATTCTACTACCATCTTATCTTGTTCAGCTGGAGAAATAGATGATATAACATCCCATATCGTATCTTTTTCAGAAAAGCAGAACAGAGCTTTGGAACAAATTGCCCATGGAGCGGCTGAACAAGCGGTTGATGTAGAAAAGGGAGTTACAGCTTTAGATCACGTGAAGCATAATATTGATAATGTGATTATATCCACCCAAAATTTACAAGAATATGCTAACATAGCAAAAGACATGACAATCCAAGGGGATGTGACTGTAAAAGATCTAAAGGATATTTCAAGACAATCAATCTTTATTATGGAGGATGTGAAGAACAGAGTATTTGCTTTAGAGAAAGATTCAAAAGAAATTGAGAGCATGATCGCATCTATTCATAGTATTTCTAAGCAGACCAATCTTCTAGCTCTAAATGCCGCTATAGAAGCAGCAAGAGCGGGAGATGCCGGAAAGGGGTTTGCCGTAGTGGCAGAGGAAATCAGAAAGTTAGCTATTGAGGCAGGTAATACAGCCACAGGAATTAATCGTATTGTAATGCAAATAACAGAGAATATGAAGCAGGCAATCGTATATACGGAAAAGGCTGTAGAAGCCATAGGATCACAAGACATACAAGTAAACAGAGCATCAGATACCTTTAAAGAAATAGATGCAGCAATCTGCAATACGATGGAAAAAATTGACTCGGTTGAAGAAGCTATTATGGTTATGAGAACACAACATGAGAAGATTATCGATACCTTCAGCAACATATCTGCCATCTCACAGGAAAGTGTAGCCACTTTGGAAGAAGTCAGTACTTATTCTGCAGAAGGGCTTACACAAACCCATCATTTAGCAGGGCAAGTTTCACAGTTAAAAGAACAGGAAGAATTTCTGAAACAATCAATTATTAAATTTAGAGTCTAAAAAAGAGGGAGGAACAAGTATGTATTTAAAAAATCAAGACGCAGCCGTTAAACATCCTGTCAAAGGAGTGATCTTGAAAGTACTTAGCCGTGGCGGGAACTTGATGATGACAGAGGTTTCTTTTGAAAAAGGGGTAAGCTTACCGGAGCATGCCCATTATCATGAACAGATTTCCTATATTGTTAAAGGCTGTATGGAATTTAGCATAAATGGAGAACAAAAGATTCTATACCCTGGAGATAGTATGTATATTGAAGGTAATATTCCCCACAGTGTGACAGCCTTGGAAGAATCAATTGTTGTAGATGCGTTTACGCCGCAGCGGGAGGATTTTAAGTAATATAGATCTGCGGTTTTAGAATTTAATCAATTGTAGATATAATGCTGTTTAAGATAATATTAATAACAATATTCGGTTCACGGTACGCGGTTCACGTTGTTTAATATGGGGGTCAATCTTTATGGTCTTTTCCGTGCGTCGCGTATCGTGTATCGAGGATAGGGGAGCCATGGAGATGGTTCGAGTAGCGGAGTCATGGGGACGGTTCGAGCGTTTCCGAAGCGCAGCGAAGGACTGAAGGGAAAACGATGGAACTGTCCCCGTGGCGAAGCGGATGTATAAAATTTTTTAAGATAATAAAATAGTATTGTTAACGTGTGCATAAAGTGTTAGAATATACTTGAGGTGGTCATATGAGCGTTACGATAAAGGATATAGCAAAGATTGCCAATGTATCCCATACTACGGTTTCCAGGGCATTAAATGACAGTTCTCTCATCACCCAAGAAACAAAAGAGCGGATCAGAAAAATAGCACAGGAATTAAATTATACACCGAATTATAGTGCCAAGAGCTTGGTGTTGGATAAATCCTATAATATTGGACTGTTTTTTTCTACACTGAATAAAGGGACATCGCCTCATTTCTTTTATGAAACGGTAAGAGGTGTCAATCAAATCATTAAGGATAAATATAACCTCATTGTCAGAGGTATTGATGATTATCAGGACTATCACAGCATCAATCGCAAAAGCTTCGACGGAATTATTGTTATGAGTCAAAGCCCAAAGGATAATCCATTTCTATACGATGTCATCAAGAAGAATATTCCTTTGGTCGTGTTGAATAGGAAACTGGAGGAAGCAATCAGTGTCAATATCCTATCCGATGACTGCAAAGGTGTATATAAGGCAGTGGAATATCTTATCAGTCTAGGGCATAGAGACATTGCAATTATTGAAGGAAAAGAAGGGTTTCAATCTACTCAGGAAAGAAAAGAAGGGTATTTGCAAGCATTAATTGACTATGGTATTCCATTGAGAAAAGATCTTATGGTAAAGGGAAACTATGATTTGGAGAGCGGCTATGCTGCCATGCAGGAGCTGCTGACCAGACAGGTAAAACCATCGGCAGTATTTTGCTCAAATGATGACATGGCAGTGGGAGCAATGAAAGCAATCCATGAAAAGAGACTAAAGGTACCTGAAGACATATCCTTGGTGGGTTTTGATGATAATGTGTTTGCAGCGTTTTTGTCGCCAACCCTGACAACTGTTAGAAAGCCCATTGAACGTATTAGTGAGAATGGTGCACAAATCCTATTGGATACAATCCATCAGGGTGGACTTCATAAGGAACCGATATATATTCATACAGAGCTTATCATCAGGGAATCAGTAAAGAAGCCGTATCGCAGCATGGGTGGCGGGGATAAAATAGAAAACGATGGAACCGTCCCCGTGGCGAAGCGGATATAACGGGCAGGCGTGGAAACCTGCCCCTACGTGGTCATACCTATCAATCAATCAATCAATGTAGGGAGGCGGTTTCCATGCCGCCCCGTCCGAAGCTTATTAGAAGAAAAAGGCATGTTACTGGATAGAAAATACTATATTCGTTCATACATGCCTTTTACGATATCACTTATGCACACGTTAACATTTATAAAAATTAAGGAGGGGTTTTCATGGTGAAACTAAACAAAAATTCATATTCGGCTTATCAGCAATATCCGGAGAAGGTACTGCAGTTTGGGGAGGGAAACTTCCTAAGGGCCTTCGTTGACAGCATGATAGACAAAATGAACAAAGAAACAGATTTTCATGGAAGTGTCGTAGTGGTACAGCCTTTATCCAACGGACTTGTACATAAGTTAAATGAACAGGATGGATTATATACCCTTTATTTAAACGGTATAAAAAACGGGGATCCGGTCAGTGAACACAGTGTGATCAACTGCATCAGTAGGGGAATTAATCCCTATGAGGCATTCGACACCTATCTTGCTGCTGCTGAAAATCCTAGTTTACGATTCGTTATTTCCAATACGACGGAAGCAGGAATTGCCTTTGATGAGAATGACAGCCTAGAGGATACGCCGCAGCAATCTTTTCCGGGAAAATTGACGGCATTTCTATATCGTCGTTTCAAAGCATTTAAAGGAGATAAGAACAAGGGATTGATCTTCATCCCCTGCGAACTCATTGATAAAAATGGTGAAAAGCTCAAATCAATAATTAGTCAGTATGCTTTGCTTTGGAACTTGGGTGGAGACTTTCTTTCTTGGCTCCATGAAGCCAATACCTTTTGTAACAGCTTGGTAGACAGGATTGTTCCGGGATATCCGAAGGATAAGATAGAAGGTATTAAAAACGAACTGGGATACGAGGATGAAATGGTTGTGGAAGGAGAACAATTCCATCTTTGGGTGATTGAAGGTCCACAATGGATTTGTGAAGAGTTTCCTGCAGAGCAAGCCGGCTTGAATGTTTTATTTGTAGATGATCTGACACCTTATCGGACGAGGAAGGTAAGGATTTTAAACGGGGCACATACCAGTATGGTTCCGGTTTCCTACCTTTATGGCATTGAGACGGTCCGTGAGACAGTGGAGCATGACGTATTAGGGAAGTTCGTAAAGGATACAGTATTTGACGAAATCATTCCTACATTGGATCTGCCAAAAGATGAGCTGGAGAGCTTTGCCAGTGATGTCCTTGATCGATTTAAAAACCCATTTATTAAGCATTATTTAATCAGTATTGCATTGAATTCTAATTCGAAGTTTGAAACAAGGGTATTGCCTTCTATCCTTGAATATCAGCGGAGAATGGGTACACTTCCCAAAAGACTGGTGTTTTCTCTGGCAGCGATGATCGCCTTCTATAAAGGAGCAAGAAAAGGTGAAAAGATAACCCTCCAAGATGATCAGGATGTTTTGGAACTGTATGGTAAACTATGGAATGGCTGCGATGGAACAGAAGCATATTATGCAGATATGGTCAAAAAGCTTCTAGGTTTTGAGAAGCTTTGGAAGATGGATTTAAATCGTATCGAAGGGCTGAGGGATGCTGTCGTCAAATGCCTGGTGGACATTGAAAAGAAGGGGATAGAAGCAGCGGTCAATGAGGTGATGGCATGAAATCATTTATCAGAATTCATCCTAGGGACAATGCAGTCGTGGCATTGAAGGACTTGGAAAAAGGAGAAATTATTGCGTTAGATCATAAGTCGATTCAATTAAATGAAGCTATCCCACGGGGACATAAATTTGCTGTAGACGATATAACCGCGGGGAGTCCTATCCTGAAATATGGATTTCCCATTGGTCATGCTGTGAAAGACATTGCTTCAGGCCAATGGATACACAGCCATAATGTCAAGACAAACCTCGAAGGAATTCAAGAATATACGTATCAGCAAAAAATCAACCACCTGCCATGGGAAAATCAGGGACTGACCTTTAAAGGATACAGACGGGAAGACGGAAAAGTGGGCATCAGAAATGAACTGTGGATTGTACCTACGGTAGGGTGCGTAAACGGAACGGCAGATAAGATCGTGGAAAGATTTAAGGAAGTGGTGCTCCTTGAGTCAATGGATGGTGTACAGGTGTTCAAGCATAATTACGGTTGCTCTCAACTGGGGGATGACCATGTCAATACCCGAAGGATATTGGGGGATATGGTTAAGCATCCCAATGCAGGCGGTGTATTAGTCCTGGGACTTGGTTGTGAAAACAACTATATATCGGCCTTTGAGGAGTCATTGGGGGAATACAATAAGAAAAGGGTTAGATTTCTTTCCAGTCAGGACGTCTCCGATGAAATAGAAGTAGGTTTCCAACTGTTAGTGGAGCTTTACAACCAAATGAAAAAGGATAAAAGGGAGGAAATACCTGTATCAGAGCTAAAAATTGGATTAAAGTGCGGTGGTTCTGACGGTCTTTCCGGAATAACGGCCAATCCGTTGTTAGGGGCGTTTTCAGATTTCCTAATCTGTCAAGGGGGTACCACGGTCTTAACAGAGGTACCTGAGATGTTTGGGGCGGAGACCATTCTCATGGAGCGGGCACAAAATGAAGAGGTTTTTCATAAGATCGTGGATCTAATCAATAACTTTAAAGACTATTTTATGAAATATGATCAGCCAATCTATGAAAATCCGTCACCCGGTAATAAATCCGGGGGGATTACAACCCTAGAGGAAAAATCCCTTGGGTGTACACAAAAGGGAGGCAATGCAGCAGTTGTAGATGTATTAGATTATGGCGAAATCATCAGAACAGGAGGATTGAATTTATTAAATGCTCCCGGAAATGACTTGGTGGCTGCCACGGCCTTGGGTGCATCAGGCTGTCATATGGTATTGTTTACAACAGGCAGAGGAACACCCTTTGGCAGCTTTGTACCTACCATGAAAGTATCCACCAATACAGCACTTTATCAGATGAAGCCCCATTGGATAGATTTTAATGCAGGTGTTCTTGTTGAAGATCATTCCTTGGAGGATGTGCTGAGTGAATTTATTCAATATGTACTGACTGTAGCCAATGGAGAATATGTAAACAATGAGAAGCATGGATTCAAAGAAATAGCCATATTCAAAACCGGTGTGACTTTATAAGGGGGAAATAAAATGAAAATAGCAGATAAAGAAGCGCTTAGAAAAGCCGTGGAAAGAGAAGTTGAAAATGTACAAATTACGGATATCCATACCCATATTTATTCCGAGAATTTTGGTGAACTGCTGCTGTGGGGTATAGATGAGCTGCTGACCTATCATTACCTGATCGCTGAGTTTTTCAGGTATTCAACCATAGCGTATGATGCATTCTTTTCGTTATCCAAAAGAGAACAAGCGGATTTAATATGGAAGACACTGTTCATTGATCACTCACCTGTCAGTGAGGCATCGAGAGGGGTATTAACCGTATTGTCAAAATTGGGATTGGATGTGGGCTCCAGGGACTTACAGAGCTTTAGAGCATACTTTGATCAGATGACAACGGCAGAATATATTGACAAGGTATTTAACATGTCAGGAGTCAAAGAAGTTGTTATGACCAACGATCCTTTTGATCCGTTAGAAAAACCAGTATGGGAGCAGATTGGCAGTCGGGATCAGAGATTCAAAGCTGCTTTACGGATTGACCCTTTACTGAATCAATATAACCAGTCCTATCAAAAACTTCAGGAATGGGGATACGAGGTTGATGCGGAGCTAAATGAAAAATCCATAGAGGAAATTAAACGATTTCTTCGAGTATGGATAGATAAAATGGAAGCCTTATACATGGCGGTATCTCTACCCCCATCCTTTAAGATGCCTGAGGATTCCAGTAGAGCAGCGATTATTGAGAAATGTATTATACCCGTTTGCAGGGAGTACCAAATTCCTTTTGCCATGATGATCGGCGTAAATAAACTGGTCAATAAGGATTTGGGATTGGCCGGTGACGCAGTGGGCAAATCGGACATTCAAACCGTAACGTACCTGTGTAACAAATACCCTGAAAATAAGTTTATGGTGACCATGCTGGCCAGGGAAAATCAACATGAACTGGCAATCACAGCTAGAAAGTTCCGGAATTTATTGGTGTTTGGTTGCTGGTGGTTTCTAAACAATCCTAGTATCATCGAAGAGATGACCCGTATAAGAATGGAGACCTTAGGCTTGTCTTTCATTCCACAGCATTCAGATTCCAGGGTATTAGATCAACTGATTTATAAGTGGGAGCATTCCAGAAGAATTATTGCAAAGGTGCTGTTTGATAAATACGGTGATATTTTAGAGAACGGATGGAAAATAACAGAGGAAGAAATTCGAAGAGATGTAGAAGATTTGTTTGGCAATCAGTTTTGGAGATTTATCCGACAATAGTCATTTTCTTTTAATTCCATAAAATTTTCAGGACTCATACAAAGTGAATAGGTTGAGCAGGATCACTTTGTATGAGTTTCTTAGTTTGTGAATGGGAGAAGAACGGTTAACGATACACGATAAGCAGAAATAGCAATAATTTCAAAGAAGGAATTTGGACGTGAAGGAACAATATTAATTGATATGGAACAACTAAATAAAACAATATAAAAAGCTGGAGGGAAACTCATGGGTATATATGGTTTTCAACAAAACAAGTCTATCCGATCTAGAATTATGCATATATTTGTCTTAATTACGATTATTATGACCATCGCCTTTTATATTTCCTTTTCTATGAAAAATGTCATTACAAAGGAATATGACAAATCCATGCATAACAATATCCTTCTCAGCAAACTGTCCATTGAAATTGACAAAAGTGGGAAATCCTTTGATAAATATATGAGAAGCAGAGATCTGGAATTTCTTCGAGATTATTACCAGTCGACCAACAGTGTAGATGCAATATTGGTGGAAATAAAAAAAGATATCCAAAAGGATAAAAACAGCTCAATTTATTATCGGAATTTGAGTAATATGGTGGACTATCAAAAGCGTCTCGTCAGTGAGATGCTTATGAAAGAAAAAATGGACACGGAAGTCTACAATAAATGGACAAATCTTAAAACCCTATATACCTACATGAACACCCATTCTCAAATGCTGACAACGTATTATCTGGATTACAGCAGCAGCCAATACTCCAATCTTTTAGCAAAATATAAGGGAATTGAAATAAATATTTTTGCCATTATCGTGATCTTTGGATGTGCTAGCTTTCTATTTGCCAGGGCCTTATCCGATGATATTCTTTATACGATTGATGGATTGTCTAAATCGGCTCAGTTATTATCTGAGGCCCATTGGGAAATACCCGATATAAATGAAAGCCGCTATAAAGAGCTTAGCGCAGTGGCAAACGCTTTCAACGATATGAAAAATAATATCAAAAGGTTTATAGAGGAGTTAAATCAGAAATCAGAGATGGAAAGTCATTTTCATAAAGAAAGATTGAAAAATATCGAAAAGGATAAGCTGCTGAAGGAATCACAGCTCATGGCACTACAGATGCAAATGGATCCCCATTTCTTGTTCAACACACTAAACACTGTGGCCAGAACGGCTATGTTTGAGGATGCAGACAATACAGTACGTTTGATCGAGGCAATTTCAAAAATACTAAGGTATAATTTGAGCTGTCATGGCAAGCTGGTTACGTTGAAGGAAGAAATAGGTGTATTGAAGGCGTATATTTATATTCAGGAAACTAGATTTCAGGATCAAATGTCTTTTGACTGGGATATTAAGGGAGACATCGAACATGTTCTGATACCCCCCATGACATTACAGCCAATTGTTGAAAATTCTATTATTCACGGTTTACAGGATAAGGAAAAGGATGGACGTGTAAGTATTTCTATTACTCGAGACGAACATTTTCTGAACATCCAAATCCGTGATAACGGGAAAGGCATTGGGGACAAGGAGCTTAAGAATCTATTTCATGATGATGGGGAAAGGCAAAAGAGAGGACATACCACCGGACTAGGTTTGGCAAATGTAAAGGAACGACTGGAGATATACTTCGGAGAAGAAAACTTGATTTCTGTGGACAGTGTTGTTGGAGAAGGGACAACCGTATACTTGCAGATTCCGTTGAAAGGAGATGAGGAAGTTGCTTAAGCTGATGATTGTTGAGGATGAGAGTCTGGAAAGAAAAGCATTAAGTTTCCTAGCCAACAAATTTTACAAGGATAAAATTACCTTGGTATGTGAAGCTGCCAATGGCAGGGATGCGGTGAATAAGGCATTGGAATTCGGTCCGGACATTATTTTAATGGATATCAATATGCCCATCATGGATGGTCTGAAGGTGTCAGAATTAATAAAAGCAGAGCTTCCCAATATAGAAATCATTATATTAACAGCTTTTAGTTATTTCGAGTATGCGAAAAAAGCAATCCAGCTGGGTGTAGGTGATTATCTTCTCAAACCCGTTACAAAAGAAGAATTTTGTAACACGATGGACAAAGTTTCAGGTAGAATTTTTGATAGAAGAAACCGTGATCATAAACAAAGAGAATTAAAGGAAAGGCTTCGGGGATTAGTGCCTTTTTTGGAAAAAGAATTTATTATGGAAATGATTTATAGCGGAAAAGTAACTGAGAAAAGAGTAAATGAATACAAAAAACTAATGGAGATTACGGGAAAATACGGAGTATGCATGGTTTTTAGAACAATACAAGAAAGAGATCATGATGAACAGCTTTTATTGTATTTAAAAAACAAGTTGAAATTTATGGTTTCTAACGTTGTTGGACATTTCTGCTTAAAGGACATGATATTTTTGCTTTTTAGCGATAACCTTCATGATATGATAAAGAGCAAAAACTTTAAGGGCCTTTTACAGGAAATTCAATATCAGGTTGGGGATCTTTTTGATCTTGAACTATCCATAGGAATTGGAGAGGTTTATGAGAACATTTCAGATTTATATTTGTCCTATAATCAAGGGAAAAAGGCTGTAGAAAACTATCCAAACAAAATCCGTTATGTTACAAAGGAACAGGCGGAAATATCCGAAAGTGTATATCCCTACGAAAAAGAAAACGCAATCTGTGGGAGGATTATCAATGAAGACGCAGAGGGTGCACTGGAGGATCTAGACGATATACTGGACTATTTTATAAGGCATCATGGTAAGTGGGATTATGATATCATTCATCAATACATGAAGCAGTTATGCCTGGTACTAAACCGAACGCTCATTCAGTTTTACGGCAGTCATTTTCAACCATTTGATTTGATAAGCACGGAAGCGGATATTGAACAAATTAACGATATTTCTAAGATTCGTGAGTATATGAAAAATTTGTTTAGCGAAGTGATCTTGTGCATCTCCAGTCTTAAGACCGATAGAAATATTAGGTTTATTGAAGCTGTGAAGAACTATATGGAAGAAAACTATATGAAGGATATAAGTTTAAATGATGTGGCTGATTTCATAGCCTTGAGTCCGTACTATTTAAGCAAGCTTTTTAAGAAGATAGAGAATATGAATTTTAAAGAGTACCTAATTAAAATAAGAATGGAAAAAGCAAAAACTCTTTTAAGAAAAGAGCAGAAGTCCATAAAAGAGACGGCCTTAGAGGTGGGCTATGTTGATCCCAATTATTTCAGTCGGGCTTTTAAAAACTATGTGGGGCTATCGCCGAAAGAATACGCAAACCTCTAATAGCTTTGTTAAGCCCATCTGATCTGCAGCAGGTACTTTTGATAAGACAATGAAAAGATGAGCAAGAAATGAAAGGAAAAGCCAATAAAGTCCATAGAAAACGTTTACCCCACGTAATATGATAAAGAAGAAAATAAGTTAAGGGGGAATATACATTGAAAATGAAAAAAGCTTTTATCGTTATCATGTGCCTCATGTTAGTTTTTAGTTTGCTGGTAGGATGTACGCCAAAGGAAGAACCAAAAGCAGAAGCGCCTGCCCAGGCAGAAGCACCTGTGGCTGTTGAACCGGTGGTGTTAAGACTTGCCGATACCCATAATGATGGTTATGTTACTGTAAGAGCGGACAGAGAGTTTGCAAAGTTAGTGGAAGAAAAGACCAATGGAAGAGTGAAAGTCGAAGTCTATCCTGGTGCCCAGCTTGGTGACGAAAAAACCACGATTGAACAAGTACAGTTTGGTGCCATTGATTTTGTAAGAACCAGTATATCACCGCTGGCTGAATTCAATAAAGAACTGAGCATATTGATGTTACCTTATCTATACAGGGATACAGAGCATATGTTTAAAGTGTTGGATGGATCTATCGGTGAAAAATTCCTCAGCGATTTACAAGAAAACAATTTATTAGGTTTATCATGGTTTGATGGGGGTTCCAGAAACTTTTATAATACAAAGAGAGAAATAAAGACGGTAGCAGATTTGAAAGGTCTAAAAATAAGGGTTCAAGAGAGTAAGTTAATGATGGATTTAGTAAAAGCCCTAGGGGCTTCACCGACACCCATGGCCTTTGGTGAAGTATACAGTGCTTTGCAAACAGGGGTAATCGACGGTGCTGAAAACAACTGGCCAAGCTATTTATCTACAAGCCACTATGAGGTAGCTAAGTACTTCACCGTTGATGAACATACAAGAGCACCGGAGATGATTGTTGTCAGCAAAATGACCTTTGACAAATTATCTCCTGAAGATCAAGCAGCTATCAAAGAAGCGGCAAAGGAAGCTGCCTTATTCCAACGGGTAGAATGGGCAAAGGGTGAAAAAGAAGCCGAGGAGAAGATCATCGCTAACGGAAATACCATTACAAGGCTAGAAAGTAATAAAGAATTCCAGGATGCAGTGAAGTCATTGTACGATGAGTTTGGTGCAGACTATAAGGATACCATTGATCAAATTATCAATACAAAGTAGGGATTCTAAAAGGTGAAGAGTAAAGATTCTTCACCTTTTTATGAGGAGGTGTGCAGTTGTGAAAATCATAAAAAAAATATTAGACATATCCGATGAAATACTGGAATACTTGGCGATGTTCTTCCTGGTAGCTATGACAGTCATCATTGCCATTCAGGTATTCACACGGTACTTCTTTAATATGACGCCCTATTGGTCAGAGGAAGTGGCATTATTACTAATGGTATGGTTTGGTTTTATGGGTATAGCCATTGGCGTCAAAAAGGGAATTCATTTGAGTATCGAATACTTTGCAGGATTGCTTCCCGGGAAGCTTAAAAAAATTGTCGTAAAAATTGATGAATTGCTGGTAGGTATTTTTGGACTGCTTCTATTGGTGTACGGTGGACGGCTTGTCAGCGTAACGGGAGATTCTACACTGCCGGCTACGCAGCTGCCAGCCTTTACCCTTTATCTGATGGCACCTGTATGCGGCTTAATGATCGTCTGTTATTCTGTTGGGAAACTAATGGGTATTGACGTAAACGAAGAAAAAACCGTAATTAATAGCCTTCTGGAGAATAGGGGTGCAAATCCACCAGAGATGACGAACAGCGAGGTGAAATCATGATTAATACGACTGCAATACTATTACTCATTGGTGCATTATTCTTTTTATTAATTATCAGGGTGCCTATTGCCTTTGCTTTAGGTCTGTCAACAATGGCAGCAGCCATCTATCTTAAGATTCCTCCCATGGTGGTAACCCAGCAGATGGTAAAGGGGATCAACTCGTTCTCATTAATGGCTATTCCCTTTTTTATCGTAGCTGGCGAGATTATGGGGGAAGGGGGTATATCAAAACGCTTAATAGACTTTTCAAATGTAATTGTTGGTAGACTTCGCGGAGGACTGGCAATGGTAAATATATTAGCCAGCATGTTTTTCGGAGGGATATCCGGTTCTTCGGTAGCAGATACATCTTCTATTGGTTCCATCATGATTCCAATGATGGAAAAACAGGGATATGACAAAGACTATTCTATCAATGTAACGGTTACATCGTCTACTCAAGGAGTGATTATCCCACCCAGTCATAATGTGATTATCTATTCACTGGCAGCCGGTGGTTTATCTGTGGGAAGGCTGTTTTTAGGAGGATTTGTACCAGGGGTTTTATTGGGATTGGCGCTGATGGTATTAAGTTATATCATTGCTGTCAAACGTAATTATCCAAGGGGAGAAAAGATATCTTTGAAGGATGCTATCAGAACGACGAGAGAAAGTTTATTGGGGCTATTTACAGCCGTGATCATTATTGGCGGTGTTATTTCTGGTGTGTTTACTGCAACGGAATCCGCTGCTATTGCTGCTGTCTACTCCTTTATCATTACTTTTTTCGTATATAGGGATATTTCAATTGTAAGGATGGGTCATATATTAAGAAATTCTTTGAAAACGCTGGCTATGGTTGTAGCTGTTATTGCTACTTCCAGTGCATTCGGATGGATGATGGCCTATCTCAAGATTCCTGCCATCGTTACAGCGGGATTGATATCTTTGTCAGATAATAAATATGTAATCTTAATTATTATAAACATCATTTTGCTTTTGTTAGGTATGATCATGGATATGGCACCATTGATACTTATCACAACACCAATACTGCTTCCTGTGGTGACAAAAGTAGGCATGGATCCTATTCAATTCGGTATTGTGATGATGCTGAATTTAGGAATCGGATTAATCACGCCTCCCGTAGGCTCAACTTTGTTTGTTGGATGCTCTATTGGGGGTGCGCCCATTGAAAGAATTGCCAAGTCCCTTTTGCCTTTCTATGCCGTTATGTTTACTGTATTGATGATGCTTACATTTATTCCACAATTGACACTGTTTGTACCAAATTTACTGATGGGAAAATAGAGGACAGGAAAATCTGTCCTTTTTTTCATATGGATAATCATAATTATCTACTCTTTTCAAGCATATAAGGCTATAATAGAGTTGAAGCATATATATTTTGATATAAGTAGCTGGAGGTAAGCATGCAAATATATAACAAATATGAAGAGCTAAAAAAAATCCTTAGAGATATGGAACGTGTTGTGGTGGCATTTTCAGGTGGTGTAGATTCTACGTTTCTTGTAAAGGCAGCCTATGATGTGCTGGGAGAAAAGGTTACTGCAGCTACGATAACCTCCCCTTTTCATGCTGCGTGGGAGATTGAAGAGGCAAAAAAAATCGCTGAAGACATAGGCATCAAGCATACCATCATAACCAAAGGCCTTGAAAATGAGGAACTTAGAATGAATCCACAGGATCGATGCTATATTTGTAAAAAAGAGGTCTTTGGAGAGATCAAGAGATATGCAGAAAGTATTGGCTGCCAATTTGTGGCGGATGGCAGTAATTATGATGATACCTTTGATTATCGACCGGGGATGAAGGCATTAAAGGAACTGGGCATTCGAAGCCCTCTTCTAGAAGCAGGACTGTTGAAAGAAGAGATACGGACACTGTCCAGAGAGCTTGAACTGCCAACCTGGGACAAGCCGGCCTTTGCTTGCCTTCTTACAAGGATTCCCTACGGTCAAGAGATCAAAGAAGAAGATCTACATAAAATCGAAAAGACGGAAGCTTACCTGATGCAATTAGGATTTAGACAGTTTCGCGTGCGATTCCATGGGCCTATAGCAAGGATTGAACTGGAAAAGAAAGAAATGGAAAAGATATTTGATCTCGGGCTGATGTCCAAGATCAATGATTATGGCAAGCAGATAGGCTTTCAATATGTAACCTTGGACTTAGAAGGATATAAAACAGGCAGAATGAATGAAGGCTTAAAGGGGTGATAATGTGGATGCAATAGAAATCAAGGCTTTGCTTGAAAAAGTAAAAGAAGGCAGTGTGACCATCGATAGGGCCTTAGAGCAGTTTAAGGAATTGCCATTTAAAGATATTGGATTCGCTAAGGTGGATAACCATCGACAACTGAGAAATGGTTATCCGGAGGTTATCTACTGCCAAGGAAAAACCAATGAGCAGATAAGGGATATTGTGAAGGTCATGATGGAACGGGGAAATAATATATTAGGTACCAGGGCCAGTAAAGATGCTTTTTTGACGATAAAAGAAATCTATGAAGATGCCCAATATCATGAACTGGCAAAGTGCATTACCATACAGAGGAAGCCTATCCATATGACGGATTCTTTTATTGCCGTCGTGACTGGGGGAACATCGGATATTCCTGTAGCTGAAGAAGCGGCAGTGACTGCTGAATTTTTGGGAAATCAAGTGGAAAGAGTCTATGATGTAGGTGTGGCCGGGATTCATCGACTATTTGGAAGTTTAGAAAAAATAACCAGTGCAAAAGTAATCATTGCTGTAGCGGGTATGGAGGGAGCCCTTGCCAGTGTGGTCGGGGGCTTAGTGGACAAACCGGTTTTAGCGGTCCCTACCAGTGTAGGTTATGGTGCCAGCTTTCATGGTTTATCTGCTTTGCTTACCATGTTAAACAGCTGTGCCAGCGGCGTGGCAGTAATGAATATCGACAATGGCTTTGGAGCTGGTTATATGGCAAGTATGATCAATAAATTGTAATATAAAACGCTCAGAGAAATTGAATCTGAGCGTTTTTTCAAAAAGGAGGAGTTACGGAAATCTCGCTATTTTTCTAATAAAGCATCTACAGGTACCGTTATTTGACTAGAATCGTCTGTAATCAGTGCTGACTTATCTTTTGGGTTTAGGCTTTCAATCCAAATAGGATTACCTTGATACAGTACGGTGAACCTTTGTGGTGAATTGAGGATCTCTTGTGCCCTGGAATATAACATGAAAATATCTCCTTTCATAAAATGAATCTATGGTTAGTTTGGCTGAAATAGGATGTGATTATTCCCATTTATTTATAATCTTTGATCCGTGAGATTTTATCATTTTGTATAAAATAGAACATCGTTAAGCACTTCAAAATCGAAAGTCTAGGCCGATTAATTGAACAGCAAGTGTGGTATAATATTTGAGACTGAAGGGAGAAAGGAAGTAAACCCATGATACGTGTTAATGAAATAAAATTGTCTTTACAGGAAGAGCTATCCCAATTAAGGGAGAAAATATCGCGAAAGCTTAGAATAAAGCCGGAAGATATTATATCATACCAGATTTTTAAGGAATCTATTGATGCCAGAAAGCAAAATGAAATCAACTTAGTTTATACAGTAGATATTGTGGTGAAAAATGAAGAGTTGTTATTAAAAAAGCATAAGAATCTGCAGAAAAGCCCTAATATTAGCTATATTCAAGTGGAATCCGGTATGAAACCTCTTAACCAGAGGCCTATCATTATCGGAACAGGTCCTGCCGGTATGTCTGCCGGATTGCTGCTGGCCCAAAGAGGATACGCACCGATTCTATTGGAACGGGGGCAGGATGTTGATAGACGGACTGAAGATGTGACTTTGTTTTGGAATACAGGAAAACTCAAGACCGAATCAAATGTTCAATTCGGTGAGGGAGGAGCAGGAACCTTTTCCGATGGAAAGTTGACCACCCGTATTAAAGATATACGGTGTCGAAAGGTTCTTGAGGAACTGGTGGAAGCCGGGGCACCGGATGAAATTTTGTATTCTTATAAGCCTCATATTGGTACGGATATCCTGAAAACCGTGGTGAAAAATATTCGTAAAACCATTGAAAGACATGGCGGGGAAGTCAGATTTGGCAGCAAAGTTACAGACTTTATCATCGAAAATCATCGTATTACAGGCGTTCAAATCAATCATCAAGAGATACTTACTGCAGATCAGGTAATATTGGCCATTGGTCATAGTGCCAGGGATACATATGAGGTACTGTACCAGCGGGGTGTCAGAATAAGGCAAAAACCCTTTGCCATCGGTGTGAGAATAGAACATCCACAGTCACTGATTAACCAAAGCCAGTACAAGGAGCTGGCTGAACACCCGAAGCTTGGAGCCGCCGATTATCGTCTGACCTATCAGGCATCAAACGGAAGAGCTGCGTATACTTTCTGCATGTGTCCGGGGGGAGCAGTGGTGGCAGCAGCGTCAGAAGAGGAAATGGTTGTAACAAATGGTATGAGTGAACATGCCAGAGATAAAGAAAATGCCAACAGTGCGCTGCTCGTCCAGGTGAATACGGAAGACTTTGATGATGATCATCCACTGGCCGGTGTTGCATTTCAGAGAAAATGGGAAAAAGCCGCCTATATTGCTGGAGGCAGCAATTATCATGGACCTGCCCAGTATGTAGGGGATTTTTTAAAGAATCGCCCGTCAACTGGAAAAAGCGGTGTTTCACCAACGTATTTGCCCGGGGTTACCTTTACGGATTTAACAAAATGTCTTCCGGACTTTGTTGTTGAAACTATGAGAGAAGCCATACCGCAAATGGATAAAAAACTAAAGGGTTTTGGAATGGCTGAAGCCCTGCTGGTTGGTGTAGAAACAAGGAGTTCTGCACCCATAAGGTTAGAAAGGGATGAAGAAACCATGGAGAGCTTAGGAACCGAGGGGCTTTATCCCATAGGTGAAGGTGGCGGCTATGCGGGAGGAATTATTTCTGCAGCCGTTGAAGGTATCAAAGCTGCAGAAAAGGTCATTCTGAAACATAAACCCACCCTGGGGTCATAAAGGGACGAAATGATTATTTACAAAATTTTTTTTATATGGTATAATGCTAACAAGGTATTCTATAATTTCATAATGTTTACGCTGAATTCTATAGAAGCGGGGGAACCAATCTTTTGGGGTGAGTCTCTATATTTATAGAGTAGGGTTATCTTCTTTCGACCCGAATCCGTCAGCTAACCTCGTAAGCGTAGAGAGAAGGAGATAGAAACGGGATGATGGGTATGGACTTATGCTTTCTATAAGGCTGCTATCTATTGTTAACGTAGGCATAAGGCTGTGGAAATCTCCACAGCTTTTTTTATTATCTACCTACATTTCTATTCTTCCTTAGACCCAAGTTTCATTCTAAGCGTTTCTTTTCTTTATTACATCTTTATTACCATACCTGAATCGAATAATTCATAAGTAGTTCTATGGATGCAGAGCCATAGAGATGTTGTTTATGGGTGATTCTACGACAAACTCTAAAATTGTGCTGTTTTGGGGTTTGGTTTTGTGCACCCAAAATCAGAAAGTTATCGGTGGTTTTGTCCTATTTTGTAAATGCGTGTTGAAAAAAGGATTGGAAATGGGACAAATATATGACAAAACATTTGCGAGACGACATATGCAATCATAAAACGACATATGCATTCGACAGATGTATTGTTTTCTGTTCCCTTTTTTGGCTGAGAGGGAGGCCTTGATTTACAGAGATTAAGACCAGCATGCAGCTATCTGCTTAAAATGATATTGACAGTGGGACAGTCTGGTGAGGACCTTGCAACCCGTATACTTTATAAAGTTGTGAAAGCGTTAAAAACAATAAAAGTGTCGAGTATAAAAGGGAGGGGATATATGATGGAAAGACAGAACAAGCAGCTAAGCTTTGCCGTGATCGGAGGAGGTCATGGGGGACAGGGGATGGCAGCCTATTTGGCCTATCTAGGTCACAAGGTAAGGCTATTCAATCGTACCATTACAAAAGTCAAAGCCATCAAAGAACAGGGATATATTGAGATGGAAGGTACTATATCCGGTAAAGGATATATTGATCTTGTTACCAATAATATTGAACAAGCGATTCGAGGCGTAGATGTCATTATGGTAGTCGTTCCTGCCAGTGCCCATAAGTATATTGCAAGTCTCATTGCACCTCATGTGACGACTGAGCAGTATATTGTTCTTAACCCGGGCAGAACGGGAGGAGCTTTCGAGTTTCAGAATATTATCCGAAAAAACAATCCTCTTAAAAATGTTTGCATCATAGAAGCGCAGACCTTGCTGTTTGCCTGTAGAACCATCGAAGATGGAAAGGTAAATATACTGGGTAAGAAAAATGAAGTTAAGATTGCAGCTTTACCTGCTGTTCGTACAAAAGAATTTATCGACAAAGTCAATCATGTGCTTCCGGAGTTTGTAGAAACCAACAGCGTGCTAGATACCAGCTTTAACAATATTGGGGCACTGCTGCATCCTATTCCGACGATTCTTAACTGCGGCAGGATTGAAAGTACAAAAGGAGATTTTCTCTACTACATAGAAGGGATTACACCTTCTGTAGCGAGAATCATTGAGGAAGTGGATTATGAGAGGATGAAAATTGCAATGGTTTTGGGGGCGGAGGTCATATCCTTGAGGGATTGGCTGGGCTACACCTATAATGCCTACGGCAATACATTATGTGAAGCTTTGTCCAATGCCAAGGGGTATTGGAGTATCAAAGCACCTTCTACCGTTGATACACGGTATATCTTTGAAGATGTTCCCCAAAGCCTTGTTCCTATCGCTGATATGGGTCGGTATTTGGGTATAGAGACACCTACCATTAATTCGATGATTCATTTGGCTTCCGTTGTTCATAATAAGAACTATTTTAAGCTAGGTAGAAAAGTGATGGATATGGGTTTAGAGGGACTTTCCCTAGATGAAATCAAACGCTATGTCACAGATGGAGAGATATATCAGGCAGAAGGAGTTGTTGCATAATGAAAAAATATTTGGGAGCAGCTATCGGTAACTGTGTTCATATAGGTGGTGTGGTAAACTTTTTAAGGTTGGCTGAGCAGGAAGGGCATCAAAGTTTTTTCCTCGGCGCTGCTGTTACCATAGATAGACTGGTTGAGAAAATAGTAGAAATAAGACCGGATGTTGTATCCATCGGTTTCCGATTAACACCTCAAAATGTGGAGCCCTTGCTGCATGAATTGGAAAGAGCCGTTCATGAAAAGCATTTGGCAAATATCCAGTGGATTTTTGGAGGCACAAAACCTGTTGCAGAGGTGGCGAAAAAGTATTCCTTCTTTTCTACCATCTTTGATGGTACGGAGGATTTGGATGATGTGATCAATTTTCTTAGGGGTAAGCATCTAAAAGAAGTGGAAATAAACTATGCGGACAATATTGTTGAACGAATCAATCGTAAATACCCTTATCCGGTTTTGAGGCATCATTTTGGCTTGCCGTCCTTAGCAGATACTATCGAAGGTATTAAAAGCATTGCTGAGTCAAAGGTTTTGGACGTCATATCCATAGGACCTGACCAAAATACCCAGGAGTTCTTTTTTACACAGGAAAAGATGAATCGTGATTTGGACGGCGCTGGAGGTGTGCCGATCCGCACCATCGAGGACTTGTGTGAATTATATGATGCATCACAAAGGGGGAATTATCCACTACTGAGATGCTATAGCGGTACGGCCGATGTGTTTAAGTTTGCAGAAGTTTTAAAAAATACGATTCATAATGCTTGGTGTGCAGTGCCGTTATGTTGGTATAATGTACTGGATGGAAGAGGGACCAGACCGGTTGAAGAATCCATCAAAGAAGGGCAGCAGTTAATGGCGTGGCACGCTCAACGAAATATTCCTATAGAGGTAAATGAAGCCCATCATTGGAGCCTGCGGGATGCGCACGACACCATTGGTGTGGTTATGGCATTCTTAGCTGCCTATAATGCCAAAAAGATGGGTGTCAAACATTATATTGCCCAGTATATGTTCAATGTGCCTCCGGCACTTCACCACAGGATGGATTTGGCCAAAATGCTGGCTAAAATAGAGTTAATCGAATCATTAGAAGATGAAAACTTTAAGGCATACAGGCAGGTCAGAGCAGGATTGGCCAGTCTCAGTGCAGATCTGGACGTAGCGAAAGGGCAGCTGGCAGCATCCACATATCTTGCCATGAACATCAAACCTCATATTGTCCATGTGGTCGGCTTTAGTGAGGCGGATCATGCTGCGAAACCTGAAGATGTCATTGAAAGTACTAAAATAGTGAGAGGTGTCATACGATCTACGCTGGATGGAATGGCGGATATGAGCCAGGATAAAGAAGTGCAGCAAAGAAAGCAAGAGCTGCTGGAAGAAGCGAGATTCCTGCTGGACACCATAAAAAAACTATATACGGATAGCCAAGATCCTTGGAGTGACCCGATGGTGTTGACGGATAGCATCAAACGAGGCATTATTGATGCCCCCCATCTTAGGGGTAATCCGAGTGCCAAAGGAATCTTGGAAACAAGAATTGTTGATGGTAAATGCATGGCCTATTCCCGACGGTTGGATAAGGTGATGACGGAAAGAGAAAGACTGGAAGAAATTCTGAATCCTACGGAATATAAAATAATATCCGCTTAGTGAAAAAAGGCTGCCCATGACAATGTTAGGGCAGTCCTTTTTAGTTATGTATTTTTGACATGCTTATCTTCGATGAAAGGATAATTATAATAGGGTTAGGCGTTAGATGTTAGAGGTTTGTATGTTGGTCTTTTAGGTCTTTAATGATTCAAAGGCTTATAAGACTGATCCTGGAACTTCTAACTTCTAACTTCTAACCAAATAGAAGTCTAACCCTGGTGAATGAACATGTTTAAATGAAAATGAAACTTCACTGTTCCATATCTATATATAGCAAGGAGAATGCACGTCTATCCCATCAGAAGCATATGATATATTGGAATGAATGTGATATCCTGCAGAGCTTTGAATGGAGGGGTTTTATGGAAGGAAACAATGAACATCAAATAAGTACTGTGGTGAAAAGTCAAAACCCACTATCAAATATATTTTCAAACATTATGTCCAATCAGATGATTCTTCCTTTTTTTCTTTTTATGTTAATGAGTAAAGGGGCAGGGAGCATAAATTCAGAGGAACTATTTCGCTATGGTGAAATGCTCAGAACGGTTCAACCCTATTTTAAAGATAAACCTAATGAAACCTTAGGAAAAACAGAAAACGTGCTGGATATTATGCACGCGTTTAACCGCTTGACGAAGGGAGAGTATAAGGAAGCTAAAAACTATCGCAGCTATGCTGATGTACCGGATAAACATATCCGTATTCTTGAAAATATCAGACCGTATATGAAGGGAAAGAGCAGAGACAGTATAGAAAAAGTACTCACCTTGAACGATCGAGTCAATCGTTTAAGAAACAGAATGGGGAAGAAAAGCTTTATTGAAGATTTCGAAGACTTGACAGACATACTGGAAATATTGAAAAGAGATAAAGGGTATGAAGTAAGAAGCATGCTAGATAAGGTAAAAGAGATGATGGATATATTAGGGAGATAGGGTTTTAAATAGAAGCCCTATCTTTTTTGCTGCTTTTTTCATAAAATCAGTTGACAAAATAATGTGAGGAGAATAAAATGATAGTAGAAACACACCCCCTAGGGGAGGGGGTTGAAATATAAAATGAGGAGGTTTACGATGAATATAAAGATTGGTGCGAAAGCACAGAAAAAGATTAAAGAACAAATGAAGGATATTGAACAGACCTATTTACGAATTTTTGTTAAAGGCTTTGGCTGAGGTGGCCCGGTTTTCGGGATAGCCCTGGAAGGGTCAAAGCAGGAAACAGACTATATGGAAGAAACCAACGGTATCAAAGCCGTTGTAGAAAAGGATTTGTTGAAGCAGTTTGATGGTTTTACCATTGACTATTCAGACAGTTGGTTTAGCAAAGGATTTAGAATCTTACCCGGTGTAGGAGGGTCTACTTGCTCATAGTGATGATGATGGATACTATGGGCGAGGATAATCGTACCCTGCCTACAGTCAGTGAAAGGAGAGACAGTATGTCAAAGAAGTCACATCAATCTTGGTCATGGATATTGATGGTAGGGTTTATTGTATTGTCAATTATTGATATTCGTTTTGGTCTATTAGGATTCGTGTGTATGGGAGCGCCCGTATATCACGCTCTCAAAGGAAGGGGCAAGATTCATTGCTCTAAGTATTGCCCTAGGGGGTCCATTCTAGGAAAATTCCTGCAGTATATCAGTTTAAACAATAACCTGCCGTCAGCTTTAAAGGGAAAAAAGGCAAAGAATTTTCTATTAGCGCTAATGATGATCATGTTTTCTATATCGATGTTCCATGCAGTCCATCAACCAAATATTATCAAAGCCGTTGCCTTTGGTGTGTTTAGGCTTATGACAGCATCGCTGGCTTTGGGGGTAATTATGGGTATTATCTTTAAACCCAGAAGCTGGTGTCAAGTCTGTCCTATGGGGTATGGTACAGGATTAATAAAAGACTTAAAGGATAAAAAGAACAAACCTGCTGAAGTGCATAAAAAAGATCATAAAGAAAAGGCAGCATAATTATCGTAATCAATTGTGTGGGTATGGCATATACTATAAACTGTAGTCAAATATAAAAGGAGGACTAAAAAATGAAGAAAAATATCGTTGTATATACCAGTGATACTTGTCATTACTGCCATGAAGCAAAGGATTATTTAAAAGCGAAGCATGTAGATTTTCAAGAAAAGAATGTATCCAAAGATATGACGGCAAGAAAGGAACTTATATCCAAAGGATTTATGGGCGTGCCGGTTATTGTGGTAGAAGATGAGATTATACAAGGGTTCGATAGAAATAGATTAGATCAATTGTTAAAATAAATGAAAGAAAAAGGGAGTTTTCTTAGATAGGGAAAGCTCCCTTTTCATTTGTATATAAATAAACTAAGTATATTGCAGTTAGCCACAAAGTAGCGGAGCCATGGGGACGGTTCGAGCGTTTCCGAAGCGTAGCGAAGGACCGAAGGGAAAACGATGGAACTGTCCCCTGTGGCATAGCGGATGTAACGTACTTAGTATACCTTATATAGAATAATGCATTAAGAATATACTAATTCTATATACCGAACGTATGTTTGCAAACTCGTGAAAATATGGTAAAATAAGGGTAAAAGGATTGATTGAGGTGGAAGCATTGGAACTACACGAGAAATTAAAAGTCTTATCGGATGCGGCAAAATATGATGTGTCTTGCTCTTCCAGCGGAAGCTCTCGAAAAAATAGAAAAGGCCAATTAGGTAACAGCAGTATCAGCGGTATATGCCACAGCTGGTCGGATGATGGAAGATGCATCTCTCTATTGAAAATACTTTTTACCAATTACTGTATCTATGATTGTGTATATTGCGTGAATCGGGCCGGCAATGATGTGCCGAGAGCTGTCTTTACGCCGGATGAGGTGGCGGATTTGACGATCAATTTTTATCGAAGAAACTATATCGAAGGCCTGTTTTTAAGCTCGGCAGTATATAAAAATCCCAACTATACCATGGAGCTGCTGCTCCAAACCGTACGTAAACTCCGAAAGGATCATCGATACAATGGGTATATCCATCTGAAAGCTATTCCCGGTGCGGATCCTGTGTTGATTGAAGAAGCAGGAGGGCTGGTGGATAGAATGAGTGTCAATATAGAACTGCCGTCCAATGATGGGTTAAAGCTATTGGCGCCACAGAAGAAAAAGGAAGAAATTATTAAGCCTATGGGGTTGATTTCGTCCAAAATTAATGAACGGGCAGAAGAGAAAAAGAGATTTCGAAATACCCCTTTGTTTGTACCTGCCGGACAGAGTACCCAATTGATTGTCGGTGCTACCCAAGACCATGATTTAAATATTCTCAGGCTTTCTGAAAATCTATATCAGCGGTTTTCTCTTAAGAGGGTGTATTATTCTGCTTATGTACCGGTTGGGAATCATCCTAATCTTCCGGCAATCCATATGCCTCCATTACTGAGGGAGCATCGCATTTACCAAGCCGATTGGCTCCTTAGATATTACGGTTTTACGGCGAATGAACTTTTAGATGAAACAAATCCGGATTTCGACACCCAGGTAGACCCCAAATGTGATTGGGCATTGAGGAACATTCATCTTTTTCCTGTTGAAATAAACCGCTGCAGTTACGAAATGCTATTAAGAATACCGGGTATTGGCGTTAAATCCGCCATGCGTATTTTTTCTACCCGAAAGGTTTGCTCATTAGATTATGACAATTTAAAAAAGCTTGGTGTTGTGCTAAAAAGAGCAAAATATTTCATTACCTGTCAGGGGAAGTTTTATGGTGATAAGGAAATGAAAGAAGCGTCGATCCGCTACAGCCTCGTGGATGAAAAAATCAAGAAAGCAAAAAAAGATGATGGAGAACAGCTATCGATCTTTTCACTGTTTCCTACCATGATGGCATTAGAAGACAGCACAACAAGAATAACGGGGGAATTATAATGCATGCTTATGTTTATGACGGCACCTTTGACGGTCTTCTTACGGCCATTTATGAAGCCTATTATCGAGGGGAGCAGCCGGAGAGAATCGCAGCTTCCGGTGAATTTCAAGAAGATTTTTTGATGCAAAGCGTGGATATCCATACAGATACGGAAAAGGCAGGAAGGGTCTATCGCTCCATTATTGAAAAAATCTCTTTACATGCCTTAGAATATGTTTTTTATGCTTTTTTGTCAGAAACCCAAGATGTTGGAACAGCCATTTACAAGTACTTGAAACTGGGGTGGAAGGTTGGGGGAACTGTGGATGATTACTTGGCAAAGGATGAGGTGCTGCGGGTTCATGAACTTCACCGAAAAGTAGCCAGCGAAAGACATGCGTTACTGGGATTGATTCGCTTCCGAAGCATCGGTGAAGACCGCTACTATGCACCTATTGAGCCCCGATATAATACCATTGGTTTACTGGCACCCCACTTTGTACAGCGGCTTTCTGACCAGCACTGGATGATTCATGATGTGAAACGAGGGATAGGTGCTGTATATAATCAAAAGGAGTGGATCATCACAGAAATTAACCTTCATAAAGAGATTCGACTCTCTGAAGAAGAGCAGTATTGGCAAAGCCTATGGAAGGAATACTTTAAGAAGATTGCCATAAAGGAAAGAATTAACCCTAAGCTGCAGAAAAGTAATATGCCGATGAAATACTGGAAATATCTCATTGAAAAAAACTGAACAGATATGGATATAAGGTAAGCGTAGGCTTACCTTTTTCTGTCATTAAGGGAACCTTCTGTGGGAAATATGATTGTATGGGGGAACAGCGTTCGCCCGCTTTGATTCTTTTACTGATGTAGAAACCTTCTTTGCAAATGAATAAATTCTCAAATGATTGGCAAAGATACAAAAGGCTATACAGATTTTTCCGTAGAAGAATGGGGGAGAAAGCAAATGAAGAAAAGGATCGGGATACCCAAAGGTTTGCTGTATTATGACTATTTTCCTTTGTGGATAAAATTCTTTGAAGGTCTCGGGGCAGAGGTTGTTGTTTCTCGGGGTACGAATAAACATATTCTTGAGAAGGGTGTAAAAAACATCATTGATGAGGTTTGTCTGCCGGTAAAGGTTTTTAATGGTCATATTATAGAGTTGATAGATTTACATGTAGATTATATTTTCGTGCCCAAAATAATGAGTATATATGCGGGAGAGTATATATGTCCCAAATTTTGTGGATTGCCTGAGTTGATAAAGAGCTCGATTAAGGATTTGCCACCAATCATTGACACGAAGATTGATTTTTATAAGTCAAAAAATAAATTGCTAGAGACGGTTTACGAAATTGGCAGCTATGTTACGAAAGATGAGGAGCTGATTGAATATAGTTTTGAAAAGGCTATGGAAGACTACTATGAGTATAGAAGGCAGATAAAGCAGGGGGCGCTGCCCATTGATTTGGTGTATTCCCCTGGAAAATCCGCTAGAGAACCTAGATATCATAAGTCTCAAATTCTCCTGCTGGGACATTCCTATAACATCTATGACCCTTACACAAGTATGAATCTTATTGAAAAGCTTAGGCGACAGGGGATGGATGTATTGACTGCGGATAATATTTCTACGCCTATCATCAATGAAAAGGCAAAATCCATGGATAAAAAAATGTTTTGGAGTTTTGGAAGAAAGCTTTTGGGTGCAGCATTTTATGCAATGGAACAAAAGGAGGTTTGTGGGATTATTTACCTTTCTTCTTTTGGATGTGGATTAGATTCTGTTATTGCAGATATTATCGAAAGAAGGGTCCGTAGAAATACGAATAAGCCCTTTGCCATGCTGACGATTGATGAACACACCGGTGAAGCAGGAATCGATACGCGTATTGAAGCCTTTGTAGATATGATTAGATGGAGGGGAACATATGAAAATAACTTTTCCCCATATGGGGAATACTTACATATCCATTAAAGCCTTATTCGATGATTTGGGTGTAGAAACAGTTGTACCGCCGCCATGCAGTAAAAAAACATTGGAAATAGGTACGAAGCACGCTCCGGAATTGATTTGTCTTCCCTTGAAAATCAATATGGGAAACTACATCGAGAGTATCGAGCAAGGTGCGGATACCATTGTGATAACTGGCAGCTGTGGGCCATGCCGTTATGGATATTATTCTGAAGTTCAGAAGGAGATATTAAAGGACCTGGGGTACGATGTGGAAGTTGTCGTGCTGGAAGCACCGGAAGGCAATATGAAAGAATTCTACCATAGAGTCAGTAAGATTGCCAATACAAAAAATATCGTCAAAATCGCGAAATGCTTGAGAAATGCAGCAAAGGTTTTAAACAAACTAAATCAAATGGAGGATTTTATTTTATCATGGAAGCCTTATGAAATAAAAAAAGGAGAGATGGATAAAATCTATCAATACACGATTGCAGAATTAGAGAAAAGTTATGGATCGTCCAAAATGAGTGTGCACCTGGACCTAGCCCTGGAGCATTTGAGACAAGTTCCCTTGGATAAAGAGAGGGATATACTGAAAATTGGTGTAGTAGGGGAAATATACACGGTAATTGAGGATTTTGCAAACTTTGATATAGGCAGAAAGTTGAATGATCTAGGTATATCTGTGCGAAAATCCCATACTGCAGGGGGCTGGTTAAAAGAACATTTGGTTTATAGAAGTCTGGGAATGACTGGAGAAATGGAAATCAGAAAGGCAGCAGCAGCGTATCTGCCGGACTGCATTGGAGGACATGCCAGGGAAACGGTGGGACATACTGTTCTGTTTGGAGAAAAACATTTTGATGGTGTTGTTCATGTATTGCCTTTCACTTGTATGCCTGAGATCATATCCATGAGTCTTATGCCTATGATCCAAGAGGAGAAAAATATTCCGGTTTTGTCTTTGATTATTGATGAGATGACGGGGGAAGCCGGATATGTCACTCGATTGGAGGCTTTTGTTGATTTATTGAAAAACAGGAGGGAATCATTAGAAAATGAAAAAATACTATCTTGGCATTGATGTTGGTTCTGTGAGTACAAATATTGTTGTAATGGATACGGAGGATCAGATCGTTGAGACCCTCTATTTGCGAACACAAGGCAAGCCTATTAAAGCAATCAAGGACGGTCTTGCAGAGATGAGGGAGAGGCTTGGTAATGATGTGGAGATTCTCGGTGTTGGGACCACGGGAAGTGGCAGACAGCTTGCTGCCCATATAACCGGAGCTGATATCGTAAAAAACGAGATTACGTCCCATGGAGTAGCTGCGTTGAAATATGTGCCAAAGGTGAAGACGATCATTGAAATTGGAGGACAGGATTCAAAAATTATCTTGCTCCGTGACGGGATTATCTATGATTTTGCCATGAATACCGTTTGTGCTGCCGGTACGGGTTCCTTTTTAGACCGTCAAGCGGAGCGGTTGGACATCCCCATCGAAGAATTCGGCACCATGGCTTTGAAATCCACTACGCCTGTTAGAATAGCAGGCAGGTGTGCTGTATTTGCAGAGTCGGATATGATCCATAAGCAGCAGTTAGGGCACAATCAGGAGGACATCATAAATGGCCTGTGTGAAGCTCTGGCCAGGAACTATCTGAATAATTTAGGCAAAGGGAAAGAAATCAAGTCACCTGTTATTTTCCAAGGTGGTGTAGCAGCCAACGTTGGTATACTCAAGGCCTTCGAAAGAATGCTGGGCTGTGAAATCATTGTACCGAAGCATGCAAATGTGATGGGAGCTATTGGTGCTTGCCTTTTGGCTAAAGAAGAGGTTAGAAAGAAAGGGTATACAGATTTTACCGGCTTTGAAACCGCGGAATGCGACTTTAAGGTAAAAAGCTTTGAATGTGAAGGCTGTCCGAATCTATGTGAAATCGTACAATTCCTCAAAAATGAAACGTTAGCTGCCAGATGGGGGGATAAATGCGGTCGATGGAGTCGGGTGGATACAGGCGAAAAGGAAAAATTGGCATAAAAAACTATGGAACGGAAGTTCCATAGTTTTTTATTATATTGAGAGAACAGTCTGCGTAAAACTTCTGTAGATAAATATAACCGTAGGGGCGCGCATTGCGCGTCCGTTGACCCCTAATAACAAGAAAAGCATGGTGCAGTAGATGGAATGGCATTCCTTGCGGACGCCCAATGGGCGCCCCTACATATAGCTGTTCGATAGGGTGATTTTGTCCTTACATCATTAATTCCACGGGCTTGTAATAAATTAAATCTGTGTACATCGTTCCGTTATACTCTTCATATCGCATCCCAGCCAGTGTATATTTCTGTTTTTCACGGAAAGCGAGAGATGCAAAATTTGGAACGGGGCTGATGATTGTCTCAGCGAAAATATGTTGAATTCCCTTTGCTTTTAGATCCTTTATCAATTGTTTATATAAAAGACTGCCTATGCCTTTTCCGGTCAAATTTGATAAGATGGCAGTCTTATCAATGACGACAAAGTTATCGGTCTTTTTCATATTGAAATCAGGTCGCCAGTTGATATCTTCTATCCATGTAGGATTGTACTTCAACCATTGATCTTTTGTATAGGCCATAAGAAAGCCCAATGCCTGATGTCCTTCGGCAATATAAAAGTGGTCTAATTCCAGGAGTCTTTCGAAAAAGAATTTTTGATAGTGTTTTGGCTTAGCTGCATAATCATCCATCAAAAATCCTGCTTGGGATTTCTTTGTTTTTGTTCCTACTGAACATGCGATTTTGTAGATACTTGCTACGTCGTTGGATGTTGCTTTTCGAGTCGAGATTGTTTGGGGGCTCCTCGCTATCTGGTTTTCTTGTTTTTCGGAGTAAACTCTCAATGCATCCATACCATTTCTCCTCCTTATAATATTATTTCGGTGTTGTGAGGAAAATGGGAATTAAAGCAAAATTCCTTTTCCTCTTTCTACGCTTACGAGGTTAGCTGACGGATTCGGATCGAAAGAAGATGACCCTACTCTTTCATAAGAGACTCACCCCAAAAGATTGGTTCCCCCGTTTCCCCATGGGAATTAAGCGAAAAAGTTACGTGATTCAGGACAATTGAGAACGTAGAAATAGAATTCTAAAAATTTCCAGATGTGTGGAAAGAAATGTATATGAGATGAGAATAAAAAAACTATGGAAATCTCCATAGCAAATACTCTAGATAATGAGGACAAAAAGCAGGCGTGCTGCCATTTATTCATTATCACGCTATCAATTTCCTCTCTCCACGCTTACGAGGTTAGCTGACGGATTCGGATCGAAAGAAGATGACCCTACTCTTTGATAAGAGATTCACCCCAAAAGATTGGTTCCCCCGCTTCTAAGCTATTAGAACTCAGCGTTCAAAATTGACCTATAAAATTGTTGTAAATTATTATAGCATGAAATACAGAAAATGTAAATCGTTATCTGTATGATTTTTCGAAAATCTAAAGGAAAAAGCTGCATAACATTGTCTTTATGCAGCTTTTGTACCTGAACGAATAATCATTAAAATTTATATTTCGTCATTTCTTCGCAGTAATCACATTTGTATTCGAGGGTTTCTTGAGACACAAGATGGAAAGTTGGTTTGACATAATCGTCAAAATTGGTTATGCATCGAGGATTGTGACAGGCGAAAATGCCCTTAACCGTCTTAGGTACTTCAACCTTTTTCTTATTGACGATTTTATTGTTTTCAATGATATTCACGGTAATATTATGGTCGATCAGACCAAGGAAGTTCAAGTCAATATCAATTTTATTCTCGATTTTTATGATATCTTTTCTACCCATTTCCTTGCTGGTGACATTCATCAATAAAACTACCGGGAAATCCACCTTATCCAACATCAGCTTGTTAAAGATTTTCAAACCATTACCGGAAGTAATATGATCGAGAACAATTCCTTTTTGTATGCTTGTAACCTCTAACATGAGCAATCCACCCCCAACAATTTTGTGATTAATGCCATTCTGATATAGACACCTAGCTTTGCCTGTTCAAAATATACGGCTCGCTTATCATTGTCAACTTCATACGAAATTTCATTAACCCTTGGCAGTGGATGCATAATGATCATATCTTCTTTTGCATTTTGGATTTTTGCCAAGTCTAAGATATAACTGTTTTTCAATCTAGCATAATCCGCTTCGTTGAAAAATCTTTCTTTTTGAATACGAGTCATGTAAAGGATATCAATTTGGTCAATGACCTGCTCAAGCTGGGTTACTTCCACAAGTTCTACCTGATAAGTATCAATGAGCTGTTTCTTCAATGAATCGGGAAGTGTCAGTTCAGGAGGTGATATGAGGATAAACTTTTTCGTATTGTATCTTGCCAATGTACGGATCAGCGAATGAACCGTTCTACCGAATTTTAGGTCTCCGCAAAATGCTACCACATGATTTTCTACGGTTCCTTTGAATACCTGGATCGTAAGCAGATCTGTTAATGTTTGGGTAGGGTGTTGATGTCCTCCGTCCCCGCCGTTAATAACAGGTATGCTTGAGTAAAGAGAAGCCAGTTTTGGGGCACCTTCTTTTGGATGCCTCATGACTGCGATATCGGCATAAGCAGACATGACCCGCATGGTATCTGCAATACTCTCTCCTTTTGCTACAGAGCTGGTGCTGGCATCGCTAAATCCAATGATATTTCCTCCGAGTCTTAGCATGGCAGCTTCAAAGCTGAATTTTGTTCTGGTACTTGGCTCATGAAAAAGAGTAGCTAAGATTTTACCCCTACATACATCGAAGTATTTTTCCGGAGCTGCATACATTTTTTCACCTAGTTTAATGAGATCGTTGATCTCCTCAATTGTAAAATCCTCTGGTTCAATTAAGTGACGAATGGGTTTGTTTGTCATAGTATTTCCTCCTTTTCAGTCTCGCTGGACTAATTTAAAGGTACTTCCAGGTAATAAAAAAGCCTTTTTACCTGAGGTAAAAAGGACAGAAATATCCACGGAAAACGGCATGGTTTTGTCGGTATTTCGCCTTTTTAACCTCACAGGGTTAAGTTAAAGGACTTTTCATTTCCATTAGACTACCATAACCATGTGAGGATGTCAATTGCAAAAGTGAGATGTTTATGTAATATTTTAGTGGAGTATCTTTGTTTGTTGACAAAATAACAACCAGTATGATAACATAGTGAAAATGAATACAGAAGCCTTTAAATTGGTCCAGAGAGGCCGGTAAGGACGTTGCAAAAGATAAGCTTTGCTTTTTATATGCAAATGATAGGATTGTTGTGCCCTTCTGCCTCTGGTAGAAGGGTTTTTTATATTGTTAGGAGGTGTGAATGAAATGGCGGAAAGACTGATTATAAAAGGTGGCAGAGTTGTAGACCCTAAAAACAAGGTTGATAAGGTGTTGGATATTCTTATTGAGGACGGAAAAATAAAGATGCTGTCGGAAGACATTGATGCTCAAGGGGCCAAAGTTATTAATGCTATTGGGAAAGTTGTTGCTCCGGGTTTTGTCGATATACATGTTCACCTGAGGGAACCGGGCTTTGAACATAAGGAGACCATCAAAACAGGTACCATGAGTGCCGCGGTGGGAGGCTTTACTTCCGTTGCCTGTATGCCTAATACAAAACCTGCTTTGCATTCTAAAGCGGTCATAGAGTTTGTGAAAGACAAGGCGGCTAAGGAGGGTGTGGTGAATGTATTTCCAATCGGGAGCATTACCATGGATATAGAAGGTAAAGAATTGGCACCTATGGAAGAATTGGTGGAAGCCGGAGTTGTGGCTGTATCGGATGATGGAAAAACACCTATGGATAAAGAGATTATGGAGAATGCCTTTAAAAAAGCAAAAGCGTTGAGCATACTATTGATTGACCACTGTGAAGATCACGATTTGGCTTCAGGTGGCAGTATCCATGAAGGAGAAGCCAGTGTTAGAACCGGAATCAAAGGCATTCCCTCGGCTGCAGAGTGGAAGATTGTACAGCGGGATATTGTATTGGCAGAGAAGTATGATACACCTGTTCACATTGCCCATATCAGTACGAAGGAAGCCGTTGAACTTGTCAGAAGTGCCAAGGCAAGGGGAATAAAGATTACCTGTGAAGTGGCACCCCATCATTTTGCCTTGACTGACGAAATCATCGAAAGAGGGAATACCTATACAAAGGTGAACCCACCGATACGAAGCAGAGAAGATGTTGATGCGGTCATTGCGGGGTTAATGGATGGCACCATTGACATCATAGCCACAGATCATGCGCCCCATGACGAAGGGAGCAAACAAGTAGACTATGAAAGGGCTGCCTTTGGGATCAGCGGATTTGAAACAGCTTTCTGCATTGGATACACGGAGTTGGTGGAAAAAGGTAGGTTGAGTCTTAGTCAGCTAATAGAAAAAATGAGCTGGAAGGCCGCAGAAATCATCGGCATTGATAAAGGGGAATTGGGTGTTGGAGCGGATGCAGATATCGTGATTCTGGATATAGCGAAAGAAGAAATCATTGATCGTGAAGCCTTTGTTTCTAAAGGAAAAAATACACCGTTTCATGGATGGAGAGCAAAGGGTAAACCGGTATGCACCTTGGTACAAGGCAAGGTGGTTATGGAAGGAGGAAAAATCGCAT
Organism: Bacillota bacterium; assembly: GCA_049324315.1. GTDB lineage: Bacteria > Bacillota > Clostridia > Peptostreptococcales > Thermotaleaceae > JBMOKU01. The sequence continues at coordinate 4,183 of JBMOKU010000048.1, read as the reverse complement.
GTTCATAGATAAACTGATTCAAGAGATTAAAACAAAGAAAAGTAATGTTGTCGTAGGTCTGGATCCAAGATTGGAGTCGATTCCTCAACAAGTCAGAGAAAAATACTACCAACAATATGGAAAAACTATGAAAGCGGCAGCCGCTGCTATTTTGGAATTTAATAAGATGATTATTGATCATGTGTATGATGTGGTCCCTGCCGTAAAACCGCAAATTGCTTTTTATGAGCAATATGGCTTGGAAGGAATGGGAGCCTATATCAAAACCTGCCAATATGCAACGGAAAAAGGGCTTCTTGTGGTGGGGGATATCAAGAGAGGAGATATAGGAACGACCTCAAAGGCCTATGCCAATGCCCATCTTGGAAAAACGGATATTGAAGGGGAAAAGCACGAATCTTTCCCTACAGATGTGATTACCGTAAACCCTTATTTGGGGGATGACTGTTTAAAAGAGTTTATGGAGGATATCCAACAATATGAAAGAGGTATGTTTGTACTGGTGAAAACTTCTAACCCTACCTCCGGGCAGCTGCAGGACCTGGAAGTACAGGGGAAGAAAATATACGAAATCGTTGCTGAGATGGTGGATCGGTGGAGCAGAGCTACATTGGGAACCAATGGCTATTCATCTGTAGGAGCGGTTGTAGGAGCTACGTATCCTGAACAGGCAGAAAAGCTGAGAAAGCTTATGCCCCACAGTTATTTCCTTGTACCTGGATATGGTGCCCAAGGAGCAACGGCTGAAGATATCATAGACTGCTTTAATGAGGATGGCCTGGGTGCCGTTATCAATTCTTCTCGAGGAATTATCTTTGCATATCAAATGAAAGACAAAGGATATACCGAAGAAAACTATGGGCAGGCTGCTAGAAGTGAAGCAATTTTGATGCGGGATGCAATTAATGATGCTTTAGCAAAGAAGGGAAAATGCTACTGGTAAGGAGGAGATGGAGATGAAGGGACCGTTTATTTGCAGTATTATTGAAAAGAGGCAGCTGGCACCGGAGATATTCAGCATCACTGTTGAAAAGCCATCAGAGATGACGGAGATTACCAGCGGACAGTTTATGAATATTCAATGTGGAGAAGGCCTTTTTCCACTGCTCCGCAGGCCCATCAGTGTATGTCAGGCTGATAACAATAAAATTCAATTTGTTGTTCGTGTTGCCGGTAAGGGAACGGAACTGCTTTGCAGTCGCAAGGTAGGTGATACCCTTGATATCCTAGGCCCTCTTGGCAATGGATTTACCATTGATGATAAAATGAAAGATGTACTTATCGTTGGAGGCGGCATCGGGACGGCACCTCTGGTAGAATTAACAAAAAACCTAAAAGACAAGCGTACCCGTGTCATCCTTGGATTTAGGAGTCAACCTTATCTTATCGATGAATTTGAAACCTACGCAAAAAATGTTCAGGTTGCTACAGAGGATGGCAGTTGTGGACATAAGGGTTATGTAACAGATCTGGCCATAGAGGAAATAAAAAGTGAGAAGCCTGATCTCGTATATGCCTGCGGACCGGAAATCATGCTAAAAAGGGTACAAGAAATATGTGTACAGTATGGTATACCATCTCAGCTGTCTATTGAAGAAAGAATGGCCTGTGGTATCGGCGGATGTCTGGTTTGCAGCTGTAAGGTAAAAGCAGAAGAAGCGGGATGGAAATATGTCCGAACCTGTAAGGAAGGCCCTGCATTCTCAGGAGAAGAGGTGATTTTTCATGACTAGCATTAATATGAATGTAGATTTAAATGGATTTCAAATGAAAAATCCTATTACCGTTGCCTCCGGTACCTTTGGCTTTGGAAGAGAATATGAAGAGTACGTGGATTTAAATCAAATCGGTGGTATCATGGTTAAGGGATTGACCCTAGAAGAAAGGCAGGGAAATCCTCCTCCTCGAGTTGTTGAAACGCCCATGGGGATGATCAATAGCGTGGGATTGCAAAACCCTGGGGTTGGATATTTTATCAAGCATGAGCTGCCTTATCTATCGCAGTTTGACACAAAAATCATAGCCAATATCAACGGCAACACCATCGAAGAGTATGCGAAGATAGCAAGCATATTATCGAATACCACAGTTGATGCTTTAGAGCTGAATATATCCTGTCCCAATGTAAAAGAGGGGGGCGTTGCTTTTGGTACCAACCCTGACAGGGTATATGAAGTGACGAAAAAGGTAAGAGAAAATACCGATAAATTTCTGATCGTCAAGTTGAGCCCCAATGTAACAGATATCAAAGTAATCGGACAAGCAGCTGAAGCCGGGGGAGCGGATTGTCTATCGTTGATTAATACACTGATGGGAATGGCCATTGATATAGAAACGCAAAGACCGATTTTGGTCAGAGGGGTTGGCGGATTGTCGGGCCCTGCTGTGAAACCGGTGGCAGTACGGATGGTGTACGAGGTCAGCAAGGCTGTGAAAATACCTGTTATTGGCATGGGAGGCATCATGAGCGCAGAAGATGCCATGGAATTTTTCTTAGCCGGAGCCAGTGCCATATCTGTGGGCACAGCTAACTTTATTAATCCCAAAATCACACAAGAGATCTATAAAGGAATTGAGGCATACCTAAAAAGAAAAGGATATACTTCCATAAAAGAGATTGTGGGTAAGCTAAATTTCTAACGTTATAGAACATTATTAAAGGTTAATGCTTCACTTTCCCGTACAATATCAAATAACTGCTTTAACACCTCTATTTCGCCTAAGGATAGAGGTGTATTTTTTGCTTTGATGTATTGATTGGCCCTTGCCATAGAAAGATCGATATTGTCAATCTCGTGATGATCAAGTAAGATAGTCCATTTTTTTCGGATATCCTTCCACTCTTCATCGACTTGAGAAAATGCAGAAACGGCATGGGTCCAGTTCCCTTCATTGACATGATCGGCGACTTGAGCTAGGGAATCTTTGAAAGCTGCTGCATAATGATCTACTGTGTTATACACATACATCCAGCCTATTATAATGATGGCAGCAACGAGAATCACAGAAATTAGTGCTTTCATAGTTAGGATCACTCCTTCTTTTCTTTCTTTTGGACAAAGAAATTGTTGCTTCCGTCTACGTAAGAAAACAAAACCTCTCTGGGATGGTTTATTCCATTTTTGTTTAATTGATGCATAAGCCAGTCTTCTGTCTTATCTGCCTTCGAGAGATTTTCATAGTTAATGTGGCCGTCGATGATCAGCGATATGGGCAAGCCCTCGTAGGATGTTTTACCTTGCAAATCTTCTATTGTCACGTTTTTTTTGCTGGTTTTAGGGATAATGCTCAGATCTCCGTTTGTTTCGAGAATGGCAAACTCCACATCTGAGATGGATGGATAATCTTTTGAACGTACCTGTTCTACTAAATCATTGATCGTGATTCGAAGGCGGCGAAGTTCTTCTTCATTTATTTTACCTTTATGAATTAATATACTGGGCTTTCCACAGATGATCCCACGAGCTTTTTCGCTTTTCATATTAATGAAAGAGATAACCACTTGTGCAAAAATCAAGGTAGATATGGCAATGAGCCCATTCAAAAGGGGAACCCCCATGTTCTCCATAGGAAGAGCAGCCAGTTCGGCGATCATGAGGGTGACGACCAATTCAAATGGCTGCATCTCTGCAAGCTCTCCTTTTCCCATGAGTCTCATACTGATTAATACGAAGATATATAGTAGTAGTGTTCTGATAAAAATAATAATCATGCGCTTTATTCCTTTCGAATTTTAGACTGAAATACATTTAAATTTTGACCAGAGCATACAGTTTTTATTCTGTTGGACATAATTAAATTGATTATCATTTATATAGGTAAGTATTTATATTTAGGCTGGAGATTACCATAATATTCATAAAGAAAACTGCTTTACATGATAATGATTCTGTGTTATAGTATGACTTGTCCCTTTCAAGGGGGAGGCAATTAGGTGTCAGAAAAAATGTTGTTGACATGAAAGAAATAATATGGTATTATCTATCTTGCCTCACAATTGAGGCGAGAAAAAATATCACAAAAACTAGTTGACATAATGAGAAAGACATGATAAGATATAAAAGTCGCCGAAACACGACGACAAGAAAAATTTGGTCTTTGAAAACTAAACAGTGTAAGAAATTAAGCCAGCAACAAAACGCAAAGCGTAAACCAATCAATTTTTTATTGAGAGTTTGATCCT
>JBMOKU010000047.1:0-62312 GCA_049324315.1 Bacillota bacterium | reverse complement strand
CAGCTCCTAATCAGAAAGTATAGAAAATATCTATCAATCTGATTGTGAAGCCGATTTGGATTTGTCAAGTATTTTTGCAAAAAACACAGGTTTTTATTCTGTTATCTTAAGTTGACGACATTGCAGGTACACTGATTAAAATCAAAAATCGAGGTACCTGTCCCTTGTGGTTTCTTATCAGATTATTAATCAAATTATTATAGTGGTTCCATCAAATTTAGTGAGGGTAAATCCGCTAAAGCTCACATTGTAGGTATTTTTGTAGTCTTGAAGGATTTGAATGGCTACTGATTCACCTAACTTTAAACCTTCACTCGAATCTGAACGCCAATGGACACCTGCTAGATCTCGACCAATAGATATATTAGAAGCAAGTTTGTTTAATTCTCCACCTATTGTCAAGGCTGCTCCTGAATAAGGCAATAAGGAAAGACCATCTGCACTGGCTACAACCGGGTCAGGAATTATAAAGTATTCGTTAAAAAATGCCTTCAGCATCGTTGCGCAAGCCCCAGCAATACAAGCATGACCAGCTGGATAGGCTGGATGGGTAGGACATCCTTCCGGATAGGCCATAGGTAACAAATAAGTACCATACTTATTGAATACCTTTGGAAGAACCTTAGCGTTAAATAATTCTGGATTAATGGGGTAGCTAGTTGCTCCTGTCAAATTGTTATGAACACATCCACCAAACGCCTCAGGCCGAAGCACGCGCTGGACTAAAAACTTCTGAAGCCAAGCGGCTTCTAGTGCCATCCGTCCCGCTTTAGCAACAAAATCTAAAATTTGGGCTGCCCCAAAGGTGATAAAACCAACCTGGGTTCTAGAACGTAAATAAGGGTTTTGTGGGTCTAATGCTTCCTGACCGAAACCCAGTAAAATCAAGCAAGCAGTTAGCATACATTGATAGGTAAAATCTACATGAACCCATTGTCCTAAATCGCGACCATTCCGAATATAACGTTGGCGAGGATCAAATGTTATTGAATTATTTGGCAATCCCCCATTTTGAATATTTAGCCATTCATCATAGGAGACCATAAAATCATCTCCGGCCACTGGACTGTTATATTGTTGGTTGATGGTTTTATTACCAAATGGAACGTCTTTATAAAAAAATTGTGAGATATAGGGGCCTACTAAATCACCAGGTGAATTCCCTCGAAACAACGTCTTTGTAGTAACGACTCCATCTTGTTTGGGACCTCGAAAATCAGAAAACATTGACAGGTCAGATGCAGCTTCAATAGTAAGGGGGGCAGTATCATAATTTATGAAAGCCACATCTCGGGTTAGAGCACTCCAATAGTCTTCAGCCATTTCGCTGGCACGCCAAGCACTGCTAAAGGTTGGTGGGACTATCATGGTCAAATGATGAGAATCAGGTCCTATCAAGTCATATGCATAAGAAGCTTGAGGGTTGGCAAGCTTTACAACACCTCCCAAAGGAATAGCTTCAAAAATTTCTGGATTACCAGTCGTTAAAGCCTTAATAAAGAGGTTATATGCTTCAATATTCACTTCCCCTAGGTGATTGTGCGGTAAGGCCTTTGAGTAGTTGCCGATTTTATTTGGAAGTAAATCTTCATCCCCGTTGCCTGGATGACTTGGCAGAGGAAGATCCTTCTGAAATTTGGCTGCATTCTGACGAATTTGATATGCCTCTTCTCGACGCTGTAGTGGAGTTGATGGTCCAATTTCACAGCACTTTCCTAAATTTGAGATTGTATTTGTAACTTCTCTCTCATTTACTTTCTTATTAGTAGTTTCTTTTTTTTCCTTTTGTTCTCGCTTTTCTATCATACAGCTATCCCCCTATTATTTTATAGTTTTTTTATAATGCATAGGAAAGTATAAATTTCCTTAATATCGTACTTTCCGTTTAATGCGTTTCAAAAAAGTCTTCCTTTAATTCTTACAATGGAAGACTTTTTTATTATGAAGTTGTCCACTTCGCACTACATAATATGTACATTGATCAATGGTGTGCATGTTGAGTGCCAAGGGAACAGGGGATGTTGGCAGCATTACAAATGAGAGATCCCCTAGAATAGGGGTGTAAAATATGCCAGGAAAAGCAAGGAAGAAAAGTGAGCGTGGAATATATCACATAATAATGAGAGGAGTAAACCGACAAAGCATATTTGAAGATAAAGAAGATGTTGAAAAATTTATACAAACAATAGGGCAGTATAAAGAGAAAACCGGATACGAAGTATATGCGGCAGTTATGTTTATTGGTATAACAGATTATAAATCAAAAGTATATGAAGGTACTCCCATTGATGTTTATCACATTCTGTTATATCATAGAAGCTGAAAAATAGTACAGTCTATCGATTCTCGGAAATTTTAGAATATGAGGAGATGAAGTGATGAACAGAAGAAAGCTTATTAAAGCTCAAGAGCAGTTCTTTAAACGATATCCGGGCGGTTTTTCTAATCCTCAGATGCTAGCGGTTGCGAAAAAGCACAAGTTGGAAAAAATGTGTAAGTTGGCCCAAGAGAGCTTTGCAATAGAACAATTCCAAAATCCAGCTCAAATTGTTGATTCTATGCATAAAATTGTAAGTCAATCTTCTTTGATCTCTCTTTTTGAAAAGCCTAAATTCAGAGATTTTGTGAAAGCTTTGAGTGAAGATGAAAAGGAATTTTTATCTAATGGGTTAAAAGAGTTCTTATATGGTAATCAAGAAGATGGGTTTGAACGGATGGTTGATCTGCTCAAAGCGTATAGACTAGCAAAGTGGCCGCTGATAACAGTCTTTCCAGCTTATTTTAGACCTACTGTTGAGGTTTTTGTCAAACCTACTACAGCAAAAGGCATTATTGCGTATTTTGAGCTAGAGGGACTACAATATAGATCAAATCCCACCTATGAATTCTATCAATCTTATCGGGATCAAATTAATCAGATGAAAAGGGAAGTCGATCCTTCATTACAGTTTGAAAATGCTGCTTTCTGCGGATTTCTTATGATGTGTATGGAAAACAATACAGAGCAGAATAAAGGAGAAAAGTAACGCTATCAATTAAAAACACAGAAAACCTTACTGGAGTAACCATAAGCGGAGATTTCAATGATTTGCACAATTTAGTTGAGGCATTTTATGCAATTACAATTAATGAATACTCTGAAAAACATCAAAGACATATCGAAATGTCAACGCGAGTTCTAGGTCTATGCTATGATATAAGACATGCCTACCAAGGAGACCGTGAGGTTGAGCTTGTAGAAAATAATATGACCGAAGATAAAATGAAGTGGTTTTCAACCATTGCCCCTAAGATCAATGTGTATTATAGTTGCAATTGTTTTTACCCGGAGATGTTTTTCGCGATGCTTGCCTTGAATGAGTTGGTACAATTACGAATCAAGGATCTTACAAAAACAAAGTATGTTTATAGAGAAGCTCTTGATAAAAACGTCATTTGGGACGACAAAATAGCTACAATTCGGGTTTTTCAAGCAGAGTTTGTGAAATGCGTAAAAGGTACGCTCACAGAGGCTACCTTTACAAGATGGCTGAAGGTTATGAATGGAGATTTCCTGAACATTGAGAGTATAGCTGGGCAGTATTTGGATGTATTAAACATTAAGTACATCAATATGACCAAAGAAAAGCGGCTTAAAAACTTGTCATCCATTGCAAAGAGGATTGCAGAATATCGTCATGATAAAGAACATGATGAGATCAAAGAAGTAGTAGCTGAAGCTGCAAGAGATTATGGATATGCTCAGGGAGATATCCGGTTAGAAGGGATTGAATATCCTGAGGATATTGTGTGGTGAAAGGCTGGGAGATAGAGCGGAAAACCTATGCTTGACATTCTTAATAATAACTTTAGTATACAGTTTTATTAAACAAGCGAATTGGGGGGAGTCAAAATGACTTCCCTATAAATAAATTTATATATTTTCAAAACTATTTTAAAACATAGTACCAAAATAAAGAATGCCGAATTTTATATTATTCCTACTTTGCTGCTTGCATTACTTATATTTTTATTATAAAATATATGTGCAGGCATGAACATTAGACTATAAAATTTAAAAAATGTTCAAGTAATGAATATGGCGTTGAAAATAATCTAATAAACAGTTTCTGAAGAAAACTGACGACTTGTATATGCTTAGTAATATGGTCTAAGCGTCTCTACCAGGTGACCGTGAATCACCAGACTACGGGTTGTTTATATATTAGAGTTAAGATATTTTTGTGTTGGATTACTGGCTATATAGGTATTACGAAGCATTCATATTTATAAATGTTTCATATTGATAGCCCATAGCAGAGCACAAAGATTCAAATCTACATATAAACTCCCAGATGAGAATAAATTCTGGGGGTTTTTTATTTTGTGTTTTTTCTTAATTAGGACAAGCATAGGCAAATATTGAACAGATTGTCATGAATAGAAAGGATGAGTAATGGAACAAGCTATAATTGAACTGCTTGGAGAAGAAACCATTATTTTCGGAAAAAATTAAGATCATCTTGGATGATCACAAAACAAGCTGTAGGAGTAGTTGAATTGCTAGGAAATTTCCTCTTATTCGTTTGATTTTGTGGGATGTACGTACGACATCCTACAAAAAAGAGGAGAGTTCCTTCAAAATATGCCTGCAAAATCTTGTTAATGAATAGTTTCATGATTTTGCAATATGCTACATAATAAAATTTGGGGAGGAATAATCAGTATGAAGAAAGCCATTAGTTTACTTTTAGTGATTGCTTTGTTTGCAATCGCATTCACAGGCTGTGCACCAAAGGCAGAGCCTGCACCAGACGCAGCACCTACAGAAGAGCCAAAGGCTGAAGCGCTTAAGGTTGGTTTTATCTATGTAGGCTCAGCGAAAGACGGTGGTTGGTCTCAGGCGCATGATGAAGGTAGATTGTATCTTGAGGAACAACTTGGAGATCAAGTTGAAACCATATTTAAGGAATCAGTTCCTGAATCCAGTGAAGTTGAAAAAGTTATCAATGACATGGTTGACCAGGGTGCTAAGGTTATATTCGCAACATCCTTCGGATACATGGATTATGTAGAAAAAGCGGCAAAAGCGCATCCGGACGTGAAGTTTTATCACTGTTCCGGATATAAGAGTGGTCCGAACTTTAATAATTACTTCGGTGCTATGGAACAAGCAAGATATCTTGCAGGTATTGTTGCTGGTATGAAGACCCAGACAAATAAGCTTGGTTATGTGGCAGCATTTGAAATCCCTGAAGTTGTTAGAGGTATCAACGCCTTTACATTGGGAGCTCAGTCAGTTAATAAAGACATTACTGTAGAAGTGAAATGGACACATACATGGTATGATCCAGCGAAAGAAAAAGAAGCAGCAAAGGCTTTATTGGATGCAGGCGCTGACGTATTGGCACAGCATCAGGATTCAACAGCAACACAGCAGGCTGCTGAAGAAAAAGGTGTTTGGGCCATCGGCTATGATTTAGACACAAGGGAAGCAGCACCAAAAGCATACCTGACAGCGCCAATATGGCATTGGGGTAACTATTACGCAGCAGAAGTACAAAAAATACTGGATGGTAACTGGAAACAAGAAAACTATTATGGCGATATGAAAGATGGTTTAATTGATTTGGCACCGCTTACAGCAAATGCACCGGAAGGCGCACAGGAAGCAGTTGATAAAGCAAAGGCTGCAATTATTGATGGTTCACTTAATGTATTTGCAGGTCCAATAAAAGATCAGACAGGTACTGTGAGAGTACCTGAAGGGTCGGCTATGACTTTTGAAGAGATGATGAGTGTAGATTGGTTTGTTGAAGGTGTAGAAGGAAAGATAAAATAGTCAGGATAGGTAAAAAATATGAAAAACAACTATATTTCAATGAAGAATATTAATAAGTCCTTCGGAAAAGTAGTTGCAAACAAAAATATTAACCTGACCGTCCGCAAGGGTGAAATACATGCCCTGTTGGGTGAGAACGGTGCGGGAAAGAGTACATTAATGAGCATGCTGTCAGGGGTTTATACTCCCGACAGCGGTTCTATTTTTGTAAAGGATAAAGAAGTACGGTTTGCAGCACCAAAGGATGCGATAGAAGCAGGGATAGGCATGATCTACCAGCATTTTAAGCTGATCGATGTTTTAACTGCGAAAGAAAATATTATACTTGGTCAGAAGAACAGCTTTTTTTTGAAACAACAGGCACTTTCAGAAAAGATTAGAGAGATGTCTGTTCGGTTCGGATTAGATATTGATCCGGATAAAAAGGTGTATGACATGTCGGTGGGTGAAAAGCAGACTTTAGAAATACTAAAGGTGCTGTATAGAGGTGCGGAGATATTGATATTGGATGAACCAACGGCCGTATTGACACCACAGGAAACCGAAAAGCTTTTTAAAATCATGAACCGAATGAAGGAAGAAGGCTGTGCAGTCATTTTTATTACACACAAAATGAATGAAGTTATGGAAGTAGCAGATCGCATCACTGTCCTGCGAAAGGGTGAAACCGTAGAGACTGTGGATAAGGAATCTACCAATCCTAAGCACTTGACGGAGTTGATGATGGGACGTCCTGCAGATTTATCCATCAAAAGAATTGAAACAGAGAAAAGTAAAGTGGCTATGGAAGTCAGAAACGTAAGTGCTTTCAACGCTGAAGGCGTGAAAGTACTAAAAGAGATAAATTTTGACATTTACGCAGGCGAAATACTGGGTGTTGCCGGAATTGCCGGAAGTGGTCAGAAAGAATTATGCGAGGCTATTGCCGGTCTATATCTGGTGAAACAAGGAGAAATCATTTTTGAAGAAGAGAATTTAGTTGGAAAATCACCTTCAGAGATTAGTGCCAAAGGGATTAGTATGAGTTTTATTCCAGAAGACAGATTAGGTATGGGCTTAGTCGCCTCAATGGATATTGTAGACAATATTGTGCTTAAGCTGTATCAAAAACAGAAGGGTATCTTTATCAATAGGAAACCTGCAGAACAAAAGTCCTTAGAAGTTGTTGAACGGCTGAGCATTCAGACGCCAGGCATTAATCATCCTGTACGTAAGCTCTCCGGTGGTAACATACAGAAAGTGCTATTGGGAAGAGAATTGGACCTAGAGCCACGGGTTTTGATAACGGCATATCCGGTAAGGGGACTTGACATAAACTCCTGCCATACAATTTATGATCTTTTAAATGAGGAGAAACAAAAGGGTGTTGCTGTTTTATATATCGGCGAAGATCTGGATGCTTTACTGGAGCTCTGTGACAGGATCATGGTCATGTGTGCCGGTGAAGTAACGGGCATCGTTGATGCAAGGAATATAACAAAGGAAGAAATAGGTTTGATGATGGTAGGTGCTGTAAATTCATCAAAAAAGGAGGAGATGAGCGGGTATGATAATGCCAATGACGATTCGTGCCATTAAGAAAAGTGAACCTAGCAGAATGGAAGCTGCGGCCATTAGAATAGGCGCTATTATACTGGCTCTTTTTGCCTCTTCACTTTTTATTTTACTTCTAGATCTGAATCCTGCCGATGTCTATTTGAAAATGGTGCAAGGTGCTTTTGGTACTGCCTATAGAGCCCGGGAAACCATAGTTAAAGCGATTCCATTGATAATTACTTCTTTGGGTATTTCCATTGCTTTTCGCATGCAGTTCTGGAATATAGGGGGAGAAGGTCAAATTGCCATGGGTGCATTTGCTGCCAGCTTTGTTGCATTACAAATGGGCGAGATGCCAAAACCTATTTTGCTAATGCTCATGATCCTTGCCGGAATGTTGGCAGGAGGATTATGGGCGCTGATACCGGCCTTTTTTAAAGCACAATGGGGTACCAATGAAACCATCGTTACCTTAATGATGAATTATATTGGGCTTAAATGGATCATGTATTTACAATATGGACCCTGGAAAGATCCAAACTCCTTGGGGTTCCCTAAAATTGCTAATTTTACCGATAATGCTATTCTGCCACAGCTGTTTGGTATACATGTTGGCTGGGTGATTGCACTTTTATTGGTGGCTGCAACGTATATTTTCGTGAACCATACAAAAAAAGGTTATGAAATCACTGTAATCGGTGAAAGTATCAATACAGCACGGTATGCAGGTATTAATATAAAGAGAACGATAATAATAGCCATATTGCTGAGCGGTGGCCTCTGTGGCTTAGTAGGGATGATCCAAGCTTCCGCTGTCAACAATACACTGTCCGTGGAAGTGACCGGGGGAGTTGGATACACTGCAATTATTACTGCTTGGTTAGCATCTTTAAGTGCACCGGTTATATTACTGGTATCTATTCTTTTTGCAGCGCTCTTGGAGGGGGGATCTTATATCCAGACTGTTTTTGGTATACCCCAATCAGCAGCACTGATTCTACAAGGCATCATTTTATTCTTCGTATTAGGTAGTGAATTTTTTGTACGGCATAAGTTTATACTCGTAAAAAAACGTCATAACACTGTGGGAGAGGAGGTTCATTGATATGGAAGCGCTTATTTCCTTTCTCGCGGCAGCTATTGTTGCCGGTACACCCCTTTTGTTTGCAACGATCGGAGAAATCATCACAGAACGGTCGGGTAACTTAAACCTTGGGGTAGAAGGCATGATGTTGATGGGTGCGGTTATGGGCTTTATGATAGGGTTGATGACCGGAAACGCCGCATTAGCTTTATTGGCAGCAATGATTGCAGGGGCATGTGGTGCACTCATTTTTGCTTTCTTAACAACTACCTTAAGGGCAAATCAAGTGGTATCCGGTTTGTCCTTGACTATATTCGGCACGGGATTTTCCAACTTTGTTGGCCAACCTTTAGTCGGTCAAATAGCACCTGAAAGCATCAGATTATTTTTTAGACCATATACCATCCCCTTGCTTGGCGATATACCAGTAATAGGTCCCATACTGTTTAGACAAGATGCTTTTGTTTATTTAGGCTATGTGTCAGCTATCCTATTAGGGATTTATTTGTATAAAACCAGCAGAGGACTGAATCTTCGGGCAGTAGGAGAGAATCCGGGTGCAGCTGATGCTGTAGGAATCAACGTTACCTTATATAAGTATGTGCATACTTTACTGGGTGGTGCCCTTTGCGGGTTGGGAGGTGCCTATTTGTCTTTAGTATATGTACCAGCTTGGCAGGAAGGCATCACAGCGGGAAGAGGCTGGATCGCCGTTGCATTAGTTATTTTCGCCACATGGAATCCGTATAAGGCCTTATTTGGTGCTTATCTGTTCGGCGGATTGGATATCATCGGTTTTAGAATGCAAGGATTTGGGATCAATGTATCTCAATATTTTATAGACATGCTGCCATACCTGGTAACTATTGCTGTACTTGTGGTGGTGTCAATGAGGAAGTCGAAGGAAAAAGCACCTCCGAAAGGATTGGGAAATCCATATTTCCGGGAGGAGCGTTAATAGCTTTTTTAATGCGTAAATATCAATGATTGATTTTTACGCATTTTTTATTACGTATAAGGGAATCTATTCCACCTTGATTTCTAAATCTCAGCGTGGTATCTAGTTTAGAATATGGGCAGTACAGCGGCTCGAAAAATATATCGTCAAAGGCTTTACTATATGATCTTTCATTATACAACTCGATTCATCATTATGCTAGAATAATAGTATCGAGGTGAGCCAAAACATGAAAACAGGTACAGAAAAAGATATGATCAATATTCAAAAACTTGTGGGAAAAATATCTGAAGGTGATATCAAATACGTAGATTGCTATGTTTCAAGTAACTTTGGTATTTTTATTCCCAGTGTTGGTTTTTGCCAATATGCTATTAGACCGCAGCACACCCATCCTGCATATTCTTTTGTGCTAGTTTTTTCTAAAGAGCAGGCTATTTTTCCTATAAAGATTAAAATGCTGCCTAATCATTACTTGGCAGCCGGGATGGCTCCTAACCTACCCCATGAAGAGGATGAAACGGATACCTTTACCCGTTATATCGTAATTTTTGTATCGAAGGAATTTTATGAGACAACGTATTCAAACTATAGTGATAAGCTGCCGGAACAGTACTTTTGGAAGCAGTTTTTAATTCACAATGAAGTTATGACGTATATTAAAAAATTTATGGCAGAATATGAGAGTCAGCTGCCAGGCTATGAAAACGTGCTAGAGTCTCTCGGTACAGCAATCACACATCAAATCATAAGGAGCATTCTAGAAATAAATAATTCCGTTGATACGATAACAAAGAAGTTTGAAATAGAAAGAACGATTGAATTTATGCATCAGCATTTTGGAGAAAAGCTTACGATAGATAGCCTTGCTAAAATTGCAAATATGTCACAAGCACATTTTATTAGGACTTTTAAAAAGGAAACAAAGTTAGCGCCAATGGAGTTTTTAATCAGACTGAGAATTGACAAAGCAAAGAAGCTTCTAAGAAGTGAGAACATGAACATTACGCAAGTATCACTAAAATGTGGGTTTAGTAGTACATCTCACTTTTCTTCAAGCTTTTCAAAACAAGCTGGCATAACACCTTCTGAATACCAAAAATCTTATGCTGAATAACAAAACAAGCAGAATTCTTTAAAGAAATGAGAATATTTTAAAAGCATTCCTTGTTCAATTTCTATATAGTAAATTCATGAAGTAAAAACGAATAAAGAGCAAGGAGTGATATGATGACTAAGCAAGAAATATTTGATTTAATGAATAACAATCCTTCGTTTTTTCTAGCTACCTCAGAAGATGGGCAACCAAGGGTGAGGGGAATGTTTCTTTACAAAGCAGATGAATCGGGAATTATTTTTCATACAGGAACGATGAAGGATGTATTTAAGCAGGTAATGAAAAATCCCTGTGTAGAACTTTGCTTTGTTGATTTCAGTAAGTATATTCAGGTTCGCGTGAGCGGAGAATTGGAGCTAATTGATGACAATAATCTAAAGGATGAGATTTCAGAGCATCCGTCCCGTGAATTCCTAAAGCCGTGGAAAGAAAACCATTTGAGTGATTTTTATAATACATTCGCAGTTTTCAAATTAAAAAATGGATCAGCTGCAATTTGGACGATGGATACAAATTTTGCATATCCAAAAGATGAAATAAAGCTGTAAACGTGATTTAGAGTTTTAAAACTTAAAAGAGATAAAAAATGCTGTCCTCGTAGTGATTATGAGAACAGCATTTTTGCATAGAATCAAAATATACAAATATCAAGGGGAAATTAGGAAGAAAATCAATCCTTCTTGGAATCGAGACCAAGGGGACGCCCACTCTCGGCGTACAGCAACGATTATATAATGCTTTAGGGCGTAAATCCAAAGATACTAACCAGTAGGAATCTGATCTAGCTAGATGATATTCCAAAGCAGACTTGGAGATAGGCTTATTGTTCGATGGTTTACAGCAACAGCTAAACTGACAAGATGCCTGTCTTCATGTTTTTTACCAGTATTTTGGAATTATTTCCTGGATTAATTATAGAAATCAATGTATAATAAGGATAATTATGTTAAGAAATCAAGGTGAAAAATTTAAAAGTGGTGATAGAAATGAAAATAGCTAAAATCTTGGAAACTACTATGGATCAACCCTTAGCATATATTGAAAAGCAACTAAAATCCAATTTTATAGGTCTTGGGTGGGAAATCGAGCATACAGAAGATTTAAGAACTGTTGAAGGGGATAAAGGTGACATACTCCCACCACCTACGCTAACGCTTAGAGGTGAGGGCTTCTTGGGACGTACCAACCAACGCTGATATAATTACCAAGCTAACCCCGTTTGCCCAACGGTTTTTTTTTTATGTATTCTAAGCTATGCCAAGTATCCTACATCCTTCTTTCTTGATGTTGATTGCAGCATTTATGTCTCTATCTATTACGGCACCACAGGAGCAGGTCCATATCCGGTCTGCAAGGGTTAATTGACTGTTTACGCTACCACAGAATCGGCAAAGCTTGCTGGATGGATACCATTTGTCTATAACTACCAGCTGTTTTCCCTGTTCTTTGAGCTTATATTCCAAGAATGTTTTCAGCATGCCGAAGCCATTGTCATTTGTTGATTTTGCAAGGTTTAGTCCCTGTGCCATACCTCGCATGTTCAGATCTTCTATAACAACTGCATCATTGGCATTGGTTATCTGCCTTGATAGCTTATGCAGGAAGTCCTTTCGCTGGTTGGCTACTTTTTCACAGAGTTTTGCTACTTTTTGTCGTTGTTTTTCTCTGTTTTTACTACCTTTTTTACGTTTAGATAGTTTCCTTTGCTCTTTTTTGAGTTTTGCTTCCGCTTTACGATAGAATTTAGGATATTCTCCACGGTTTCCTTGACTGTCCACATAGAGTGTTTTGGAAGAATAGTCTAGCCCTATGGTGGTTTCTTGTCTTGGTGTTACCGGAGAGATATCTGTTTCGTATTCCATGAGTATGGATATATAGTATTTTCCTGTGGCTGTTTGACTGATTGTGGCAGACTTGATCACTGCATTTTGTGGCAGCTGCCTATGCATCTTTATCTTTATGTCTTTTAATTTCGGTAGTCGAATATGGCTGCTATCAATAAGTCTGATGGTTCCATGTTGATTATTGGTAGTATAGCTTTTCTTATCCCTATGTTTGCTCTTGAATTTTGGGAATCCTATAGATGGGTCTCTAAAGAAGTTACGATATGCTGTATTTAGGTTCATTTGTGCATTGGCAAGGGCAAGGCTGTCTACTTCGGTTAGCCACGGGTATTCCTCAAGAGGCAACAATTCATCTCCTATCTAAAGAGGATAGGGGACTTCTTATCGCATTAGGTTAAATCCATAAATAAATGTTTGCATATACTACAGAACACGTTTCGCTATGCTACGATATTATTGAATATGCAAAAAATATGCTAGAGACAGAATTTAATGGCTATATAAATTAAGTATACGAATTCAGAGACCGTATTGGGAAATCCAGTACGGTTTTTGCTTCTAAAGAATTATACAAGCTTTCAAATTATAACATTAATGACTGGATGAAATATGTGTAAGAATAAATCAACTTCATTGTGCGAAAACTTTATCTGAATAACTTGAAAAGTGTGGTGCAATAAAATGATATTTGTAGATAGAAAAGATGCAGGAAAGAAACTTTGTGAGAACCTAGAAAAATTTAAAAAAGAGGATGTTATTGTTCTTGCAGTGCCAAGAGGTGGCCTTGAGGTAGCTTATGATACAATAAAAAGCTTTAATTTCGAATGGGACTTAATTATTCCGAGAAAAATTGGTGCTCCTCATAATAAAGAGGTAGCTATAGGAGCAGTATCGTCAGATGGCAGTTATTATCTCGAAGATTATTATGTTAACATACTGGGTGTACCGCAAAACTATATAGAGCAGGAAATTTCGGAACAAATAAAAGAAATTCACCGAAGAATGAGGGTGTACAGAGGAAGAGATACGTTTCCAGAGGTTGAGCATAAGACGGTAATCATCATTGACGATGGAATTGCTACGGGTTTTACAATACTTGCTGCACTGAAGGCTGTTAAAAAACAAGGGGCAGCAAAAACTGTTCTAGCTATCCCAGTTGAGCCACGGGATACGATAGAAGAATTTAAAAAGTTTGTTGATGAAATAATATGTCTCCATATACCAGATGAGTTTTATGCAGTAGGTGCATACTATATGAATTTTGAACAGGTTACGGATGAAGAAGTATTTAGAATTATGAATGAACTGGGCAAATAGGTTATGGAGGATAGGTAACTTTTCAGCATATCTCAATTCCTGCACCAATAGAATATTAATGAAAACTTATTGGAGGGGATATTGTTGAAAATTCATGTAGTCAATTCAGGGGAAACGTTATGGAAGATTTCCAGGCAATATGGAGTACCTATAAATGAAATTGTCACTGCAAATCAATTGCCCAATCCAAATCAGCTGGTTGTCGGTCAGGCACTTGTGATTCCAGAAGTCGGCCTTCAGCATGTTGTTACGCCTGGAGAAAATTTATGGATCATTGCACGGCGGTATGGAACATCCATTCAGGCGATTTTAAAAGAAAATGCAATTAGCAATCCCGAATTGATTTATCCTGGTCAGGTTTTAATCATTCCTACCCGTTATCATGTCGTGAGCCGGGGAGAAACACTATGGTCGATTGCACAACGTTACGGAACTACGATACAAGCGATACGTGAGATTAATCAAATTAGAAACGAATCTCTTATTTATCCGGGACAGAGACTGATGATACCCAAAAAAGAAAAGCCTGCTATTGAAGTAAATGCATATCTCAATCTTATTGAATCAGGTGAATTTATGCCGGTAGAAGAAGAACAATCGATTGTCAGTCAGATTGGTGAGTTGTTAACCTATCTTAGTGTTTTTAGCTATGATATAAAAGAAGATGGCAATATAACAAGTTTGACGGATCAAAAACTTTTGGAAGCGGCACATTCTCATGAAATAGAGCCGTTGATGGTGATAACAAATTTTAAAGATGGAAAATTTAGTTCAGAACTTGTTCATCAATTGCTAAACAACGCCAGTGCACAAGACAAATTACTTACAAATATATTGAACATAATGGATCAAAAGAAATATGCTGGATTAAATATTGATTTTGAATATGTCAATCCCTCTGATCGTGAAGCCTACAATGAGTTCCTAAGGAAAGCTGTAAACCGATTGCATCCTAAAGGGTATTCCGTATCTACTGCAGTTGCTCCCAAATACAGCAGTGAACAAAAAGGTCTTCTTTATGAAGCCCATGATTATGAGGCACATGGGGAAATTGTAGATTTTGTCGTCGTAATGACATATGAATGGGGATGGGCGGGAGGTCCACCATGGGCAATTGCGCCGGTTAATGAGGTCAGAAGGGTACTTGAGTATGCAATCCAAGCAATACCGCCTAATAAAATCCTGATGGGGATGCCGCTATATGGCCGAGATTGGAAGCTTCCTTATGTGGCAGGAGGTCCTTTTGCGGAACAACTAAGTCCTCAAGAGGCCCTTTCGCGAGCTTTTAAATTTGGTGTTAGCATTCAGTATCATCCAATATATGAAGCGCCATTTTATAATTATGTTGATGGGCAAGGAATAAAGCATGAAGTCTGGTTTGAAGACGCAAGAAGTGTCCAGGCGAAGTTTAATCTTGTGAAAACATACAAATTAAGAGGTGTTAGCTATTGGGTGCTGGGACAATCGTTCCCGCAGAACTGGCTATTACTTAAAGATAATTTTCAGATAATAAAAAAATGAAAGAATCCGGAGAAAGACCTCCTGTCGTAGGAAAACTACGACGAGGAGGCCTTTTTATCAGTATCCATTTCTCTGGATTTATTCAATAATTGCACAGTCCTTTTATCGTGTCATGAACCTTTATAAATTTCTCTTGGAACGATAGACACTGGGGGTCATACCTATGTGTCTTTTAAAAACATTGGTATAGTACCCTGTATTGCAAAAGTTAAACAAATTGGCGATTTCATGAATGCTCATATTGGTGAATTCTAGAAAGTCCTTGGATTTTTCAATTTTTTCAAGTTGAATATATTCAGTCACGTTCATGCCCACTTCACTTTTAAATTCCGCAGACAAGTACGCCGGGGATTTGTTTGTTAATTGAGCAAGCGAGTCGAGGGAAATTTTCTCTGTAATGTTCTCGTGAATATAATTGATCATGCGGGTAATGGGTAGAGAGTAAGAACGAACCCTTTCTTGATTGATCATTTTGATAAAAGTTTTGACCATGTGATATTCATAGGCCTGAAGTGCTTTATAATTATTGAACTTCTCAATCTCCAAAATAGTTACATCGCTAAGTGAAAAGACATCCTCCGGGTGGACATTTGCTTCTAAAGCGGCTCTGGAAAACAGGGTGCAGGAACCAATCAGAGAGTTTTTAAGAGATCTCAAGGGATTATCTGCCAGTGTTGCCCGTTCAAGTGAATTAATGGCGTCCAATGTTTCTAAAGCTTGCTTTTCAACGCCACGTTTGATTTCGTTGATCAGCTTGCGTTCGAGATAATATGAGGGATGACGGTAATCACAATTCAGATTTTCCATTTTTTTGATCAAGAATGGATTTGACATCATAGGCCTCCTAAGAGTTATAATAAAATAATATAAATAATATTAAGATTTTATAATTATAGTATTAAAAATCATTTATAATGTCAATATGTTGATCGGTATGATAACGTTTTCTAAACTGATCAAAGTAACTATACTTGGGTGTTTACAAGGCGTAGAGCTGCATGCAGGCTAGACACTTGGTCCCAAGGTGACGGAAGATTATTAAAAAGAGGGGGAATATGAATGAAAAGAGTTTTATCCATGTTTTTAATTGCAGTATTAGTCTTATCTGCGTTTGCACTTGTGGGATGCAGCAGTAATGCGCCAGCGCCAGCGGATACGGAGCAAACACCTGCAGCCGATGCGCCGAGCGTTGAAAAAACGAAAGTAAAATTTGCTGTTCAAGCGGACAGTACGAAAGCTCTTGAAAGTATTGTAGCTGCGTTCAACCAAAAGAGTGAAAAGTATGAAGTAGAACCAATTGTTCTTACAAACGATTCCGGTAATATGCACGATCAAATCATCAACTCATTGTCCAGCCAATCTGGTGAGTATGATGTGGTATCCATGGACGTAGTATGGGCAGGTGAATTTGCTGCGGCTGGCTACCTTGAGCCCCTAGACAGCTTCATTAAGGATTCAGGATGGAAACCGACAGATTTCAATGCGGGATCAATGGCATCAGGGAAATACAAAGGTAAGAATTATGCATTACCTTATTTCTCAGATTTAGGATTCTTGTATTATCGTAAGGATATCGTTTCCGAAGAGGATGCGAAGAAGCTTGCCAGCGGTGAATACACATATGAAGACCTGTTTGCAATGGCAGAGAAATACGCAGGGAAAGGCGAAACAAAATATGGCTATGTGTATCAATCCAGTCAGTATGAAGGACTTACTTGTAATCTTAACGAATTTACAAATAACTGGCAGAACATAGCAGATGGACTTACTATGATGAAAGCTTTTACAGACTCAAAAGCTACACCTGATGATATATTGGTTTATACAGAGGGTGAAACCCATAATGCATTTTTAAATGGAGAATCAGTTTTCGCAAGAAACTGGCCTTATATGAATGGTATGGCTGCATCTGGAGAATATGCTGTTAAATCAGAGCAAATAGGTTATGCAGCGCTGCCTCATGGTGGTACTGTAGGTGGATGGATTTTAGGTATCAGTAGTAATGCGACAAACAAGGAAGGTGCTAAAGAATTTTTAGCGTTCATTTCCGGACCTGAAGGACAAAAGATTAATGCTACAGTAGGTAATTATCTTCCAGGATTCAATGCATTGATGACAGATGAAGAAGTATTGAAAGCCAATGCTTTGTTAACTGATGAAGCATTCCAAAAAGCACTTCAAACAACAATCGCAAGACCTGTAGTTGCTAACTACTCAGAAGTATCTGATGCTATTCAAATAAAAGCTCATGAATTCTTATCTGGAAACGGAAAGTTAGAGGATGCAGTGAAGGGTATTGAGGAAAAACTACAGCAATAATGAGGAATTCCATAAAAGCTTTGGTTGGTGAAAATCGCCAAAGCTTTTTTATTAGATATGGTTATTAGATATGGTTATAGGAGTTGTTTTTATGAGAAAAATTACTGCATGGTTAGATCATCATCTGGGTTACGTTTTGGTAATACCTGCACTCATATTCATCATAGTATTTTCGTTGTGGCCAATTGCTGAGTCGTTGAAATTTTCATTTTTCGATTTTCAATTAAATGATCAGCAAAAGTCGGGCTTGTACTTCACAGAACAGTACAATCTAAGTCTAATGCATGAAACCTTCGAGTATATTGATTACTATTTGGAAATAGAAAAAGATACGGTAAAACAAAATGATACGAAAGAAATGATCGATGAGACTCGGCAAATGATTCTTGAAACCTATGACGGTATCAAGGGTATGTTCTCGGAACAAGAAGGTATTGTGCCAATAGATCATGATGAGCGAGAATTTCTGATGAAGTCATCAGATAAGGTTACCACTGGTCTGAAAGAGCTTTATCAGAGAGAAGATGAATTTTCACTTGAAGAAGATATGATGATGGTAGCTGCAGAGCTTGAGACAGCGATCATACAGCCAAACTTTGTGGGCCTTAGAAACTTTAAAGCTATCCTAAAAGATCCAAGGATTTGGCAAACGATTATTGTGACGTTATTTTTTACAGCGGTTTCCGTCGGAATGGAGTTAGTTTTCGGTTTGATGTTGGCACTGATTATGAATAAAGCCATGGCTGGGAGGGGATTGATTCGAACCTTTTCACTGATACCATGGGCCATTCCTACTTCAGTAGCAGCCTTAATGTGGGGTTACTTATATAATGGTTCCAGCGGCATCATCGCCTTTGGTTTAGAACGGATTGGTCTGATTGCCCAATCGACAGATCTGATGCTGACCAGTACCAGTGCTTTGTGGTCCATTATTTTTGCCGATGTTTGGAAGACAACACCGTATTTTGGACTATTGTTATTAGCAGGATTACAGGTGATTCCTACCAGCCTCTATGAATCTTCTGTGCTGGATGGTGCGAACAAATGGAAGCAGTTCTTGCATATAACGCTGCCTTTACTAAAGCCGTCTATTTTGGTGGCACTTCTTTTCAGAACATTGGATGCATTTAGAGTTTTCGACTTGATATGGGTATTGACCGGCGGCGGACCTGGAGGGACTACAGAATCCATTTCTATTTATGCTTACAAAGTAATGTTCGCTCAAACAAGATTTGGCTATGGTGCAGCCATTATTCTTATCATGGCTCTTTGTGTCGGTGTGATTTCTTATTTATATATCAAATTCTTGGATATTCAGCTCATATCGGATTAGGAGGTGGAATACTGTGATAAACAAAAAAGCAGAACGACTTTTGGCGACAGCTATTGTCATGTATCTATTGATCATCATATTTCCGTTTATTTGGGTATTTCTGACTTCTCTTAAACCTGAGAGTGAGATATGGAGTGCAGGGGCGTTCAAGATTCTGGCAGATCAGCCAACGCTTGAACATTATGAAGCACTGTTCAAAGGAAATATCCTAAACTCTTTGAAAAACAGTTTTATTATTGCTACGATTACTACCGTATATGTCACCCTTGTGGCATCCATTGCGGCTTATGCCATTGCCAGACTCAAATTCTTTGGGAAACGGCTGTTATTGGCGGTTGTACTGGCTACATCCATGTTTCCTCAAATGACTGTGGTGGGGCCAATATATCGAGCTTTTGTAAAGCTGCATTGGACCAACTCCTATTTTATAACGCTGCCATACTCTATGATTGCGCTGCCAGTAGCCATTTATATACTGGTGACCCATTTCAATAAGATACCGAAAGAGATGGAAGAGTCAGCGAAAATGGACGGAGCTTCTAAAATGAGGACGTTTGTTGATATTATTTTTCCCTTGGCACTGCCCGGTATTTTTACGGCGGCGATTATCACCTTCATTTCGGTGTGGAATGAGTTTTTGCTCTCTTTGACTTTGAACTCAGACGCAAGCTATCATACAGCTACGGTGGCCATTACTTTCTTAAGAGGACAATTCCAGATCTTTTGGGGGCAGGTGACAGCAGCTACTGTTGTAGTAACAATCCCAACATTATTCATTGTTATATTATTTCAGCGTCAGATCATATCAGGACTTACGTCTGGTGCTGTGAAGGAGTAGAGGACAGCTATGTGGAAATTAAAAAGTTCATCCCTGGATCCTGCTGTTTTACCTGTTGAAGAGAGCCTTTATACGCTTGCCAATGGTTATCTTGGGATCAGAGGTTGTTTTGAGGAAGGTTATCCCCAGCAATATACAAGTATTAGGGGGACCTATATCAATGGGTTCTATGATCTAGTAGAAGCCAAGTACAGTGAAAAGTTATGTGGATTTCCAGAGGAACAGGAAAAGATGCCAAACCTCATGGATGCCCAGACAATAGAAATTTATTTAGATGGAGAGAGAGTATCCCTCTTTCATGGAAGCCATGCCAATTACAAACGGACCCTTTATTTTGACAAAGGGTATGCAGAGCGCTCCTATGCGTACCAAACACAAAAGGGAAAAAATGCTTCTATAAGGTTTCGCCGGATGGTGTCCTTTCAGGTCAAGGAACTGTTTTTGATAGAAGTTGAAATAAAGTATGAAGGAGAAATATTGATCAAATCATATGTTAACGGTGAGGTCAGCAATTATACAGATGATTTTGATCCCCGGGTAGGTGAACATGCCCAGCTGCTGGATTGGAAGGGCAGCTGCCTCATCGATGAAGCATATATGGCCATGACAGCTAGGACGAGAAAGACGGATTTTGAGGTAGGCTGTGTCGTGAGTCATCGTTGTTTAGAAAAAGGTGTCTCGATGATCATAGAGGATGAGCATGAGCCCAAAATGACGTCCATTTATTTAGCCAAAGGGAGCATCACCTTAACAAAATATGGCGCATATACGGATAGCAGACATAATCAAGAATCTACTGTCCAGCGTGGTTTGGAAATCATCAAGAAATACTCAATGCTTTGTTTTGATGAACATTTGGAGATGCAAAAGGAATATTTGAAACTCTTTTGGCATGACGCTGATATTAAGATATACGGTGATGATCTAATTCAACAAGGGGTACGATTCAGTCTGTTTCAGCTTCTTCAATCGGTGGGGAAAGACGGATTGACAAACATCGCTGCAAAAGGTCTGACAGGCGAGGGGTACGAGGGTCATTACTTTTGGGATACAGAGATCTATATGTTGCCGTTTTTTCAATTGACGCAGCCGAAGATTGCTGAAAAGCTCCTGATTTATCGCCATAATACCTTGGACCATGCAAGAGAAGAAGCAAGGGTTCTGGGGCATAAAAGAGGTGTGAAATATCCATGGCGGACCATCGCAGGCAGGGAATGTTCCACATTCTTCCCGGCGGGGACGGCACAGTATCATATTAATGGTGATATTGCCTATGGATTCATTCAACATTATCTACAGCATGGAGATTTGGCGTTTATTAGCAGGTATGGAGCAGAGGTCATTTTTGAGACGGCTCGATTATGGTTGGAAATTGGCCATTTTTACGATGGAAAATTCATGATCCACAATGTCACAGGTCCAGATGAGTATACTTGTATTGTAAATAATAACTATTATACCAATGTAATAGCACGATATAATTTGGAGTGGGCAGTCAAGTTTTACCACATTCTAAAGCAAAAAAATCCTCAAGTTCTTGATGAGATCATCCAAAAAATTCAGATGATGGAATCTGAAATCGACGAAATGATCAAAGCCTATGAAAACATGTATTTGCCATATGATGAGGCACTAAAAATCCATAAGCAGGATGATGCGTTCCTTGAAAAGGCGCTGTGGGATTTTGAAGGAACACCGGAAAGCAAATATCCATTGCTGCTGCACTATCATCCTTTGACCATTTATCGTTATCAAGTGATCAAGCAAGCAGATACAGTGCTGGCCCATTTTCTTCTGGAAGATTTTGCAGATGAAGAATCTATAAAGAATGCCTTTGATTATTATGAGAAGGTTACTACCCATGATTCTTCATTGTCATCATGCATATATGGCATTATGGCCTCCAAGTGCGGCTATTATGAGAAGGCATATGATTACTTCTTGGAGACGGTTCGTTTGGATTTGGATAACACCCATGGCAATACAAAGGATGGCCTGCATGTGGCCAATCTGGGTGGCACGGCCTTATCGGTTATCTTTGGCTTCGCAGGGTATCGCATAAAGGATGAAGGGATTATCTTGTCACCCTGGTGTCCAAACACCTGGAGTGGATATGAGTTTATATTGTTGTACAGGGGGCGGCAACTGAGGGTAAAAGTCTCAGATGCCGTAGAAATAGAACTTTTGGAGGGCGAAAAGCTTCAACTGAAAGTTTACGGTCGGCAGTACGAATTGGAAGAAACGTTGAGAATACCTTTAGAAGGGCTGAATAGAGATGGTCAAAGCAGTAATATTTGATTTAGACGGTGTGATAACAGAAACCAGTATCCAACATTATGAAGCTTGGAAAGCCATGGCCCACATGATTGGTGTGGAGATTGACATGACTTTTAATGAATCGCTAAAGGGCGTCTCCAGGGAGGCATCTTTAAAAGCCATCCTTGAGCATGGGGATATACTGGGGAAGTATTCAGAAGAAGAGATGGAGAAACTAAGTTTCTGTAAGAATGAATACTATAAACAGCTGATCAGTCAGTTCACACCTGCTAATGTGTTTGAAGGTGTGGTGGAACTGTTTCAGTATTTAAGATCAAGCGGTATAAAAATAGCCATAGGAAGTGCGTCCCGCAATGCGCCTACTTTGATCAAAGCAATGGCTCTTGAACAATATATAGATTATATCGTCGATCCTGACGAAGTGAAAAAAGGCAAACCTGCCCCTGACATTTTTTTAAAGGCAGCGGATGCCTTAGGTGTCAAACCTACGGATTGTGTTGGCGTAGAAGATGCCATAGCAGGAATCAAAGCCATAAAAGCTGCAGGGATGTATGCCATAGGTATAGGAGATGCAGACGTATTAAAAGAAGCAGATGCTGTTTTTGGAAGCATTGCTGAAATAGATTTGAGCATCATAACATAACCCCTCATTAACAGCCACTGTTGACAATAAAGTCACGGTGGTTGTTTTCATGTTGTTTAAACGAAATTCATTTTTTTGATCCCAAGAAATTTGATCAATGGAAAGTAATAATTTCATAGAAAGAAACTATCACTTTTTTTGTATATCAATCATAAACATTAATGATACAAAAGGAGTGATCGTTGTGACAAAAAATAAATTAGTTTCATTTATCATGATTTATCTAATGTTGATAGGTACAGCCGTGAATTCCAAAGCAGATGAACAAGGAAGAATAAAAAACAGTTATTTGGGAGGCTCTTACAGTCTAACAGACCCAAGTGGTGATGTATATGATATTACGAATGGTGCAATAGATAATTCAAAGTACGATTTAAAAACAGTTCAGCAAGCAGTTTATAATCAAGACATAGGCGATCACCTCGTTTCGAAGGATGGAGAATTAATAGCAATAACCATTAGTGCCGCAGGAGATGTAACCATGGGTAGAGATGATGCTAACGGATATGAAAATAGCTTTGATCATCAATTTGAAATGCAAAATAGAGATTATAAGTATTTCTTTAGAAATGTAAGAGAGATTTTTGAGAAGGATGATCTAACGATTGTAAATCTTGAAACTACTTTAACTGATCAAAATAAAAAGGCAATAAAGAAGTTTACATTCAAAGGAGACCCGGCCTATACGCAAATACTCAGCGAAGGTAGTATTGAGGCGGTGAATATAGCCAATAACCATATTTACGATTACTTGGAAAAAGGATATGAAGATACTTTAACAAATCTAGAAAAAGCAGGAATTGGCTATTTCGGATATGAACATCAATATATCAAGGAAGTAAAAGGAATTAAGATCGGGTTGATAGGCTATAAAGGATGGGACAATTCAGACTCAGGCAAAAATGAGATAAAAAAAGCAATGGAAAAATTAAAACAAGCAGATGTGCAATTGATTATTGTAAGCTTTCACTGGGGTCAAGAGAATGCGTATTATCCTAATGATGTTCAGAAAGACTTGGCTCAATTCGTAGTAGATCAAGGAGCCAATTTGGTTTTAGGCCATCATCCCCATGTGCTGCAAGGGATTTCAGATCGTTATAAGGATGGAAATGAAGATAACAGGCCTGTTAAAATTATATATAGTTTAGGCAATTTTTCATTTGGAGGTAATCGTAACCCTAAAGATAAAGATACCATGATCTATAGACACACTTTCTATTTTAGAAATACTGAATTAATAGAGGAGGAATATGAAGTCATTCCCGCATCTATTTCTTCGGTAAAGAACAGAAATAATTATCAACCCACACCGCTTGAAGGAGAAGAAGCTGATCAGGTGTTAAGAAAGATCAATAAACTAAGGGTTTGAGGGTCAAAAATTTATTCTAACTGAAGCAAATTTCATACTTTATGTGATCAGTCTCAATTTCAAGGAGTTTAACACATTTCACTGGAAAGAAGCGGTCGCATAATTCGTAGTTACCATGACCGTGATCAACGGTTTCTTTTTTACTGACACCAAGGTAACGTTCGAATCGAATGCTTTGACCTGGTCCTGCAGTAACATACATATTGGAACTGGAGGCCCCGCCGCACCCACGATCTTGTGTGTTTGCAGTACAAATAAAGGATAGTATAAAGTTGACTTTCCATTGACATCCCATTTTTTCTGCCCCAGCAAAGATTACTTTATATATCCAATTCCTACATTTTGAGCTGGAATGCAGCATTTCCCCACCTAAATATGCATCTTCAATGATCATATCACAATATTGTTTCATGACAACACCCTCCCTCTGTTACTTTTAATATATGAAGTAAGGTGTAAAAGTGAGTATTTTTTCTGAAAGGATTGTACATTTATGGAATCGTTTAGTGTGAGAAAATTTTCCAAATTTAGGCAAGGTTTGTGTTTTTGTAAGGTATATGTTAGAATAAATGGAAATATTTATTTATAATATGAAGTTATTACCATGGGGGCAAACAATATCATTTTTTCTATGGGATGTTTGTGAAACGTCTTCTGTTCATGTAAAAGTATGGAGTCAAATAGAACTGCACCCATGACTCAAAACTTATTTCATCAAGAGGGGGAAGATACATGAAAGCAAAACCCAAAATCATTTTATACGTCATTCTAGGGATAATCCTAGTCTCAAACTGCTGGTACATTGTAAAGACAGGAGAGAAAGCTTTAGTTGTGCGATTTGGAGAAAACATAAAAGTAGAAGCTACAACAGGGCTAAAAGTTAAATTACCCTTTGTTGACCGTATTATTAAATACAATACTGAAGAATTACATCAGTTAGAATATGGATTTATATCACACGAAGAAGAAAGGAACCAAAATACTAAATCCATTAAATTGGGATATACTGACAATCAAGCGGAATCCTTGCTGCTGACCAAAGGAAGCTATATTGTAAATGGAGAGCTCATCCTACAATATAAAATAGGAAATATTTATGATTACCATTATAAAGTTGATGATCAAATAGGGACACTGCGGCTTGCACTGGAAAGTGTAATCCGACGTAATGTTCAAAACAAGAGCTTAGATGACGCCTTGCTTAACAAAGAAGTAATATCAGCAGAGATTTTGCCGGAGATTCGAAAGAAGGTTAACGAATATGGTCTAGGAATAGAAGTGGTGAACGTAGAAATCCAAAACATCAGTGTACCAGGTGAAGTCAAAGCGGCTTATGATGATGTAAACAATGCCAAAAACGAGAAAAGCGGAAGATTGGAAGAAGCTAATAAATACAAGAATTCTATAATCCCTGAAGCAAGAGCTGAAGCATATAAGATGGTAGAGGATGCAAAAGGATATAAATCAGAAAAATTAGGGCAGGCAAAAGGGGATATTGCAAACTTTTTACAAGTTTATGAACAATACAAGGTGGCACCTACTGGGACGAAGAAAAGATTGTACCTTGAGACAATGGAAAAAGTTTTGAAAAATGCAAAGAACAAATATATTGTTGACATTCAAGACGGCGCCATAAAATATATTCCAATGGGAAATTAGGATGGAGATCTCGCATAGTGACAAACATCCTTCAGAATCAAGACCAACAGAAACAAGGGGGCAATGCAATGAAAATTCATAAAGTAGGAGCAAAACTAAGTAACATAAATATAGATATGAGTCAAATTCTAACTCACTTTCATTTTGAAAAAAAAGCATTAAGTGTTGTACTCGTAATGTTCGGGTTCATTATTCTATTCAATTTGTGTACATTTGCGGTGGATGAATCTACTACGGTTGTTGTAAAGACACTGGGAAATATGAACAAAATCATTGTAAGTAAGGACAACACAGCAGTTGATATTCAGAATGCTTTAAAACCAGATTTTAAAGATATGGAGATCGTAAAAGATAAGGGACTGTTTTTCAAGATACCTTTTATCCAAGATATTAACCCATATACAAGTAAATTAATTACTTATGAGTCCACAGAAGAACTTGTAACGACCGGAGACAAAAGGCAGTACATGGTTAAATTCTTCTCGCAGTACAAAGTTACGCATCCCGGATTGTTTGAAGTCAGTATGGGAAGTTTCAGCAAAGCAAATGCTACTTTAGATAACTTGATTTATCCAGTAATAATCAAAAAGATCAACAAACTGCCTAGTGAAGAATTTCTAACAAACAAGGAAAGGCTGTACAAAGAATTAGACGAAAGCAAACAAGAATTAAATGAGAAAATTGCACAATATGGAATAGAGGTTGATGATATCGAGATTCATAGAACCCTATTACCTCCAGCAAATATCGCGTCAACTTATGACAAGATGATAAAAGAGCGTCAGGCCATAGCTCAGCAAATAAGAAGTGAAGGTGATGAGGAGTACAATAAGGTAGTTGCTGCTACGGATCGTGAAAAGAAAGAGTTAATTGGCGCAGCTATCGAAGAAAGTGAACGTATCAGAGGAGAGGCAGATGCAGAAGCTTTAAAAATTTACTCGGAAGCCTTTAGTAAAGATCCTGAATTTTATGAGTTTTTACGAACACTTAAGACCTATGAGAATAGTATCGACAGCGATACAACGATCTATCTTGACAAGAACAATGAAATCTTAAGAATATTTAGCAGTGGACAATAAACTTACGAGATATGTTTATGGGAATCAGACAAACGGGCTAAAGCTTCCTTTTAGCCCGTTTGTACATTGTCTCAGGTCTATTAACTTTGTAAAACCAAGGATTGTGTCCATGTATAAAACAATTATTTAGGGATAGTGAACGACAATGGCATATGATTTGGACTGAGATTAAAGGAAGCACCTCTAATCGTCATACTTGGTTTAACCGAAATGCTTTTGGTGATTTGATTGGGCTAGATATTCTTTTTTCTTTTGTGTAATATACGCATCAATGCTTTTATGCCACTGGGCATAAAGGGAAGGTCTTTCTTCTTTAACAAAGGACAAAAACGTTTCTAATACACCAAGCTTGTAGAGCCCCTTTGATAAATGTCTTGGGAAATCCCTTTTTTTCGTATAGAATCTCTTAGGGTCAATAACCATCAATGAACCGTTTGGTTGAACAAAGATGTCTTTACATCGTACATCTTCTTTCAAGAACTTGAGCTTCTTGAATTCTTCTATCAAATCCATGATTCTTATTGCAAGATCCTTGCTCATACCATGATCACGAATATAATCCTTAAGGTTCACGCCATTCACGTAGTCCCTTATCATATAGTTTCTAGACATTCCATAGACACGAGGGAAATATTCGCTGTTATTAACTCTACGGAGGATAGAATACTCCTTCAAGCACCGCACTTCCGTAAAACAAATCTTGATTACTTTATCTTCTGGAAGTCGATAAACGATTCCATTATGGCCCTCGCCAAGAAATTCGCAGTCATCTATGTTTATATCTAAATCTTTAATATATTTTGTATATGACCGAATATCCATTTAAACGCCTCCAAGAATTAATTAGTAATTTATATGATACTTTCTTATTTATTCCAATATATGAAATGATTTGCTATATTGTTTCTTTTGGGATTGACAATACAGACGTATGAATATTTATTTACCTCTGTTATTTTGACCTTAGCGCATTAGTTTTTTTTTATAAAAAAATTATGCTAATAAATTGACCAAACTTACATTATCATGTAAAATATGATGAAAATGCAAAAATCAAAGAAGCAATGATGGAGAATAGTAGAAAAGTAACGTTTTACAGAGAGTAGGTCGTTGGTGAGAGATCTATAAACTAGCTTTTTGAACCCGCTCTTGAGCTAATGGCGATGAGTCATTGCGTTTCTAATCACGTTACGATTAGGTTGAGGGAGTCAATCAAGACTAACAAGAGTGGTACCGCGGGCAAGTTCTCGTCTCTTATGAGATGAGGGCTTTTTTATTTGTCTAGAAAAATACAAAACATTACAAGTGCAAAAGATCAAGAAAAGGAGTGACCCTATGTTTCAGATGCCTAAGTATAAAAAACCTAATTTTAACGATGAGAAATTCAGGTTGGCCCCTAATGCAAAAATTGAGCCCGTTATGTTGAAAGGAGTTGCACCGGAAAACTATCATGCAACTTCTGTTTATCCAGAGTATTTTAAAATAAATGATCAATGGGTATTACTGGAGCAAGCCCGAATGGATTGTGTCCCAGTAGTATTGAAAGATGATAAAATTATTGTAAAAGAGTTTAGAAACTTAGAAATTGGAGACCGCGTCATCGTAGGGAGAACAGAAGATGGAAGTGAAGGTATATATCTGTATGATACTGGCTTTCTAGAGGAAAGCAAGCAAAACGATGTGTTTTCATTCAGGAGTGGAAGATCAAGAGAGACTGCATTTTCAAAGGATTATGAAAAATTAAGCCAGCTGTTGAAATATGAGAAAGAACATGGACATATCATCTGGGTTCTTGGGCCTGCTGTAGTTTTTGACTATAAATCTCGCGCCGCCATGGCATCTTTGATAGAAAACGGTTTTGCCCATGGAATATTTGGCGGAAACGCTGTTGCTACCCACGATTTAGAGGGTGCGCTATTTCAAACAGCCTTGGGACAAGATATCTGTCATCAGGATTCAAAGCCTAACGGACATTATCATCATCTTGATGCAATTAATCGTGCAAGAAGAGCGGGGAGGATTGAGAAATTAATTGAGGAAAATATTATTAAAGATGGAGTAATGCACGCTTGTGTCAAAAATAATGTTCCATTTGTACTTGCGGGGTCCATAAGGGATGATGGACCGCTTCCAAGCGTGTTTTCAGATGTATACGAGGCTCAAGATGCCATGAGAAATCACGTTAAGAAAGCTACCACCGTTATCTGTTTGGCAACCCAGCTCCATACCATCGCCACAGGAAACCTGACACCATCTTATACTGTCATTGATGGAGAAGTCAGACCTGTATTCATTTATGCCATAGACGTTTCTGAATTTGTATTAAATAAATTAAGAGATCGCGGGACGCTAGAAGTAACAACCATTGTGGCCAATATACAAGACTTCTTGTATAAATTAAAGAACCAGCTTTTAGAAAATAAGTAACGAAAACAAGGTAAAAGTCTAATAGCAATCAAATCAAAACATACTTTTGGTAAAGAAAGCGCAAGATAATAAAAAAGTCTTTTGCTGGAAGATTTCTAAGGAAGACTTTTTTGAAACACATAATGGAAATTATGAAGTTATTCACCGTTTTTTAATGTTCATAATTTCCTATGTGTTATAAAAAAAATGAATACGAGGTTGAATGAAATGGGAAATATTGGTTTTCGACATTTTGGATTAAGTGAGAAAATGCTGCAAGTATTAGAAAAACTGGGGTATGAAAATCCATCCCAAGTTCAGGAGAAAGTTATTCCCCTTGCTCTTGAAGATAAAGATATTATTGTTAAATCGCAGACCGGTAGTGGAAAAACCGCATCATTTGCTATACCGATCTGTGAGAGAATTGAATTGGAAAACAATAAACCGCAAGTATTGGTGCTTTCACCAACCAGAGAGTTGGCGGTACAAATAAAAGAAGATATTTCAAACATAGGCAGATTTAAAAAAATAAGATGTACGGCTGTATTTGGCAAACAGGCCATGGAAGTTCAGCTTCGTGAGCTGAGGCAGAGAATCCATGTTATTGTTGGTACGCCAGGTAGAACGTTAGATCATATTGAGAATAAAAATGCTGATATGTCTGAGATAAAATACCTGATTATCGATGAAGCTGATAAAATGATGGATATGGGTTTTATTGACCAGATAGAAGCAATCATAAAAACACTGCCCCATGATAGGGTGACGATGTTATTTTCGGCAACAATGCCCGAAAGAATAGAGGCATTATGTGAGAAATACATGATCAATCCGTATAAAATAGAAGTTACGCCTGAAAGTCTTATTACTGAGAATATTCAGCAAGTATACTATGAGATTGAGGAGGATAGAAAATTTAATCTCCTTCAAAATATCATTTATGTTGAAAATCCTGAAAGTGGTATCATTTTCTGTAATACCAAAGAAGCAGTTCATGGTTTAACTCAAAAAATGAAATCTAGAGGCTTTTCCTGTTATGGACTGCATGGAGGGATGGAACAAGAAGATAGACTAGACACCATGAAATCCTTTAAAAAGGGAGAATTTCAATTCCTGATTGCTACCGATGTAGCGGCTAGGGGAACTCACATAGAAGAAATAACCCATGTTATAAATTATGATGTACCTGTAGAAAAAGAAAGCTATGTGCATCGCATTGGAAGGACTGGACGGGCAGCCAGCAAGGGAAAAGCTATTACCCTGGTTAGTACTCGTGAATCCAGATTATTAAGTGGAATCGAGGAATATATTGGTCTTGAATTGATCCGTGTAGAATTACCTTCTGAAGAGGAAATTCTACATGGAAAGGCAAGATTTGAAACAAAAACAAAAGCGGATCAAAAGAAAAAGATCGATAGAAGTGCTGCACTGAATAAAGAGATTACAAAGATTTATATCAATGCTGGGAGAAAGAAGAAGGTAAGGGCCGGAGATATTGTGGGAGCTATCACGAATATTGAAGGAGTCAGCGCAGATGATATTGGAATCATCGATGTGCAAGACAACATTTCCTATGTTGATATACTTTACGGTAAGGGAAGCCTTGTATTAAGATCTCTTCAAGATACAACGATTAAGGGAAAGAAAGTTAAGGTTCAGAAAGCAATAAAATAAATATTAAGATAACAGAAGAGAAAGAAGGGTCATGCAATAATGATCTTTCTTTTTTTGCGAATCATAGTTTGTATTTATTTCAATGGTGTAACCTTTATATTAAGAATAGATTACATAATTAAGAACATATTACATAAATTTACAGTTGAGTTACAGTTAGGCAAAAGACGAATATTTGATGATTCTTATACTTATAATGATAACGGAATCCAGGAGAATAGCTATTCTTAGTAAAAGTTTAAACCGAGTGCCCGTTCTTGATTCCTAAATGAAACGTTATAAGGAGATGAAATTTTTATGAAGTTTGAAAGAAAATTCTCTAAATTCTTCATCATTTTCTTTACGATATTTGTGATGTTGTCAGTTTTGATGGTTCCCTCAAGTTATGCTTATACGACATCTACAGATACGGAGATTGTAGCTATCAAAACATATAGCGGTAAGTACGTATGTGCAGAAGACGGTGGAGGAAAGGAAGTTGTAGCAAACCGTAGAGAAATTGGCAAATGGGAAACATTTGAGATAATTGATCTAGGAAATGATAGCGTTGCATTAAAAACATACAATGGAAGTTTTATACGTGCTAAAAATGATAATGGAAGAGAGGTTGATGCCAAAGGGAAAGAAATTGGTGACTGGGAGACCTTTGAAATCGTTGATTTAGGGAAAAACAGAGTAGCGCTAAAGGCACATAACGGGTATTATGTATGTGCAGAAGATGGGGGCGGAGGAATCCTTGTAGCTAATAGGGAAGAAATAAATGAATGGGAGACATTTCAATTCGTTAAAAGCACCATAAAGTTGCCGGAGACAAAAAAATCTGCTGTTATCGCATTGAAGGCATACAATGATAAATACGTATGTGCAGAAGACGGCGGTGGAAGTGAAATCGTAGCAAACCGAGATAGAATTGGGACTTGGGAGAAATTTGAGCTGCAGCAATATGCCAATAAGCAAGTTACTTTCCAAGTTTATGATGGCCACTATATACGCGTAAAAGACAAGGAAGACGGGACAATAAAAGCAGATGTGGACAAAGTTAGTGATTGGTCAAAGTTTAATCTTTACTATCTGGGAAATGATAAGATTGCTATTAAAGCATATAACGGTATGTTCCTTGGTGTTGATTCTTCAGATGGAAACAGAATTTCAGCAAGGTATGAAGAAATACGTAGCAATACAATATTTAAACTGGCTGATGAAGTTAAAAATGATCCTATTGAATATCGCTTAAATGCATCATCCAGTGATAATAGTGTATCTTTCACATGGAGCATTACAGGAAGCACATCAAATATAGTAGGATATAATCTTTACAGAGGAACAGCATCTGGGAAACAATCAAGTACACCCATAACGGATTTCCCTATTGTGGGTACATCTTATAAGGATAAAAACGTAGAAAACGGCGTCACTTATTATTATGTCCTAAGGGCTGTATATAAGGACAAAACATTGGGGCCTATTTCAAATGAAGTTTCGGTGAGACCAAAGCTAGGAAAAAACACAATTATGCTTAAAGTTGGAAGCAAGTACATGACTATTGACGGGAATCGGAGGGAGATAGACCCTGGAAAAGGTACTGCCATGATCATAAAAAATGGAAGGACTTTCTTGCCCATACGAGCAGCTATAGAGGCAATGGGGGGGAGTGTCAGCTGGCAAGCGTCTAAGCAAAAGGTAACGATTAATCTTAAAGGTACAACCATGGAACTATGGATTGGCAGCAAAATAGGGGAAGTAAACGGTAAAAAGAGGGAGAGCGATATGGCACCATACTTATCTGACACTGGAAGAACCATGTTACCTTTGCGATTTATCGTAGAAAACCTTGGATGTGACGTCGATTGGGATGGACCGACACAAACGGTGACGATAAAGAAATAAATTGATAAAATTATGATTAAGTAAAAAGCATTGTATTCGGGTAGTGAATGCAGTGCTTTTTTGTAGTAATTAATGGTGATATATAGGAATGGATTTTATTTGAAAGAACGTAATAATTTATGGTTATGTCTCATTATGTACTTTTAAGGTATGCTTCTACCCATATCATAAACACAATTATTATCAAATTTGAATATGTAAAAGAAATTTGATTTGTATTAATTTTCAGATATTTGTTGACTAAGCTTTTGAACTAAAATAAAATGGTAGATGAAGGTAAAATTGTATCATCACAAAGGAGGGATTTTTTATTTAGCGTGGGGCAGTTGGTGAAGTATAGATTGTAATTTTCATTGACTGGATTTTTATGTGAAACAGTATTTTGACTAATAATACAACAGGAAAGATAAAAAACATCTTCTATAAGATACCGCAGACAAAGAATATTCTATGTTGCCTTTCTATCTGGTCATATCTCAAATTTCTCAATGTTTCATTTTCTATTATGTGTTTTTGGTAAAAAGATTTAGTGCTTGTTTTCACCATTTATTACTTATCATTAGAAAAACTCCCAAAGATATCATTAAGGTCAGAGATATACTCATAAAAGCATAAGCTTTGAAGCTCATTATCCAGTATTAAACTACATATGGAACAAAGATAGGCTAATGTGGTAAATACCTTTGGGATTAAAGGGAGGATATCAATGAAAAGAAGACTATTTATTATGTGTTTGACGGTTTTAATGGTAGCAAGTCTAGTTTTATCAGGATGTACAGCTCCAAAAACGGAGGAGGGAGCATCTGCACCAGCACCTGCTGAAACAAAAGAATTACTGTTCGCAACAGGTGGAACTGCCGGTACATATTATCCTCTTGGGGGAGCGATCGCCAATGTATGGAATGAAAATATTGAAGGCGTTAATGTAACAATACAACCTTCCGGTGCTTCCGTTGAGAATCTAAGATTATTAGATTCCAGGGATGCGGATATTGTTTTAGCAATGAACAATATTGCTGAAGATGCATGGCTAGGTAAAGGCTCTTTTGAAGGTAAAGAGGTTAAAGGATTTAGAGCTGTTGGTGTAGTGTATCCGGAAATCATTCAAGGCGTTGGTTTGGTTGAAAGCAATGTTAAATCAATTGTTGATCAAAAAGGTAAAAGAGTAGCTGGAGGCCCTCCAGGCAGTGGTACTGCAGCAACTACACCCCATATATTTAAAGCTTACGGATTACAGGAAGGTGATATGACCATTGTTAATGACACCTTTGGCGATGCTGTGGAGAAAATGAAGGATGGACATTTAGATGCAGCTTGGAACGTATTGGCCGCTCCGGCTTCAGCAATTGTAGACCTTCTAACCACTAAAGAATTGGCATTCTTAGAAATTCAAGGGGCTGAGCTTGAAGCACTTCAAAAACAATTCCCTTTAGTTGCACCTCATGTTATTCCAGCAGGTACATATAACTACAAAGGAACACCATATCCTGAAATCCATACCATTGCTCTACAAGCTGTGCTATATGTAAGAGATGATATGGATGAAGATTTGGTATACAACCTTGTAAAATTCATGTATGAGAAAAATGCAGATATCGCTAAATCTCATGCAACAGGAAATCAGATCCTTTTAGAAAATGCAAAGAATGGTATTACCACAGACTTCCATCCCGGAGCAATCAAATATTATCAAGAAAAAGGTATGTGGAACTAATTGATAGAGCCGGGTATATGGTACCCGGCTTTATTTAAACCTATGAAGAAATTAAATAAAATAAGCTATCTGATACTCTTGTTTCTACTTTTAGCGATTTTTATACCTGTACATGCGCTGGTCGTTGAGGATGGCACTGATGGCGCAGGGATATTATATCAAACAATGATACGACCACAGGATAAATTTACGGTAAAGTGGATTCATTCAGTAAGCAAACAACCAGTGATAGAAACCTATATCGTTAATGAGGATTTGAGTATCGGGATTTATGAGATGATTTTTAATGAAAATGGTCCAAACTTGCCTGCTGGTCCTGAGAATGGAACAAAATGGGAGATCAAAGACGGATATTTTCGTGTGTATAACTATAGTCTGAAATTTCAGAAGGTCCCGGTAAGAATTGGTCAAGTAATTGCCGATCATACATTGATTTACAAGAACATAGAATTACCATTAAAAGACATTAGCAGACCCGGGGGATTTGTGACGCTTAGGGTAGAACGAATGTCCTTCGGAAAATATATCATTGGAGGAGTCAAGCTATGGCTAAAAACGACGTTCAAATGACACCACAAATTGATGAAAAGAAACAAGAAGAGATCATGGCAAAATATGATCGAGAGTTTGCATATCGCAAATTAGGTGGTTTAACAGGACGGATCGTCATGATTGTAGCAATCATTTGGGCGCTAATACAATTATACACTGCTGCTTTCGGCGTATTTCCCTCGACGATCCAAAGAGGCCAGCATATAGGATTTGCCATGTTTTTGATTTATACGCTGTATCCCATGTATAAAAAGAACAAAAGTAACAAGATACCTTGGTATGATGCCATTCTAGCAGGATTGTCAATAGTCGTTACAGGGTATCATGTTGTTTTCTACAAAGAGATCATTCATAGAGCAGGTTCCTATACGACGATGGATATTGTTGTATCCATTGCTGCTGTTATATTGGTCTTAGAAGCTACAAGAAGGATAGCTGGACCTGTGCTTGTGGCGGTTGCTTCTATATTTTTGTTGTACGCTTATTTAGGACCGATGTTTCCGGGCTTTTTATCCCATAGGGGATATTCATTATACAGGATTGCAACCTATGGTTGGATGTCTACGGAATCAATTCTAGGAATACCGATCATGGTATCGTCAACCTTTATATTTTTGTTCTTATTATTTGCAACCTATTTGAAAAAAACCGGTATCGGGGATTGGCTAACGGATTTAGCCATGGGAGTTGCCGGAGGAGCCACCGGGGGACCGGCAAAGGCTGCCGTCATTGCCAGTGCTACCCAAGGAACGATATCTGGTAGTTCTGTAGCCAATACCGTAGGAACAGGATCTGTTACAATACCACTGATGAAAAGTATAGGCTATCGTAGTGAGTTTGCTGCAGCAGTCGAAGCCGCTGCTTCCACAGGGGGACAATTAATGCCGCCAGTAATGGGTGCGGCTGCATTTATCATGACAGAATTTACGAACTTACCCTATATAACCATTGCATTATCTGCTACGATCCCGGCATTTTTGTACTTTACAGGCATCTTTGTTATGGTACATCTGGAAGCTAAGAAACAAGGGTTACGTGGATTGGGTAGAAATGAATTACCGAATCCAATCAAATTACTGAAAGAGAAATGGTTCTTGGCTTTGCCCATTGTGGTGATTGTATGGCTATTGATACAAGGAAAGACACCGATGAGGGCTGCACTTTTTGCGATTATATCTGCCATTCTTGTTTCGTTTATTCGAAAAGATACGAGGATGAGTATGAAAGATATTATATCAGGTCTTGATGAAGGTGCGCGATCAGCACTGCCTGTGGTAATGGCCTGTGCATGCGCTGGAATTATTGTTGGTGTTGTAACGTTGACGGGCTTAGGTGTTAAGTTTTCAACCGGTATCTTAATGTTGTCAGGTGGAAATAAATATCTTGCCATGCTGTTTACGATGTTTGCGTCCATCATTCTTGGAATGGGAATGCCAACAACAGCGAATTATATCGTGCAAGCTACGATAGCTGCTCCGGTTCTAGTTGAATTAGGCGTTCCAATTATAGCTGCCCATCTTTTTGTTTTCTATTTTGGTATCGTTGCAGATATAACACCGCCAGTTGCTTTGGCAGCCTTTGCTGGTTCTGGAATCGCAGGTTCAAATCCTTTTAAAACCGGTGTAGAAGCTTCAAAGCTAGCGTTTTCTGCATATCTTGTACCGTTTATCTTTGCTACCAATCCTGAACTGGTACTGGTTGATACAACTGCCGTGAGTATAATAGGTGCCCTTGTTACCGCGCTAATAGGCATGTATGCCATTGGCGGCGGTGTCAGTGGTTATCTGCAAACAAAGGCAAAACCTTGGGAAAGAATCCTTTTAATGGGCGGCGGTATATTATTAGTGGATCCAAGCATGCTCACAAATGTCATCGGATTTGTGCTGGTTTCTCTAGTAGTGTTTTTACAACGTTTGAGAATAAGAAAAGAGCAGCCATCTTTGGGGCTTTAAGTATTTGACCTAGCGTTAAATAAGCAGCAGCCGGTAAAAAGTATGGTATGAAAGAAATATATCAAAAGCTGTTTTCATAGATTATATGAAGACAGCTTTTTTGGTTGTCATAGGTTCCACAAAATTTGATGTTACACTTAATAAATAACGGGATTGCAAACAGTTTTGTTGATAAAGGTATGTGATCGAGAATGTTTATCTATCTACTGCATTTATTGTAGGGAACGGCCCCTGTGCCGTTCCGTAAAAGTATTAAATTTCTCAATCATACATATGTATATGATGGCCTGCTGAAAAGTATCATACATTTTGATGAGGTATAAAAAGTAAAAAATAGTATAAAATAGCAGAATCGCCTAGCGGTTGTGGTATACTCATTAATAAGAATAGATATAAGAACAGAGGTGAAAGTATGTCGCATATCACAGCAAAATCAGCATATAAGAAATTGGAAGAAAGGCTGAATCGTTTCCCACAAGGAGCACCGCCTTCTGAAACCTTATACAAGATATTAAGCATCTTATTTGAAGCAAGAGAGGCCGCCTTGGTTGCAGAGCTGCCTATAAAGCCGTTTACGGTTAAAACAGCAAGCAGAATATGGAAGATGGATGAAGTTTCATCAGAAAAAATATTAGATCAACTAGCCAGTAGAGCCATTCTTTTGGATACAGAAGAAAATGGTGTAAAGAAATATGTATTGCCTCCCCCGATGGCCGGTTTTTTTGAATTTTCTATGATGAGAATGAGAGGGGACATTGATCAGAAACTTTTAGGAGAAATGTTTTATCAGTACCTTAATGTAGAGGAGGATTTTGTTAAAGAATTATTTTTAGGTACGGAAACTAAACTGGGAAGGGTTTTTGTTCAAGAGGGAGTTCTCTCTAAGGATAACATGGTTTATATCCTAGACTTTGAACGAGCCAGTCATATTATTCAATCTGCATCTCATATTGGTATTAGTACGTGTTACTGTAGACACAAAATGGAGCATGTAGGTCGTTCCTGCGATGCACCTATGGAAATATGCATGACCTTTAATAATACAGCAGCATCTCTTATTCGCCATAATTATGCCAAGAAAGTAAGTCCCCAGGAATGTATGGAGCTGCTACACCAAGCACATGAGCACAATCTGGTTCAATGTGGTGAGAATGTAAGGAACGGTGTAACCTTTATTTGTAACTGCTGTGGCTGCTGCTGTGAAGCAATGATTGCTGCTAAAAAGTTTGGAAATCTCCATCCCGTCCAAACAACAAGCTTTATTCCTACAATTCATCTGGAAAGCTGTACAGGTTGTGGGAAATGTATTAAAGCCTGCCCAATACAAGCCATTGAGTGGACAATTGGCTCGAATGCTGAAAAACACAGTCAGAGAAAGCCCAAGATCAATGAAGATATATGCCTTGGGTGCGGCGTATGTGTAAGGGCATGTCAGAAAAAAAGCATCCATCTGAAAAGGCGGGAGCAGCAAATCATCACACCGGTAAATTCAGTACATAGAATTGTTTTGATGGCGATTGAGAAAGGAAAATTACAGGATTTGATATTTGATAATCAAGCACTTGGCAGTCATCGTGCCATGGCAGCCGTATTATCATCGATTTTAAAGCT
Source organism: Bacillota bacterium (assembly GCA_049324315.1). Classification (GTDB taxonomy): domain Bacteria; phylum Bacillota; class Clostridia; order Peptostreptococcales; family Thermotaleaceae; genus JBMOKU01. Next base: position 23,801 of record JBMOKU010000047.1, on the reverse strand, counting down.
TCCACCGGCAAAACAACTGATGGCCAGTAAACAAATGAAATCAATCTATCTGGAAAAGTTAATCAGTAAAATCAAAATATAGTCTGTTTTTAAAGCCAGTCGGTTATAGTAGATACACTGACTGGCTTTTTAGATGTAGGCTTTACATATTGGTCAACTTTCTGAATCGAAAATGCAATCATAGTATTGAAAAACAACAGGAATGCGGCAGTCGATACCTGTTGAAAAGGAGCGGTTTCCTATTTTTTTTAAACCTTGAGGAGTGTCTTCCTTACTCATGATGCAGTTATAAATTATATTACTCAGTGCTGCAGATTCTAATACAGCTTTGTCAAACAATTCGATAAAGGTTGAAGTATATGTATATGATCCATCCCACGGAAGATGCCACGATCTATGTTTCATGTTCAAATAATCCAGACCATCTTTGACAGAAGCGGGGTGGATCATGCTCGACATAAGCGGGTAATGGCCAAGGAGCTGTTCCGTAAAATAAAGCAGTTTCTTTTTTAAGCCTGACCGATCACGAAGTACTGACTGTACAGTAATCATATCGATGATGGCATGTGCAGTCTGAGGAGCAGGGATGTTCTGAAGAAAGACCTGCTGTAAAATATATTCGTACATTTTACCAATCGTTAAAGCTGCTTCATGGGGTACTTTTATCAATTCGTGTCCTCTCAGGTGACAGGGTGTTGTGGTCAATATATGCTTAAGCATTAAGACATCTACTGCTGTTTCGAATCTCCTATGATAGTAAGTGTATTGAGAGGTAGGCGCTTCACCTTGTCGAACAAAACCTGTTTTATAAAATATATAGGGATGTGCGAAAAGGTCCAACGAATAATGGCAGGCATAACCGCACAGATATATCATTAGCAAATCCCTATCAGGAGTATTTTGCTTCATGATATATTGAAGGGCACTCGAAAAAAAATCGTTGACATGCTCTTCATGAATCCTTTCTCCTAATGCATCCAATCCGCAGCTATTTGTCCAAGGCCAGACGCGATAATAGAAAAAAATATCAGGTCCTTGTGTACCTAGATTGAATACCTGTCTATAATGATTTAACATATGCTTTAGTTCCTTATTGTTCAGTAACGCTAAACATTTATGGCCACAAAGATAATGTGTAAAAAGGCTTGGCACAATATCCCTTCCTTTCTCATAACTCTATTTAATAGAATTCTTATAAAACTGAGTCCTACTTTAAATATATTTATATATCTAATTATAATATGTTTTCGAATACGTTCTATGTATTTATTGTGAAAAGGGTGTTATAATATTTTCGAGTATAGGGAGGTGAAGCAATGAGTGATATTGGTGGAAAAGGCTGTGAGGTGTTGGTTCCCTTTGAGGAAAGAAAACCTCTTCAAGAGATAGAACGAAGCATCATAACAAAGTATAGAAAACATATTTGGTCTAAATTTATTAAAGCATTAAAAGACTTTTCCATGATCGAACCCGGGGACAAAATAGCAGTTGCCATCTCAGGAGGTAAAGATAGCATGTTGATGGCCAAACTGTTTCAGGAACTAAAACGACATGGAGATGACAATTTTGAATTAGAATTTGTTGTTATGGATCCCGGCTATCATCATGACATTAAGCGATTGATGAAAGATAACTGCGATTATTTAAACATCCCAATTCAAATATATGAGTCAGGAATATTCCGAATCGTGGATAACATTGCTAAAGACTATCCATGTTTTATGTGCGCGAAAATGCGGCGGGGTGCATTATATACGAAAGCTCGTGAACTAGGGTGCAATAAATTGGCTTTAGGCCATCACTATAATGATGTTATTGAGACGACGATGTTAAACCTTTTATATACAGGTTGTTTTAAGACGATGCTGCCAAAACTGAAATCCACGAATTTTGAAGAAATCGAATTGATTCGTCCTCTTTACTACATTGAGGAACGACATATAGAAGGATTTACGCAGGAAAGCGGTATTTGGCCACTTAACTGTGCATGTATGGTTGCAGCTAAAAAAACAGGCAATAAACGTTACGAGATTAAGGAACTTATTAAAAATTTAAAAGAGAATCTTCACAATAATGTTGACAAGTCGATTTTTAAAGCAGCACAAAATGTGAATCTAAATGCTATCCTAGGATGGGACAAAGATGGAGAGCATTATTCTTTTTTAGATTTTTATCAAGATGAATAGGGTACAAATGAGAAGTAAACATAGGAAAACACTAAATTGACTGTATGAAGATCAAAATTTCATACAGTCAATTTAGTTTCATCATGTAAAATTTGGTATAATTTTGACGGTATTTTAATATTTACGGAGGAAAATGATGGTTCGTGTAGAATAATATGTATGGTCTGTATACTAGGACGTTTTTACTAGATTTGTATAGTTGTACTGTCCATCTTTAGCGTGATTCTGGAGGAAAACAGTCTATGAAAAAACTATTTAAGCCATATTATATTAGCATCATATTGGCCGCAGTATATGTCATACTTTATTCAATAAAAAATTATGATGTCATGCTGCGTATGGAGGTAATCCCCTTTATTATCCTAGCTGTTGTTGTAGAAGTCCTCCAAGACAGAAAAGATTTTGATCATATGGTTTTTTCACTAACATTGGCGGTAACCATTTTTAACATATTCATCTTTGGTCCAATTACTGCAATGCTGTCAACAAGTTTTGCCTTTGCTGTTGGCGGAATCGTAGATCATATTTATATTCAAAGAGCTTATAAGGATTACCTCATGAAAAGCGTTTTTAACATTGCACAGGGCATTATTTGTATTTTTTTCGTTACAAAGACTGCAGATTTGCTGTTATTGAATTTTCGCAATACAGAAGAACTTTGGAAGCTGCTGATTGTGGGTGTTGTCTATTATTTTTCAAATGCAGTGTTTATTTCCCTGGTAATAACATTTCATACCGGTAAGGCTTTTGCAGATGCTCTTAACATGAAAAAGAGTTATCTCAAGTTATTTTATTCGCTTTTACTAATTCCCCTCTTACTTTATTTATATGTAGATCGAGGAACTGTGGGGTTGGGGTTGATAATTCTAGTTACTATATCTATGCAAAGAATTCCAATTATGATAAGCAGAATTAAGACCCAAGCGAAAGAATTGATAACAGACAGCCTTACAGGGGCTTTTAACTATAAGTATTTTGACAGTGTCTTAGAGTATAAGATTAAGAATCGAGAAAAATTTTCTTTAATTATGATCGATCTGGACAGTTTTAAGCAAATCAATGATCTATATGGCCACATCGCTGGGAATATCGTCCTAAAAGCTGTATCAGAAATGATTAAACGGCAGATAAGGCAGGATGATTTGTTATGTCGTTATGGAGGAGATGAGTTCTGTATTATTCTACAATCCCATGGTCATACGGAGAACACCATAAAACGTATCAAAAAGAGCATGGAAAAAAATAAAATTCCATATAACAACCAAACCATAAGTGTTACCATGAGTTTAGGAGCATATGAATATCAAGGAGAGAAAATAAGTAAGGAAGATATCATTAACCGTGCAGATCAAGCAATGTATCAATCAAAACAGAAACAATATGCATAAATGAACAAAAGGTACGGAGTTTTCCGTACCTTTCATCGTTACATAGATTACTTATAGAATACATGGTTCCCGATTCTCATAACATATGTTTTGTTCTGTACAATCCATTTACCTGCTGACTTGTCAGGATTAAAGAAATATGTTGAAGCGCCTGCAGGCCTCACTCCGGTTAAAGCATCTTTGGCAGCTTTTATACTTTCTTCAGAAGGGGTGTTGTAGATTGTTCCTTCTGCAACCGGTGAGAACTGCGGTATACCCTCATAATATTCAAAAATTACGTTATATACCGTATTAGGGAAATCCTTTGAATTTACTCTGTTTAAAATGACATTCCCCACTGCCACTTTGCCATTATAAGGTTCTGCTTCTGCTTCGGCATGGATAATTCGAGAAAGCCAGTACACATTTGATGCATACTGATCTCTTGCGGTTGTTGAACCCCTTGAGACAACAGGTGCAGCATATAGTTTTGACTGCGTTTCATTACCTGCTATACCATCAATTCGAATACGGGAAGCGATTTGAAAGTCAATGACTGCCTTTTCAGTCTTTTTTCCGTAAATGCCGTCTACAGAACTCGTTAAGAAACCTTTTTCAGTCAGTTTTTGCTGCAGCTGGACTACGGCACTCCCTCTGCTGCCAAATTTTAAAGTCGTATAGTTAGCAGCAAACACACTTGATACAGAAAATAATAGACAAAGTACAATGGTGTATATCGTTACCATTTTTTTTGTGATTTTCATTCACAATACACTCCTTCCTTTTAATGCTTCCGAAGTTAGCTGACGGGTTCGGGACAGAAGGTTCCCTACCATGTTTCCATGGATTAACCCCTACATTGGTTCCTCCGTACCCGGAATCATCCGGGATTCAGCAAATGTACGTGCTTACATATTGGTAATTATACAAGAAGGAAAATATTATGTCAACCAAATACAATGTTCCAATTTTTTCAATACATGTAAAAGCCCCTGTTTTCAAAACAGAAAACAAGGGCTCTTATCTATTCTCTAAAAATATCAATAGTAGAGGTAAAAACATTCTCTTCATGGATTCCTTGATAAAACGCTTGGGTACACGTGTTTTGATTGATAGGGTTCTTTGTATAGGATATTTCATGGAATATGAAAGCTTCATAGACTTCTATCGTTCCTGAATTTTGATAGAGAACATCATGGGGTAACCGCTTCAGGAATGCGATAATCCTTGTGCAGATATCTTGAATACCAAGTGGTAGATAAGGGTTTGTAAGGAAGTTGAATTCTTTCTTGTATTTGTCTGCACCGCCAAGCAGTTGAAAAACATATACAAGGAACTGACCCAGTATATAGTAGAATTCTTCTGCAGAATCGAAGGAAATATCGGATGAAGTCATCAGTTTTGTTTTAAACTTGTGTCGTATTACAGTGCTGTTCATCAAATCACCTACCTTATGATCAAGCTCGATATCTATAAGTATAGCATCCATCTTGCTTTTTTTATATGCACTTCATTAAAATAATACTATTGTTGTCTAATACAGGCAGTCATATAATAAATATACAAAAGACAATCGTATATCCGAGGATTTTTACAATAAGCGGATAAGAGAAAAGAAAGGGTGAGTGGAGTGAATGAGAAAATTCGTGTAGGTATTATTGGTTTTGGTTTATCGGGAAGGGTATTTCATGCACCAATTATTCACAGCTTAGATGCCTTCCAGATAAAGAAGATTGTAACTACAAAGAAAGAATCTATTGACATGGCTCAGAAATCTTATCCTTGGGCAGAGTTTGTCTCAGATGCAAATCAAGTTTTTGAGGACCCAGAGATTGATCTGATCGTTGTTTCAACACCGAATACTTCCCACGTGAAATTAGCTAGTGAAGGGTTAAGGAGTAAAAAACATGTAGTTGTAGAGAAGCCTTTCACTGTTACTTCAAAAGAAGCTGATGAATTGATTGCTCTAGCCAAAAGAGAAGAAAAGATCCTAACGGTATATCAAAATAGAAGATGGGACAGTGATTTTCAAACGGTCAAGAAAGTCATTGAAAATCGTATGCTTGGAAATGTGGTTGAATACGAAGCCCATTTCGACCGATTTAGAAATTATTTAAAGCCTAATGCATGGAGAGAGGAAAACCTACCGGGATCTGGAATTTTATATGATTTAGGCAGCCATCTTATTGATCAAGCACAATGTTTATTCGGGTTACCCAAAGAGATTACTGCGGATATTCGAAAACAGCGGGAGAATAGCCTGGCAGATGATTGCTTTGAAATTATTTTGCATTACGAAAAATTAAAAGTAACACTAAAAGCCGGTATGTTGGTTCGAGAACCACTCCCCCGCTTCATTATCCATGGAGATCAGGGTTCATTTGTAAAATATGGAATAGATGTTCAGGAAGAAGCATTGAAAAATGGTCTATCGCCTTTACATACATCGGATTGGGGGCAAGAACCGGAAGAAATCTGGGGTATTCTCAATACGGATTGGAATGGATTGCATGTTAGAGGCAAGATCGAAAGCATGAAAGGGGACTATAGCATTTTTTATCAAAATGTCTATAGGGCTATTCTTAATAAAGAAGAGCTTTACGTTAAACCTGAGGAAGCAAGAAATACCATAAGAATCATAGAATTGGCCAATGAAAGCAGCGAATTAAAAAAAACGGTGCCGTTTGTATTGGCTTAATATTATAAAAAAGTACAGTTGTAAGGCTGTACTTTTTTATCTTAAAAAATTACCCATTGTGAGAAATAAAAAGCAATGTGCGTTAAAATAGATAAGAACAACCTAAAAAGTTGTAGAGGTAAAAGAATTTAAAAATCGAATGGTTTACAGTGTGAAAATCACGTTTAGTTTGTTAAATAGTGATTAACTTTATAGGAATTTTTTGGTAAAACGATGTGAATTTATAGTTGGGGGGGCATACGGGGTGAAGGTTAAAACAAAGCTACTATTATTAATTATTTGCTTTTCCGTAATCAATCTACTGATGACGCTAGGGTTAAAGCAATATGAAAGAAATGATATTGAAGGTATAACGATTAGCACCATAAAGCAGCTAAACAGTGTATCTCAAGAAAACGTTTACGGGAGACTGAAGAGACTGGGAAGCTATCTGGCTGATTATGTCGTCCTCATTGAAAATGAGACGGTAGTAGATGAGATGAAATATGAAAAGTCATTGAAAAAGTTTTTAGATGACAATGATGAAATAAAGGCTATCTATTTAATCAATAATCAAAAAATTGTCCTTAATGAAATATTACGAGGTGGTCAGACGACGATATGGAAGAAAGGTGAAGCGGCCGAAAACCCAAATGTTTCAACTGTATTGTCGAGTCATACAACCACGATAAATTTTAATGATAGTACAGCTGATGTCTATTATCCCGTAGTCATAGATGGAAAGATGAAATATGTCATTTATGTTTTAATCGACACCCAACCATACTTCCAAAGTTCGTTCATCGCCAAAGGGGCAATGGAAACAATACTTCAAAAGAACGAACGTAATGCGATGATCATCAACGGAGCCATGGTTGCGCTTTCTATTTCTTTATTCATCGTTATGGTACTATTGTTGAATAGAAATTTCAAAACACTTAAGAAGCTGATTGAGGATGCAGACAGAATTGCAGCAGGTGATTTAAACATTAGCGACAAAAAAGGAAAGAGTAATGACGAGTTCGGTCTATTGGCACATTCCTTTCACCAAATGGTTCTTAATATGCGAAATTTGATTTCAAATGTTAAGGTAAATTCAACTTATGTTATGGATGCTTCCATTAGTTTAGGTACAACCATTGAACAGTCAATAAAAGCAGCGGAGTCCATAACGAATTCGATGCAGGAAATTGCTGCTGGCTCTGTAGAACAACTTAATAGTTTTGAAAAGGGAGATACAGCTATCCGATTGATCCATCATAATGTAACCAATATTCGAAACACGGTGGTGCATTCAAAAGATTCTTCCATAGAAGCGGCTGAGAGGGCTTTAAATGGCAATGATGTTGTTCAATCGGCAATTCAGCAGATGGATAGAGTGGACGAAAAAGTAGATCGATTATCAGAATCTATTAAAAACCTGGGCAGACGAACAACGGAAATAGAAAAGATTGTTGAAGTTATCTCCAGTATAACGGAACAAACAAATCTACTTTCTTTAAATGCTTCTATTGAAGCTGCAAGAGCAGGAGAACATGGCAAGGGATTTGCTGTTGTAGCCAATGAGGTAAGAAAATTGGCTGACCACTCCAGTATGTCAACAAAACAGATTGCTGACATCATTGGAAAAATACAGTTGGATGTCCGCGATGTGATAAACGAGATGCGTATGGTCAGGGAGGAAGTGACAAATGGAAAGGAACTAAATCAAAATGCTGGAAATTTATTTGGCTTAATAAGGGTATCCGTTGACAATTTGGTTGAAAATCTAAAGGATATTGTAGAGGGTATTGAAATGATGTGGAAAAACACCGAGGAGGTGTTAACCGTTGTCAATGATGTTTCTGCCATAGCAAAAAACAATGCTTTTGAAACACAAAACATTTCTGCCGCCAGTGAAGAACAATTGGCCGGTATGGAAGAAATCAGTATTGCTACCAAAAGTTTAAAGGATATGGCTGAAGCATTAAATCAATCCATTGACAAATTTAGGATTTCATAGAACTTTCCTGAAGGGTAAAAGTACTTGCTTTATGTTGCAAGTATTTTTGCCTTTTCAGTTATTTTGTGTTAAACCATATAAAAGCTATGTACATAAGGAAAATTACATACTATGATAGAATATAGTAGGACATACACTATTTATAAAACAGGAGGAGTACGTAGAATAATGAAAGTTTTTAATAACATTTTTGATAGATTTGATAAATATATTATATTTATCATGGTTGTATTAATATCGATGACCAGCGGTTTTTTAATTTGGTTTCAAGATGGAGAGAACGGTATTTTCTTGACAAAACCTAAATATCATTTTTATTTTATTGGGCAGAATTCTGTAGATCCTTTTTGGAAAGAGGTAAAACAAGGAATGGAGAGTGCAGCAAAGCAATATAATGTGGTTGTTGAATACAATGCACCAAGGTTTAATAATCCTCAGGATGAGATTAAGTTTTTGGATATTGCGATCACATCAAATGTTGACGGGATCATTACCCATGTCTCCAATGGGCCCGATTTTACAAAACTGATCGATCATGCATATGAGAAAGGGATCCCTCTCATTACGATTGAAAATGATGATAAAAATAGCAATCGTAATGCTTTTGTGGGTACAAACAGTTTTTTGCTGGGTAAGGAAGCTGCAAAACTCATGATCGAAGCGACTAATGGAAAGGCAAATATCGCCATTATTGTCAGCAATGATTTTGAGTTAGATGCTGTCAGTGAAAATTTGAAAATCAATGGCTTTCTAAGTACCATTAAAGACTATCCTGATATGAAGATCATGAAAACGTATACGTCAAAAATGGGGATATTGAGTGCTGAGGAGATTACTCAGTCCATTATAAACGGTGATGAGGGTGTAAATGCAATATTTACTACAAATTCAGTGGATACGTTAGGATCTGCACAGCTTATTGTGGATCGCAACAAGGTAGGAAGTGTTGTTTTGGTAGGTTACGGTGATACGGTTAATATATTAAGATATATTCAAAAAGGAATCATTTATGGTACTGTGATGAGCGATCCGTATAAGATGGGCTATGAAAGTGTCAAAGCCTTGATCAATATAAAAGAAAAGAATAATGTATCTACTTTCATAGATACTGGAGTAAAAGTGATTAATTATAACAACCTTAATGAATACGAGAAAAAAGCAGACTTAATGGAATAGTTGGTGGCGTAATGGACAAAAACTTCTTTAAATTTACAGGTATCAGAAAAAAATTGATTATCTATTATTTAATCATGACAATTTTGATGGGAATCACCAGTATATTCTCATATTACAATGCAAAAGTTGTTCTGGTAAAAATGAATACAATTATCGCAGATTATGTATATTTAAATGATCTGAATAACGATGTGAATCAATTGATGATCGAAGTGGAAAAATATCTTTCCTCAAAATCATCTGAATCAATATTAAATTACTACACCATTTATAACAAGCTCCAAGAAAAGTCCATGCAAATTTCCAGAGACGCAGTTTATGACATGGAACGATTAATGTTGAAGGATATTGCTTTTATGATCGATGATTTGCTGAAAGAGACGGATTATGCCGTCAGGGCTAAACGCGGTAGAATAAGTAGTGAGTATATTGCACATTTCACAAGATCCAATGAAGTGAGCGAATTCATAAAGTTTTATATTAATAATCTACTGAATGATAAGCTTCAGAGCGGCTCGTATAAGTATGAAGCAATTATGAAAAACATGACCTTTATCAGTTACCTCAATCTTTTGGTTATTATTGCATCTGTTGTTTTCAATATATTTTTAGCCATATTGTTTACCTATCGTTTGACGAGACCAATCATTAACCTTTCCCACGCCGCAGAACGGATTTCAGAAGGAGATTTCGACATAGAGCCTGTCTTGATTGAGACAGACGATGAAATTAACGTATTGGCAAAGGCATTTAACAAAATGGTTGTTAATATAAGGAGCTATATCGATGAAATCAAGAAGCAGGCAGAGGTTGAAAACAGATTAAAAGAGCAAGAAATGCAGAACTTAAAAATGAAAAGCCTTTTAAAGGATGCGGAGTTAAAATCTCTCCAATCCCAAATTAATCCCCACTTCTTATTTAATACATTAAACGCTGCTTCGCAGCTCTCCATGATGGAAGGTGCAGATAAGACTTCAGAATTTATTGAGAATATTGCTGAACTTTTTCGGTATAATCTTAAAAAGATAGATCAAGCGGTTACTTTAGGAGAAGAGATTAAGTACGTTAAAAACTATATGTATATTTTAAAGACAAGATTTGGGAATCGCATTGAATTTTATACAGATATAGATGAAAATGTACTTGATGTAAAAATGCCTTGTACCATCATTCAGCCTATTGTCGAGAATGCATTCATTCACGGTCTGGAGGACCTGGAGAAAAATGGTGAAATCCACCTGAATGTAAAAGCATTTCATGATAAAATTCACATTGATATCATTGACAATGGTGTAGGTATGGATGAAAAGAGCGTGCATGGAATTCTAATGCCTGGGAATGACGAGGATACTTCAAATAGACATGTTTCGGGAATTGGTATGCATAATGTCATTGATAGATTAAGATTGTTTTACAATGTTACGGAAATTCAGGATGTGATTAAGATTGAAAGCAAGGTTGGTTTTGGTACGAAAGTAACGTTAATAATTCCTAAAGGTGAGGATGTGAGCTGCCTTGATAAAGCTGATGATTGTTGATGATGAACATATCGTTATTGAGTCGTTAAAATTTATAATCGAAAAACATGTAAATGATGTAGAAATAGTAGGGACTGCCAATACAGGCAGAGAAGCCATTGAGAAGGCCATGTATTTAAAACCGGATGTGATCTTCATGGATATCCGAATGCCTGGAATTAACGGTATCGATGCCATAAGACAGATAAAAGAAACAAAAAATGATGCTTTTTTTGTTATTGTTACTGCCTATGAATATTTCAATTATGCAAAAGAGGCTGTTAATCTAGGTGTTCACGAGTACTTGTTAAAACCTTTGAATAAAAGTAAAGTCATTGAAACATTGAATAATATTCGTGAAATGGTTGTATCCAAAAGACAGGCTATTCAAAGAGAAATGTTGTTAAAAGAAAAAATAAATAAAATTATTCCCCATATGGAAGGTCAGTTTATCTATTCACAATTATTTAATGGTAGAGTCATTCGTGACATAGATTTTTATGAAGAGATATTTGGGATCAGTCTGCAGAATGGCTATGTTGTCATGGCAATTGTAGAGGATCGTGATACAGATGAAAGAGAAGAAAGCCTTAAAGATAGTTTAGCAAAACAAAAGTTTTATGACCTTTTCAGTTACGAGTTGAAGGAACTATCCGCCTGTTTGATCGGACCACCCCTTCTGGATCGCGTGGTTGCTTATATTCCAGTAGACAGTAACATTGATGGATATGAGATAAGGAATAAATCCATCGACATAGCTGCAAAAGTTAGTGAGAGAATCAATCAAAGCATGGATATTCGATATAGAATTGGTGTTGGGAGAAGCTATAACATTCACAATTTCTCAAAATCTTGTAATGAAGCATATATGGCCGCATCTGTCTATAATGACGAACTTGTCATACACTTTGAAGATATTGCCTTCCCTCAGCGGAAGATAGATTCTTACCCTGCTAATAAAGAAAAAATATTAACCCATAAAATGCTGACTGGTGATACGAGAGGTGCTTTAGAGGTATTTGAAGAGATTTTTTGGTGGTTATCTGAAAATTATAGAGATGATCTAGATAAGATTAAATCACATTTGATTGAACTGCTTATTGTGATAAAACGAGGGGTTCCCGTTGAGATAACGGAAAACGATGTCTTTGAAAAACATTATTTGATAGAAATGTTAAAAATCCATGATGTCGTAGAACTGAGATCCAGTTATTTAAACTATCTGAAAACCTTTATGACCAATATAGAAGAATTTCGTCAGCAGGAATTGAGCGGACTGATCTCACAAGCCATAAAGTATATACATGAAAAATATCATGAAAATATCAGTTTAGATGATGTAGCAAAGGAAATGAATATGAGTTACCATTATTTCAGTAAATTTTTTAAAGAGTCCGTGGGAAAAAACTTTGTTGATTATCTAACGGATTTGAGAATAGAAAAATCTAAAGAAATGTTGAAAGACCCAGCGATAAGTGTCAAGGAAATATGCTATGAAATTGGGTATAGCGATCCTAACTATTTTAGCAAGATTTTCAAAAAGGTAACAGGAATGACGCCAACAGAATACAGGACGAATTTAGTATCACAAGAGGTGATATAAAAGATGGAAAAAAAACAAATCGTTAAGCTGAGTGTATTTGGACTCCTTTTAGTACTATTAATAGGTCTTGTTTATCTAACGGTGGAAACCTTGTATGGATTGTACGAAACAAAGAATATTGCTCAAAAAAATTTAGAAATGGTTGACAGCAAAATAAAAATTGGTTTCTCACTGGGAACGCTTAAAGAAGAAAGATGGATTAAGGATAGAGATATTTTGATGGCAAAAGTCAAAGAATTGGGAGCAGACATTATCGTACAGAATGCAAATAATGATGACCAAGATCAATTAAAGCAAGTTAGATATCTATTGGATCAGAATATCGACGTATTGATTATTGTACCAAATGACTTGGAAAAAGCGTCCAATGCTGTTGATCTGGCTAAAAAACAAGGCGTAAAAGTCATTTCATACGATAGACTTGTACTCCGCTCCAATGTAGATATGTATATTTCCTTTGATAATGTAAAAGTTGGAGAATTAATGGCCAAATATGTGATAGACAGAGTGGATGGTGGTAACGTCCTAATCATCAACGGTCCTACCAGCGATCATAATACGAAAATGATTAAGGAAGGCTACGACAAACTGTTGGAATCGAAGATAAATCAGGGAAAGTTAAAGTTGATTGCAGAAGAGTGGGCCCCAAACTGGATGAAGGAGTATGCCTTTAAAGTGGTTGATGAGCTCATACAGAAGGGGACACAGATCGATGCTGTCATAGCAGGAAATGACGGTCTGGCAGATGGCATTATTCAAGCATTATCAGAACATAGGACTGCTGGGAGGACAATCGTAGTCGGCCAAGATGCAGACTTGGCGGCCTGTCAACGGGTTGTAGAAGGAACCCAACTTATGACGGTGTATAAACCTATTGATAAGCTTACAGAAGTTACAGCAAGAATGGCTATCAAAATGGCAAAAGGAGAAACCATAGATTTCGATAAGACGATTTATGATGGGAGATATTATGTACCCTATTATGTGCTGGAGCCTATTCCTGTTAATAAGGATAATATGGATGAGACCATCATAAAAGATGGATTCCACCTGCAAAATGAAGTCTATAGAAATCTACCGCAGTAGTAACCTAAATATGTTTTAAATAAGCCTAATAATTCTAAGAATTATTAGGCTGTTTTTTTTTGCCGTAAAATTTTGCTGACAAACGTTTTCAGAAATGAACAGCTAAACAAAATAAGGAAGAACAAGCTAAAATGCTACAGAGGCAATTATGAATCAAAGGCGAATTATTCTATATACATAATAATAAGCTAGTCCGCGCGGGAAGATTATTTTTTATGGTAGGAGCAAACGTTTTACAGTAACACTTTATTATTTTGAAATTAACCGCATCTATCATTGTACGTATAATCTATATAGTACAAAGCGGTTAAATGAATAAATTATTTAAGAAAATGAAAGGGGACAAAAGTAATGAAGAAAAGCAAAATTGTATCATTGATTTTAGCGGTAGTGTTAGTACTATCACTATTTGCTGGATGCAGCAAGCCTGCTCCAAGTGAACCAGCAGCTAGCGAGCCAGCAGCTAAGGAAAAGATTAAAGTAGGTTTATCCTTACCAACACAAAGAGAAGAAAGATGGGTAAGAGATAAAGAAAAAATGGAACAAGTTGCAGCTGAAATGGGTATTGAACTAATTGTTAAAGTTGCTGATGCAAACATGCAAGAGCAAATTACGCAAGTTGAATCATTATTAACACAAGGTATCGATGTTTTAATTTTAGCGCCACATGACGCTGCTGCTGCTGCAACATTGGTTGACAAAGCAAAGCAAGAAGGCGTTCCTGTTATTTCTTATGACCGTTTAATTACAAACACAGATAACTTGGATATTTATTTATCATTTGACAACGTAAAAGTTGGTGAATTACAAGGTAAATTTATAACAGAACAAGTAGCTGAAGGAAAGTATATCCTTATGTCAGGGGCTCCAACAGATAACAATGCAAAATTATTTAAAGAAGGGGCTATGAAATACATCCAGCCACTAATTGACTCCGGAAAAATCCAAGTAATTGCCGAGCAAGCTGTTGAAAACTGGGTTCCAGAAAATGCCCTTAAAATTGTTGAGGCTGCATTATCTGCAAACAATAATGAAGTAGATGCTATATTGGCTCCAAATGATGGTACAGCTGGAGCTGCAATTCAAGCTTTAGCAGCTCAAGGATTAGCTGGTAAAGTGCCTATCACTGGTCAAGATGCTGAAAAGGCAGCTGCAAAGAGAATTATGGAAGGCACTCAATCTATGACAATCTTTAAGGATACAAGAGATCTTGGAAAAGCTGCTATTGAAGTAGCTGCGAAACTTGCTAATGGTGAACAAGTAAGCACGAATGGCGAAGTAGATAATGGAAAGATCAATGTTCCTTCAGTATTGTTAGAAGCAAAAGTAGTGACAAAAGATAACTTAAAAGCTGTATTAGTTGACAGCGGATACGTTACAGAAGCTGATTTACAGTAAGAAGCAGTTTGTTAGGGAGCTTAC
The DNA here is from genome assembly GCA_049324315.1 of Bacillota bacterium. Classification (GTDB taxonomy): domain Bacteria; phylum Bacillota; class Clostridia; order Peptostreptococcales; family Thermotaleaceae; genus JBMOKU01. The sequence goes on along the minus strand of JBMOKU010000047.1, from coordinate 8,765 downwards.
AGAGGAATAGCTTGATAGTTATTCCTCTCTCTTTTAGAAAGGTGGGCAGCGATAGATGAGTGAGTATATATTGGAAATGCAGAATATTGTAAAAGAATTTCCAGGGGTTAAAGCATTAGACAACGTAAATTTTAAAGTAAAAAAAGGTGAAGTTCATGCACTTGTCGGTGAAAATGGTGCCGGTAAATCTACCTTGATGAAGGTGCTAAGCGGTGTATATCCCCATGGTACTTATGAAGGTAAGATCGTTATTAATGGAAAAGAACAGAATTTTTCAAATACAAAGGACAGTGAAGCGGCTGGTGTAGGGATCATTTATCAAGAGTTAACGCTGGTTAAGCAGATGAATATTTGTGAAAACATCTATTTAGGGAATGAGTTTGAAAAGTATGGTGTTATTGACTGGAACCAAGCCATGTCAGAGACCAAAAAAGTTTTGAACGAGGTAGGCTTAACGGAAAGTCCTGATACGAAAATTATCAATCTAGGTATTGGGAAACAGCAGCTTGTAGAGATCGCTAAGGCTATTTCAAAAAATGTAAACATATTGATATTGGATGAACCAACTGCTGCCCTTAATGAAGATGATAGTGAGAATCTGTTAAACATTATTAGAAAATTAAAAGAACAAGGAATCAGTTGTATCTATATTTCTCATAAGCTAAAAGAAGTAAAGGCAATTGCGGATACAATTACCATTTTGAGAGATGGAAAGACAATCGAAACTTATGCAAATGATGAAGCTGTGAATCAAGACAGGATTATTACAGGTATGGTGGGAAGGGAAATGACACAGCTTTTCCCGAGAAAAGAGCATAAACCTGGAGAAGTTGTACTTGATGTTAAGGATTGGACAGTCTATAATCCAGAATTACCTGATCGTAAAGTAATCGACAATGTGAGTTTTCAAGCTAGAAAAGGGGAAATATTGGGGATTGCAGGTTTAATGGGGGCAGGTAGAACGGAATTAATGATGAGTTTGTTTGGTGCGTATGGAATTAACAAGAGTGGTAAAGTAGCTATCGATGGAAGTGAAGTAACCATTAAGGGGCCAAGAGATTCGATTGAAAAAGGATTGTGCTACTTGTCAGAGGACCGGAAAAAAAATGGGTTAGTATTAATGATGGATATTAAGGAAAATACTACGCTGGCAAGCTTAAATAAAATATCAAACATGAAGGGCATTAACGAAAATGAAGAGATTAAAATAGCCAATTATTATGTGAATGCATTAAAAATAAAGACACCTTCTATTGAGCAAAAAACACGGAACCTAAGTGGAGGAAATCAACAGAAGGTTGTTATCTCAAAATGGTTAATGGCAGCGCCAAAAGTATTGGTTTTGGATGAGCCAACAAGGGGAATTGATGTTGGCGCAAAATATGAAATCTATAATATTATGAATGATCTTGTTGAACAAGGCGTTAGTATTATCATGATTTCTTCTGAATTGCCAGAGGTTTTAGGTATGAGTGACAGAATACTTGTTATGCATGAAGGGAAACTAACTGCGGAATTAGATTGGAAAGAAGCGGATCAAGAAAAAGTAATGGTTTATGCAACAGGCGGCGGAACTGCAATACCGTCGGTTTAATTGAAGGAGGATAATTACATGACAAGTAAAACAAAAAGTAATCAAAGCGCAATGGATATTATCAAGTTTTCCCTTAAGAATAATATAAGGCAATATACCATGTTTATTGCATTAATCGGTATTATGCTCATTTTCTCATTGTTAAATGATGTGTTCTTGACACCGAGGAATCTTTCTACCTTATTCTTACAAACTGCTCATATAGCAATACTTGCCTGTGCTGTCGTTCTTGTTATTGTTGCCGGACATATTGACTTGTCCATTGGAGCTGTTGTAGGTCTAACAGGAGCCGTTGCAGCAATTCTACAGGCGAAACTTGGACTAGGCATTTTACCCGCAATTCTGGTTACCATCCTGGTTGGCGCTGCAATCGGATTATGGCAAGGATATTGGGTTGCTTATAGGGATGTTCCAGCTTTTATTGTTACACTGGCAGGCATGATGGTTTTCAACGGATTGTTGTTAGGTGTTACAAAGGGTGAGACGATTGCTACGTCAAGTGAGTTTAATAAAATAGGCCAAGGCTATTTACCTACATTATTTCTTGAAAACACGCCAAAGGATATGATACCGCATGATACAACGTTAATTGTTTTGGCACTTGTGATCATTGGTTATTTATGGCTCGAATTTAGTAAGAGAAAAGAAAGAATAAATTACGGATTTGATATTTTGCCTACAGGATTATTTGCTCTAAAAATTGGTTTAGTTATATCTTTAATAACAGCAATATTCTATATTATGGCTATGTACTTGGGTGTGCCTTATTCAATTTTATTACTAATGGCAGTAGGTGGTTTTTATACTTTTCTTACAACAAAGACCTCCTTTGGACGTCATGTGTATGCGATTGGAGGCAATAAAGAGGCTGCAAAGCTGTCAGGTATCAACATTAGACAAAGAACATTATGGATTTTTATTTCTTCCGGAATTCTCTGTGCCATCGGAGGAATCATTTATACAGCCAGAGTAGGTTCCGCTGCAGCTTCAGCAGGTCAAGGCATGGAGCTTGATGTTATTGCTTCTGCAATTATAGGTGGTACCAGTACATTAGGCGGTGAAGGAACCATCATTGGTGCAATTATCGGTGCTTTAGTTATGTCAACCTTAAATAATGGTATGCTGTTACTGGATGTAGGTACGACACAAAGATTGATTGTAAGAGGTCTTGTGCTGCTGCTTGCTGTATGGATTGATATATCATCTAGAAAGAAAAATGGATAGTTAACATTCCCCCCAATTATATATATTTATAAAAAGTCTGTTCTGTTTTGAACAGGCTTTTTATTATCTATTTATTTTTATAATTTTATCCATAAGTGCTGATAAAAAGGGTCAAAATTAGAAGTTTGACATAATATGAATTGAAAAAGGGACAAGGATAAAACTTATATCCTCTATTTTTCTATGATAAGTAGTGGGAGGAGCGAAATATGAAAACAATCCATTTTACGACGATAGCATCAGATGATTACCTGTTTAGGATCATCGTTCTATATCAATCTTTGATAAAAAATTGTAAAGATTTCCATCTTTATATATTATGTGCAGGAGAGGAAGGATATTTAATTCTGTCCCACTTTGGCTGGAAGCATGCCACCTTGATACAGTTATCTCAAATCGAAGAGCAAAGTCTCTTAACGGCAAAATCAAACAGAACACATTTGGAGTACTGCTGGACATTGAAACCGGCTATGATGCATTACGTTATGTCTACTTACCCTGATGCCCAATATTTTGCCCACATTGATGCAGATATGTGCTTTTACTCAGAACCATATCAAGTTTTCCTAGAAAATCTTGATGCATCGCTGTTTCTGACGGAACACAATAATTCTCCTAGGTTATTGTATACCAATGATTTGACGGGAAGATTCAATACGGGATTTGTAGGATGCAAAAATGATGTGACAGGATTTACTGCTATAGAATGGTGGAGAAATAGGTGCGTTGAATGGTGTTATACAACCAACATTGTGGAAGCAAAACTTTTTGGGGATCAAAGATATGTGGAACGATGGCCGATAATGTTTTCCAATCACCATATTCTACGATCGCCGGGTGTCAATACGGCCCATTGGAATCTGGAAAATTATCAAGTAACACTGAGAGACGGTAAAGTATTGATTAATAATAGTCCACTAATATGCTATCATTTTTCCGGATTAGGAATTTATAATTCCAGAGAATTTAACCTTTCATGGCTTTATACCATACCTGAACCTGCTCTTCGACTGATTTACATTCCTTACGTGGAGCAATTGTCTAAGGCCGTAGATATTATACAAGCATTTAATCCAAACTTTACAAAAGGGTTTATGATAAGAGGTCAGGCGCCTGAATGTCATTATATTAGAGTATAAAACAACGATGCTGTTTATTAAGGCATCTTTGCAAGCGGTTAAGGCCTTCTTGTAAAAATTTGTTTTTATGTTGGAAAAAATTTGTCCATAAATAGTGTACGAATAAAACATTTAATGATATAATTAAAACCTATGGAAATATATGGTTGATCATTAAGGAAAGGGGAAAGGGTATAAGTGCTGAAAAAAGTAATTTTACCTTATAAAGATTTGCCGCGCAGCATATTTGTCATTTTCTTTGCTCGAGTTATCAATGCAGCCGGACATTTTGTTCTGCCTTTTATGACAATGCTTCTGACTGAAAAAATAGGTTTGACAAAGGAAGCTACCGGGTTTTACATTATGCTTGCAGCGATATCTTATATTCCCGGTTCAATCATAGGTGGCAAATTAACTGATATGATTGGAAGAAAAAAAATATACATGATCTTTCAATCTTTAGCAGCCATATGCTACGTTCCAATTGCGTTTGTGGAATCGTCGATGATTGTTCCGTGGTTATTAATTCTATCAGGAATGTTTTCGGGAGCTGCAGGGCCTGCAAATGCTGCGATGGTTGCTGATTTAACCAATAAAGATAACAGAAAGCAAGCTTATTCTTTGTTATATCTTGGACATAACCTGGGTTTTGCCATTGGACCCATGGTTGCAGGCTTACTGTATAGAAACTATGTCATGTGGTTGTTCTTAGGTGATGCTGCTACCACGATCATTGCTGTAGGATTAGTTGCTTTCTTCATAAATGAGACGATTCCGGACCAAGAAAAAATCATCGACATGCACGATGATTTAGGAGAAAACGAAAAGGCAGAGAGTGGGAGTTTTATACAAGCTTGGGTAAGGAGACCCATTTTATCGATTTTTATGTTGCTAATTATGCTATATTCCTTTGTATACGTACAACATCAATTCTCCCTACCCATTTATATGAATGAAATTTTTCTGTCAGATGGAGCAAGGTTATACGGATTACTTATGATGGTCAATGCTTTAACAGTAATTTTGTTCACGACGATGCTTACTAATGTCACGCTTAAACTAAAGCCAATTGCCTGTGTAGCCATTGGAGGTTTATTTTACGGGTTGGGATTTGGCATGTTATCGTTTATAAAAAGTTTCCCTATGTTCCTACTGTCAACATATATATGGACACTAGGCGAGATACTTATTGGGACAAATGGAATGGCCTACGTTGCTAACAATACGCCAATTTCTCATAGAGGGAGATTTAATGCTGTCATTCCAATCATTGCTGAAGGTGGACATGCGTTAGGTCCATTTTTGACAGGAAAGTTTTTGATGCAACATAGTGTGCTGTCTGTTTGGAAGATAAGTTTTTTTCTGGCAATCATTGTCTCAATATGTATGTTTATGCTTCAAGCTGTAGAAGGCGCTGGAGCAGAAAAGAGAAATATATTAGATGCAAACTGATCAATAAGAGAAAGGGATGGGACTTATATGCTTGAGTTTCATCCTTTTACTATATGTGTTATAAAAAGTATTTTAGCAAATATACCAAAACAGGAGAAACGTGATATAATATATGAAAGAAAATTAGTGTATCGAAATATATTGAAAAGTGTGGGGGATGTATGATAACAACACATATAGGGGAAATTGCAGCACTTTTTACTGCAGTCTGTTGGACCATTACTGCCACAGCCTTCGAGTCAGCTGGGAAAAGAATTGGTTCTCTTTCTGTTAATCTTATCCGTTTAATCATGGCATTGATCTTTATTAGCTTCTTTACCTTGTTCAGCAGAGGGCTGCTGCTGCCGTCAGATGCATCGGCTTCTTCATGGATTTGGTTGACGATTTCAGGCTTAATTGGTTTTGTACTAGGGGATTTATTTTTGTTTCAGGCCTATGTAGAGATCGGTTCCCGTGTCTCCATGCTGATTATGTCTACAGCGCCGCCAATCACAGCTTTGCTAGGGTTTATTATCATGGGAGAGAGGCTATCTGTTATGCATATTGCAGGTATGCTGGTTACTATCGGAGGAATAGCCCTTGTCATATTGGTGAAAAACACAGATGAACGCAGTGTAGAGTTTTCCCAGCCCATAAAAGGTCTGGTGTATGCCTTCATTGGTGCGTTAGGACAGGCTTTAGGACTTATACTTAGTAAATATGGTATGGGGAGTTATAATCCTTTTGCTGCTACACAAATTCGGATCATAGCTGGTCTAATTGGTTTTGCCATTCTCATAACGTATCATAGAAAATGGAATGATCTTTTGATGGGGATAAAAGATTCCAAAGCGATGCTGTATACTTCTTTAGGAGCGCTATTTGGCCCATTCATCGGTGTATCTCTTTCTTTAGTAGCTATTAAATATACGACTACCGGTGCTGCTTCAACCATTATGTCGATCGTACCGGTGATGATTATTCCTGTTTCTTTTTTCATTATGAAAGAAAGAATAACATCTAAGGAAGTATTTGGAGCCTTCATAACCGTATGTGGTGTATCTTTATTATTTATGAATTGATATTACAGCAGTACATACTTTTACAGAAACATTCCTTTGAGGGGAATGTTTTTTTAATTGTCCTTATATGGTCATATATTTTCATGTAGGTTGCGATTCAGATAAGTAATAATACATTTACTTGCCACATTTCCTGATAAGGAAGAGAAGCCTAACCCATGCTTAGGATTGTTTGTTTCCTCTAATTTTGGATGAATAACCCTGGTGATATCTGCATAGATTTATGAAAGTTTACAAAATTTACAATATCTTGACAATTTGTAGAGGAATTACTAGAACCATGTTGAATATAGTTTTATCGACTTTATGTATCATGTATTTTGGTAGAACTAAGGGGGAAGATGAAAAAAATGGCAGAGACAACCTATACAACCAGTTTGTTTACGGACAGGCAGATTATTAATTTCTTACCCGATGCTACCTTTGTTATTGATATGTTAGGAAGAGTTGTGGTATGGAATAGAGTCATTGAAGAAATGACAGGTGTAAAAGAAAAAGATATCTTAGGGAAAGGTAATTATGAATATGCGATTCCCTTATATGGAAAAAGAAGACCAATTTTGATAGATAAGGTTATTGATCCACATAAAGAAGTTGGGTTAGAAGACAGCTATTTCTACGTTATTCAAAAAGACAATTCTTTAATTGGAGAGAGTTTTTGTCCATCTCTCGGCGAATCAGGGATGTACCTGTGGGAAAAGGCTACTGCACTATATGATTATGATGGAAGAGTCATTGGAGCTATTCAATCGATACGTAACATTACAGATTGGAAAAAGGCAGAGGCGGAACTAGAATATCAAAAACATCGATTTGAAGCTCTCTTTAAAAATTCTATGGATGCTATTGCTTTTGCAGATAAAGATAACAGAATTATTGATGTAAATGATAAATTTGTAAAAATGTTTGGATATACCCTTGATGAAATAAAATATCGAAGGATTGATGACGTGGTGGCTCCTATACTGTATCATCATGCCGAAGCTCATGACTTAACGCAAAAGGTTTTAGAGGGTGAATGTGTTGAACTAGAAACTGTACGATATACGAAGGAAAACAAGCCTATTGATGTATGTGTGAAAGGTGTGCCGGTTGTTATGAAAGGAGAGGTGTTAGGCGTCTACGGAACCTACGTCGATATAACAAAACGAAAGCAGTATGAAGAAAAGTTGAAATATATTGGGATGCATGATGCACTAACGGGACTATATAATCGTGGTTTTTTTGAAGAAAATCTAATCAGGCTAAATACTGATAGGCAATTACCTCTCAGCATTGTTATGGCAGATATTAATGGGTTAAAATTGACAAACGATGCTTTCGGACATTTGACCGGAGATAAGCTATTAAAAAAAATAGCTTCAATCCTTAAAGGTATTTGTAGAAGTGAAGATATAATATGTAGGTTAGGTGGGGATGAATTTGCTATTTTACTTCCAAGAACCCAGGAAAAAATAGCCCAATCCATATGTAATCGGATTAAGTATGCTTGTGCAAACACACCAGATGCTGTTGTACCCCTAAGTATCTCACTGGGTGTATCTACAAAGGTCGACGGCAGTCAAAATATACAGGAAGTTTTGAAAGAAGCGGAAGAAAGAATGTATCGAAATAAGATGCTCGACAGTAAGAGTTCAAGGAGTGCGATTATTGCTTCCCTTCATAATACGCTCCGTGAAAAGACCTATGAAACAGAAGAACATAGCAGCAGACTTCAGCATCTTGCCCTGCGTATCGGAAAGGAACTGGGGATGATGGATAGTGAACTGGATGAACTGGTTTTACTAAGTGCTTTACATGACATAGGTAAAGTAGCGATACCTGATCACATATTGTTGAAAAAAGGAAAGCTGACAGAGCAAGAATGGGAGATTATTAAAACACATCCTGAGATTGGCCATAGAATAGCAATGGCAACACAAGAGCTTGTTCCTATTGCAGAAAAGATACTATCTCATCATGAGAGATGGGATGGAAAGGGTTACCCTCAAGGATTAAGGGGAGAGGCTATACCGATGGGGTCCCGGATATTATCCATTGTAGATGCATTTGATGTAATGACGAATGGACGGCCCTATCGGAAATCATTAAGTATAAGTGAATCATTAGAAGAAATTATGCGATGTGCTGGTACGCAATTTGATCCATTCTTAGCGGATATTTTTTATCATATTATAAGCAACGAGATGGATATAGATCTGGAATTGTAAAACTAAATAATTATTATTTGTAGTAATATCTACCATATACCCGTTGTTTAACCTCTGCTTTATGCGCATTAACATAGGTTTGAAATTTCTTTATAGCTGTTAGCAA
>JBMOKU010000046.1:0-63315 GCA_049324315.1 Bacillota bacterium | reverse complement strand
AGATATGTATGCCATTTATAATTACCGTTGTTGTCTATCATTGTAAGTGCAAAGCCGTCAGGGTTCGTATCAATCCCTATAATTTTATTATGTCCTGTATAGACTTCTTTTGGTTTGTCATATTCAAATGTAATATGACAATAATACTTATCGTTTTTTCTAATTAGTTCTACTTGATATGCCCTGCCGCTTTTTAGATATTCAAGGAATAGACGCTTATAATCGATGCCGTTAATCTTACCTGTTTTATAACTTAATTTTCTGGGTAGATATATTGGTACTTGTATTTTTACTGCCCTGTTTGTAGATGTTTTTTCAAGGGTAGATATTTCTAGAAAGCTGTTTCCTTGTTCATCTAAAATAACTCTTAGATTAGGATTTCCACTCTTTGTTTTATCCCCTCTTGAATATATTCTATTACTTCTTGCAGTCTGCCATTGTTCTTTTGTGATTAAACTCTTGCATCTTTTTATAAATAGTTCTTTTGTTCCAAAGGTTACAGGTGGAATTGTGTTAGTATCAATAAAGTTTTTAAAGTATTGCTGTTTTCTTTTTCTTTTTTCTAATTTACTCAATAAAGCTTTTCTTTTTCTATCGGATAATTTTTTATTTTGCAATTGTTTTTCTATTGCCTTTACTTTAGCTGAATAATTATCGTAATTCATTTTAACCAATTCTTTTTGAGATTGAATGATTTGTCTGGCATTTTCTACAGCATCTTTTGCTTGACGAATATTTAAACTATATTTACTTGCAGCATCTTTTTCTATATCGCCAATCCTTTTACCTTCAAGAATTCTTTTAAAAGAATATCGAATAGCTGAACAAAAAACAGCCATTAATTCATCTATTTTTTGCTTATATTCTTCTTGTACTTCAATCAGAATTGCTTTCATTGTCATTTTCACACTTTCCATCCCCTTTCCATGGTATATATTACCATTATAGAACGTATGTTCATGTGGTGCAAGGGATAAAAAATCAATAAGGCGACTCAATTGTATCTTTTATGAGCACCAGCTGTTTATATTTAGTTTTCATTTTCCTTCATTATCCCATATGTAAGAGTTTTGATAGAACACCAGTTAATCGACAAAAATATCATGTTTTATACGAACATTATCATTTTTTATTAAATGTTACGTTTTGTTATGGTTTTTAGCAACAGTTGCTACCTCCATGTAGAATGTAACAAGATATGATATAATAATAAAAGCAAACGGTTTCCCTATTGATTTTGGACGAAATTATTTTTTCGCTGTATCAAAATGCGATTGTAATTTTCTGAATTTTCGTTATATTATAAGATTATATGCCCATATTGATCTCTTGTAAAGGAGGACTTCTTATGAAAAAAGATGTTTATGCCCGATTGCTTCATGATATAAATGAAAGTCTCTTAGATCCAGAGTTTTTATCAACCTACAGGATCGAAAAATCGTTCTTGAAGAAGCATATTGACAGCCATAATTTTAAAGCCCGGCTGATACACATCGTCGAAAATAATGACTATTCTTGCAGCGCTATTCACGAACTTTGTAAAGATATCCTGGACGAACTGCTGCCAAATCTTCCATCAGCTGACCGTCTACCCTACTTATATTATTTTGCCCTAAATAAGTCCTTTCCCCATGCTGTTCCGGTATCTTTAGCCTCTATTCCGGTCAATCCTTGTATGATCTATCTCAAATTATTAAGAACCGCACTACATTATGAGAAGCGTATTCATGATCAACAATGGATAAATAAAAACACCATTCAATTTTTAAGTGCTGAAGAAGAACGGCATTTGGAAAGTCCATCGGAGTACAGGAAATTTCGAAGGGCGTTTAAAGATGAATATATTTTTGAAATGATGAAGCTTTCCGAAGAAGTAACCGGTCACCAAACACTTGATCACATATGCGGTGTTCATTTTGTCGCCATGCATATCGGCCGGCAGCTTTTTCAATGCGGTATTCCCATTGATCTGGGCAGAGTTTCCGGTGGTGCTGCCGGCCACGACATTGGGAAATACGGCTGCAAGGAATCCGAATACCATCGTGTACCTTATCTTCATTATTATTATACGGACTATTGGTTTAAAAAGCATGATATCACATATATCGGCCATATCGCTGTAAATCATTCCACCTGGGATTTGGAGCTGGAAAACCTTCCTTTGGAGTCTCTGGTTTTGATATATGCTGACTTTCGTGTAAAAAGTATACGGGATGAAGATAAAAGAAAACGAATGCATATTTACAGCTTATCCGATGCCTTTGATGTGGTATTAAACAAACTGGATAATCTGACTCCGGAGAAGACCCGCAGATACCAGAAAGTTTATATGAAGCTAAAGGATTTTGAAGATTTTATGATCAATCTAGGTGTGCTTTCCGATGTAGAAGCACCCATCGATTTTTCCAGACCAATAGAACAAAAGAAAAAGCACTATGCATTAATGCAGTGTAATGAAGTTGTTGACAACATGAAATACTTGTCCATCAAGCACAATATTCGGCTCATGTACAAACTCAGGAATGAACATGCACTCAATGAAATTTTGGAGTCCGCTCGAAATGAGAAGGACTGGAAAAATCTTAGGGAGTACATCCGACTCTTTGAAGAGTATTCAACCTATCTGACTCAAAGACAGAAGCTGATCATGATCAAGTTTCTATATGACCAGTTGATTCACCCTGAGGATGATATAAGAAGACACTGCGCTGAATTAATTGGAAAAATGATTGCCATGTTTGATGAAGATTATCGTAAAGAGGTTCCTAAAGATGGTGAATTAAGCATCCCCGAGATCACCAGCAGCCAACTGCTTGATAAGTATTTCAACAGCATTATTTATCCGGATCATAAGACAATCCCCCTCCATCGTCAATGGATCGGTTACAGCAGCAGTATTATGGTATCTCAACTATTTTCTGTGAGTCCGCCTGCTCAAAGAAAGATATTTCGAGAAACCTTGCTAAAATATTTTAAATCTGAAACCTATGCAGATGAAGATATCTCTTTATATCTTCTTCAAACAGCAAAATATATTCCTCTGGAAGACTATGATCCTTCGATGGATATGTTATTAACGTATATTATGGAGATGGCAGAAAACCAGAATCCCATCCTAAGATTATCAGCATGGGAGATCATCTGCGACTTACTGCCTATTCTCCCATCCATAACAGGTCTTTCTGATGTATTACGGAAGCAGTTTTCAAAAACAGCTTGCATGGATCTGTCCATGGCTGAAAAGTTCCTGCAGTTAAAAATCATGGAGACCCTTGGTGTATCTGAAGATACAAGGTTGGAATACGTACAAGCCTGTAAATTTGCTGCCCATGAGATGTCCGATATATACTTAAAAAACTTAAAAACAGATACCCATTGGACAGTAAAAAATGTCCAAGTAGATATTCTGCTGAAGACAGCTATTGAAAATCCTGATAAGTTCGGGTTTCATACAGCCATGCATTTTTGCAACCTTTTAAAGGTCAGCGGCATGGAGCGGGTAAGAAATCGGGCTGGTGCTGCTTTGGTCAAGCTCATTCCTTATCTTCCCCCCGACCAAAGAAACGACATAGCCGTAGAACTATTAAGGGCCCTTGAAATTGAAGGATACCAATTTGTTGGATACATTCCCTATTATTTGGGACAAATCATGCTATCTCTACCTTTTGTTGAACTGCAGGAATTAATAAACGATCTGATTTTGAAAATCAAGCACTCCAACCCGCAGCTATGCTCTTTACTCTTAAAGACCATTGGTGTCTTTCTTGTACATTTTTTGAGAAGCGAATATTTATCAGATACACTACATCAAAATCAGAATCAAATATGTATTAAGCTGCTCCAAGTCATCCTAAATGCGTTTGCTGATTACAATCCTCAGATCAAGCAAGCTGCATTTTCCGTTTTAGGAAAGGACATATTCGGTTCAAAGTTTTTAGTTGACGAACAAAAACAAGAGATTTTCCAGTTAATTGCAAAAAAAATACTGACATTGGTCACAGATATGAAAGAATATGAACTCCAATTTCTGAGTAATTCGGCAACGTTTAACCACATATACCGATTTATATCTGATTACAGCCTACAGCAAGGAAATATATGTCTTTATCATCCAAATAGGATTGCATTCTTCTCTGGCACCTTTGATCCTTTCTCACTGGGGCATAAGGAAGTGGTTAAAGCTATAAAGAATCTGGGATTTGAAGTTTATCTAGCTGTCGATGAATTTTCTTGGTTACGCCAGGCACTTCCTAACCTGATTCGAAAAAATATCATCAACATGTCCATCGCTGATGAACTGGGTGTGTATATCTATCCTGAAGATTTTCCAACCAATCTCGGAAATCCCAAGGATTTAGCCACCCTAAAAGGCAACTTCCCAGATGCAGATGTTTATATTGTAGCAGGCAGCGATGTACTGCAGGCCAACGGGTATTATCTGGAAGAAAAAAAAGAAAACTCTGTTCACTATTTTCCTCATATCATTTTTGAAAGAAGCCGCGGGCTTGCAGAGGATGCCTCTGAAGGGAAACTGAATAATATCCTTCAAAATCTGCATGGTGAGATCATCCGACTGAAACTTCCGTCCACCTATGAGAATGTCAGTTCCTCCCTTATTCGTGATTATATTGATGAGAATCGCGATGTCTCCAGCTTCATAGACCCTCTTGCTCAAAAATACATTTATGAGCTTGGATTATATCAGCGAGAGCCCCAATTCAAAACTGTAGCTGGATCGGTTTCAATTGATATTGAAGTCCTTCAGGGTACAGGAAATGAATTGCTGCATGATTTGGCCCATACATTTTGTAAAGATGCCCTTCATGCCTATGAAAATCTACTAAGCCATAGAAATAAGCCCTTTGCCAGACTACTGCTTTTACGAGACCGAAGGGAGCATGGAGAAATTTTAGGATTTACCGCCTTTCACTGGTTAAAGTCCAGTTCCCTTTATAACGAATTAAAAGACCGACAGGTATCCAATTTTCTATATGATCACGCTGTAGGAAATATGATTTTAATTGATGGCATCTATACCAAACCCAATGCAAGATACAGCATTGAGAAGTTGGAACAAATCCTACTTACAGAAACCTTGGCCTACAACCTATCCAGGGATTTTGAATATGCCATTTATCACCATACCATTGATGAAGATATGCCTGCATCCACCCAGGAGCTTTCAGAAAACTACGGATTTATTCAACACGCCCACACGAAGCTCCATAATCCAGTGATGACGGTCAATATGAATAAACCCTGTACCCTTTACCTGGATATTCGCTCCATTATAAAGGAACCCTACAGCAATCTTTCAACGGTTAAAGAAGTCATCCTAGGGAGCAGGAAGAAGCTGCAGAAAGCCCTAACAGCACTGTATCCCGGTCAGTTGATCTTGGCCTTCGACAGGAGTATGCTGTATGAAACGCTCATCAAAAAGATTTGTGAAGAGAATGATGTTTCTACCGATGTGACTGCAAAGGAGCTGGGACCTGCCATTTGCGTTCCCTTTGGACATATTCTTCATAAATCCATTGTCCCAAATACGGTTACGAAGTCTCTTCATACAGAAAAGTATTTTTATCCTGATGTCAACAGCTATCAAATTGGGCCTTTCCCTTACTATCTGGATTTGGATATTCAGTTAAAGATCATCCAAGCCTTCAATCGTCCCGTTATTTTAGTTGATGACCTATTAAGTAAGGGGTATCGGATCAATGCCTTAGATCCTCTATTAAGAAAGCAAAATATAGATGTACAAAAAATCATCGTTGGTATTCTGTCTAATCGCGGCAAGGAACTGATGGAAATCCAAGGTAGAAATGTAGATGCAGCCTATCATATTCCAAAGTTAAGGGCTTGGTTTAATGAAAGCGCCATGTATCCATTCATCGGAGGCGATGCTTTGTGGCGTGGTACCTATCCACAGCGAAATCTACTGCCCTCTGTAAACCTTATATTGCCGTATACCTTCCCTTCTTTTCTGAAGGGTACATCAAAAGAAGCTATTTACCAGCTTTCCATGGTATCCATTCAAAATGCAGTGGATATCATGACAACGTTAGAAGAGGAATATCAGAACATCCATGAACGGGCCTTGACATTATCTTCTTTAGGAAATGTATTAATGATCCCAAGATGTCCCGACCATGGAAACGATATGGAATATAACCTGAACGTAAGTCCATCCCATTACTTAATGAATGATATAGAGCTATTAAAACGAATTGAACATTTTGGAATTAAATAGATACTAGTTCAAACTCCTGGCAGACATGATGTCAGGAATCTTTTTATAGTATTCATCTCAGAATTTACTATATAAGTTGCAATAAAGCTATTACAACTCTGTGTGAGATAGCGGAGTCATGGGGACGGTTCGTCTGGCACATATGTTTTTTATGTGCCTGAGGAACTGTCCCCGTGGCGTAGCGGATGTAACATATTTATTGCAACTTATATACTACAAAAATTTATCCTATAAATTACCTAATTTGTATGAAATAGTAGAAAATACATATACTATTGATGCTCAAAACATAGCGGAAAAGGAGGTGACCAAACATGGCAAAAAATAATAAGAAAGCAAACGGAAAAGACCGTGATGAAGCGACAATTATGGAGACAGCGAATGATTTCGATGTCACTGACAATATGAAAAAGAAGAATAAGAAAGGCAAAAAATAATAGATAATGAAAACAGAGGTTATAGCCCTACAGCCGCTGCCGTAGGATTATAACCTCAATTTATTATATATCAAATAACATAATTGCTATATAAGTCACACTAAATACGTTACATCCGCTACGCGCTACTTTGTGTCTGATTGTAATATACTAAGTGTTATTTATATATCTATTCAGATTCTATACTAGCATATCTTAGACTTTCGCTAAGAATATCATAAACAGCCGGTGCTGCCGTCAAACTGCCAAAATGTTCTCCTTGTGGTTCATCTACAATGACCAGTACTGCAAATGCCGGGTTTTCAACAGGCGCTAGCGCTACGAAAGAAGAATACACTTTTCCTTCTGCATATCTTCCATTTACAATTTTATCGGCGGTCCCGGTTTTACCGCCAACTCTATAACCAGGAATATATGCACTTTTTCCTGACCCGTTTGTAACGACTGATTCCATCATTAGCTGTAATTCTTTAGCTGTTTTCTCCGATAGTACTTGCCGGACGATTTTGGGTTCAAACCTTTGAATCACATTACCTGAATCGTCTACTAACTCTTTCACAATTCTTGGCCGCATCAGCTTTCCATCATTCCCAATAGCTGAAATAGCATTTATAAGCTGTAAAGGTGTTACGGATATACCCTGTCCATAGGATATGGTAGCCAGCTCCACAGGGCCTACCTTATCTTTGCTTTGGGTAATGGCCTTGGTCTCACCAGGTAAATCTATACCCGTAGGTTTTGTGAATCCAAATGCTTCTAAATATTCATAGTATTTGTCTTTTCCTAAGCGCTGCCCCACTTCTACAAATATAGGATTGCATGAGTTTTCCAGTGCTTGTGTAAATGTCTGTTCTCCATGAGGATTATAATATCTCCAGCATTTTAATTTTTGTCCGGCAACGACAATATAGCCTGAATCATAAAATTGTGAATTTGGCTCAACAACCCCTTCTTCTAAGCCTGCTGCTGCCGTTATTACCTTAAAAGTAGAGCCTGGCTCATATGTATCGCTGATTAAAGGGTTTCTCCACATTTCATTCCATATTTTTTGCTTTTCCTTGCTATCTGCATTTTCATATTGCTTTTTTTCAAGCTCCCCAATGGGTTCCTTGGCATTATTAGGATCATAGCCCGGTGTTGCTGCCATTGCTAAAATGTCACCTGTCTTAGGCTCCATGACAATGGCCATCACTCTCTTGGCTTTCGTTTCAGTCAAGGCCTTATCAATGGCTTTTTCGACATGGTTCTGTATAACTTCATCGATCGTTAAAACGACATTTAACCCGTTCTCTGGTTTATAATATTTTTCGGAATCATAAGGCAGTTGTGTACCTCTGGCATCTGTACTTCTTATCATTCGCCCAGGCAAGCCGCTTAAATATTTATCATATTCAAGTTCAACCCCTGTTAACCCTCTGTTATCTTCGGTGGTATGTCCAAGAATATGGGCAGCGAAATTTCCGTAAGGATAATACCTTTTGTTATCTTCCACAACCCATACGCCTGAAAATTTCCCTTTTCTGATCAAATTTGCTTTTTCTGTGTCAATCCATTTTTCAACTTTTACAAGGTTTGCTTTTTCATCTAATATCTTTTGCTTTATTTCATCTTCGCTTTTATTTAAGATTTTTGCTAATTCAAGGGCTATCTCGCCCTCCTTGCCGGAGCCGATTATTTCTATGGGTCGAGCCCAAACTGTATAGGCCGTCGCACTTAAGGCAAGTGCTTTCCCATTTCTATCAAAAATTTGACCTCTTTCCGCAGGAATAAGGGTATCACGGGTATGCTGCATCTGTGCTAAATTTCTATATTTATCACCATCAACGATCTGAATCCATCCTACTCTAAATATAAGAAGCAGTAAAATAATATTTACAAGGAATAGAAGTACAAGCAACCTTTTCTTATGATGAAGACCAAATGACGACATGTTATTCCTCCTGTACTTTTTATATTACGATAAAACGTGCAAGTATTGAGCCAAAAAATAAAATCCTTTTTTATGAAATTCATATTCTCTTCACATTTGATGGTTATAATAAATTTAACAAATAACACAGACATAGAAGGGAGAGATGATGGTATGATGTTTATTTGGCCGTTGATTATTATCTTGATCGTACTGTATTTTTATAAAAATGAAAATACTTCAGGTAGGAAAACCCAGATAGAAAACCCACTTGAAATATTGGACAAAAGATACATCTTGGGTGAGATTACAGAAGATGAATACAAAAAGAAAAAACAATTGATAAAAGGATAGGAGGAAATGACAATGATGAACATGTTTGGATATGGCTATCCCGGCTGGAACGGAGGCTGGGGAATATGGATGGTGTTAATGATGGCATTTTGGATTGCTGTAATCGTAGGTATTACTATATTCGCCCTGAAATTTATAAAAAAAGACCAATATTCCAGTAATAAAGCCATCGAGATACTTAATGTAAAGTATGCACAAGGAGAAATTGATGAAATAGAATATATGCAAAAGAAAAAAATTTTGCAGGAAAAATAGCTAGTTTTATCTAGCTATTTTTCATTTTTTGCCTGCATCCGCTTCGCTGCTTTGTGACTGACTGTAATATATCTAGTGCTATTTATATAGAAAACTGGTGATTTTCTTATGTTATTTTAGGGAACTTTACGATAAACTGCGTTCCTTTTTCTATTTCACTTACTACTTTAATCGTTCCTTGATGAGCCTCTACAAGTTTTTTCGTTATGGTTAGCCCTATGCCTGCACCACCGGTACTGCGACTCCTCGACTTCTCACCACGATAAAATCTCTCAAACACATAGGGTAGGTCCTCTTTTGCAATTCCCATCCCCGTATCTTCCACCTCAATGGTCACATATTCCTGAAGCTCATTTAATCTTACGGTTACATGATCTTCAGGATTCGTAAATTTCCATGCATTCGAAAGTAGGTTGATGATCACCTGTATAATCTTATCTCTATCTCCTTTCATAAATACATTATCTTCTATATGATGATTCAGTTGAATGTTCTTTTCCTCATACTGATATCTAAAATTCTCAATGATTTCATGAATGGATTGTGATAAATTGAATTTTTCAATTTCTAATGCGATATCATCACTTTCGATATCCGTTAAATGCTTCAACTGCTCCACCAGCTTCATCAATCTTTCCACTTCATTCTTAAAAATTCCCATTCTCTCCTGTGTGGGCTCCCAAATCCCATCATGAATAGCTTCCATGTGGCTGTGCAATACCGTCAAAGGTGTTCTCAATTCATGGGCAATATCAGAAGTCAATCTTTTTCTCAACGCATTTTGCTTTTTTAAGGATGCCGCCAAGTAATTAATGGCGTAGGATAGTTCTTTTAATTCTTGAATTTTCGTTGACTCCTTTATTCTTGTATCAAGCTTTCCATGACGAATATCATGGGATGCTTTAGTTATGTTGGTTATCGGCTTAGAAATTACCTTGGAGAAAAATGCGCCAAGTATCATAGCAGCTACAAATGAAATAAATGCCCCAACGATGATAGATGTATTAATCCCCCGCGTAAATTCTATTTCTCCCTCTGATATGATAAATGGACCTATATATCCAATTTCCAGCGTTCCTATTAGATTACGCTGTAAGGTAAGCTGAAACCTTTCTGTCCGATACTCCCCTTTTTGCCCAGCCGATGGCATCATACGTCTACTCATTTCTCCCATCATGCTGTGTCCCATTCGGTTTATCATTTGAGAATGTATCCCCATCATATTTGTTGTCATGTAATGCGCAAAGATAATTTCACCATTTTGATCTTTAAGGGTAACATCGAAGTTCTCAATAAAAGGTAATCCGTGAAGTTTTTCTAAATCTTCTTCGTTCCATTGTTTATACGCTGCATAGGAAGTTTCTATATAATCCGCAATCTCATCAATTCTGTCTTTCTGCTCATTTTGCATATATATATTAAATTTATCGAACACCGTCACATTTGTTATGAAACTCACGATCAATATGGAAAAAATCATTCCGCCCAATAAAATTAAAATGAGTCTAGTCCTAAGCTTATTTAGCATATTCTAATCCCCCAAAAACTTATATCCGATGCCATAAACGGTCTTTATATATTTGTTTTTCTCATCTTCAATTTTATGTCTTATATTTTTGATATGGGCATCGATGGTTCTATCATATCCTTCAAAATCAAATCCCAATATGTCTTCCACAAGTTTATCCCGTGAAAAAACTTGTCCCGGATTTTGCGCCAGCAATTCCAATATTTCAAATTCTGTCGTCGTGATGTTCGATAGAATTCCTTTCTTTTTCACTTCCATTTTTCCCAGGTCGATCATCAGATCCCCTTCATTGAATTCAATAATTTCCGCTTTGATATGGTCCTGCTTAAACCTTCTGAGTATGGCTTTGATTCTGGCAACAAGCTCTTTAGGGCTAAAGGGCTTCATCATATAATCATCGGCACCTATATTCAAGCCATATATGCGATCACCCTCTTCAACCTTTGCCGTGAGCATTAAAATAGGCACCTGTGATTTTATTCGTATCCTCTTACAGACATCCTCTCCAGACAGGCCAGGCAGCATCAGATCCAATACAACAAAATCTATTGACGTTTTATTGAAAACTTCTAATGCTTCCTTTCCATCATATGCGGTAAACACCCTATACCCTTCCCGCTCCAGATATGCCTTTATGACATTGACAATTTGCTTCTCATCATCCACTACAAGGATATTTCCTAATTTTTGTTCCATACGATCACCTCAATTTCTTTGCATATTTTATGGCTCATTATTATTTTCATGCAATATCTATACCAATATCCGAATACATGTAGTTATTTTTCATAATCTGGGCGCGGGATAACAAACAGGCAGTTATATTCTTAAAATGCATAGTTTTTTAAAATTCATATTCTCTTCACATTTTGTTTTTATAATAAAGACAACCAGATAAAATACATAAAACAAGGAGGCGTATTATTATGAAAAAAATCATCATTTTATCTTTGGTGGCCGTTATGGTGTTATCAATGGGAGCTGTGGCATTTGCCGAGACTAAAAGTGATGTTCCCAGCTGGTACAACGACATGTTGAAATGGAAAAAGGACCAAATAGACCAAGCCGTAAAAGACAAAGTAATCACAGAGGAGCAAGCTAAATTTTGGAACGCACAGCTAGATTCCATGGAACAGTTTCACACGCAATATGGATTTGGACCCGGTGCTTGCCATGGCGGCTTCAATGGGAATGGCTCAAGTATAGGATTTGGCCCAGGTATGATGGGTGGATACGGCTCAGGCATGATGGGTTATTAAAATTTGTTAAAGCAAAAAGTTCCTGATTGAATCAGGAACTTTTTGCTTTAACTAGATAACTGAATTGATATTATATTAATTTTCGAGGAGTCAAAGAATAGATTATTGAATACTTTTCGTGGATTGAAATCATTCGTTCTTCAATTTCCTAATAATATAGAAGGATAATCCCCCAACCAACACCATAGATGCTATAAACCATCCAACGACGCTTGTAGCAATATCTGTGAAGAATTCCAAAGGAAGCATTTGGATTAAAACATCTGTTTTAGGATCTAAGAGCCATAAATCATTGTTAAAGAATATTTCATGAAAATAGGTAAAATATTTGAAAAAATCTATTTGCATCAGTATAAAAAGCCAAAGCATTGCAGCTAACGATATTATACTTGCATACATACTGCCTTTGAAAAATTCCTTTGTCTTTTTTCTCTTTAATAAAATAGTAAAGGCACTTAAGACAAATAGGAATCCAAAATTTCTAAGAAGAAATCCTTGTCTGAATAAGGCTTTTACATCTACCATATGCTGCTTTTCTCTTTCTCCAAAGACTTCCTCTATCTGATTATTAATCTTCATCTGAATATTTAAATCTTTCTCTTCATTTTTTAGATAGTCTATGATTCTAACTGTAATTTTTTCTAAATCCTTCATTTCAATCTGCGTAACTGCAGGAATATCATATTTTTCAAATTCTGTTAAATAAAATTTAGCATTAAAAGCATAGCCTTGCAGTATCGTTAAAATCAGTACAATCGGTAGAAAAATAGCAACGATCCATCGACAAATTTTATTAAGGAATTCTTTATTTTTCATGTTTTATCTCCACCCATGCTCATTTTTTTAGTTCATCAAAGTACTATCATCAACTTTTAGAAGTATGTTAATTGCTGCCATATTCACTTCATCAAACAGCATATCCTGGTCATCGATATTTATCTCTAAGCACCACAATATCTACCCTCCTATTTTTACTTTTTCCCTCTTCGGTATCATTCGATGCCACAGATTTGTACTCACTGTAGCCTGCTGCAGACAATCTATCCGGGTCAAGGCCTGCTTGTTCGATCATAAACCTTACAACATGGGACGCCCGTGCCACAGATAATTCCCAGTTTGTAGGATATTTTCGTGAAAACCTGATAGGATCCGAATCCGTATGCCCTTCTATTCTGATAGCTTTATTCGAGAATTCTTCCTGCTTCAAAATATCTGATAAAAACAATAACGTAGGTCTTGCTTTATCTTTGATTTCAGCCTCTCCAGAATCAAATAAAATATTGTCTTCGAACCTCAATATCAATCCCTTATAATCCAATTCAATAAGTATATCATCATTCAAATCCTTTTCTTTTAAATAATTATCCAGGATTGCTGCAAGCTTCTTCAAATCCTCTAACTCTTGCAATTCATTGTTTGTTGGTTCATCGATGAATTCCACATTTTCAATGGTCTTACCCGCATCAAGAATCCCAGGCGACCCCTGGAAGGATCGGATGATGGTTTGAAATTTTTGTGCATCTATTTCTGACATTGCAAAGAGCAGCACGAAAAAGGTTAACAGGAGTGTAACCATATCGCCATAGGTTGTCATCCACTCGGGGGCACCAGGTTTTACTTCATCATCTCTTTTTCTCCTCATTCAAACGCCTCCTTTTTTATGCCGCTCGTACACAGAACAGGCACAGTTTTGCGGGACGGCACGGAGATCGTCCCCTACAAAAGAAAATACATTCTATTCTAGGATCGTAGATCTATAGATATACTCATCAGACTTCATTTATTTTCTTTATCTTTCCGTGAACAATCGCCTCATCCACGGCTTTCTGAATCATTTCCCTCGTTATGTGTTTGTCATTATATGTTACATTAATCCTTTTCTTCTCCAAGCTGACATCTAACTCTTCAATACCGCTTAGCTGACTTAATGCCTTTACGGCATTCATTAAACATCTATGGCAAAGCATATTATCCTGTTTTAGTCTGATTTTATGGCTTTTCACCACTTCCCCTCCTTTCATATAGATTAAAACAAGCAACCCTCGTCATGCTTAGGATATTTTATTATATAATTCAATATTATTTAGGCTATTTTTTATTTCATAGATCAATGCAACACTCATGCCAATTTTTTCGTACATTTACGAATTGGAATTGTTCTTGCATGGGTATATAATAGAAAAGGAAGGAGAGATATCATGGAGAAGATCGGTAGAGTTGTAGAAGTAAAAGAAAAATCAATAAGAATAGAAATTATTCGAGCAAGCGCCTGCGGCGAAAAGTGTGGCGAATGCAGCGGCGGGTGCAGCAAAACGGGCATATATGTGGAAGCTCAGAGTAAAGTAGACGTTGTACCAGGACAGTTTGTCGTTCTTCACACAAAAACAAAAGAGGTAATGAAAGCGGCCTTTTACGTCTATATTATTCCCCTTATCATGCTGATCACGGGTGTTTTTGCCGGTTCATTTTTCTATCCGTTGGCTGGTATACAGTTCGTTTCTTCTGAGCTGTTTAGCATTATTACAGGTATCCTTGCAATGGTTGTCTCTTTCATCTTCGTTAAATGGATTGACGCCAAGTTTAGAAATGAAAATAAAATTGAATATACGATTATAAGGGGCTTTTAAGATTGATGGATGCTTGATGAATAAAACGATGGATCTCCAAACAAATAAAATCCTCCTCAATATACGATTGCTTGTCTTTCATAATCGTGTATCAAGGAGGATTTTTTCTTTCTGTACTACTCTTGAACCCTGGCATATATAAAATCAATTTCTTCAGAATACCTTGGCATCTTTATATTCATAACTGTTGAGACCTCTATAAAAAGACCAAACTCTCTCAACAGATTGGCATATGTTCCGGGTGCATTGATTGCGGCTTCCAGCGTTTTAGGATTTCCGATGGCTTTAATAACAAAGGGCTGTCCAAATACCTGATCATTTATTCGTATGGTTGCACCTGCACAGCTGATT
This sequence comes from Bacillota bacterium, assembly GCA_049324315.1. GTDB lineage: Bacteria > Bacillota > Clostridia > Peptostreptococcales > Thermotaleaceae > JBMOKU01. The sequence goes on along the minus strand of JBMOKU010000046.1, from coordinate 48,345 downwards.
TGTGAAGTCGTAATGACTCTTTGTCCATTAATAGATAAAGCCTCTGCACCCGCTCTATTGAGGTCATTTATCAAGTTCAGTATATCCTGATTATGGACAATCAAATTATTCGGATCTTCTCCCTGCCCCAGTTCTCTGGTTGCGTCACTTACAACTAAAACAATTCCAGGCCCTTCAATATCAGCCATACCACTTTGCAATTCTTTTCTTTTTAGTTCTTCCAGCATGGTTTCCTTAATTGCACCACTATCATTTTTTAGCTTATCATATTCAACTAATTTTTTTTGTTTTTCTTGCAATAGTTTTCTCAAGCTTTCTATTTCCTTTTTTTCACTATCTATAGAAATCATATATTCATTGATAACATGAAGAGGTACATACAAATATTCACCTTGTACGTTCTTAAATTGCAGTGCCATGATGAACCCCAACAGTACAGTAAAAATAAGGATAATCACCTTCCAGAGATTTTGTTTCATCGGCTCACCTCAATCGCCCTATTGATTATCTGCGGGTTTAGTATATTGGTAGTCTTTTATTTCCTTACTGCTCGGTATATATACCTCTGAAACCTTTTCAACAGATACTTCGAGACCATATCTTTCCCGCATATTCCATAGGGTTCCGTATTTTACTTCAAGCTGCGATTCCAGCCTTTGCGAATTCCCTATGGCTTTGATAACAAAGGGAGGAGCAATGGGAACAGAATCTATATACAGCCTTTGGTCTAGCAAATGAATACTGGTGTCTGACAGCATTCGCTGTTCGTTCACCGACACTGCTTCTGCACCACTCTGATACAGTTTGTTGATCAGATTTAACAGCAGTTCAAAATCAGTTGCCAAATAGCTTATACCAAATTCAAGCTCAGGGTCTAAAATTGGTTCCTTTACGGTTATAATGATTCCCCCTCCGATTAAATCCCGGTTTCCTAAAATCATGTCATAGCTTTCAATCTGACGGCGAATACTTTCGATTTCAAAATCTTCCTTCGACCCTTTTGTCTCAATATCTTTTATGTTTTCATCTAATATCTCAATTTCTTGTAATAGTCTTTGTTTTTCTTCTTTAAGTGCTGTAAGCTCTTCTCTCAGTTCCTTAGCTTTCTGACCCGGAGCTGCTCCTTTCAGGTAATTCGTTTGTACGGTCTTAAACTGTAAAGCGATAAGAATTCCTAAAATAAGACATACAGCTGCTAATATCATTTGATTTTGCAACTTTTTCATTTTCTATCATCCTGCTCTTTCCTAGAGATAACACCAATAAGATTTTATGCTAGGAAATTCAAGACCATAATTTCCTAGATAGAACAAATATAGCTAGTGAAGTTTCACTAGCTATATGCATATTTTAAGGGGGGAAATCCTTAAAATACTTACCTTGATATTTAAAGCAAAAGACATGCCAAAAACCAGCCGTTTGAAAACATCACTGTTTTTATTAAACTTCATGAATAACACATAAGGAATTATGGACATTTGAAAGCTGTAGATATCTTCTTAATTTCTATTATGTGCTTCAATAAAATCAACCTTGAGAATCCCTTTAAAAGACTTTTTTACATCCCTGTGTCATATGCTACAATTCATCAAGCATTTGCCACAGTTATGTTTATTCATTTTTATCATAGGTAAAAAGACGACACAAAACGGTCGCCCCATAGCTAATTATTTCATATTATATTTTTCCATTCTATAGATAAGTGTATGCCTGGTAATCCCTAGTAACTTGGCAGCATGGGTTTGATTGCCGCCAGCTCTTTTCAATGCTTGTTCAATAAGACTCTTCTCTACCTGTTCCAGATCAATCCCCTGCTCCGGCAGCAGGAACGATGGAATCTCACTGTTATAAAATAGAATTTCCTTCGGAAGCATATCTTTTTCAATCAATTCACCATAATTTAAGATGACAATGCGCTCAACCACATTTTCCAACTCACGAATATTTCCCTTCCACGGATAATTGACGAGTATGTCCATCGCATCCTGTGCAAAGGAAATTTTATTTCTTCCCATCTCAGCACAATATTTTCCGGCAAAATAGTCAATTAATTTGGGGATATCTTCCTTTCTCTCTCTCAAGGACGGCAATTCCACAGGAATTACATTTAATCTGTAAAACAAATCTTCACGGAATTCGCCTTTTTCCACCATTTCCATTAGATTTCTATTGGTAGCAGCCACAATGCGTACATCAGCCTTGATGGTTTCTGTACCCCCTACCCTTTCAAATTCCTTTTCCTGCAGTACTCTAAGCAGTTTTACCTGGATGGGCGGGGTTAGCTCTCCAACCTCGTCAAGAAAGAGGGTCCCTCCCTCTGCCCGTTCAAATCTACCCGGTTTTTTAGCTACTGCACCGGTAAATGCTCCCTTTTCATGACCGAAGAGTTCACTCTCCAGCAAGCTTTCAGGAAGGGCACCACAGTTCACTTTAATATAAGGATTATCCTTTCTTCCGCTGTTATAATGGATAGCATTGGCGATAAGCTCCTTTCCGGTCCCACTTTCTCCCGTAATAAGAACCGTAGCATTACTATTCGCCACTCTGCTGACAATTTGAAGTACCTGCTGAATCTTTTCGCTATCACCAATGATAATCTTTCCCGTATTCTTGTTCAATTCTTCAGTTAAAAACTCAATTTGCTCCTGCAGTATACCAATATCCAGTGCTTTTTTAATCACGACCTTTAACTCTTCGATATCAAAGGGCTTAGATATATAGTCAATAGCCCCCAGTTTCATGGCCTCAATGGCACTTTCCATGGTACCATGGGCAGTAATCATAATAACAGGCGTTTTTGTTAGGAAACCTTTGATTTCTTTTAGCGCTTCCATCCCATCTTTTTTAGGCATCCTTAAATCAAGGAGAATGAGATCCGGCTCTTCCTCCCGTGCCAGCATGATGGCCTCTTCACCGTCAGAAGCAGTTATAAACTTATATCCCTCATCTTTCAAAGCTTTCTTCATCGCCCATATCATATTTTTTTCATCATCGGCAATTAAAATTTTTTTATTCAAGCTTGTCACCACCCTCTTGATGTTTCGGCAGCAATATATCAATTTTTGTACCAATGCCTGCCTTGCTTTCTACGTCCATGTACCCTTTATGATCTTCGATGATTCTATGGGTTATGGCTAATCCTAAACCAGTACCCTTTTCTTTTGTTGTATAAAAAGGTTCAAAGATCTTTTCCAGTTTTTCTTTTTCAATTCCCTTTCCTTCATCGATAAAGGATATTTTTACCCAGTTTTCCTCAGCCGCTGCTTCAATATGCAAATTTCCTCCATTTGGCATGGCTTGAATGCTGTTGAGTATAATATTGACGAAGGCCTGCTTCAGTTTATCACTATCGACGAAAAGCAAATCGTCCTGCTGCTTTACATAATGCAGAATAACCTTATTCTGCTGGGCATATTTATTGGTAATTCGAAGAACGTTTTCCATAATATCATGGATGCTTTGCAGCTTTTTATTAAAAACACTGGGTTTTGCAAAGTCCAATAGTTCCTGTATTACCCTATTGGCACGGTCAATCTCTGACTCAATAATGTCCAACCCTTCTTTGATCTCTTGATCATCTACTTCTTTGTTAATGGTTTGGGATATAGTTTTAATAATTCCTAAAGGATTTCTGATCTCGTGGGCAATCCCGGAAGCCAACTCGCCGACCGCTGACAGCTTATCTACCCGCCTCATTTGATTTTCCAATTTCTTTACCTGGGTGATGTCCTCAATAATAATAACCATACCAACCGTTCGATTTAAAATATTTTTAAGAGGATAGCCATAGACCCTTACCGTAATTTTTCCTTCATGCTCTTTCAAACTGGTGGTCTCATATCCCTCAATGCGTTGTTCCATTCGAATTGATTTTGAAATAATTTCTTTAATATCCTCTGGATTCTCAAAATAATCATACATATAACCAAAATCTGATTCTTTGTTTATATTGAGAATATGCTTTCCTTCTCTGTTGATGGAAGTTATTTTCATATTTTTGTCGATGGCAACAACGCCATTCAATATACTATCTAAAATGTTCTGGGTATAATTTTCAAGATCGGTTAATTTCATGATTTGTACTTCTAACAGTCGCCTTGCTCTAGCCTCCGATTCTACCAATGTACCCGTAATTGCTCCAATGATAATAAACATGGATATTTCTAAGAATTGATTGATGACCTCAATATTGATGGTTCCAAAATATATTAGCAGGTGGGGTGCATACAAGGCAATTACTGATAATGAAGAAATCATTGCCCCTTTGAATCCAAATTTGAATGCTGCAAGAATAATCGGTATATAATAGAGTCTGCGATAAAAATCATGAAACCCCCATACTGATGAAACCGTAAAATAGTGAAGCAGCGTAATACCTACAATACTTAGTGCGACAAGCAGCTTATACCTTTGGTTTTCCTTCATCCGTCCACCCTCTTATTCCTTTTTATGTGTAAAGTTGCAATATGGACAATACCGCCAGCTTATATTAATAAGTTTACCACAGCCTTCGCATTTTTTCTTCAACATTTCTCTACAATTAGGACAATACAGGAATTCTTCCTGAACCTCATGACCACAGTATAAGCAAAATCTATCTTGTTTTTCTCCATCGCAGGTGCAGCTTTTTTCATAATGCATATATAAAAGATATATTGCAAGGCCTATCATAATAATTCCTACCAACATCATACAAATCACTTCCTCCCATTATAATATAACCTGTACACAAAAGCATCTTCTCATTCACATTCATATAAGCGTGACAATTTTACTTATCAAATAATGCAATAGTTGTGCCAGGACGCTTTTTTCCTAGCAGAGTTATTCCAGAATAAAACAGGAGATGGAAAACCATTCTCCTGTTTTATCATACGTTATAAGCTTTCAATTCCTCAATGAACTGGCAATCTCCCGAATTTCACGATATCCTATCCATCTATTTGGCACAAAAGCTGGAACTTCTTTTTTATATGCTGCATATTGTTCTCCAAACATTTCTACCATTGCCGTTTCTTCTTTTTTTGCTAATTTCCTATACATAATCAGCAGTGTCGGTGCCATAATTAATGTTATAACGGTTGGCCATTGAACAAGGAATCCAATAATCATAAGGGTAAATCCACTGTACTGCGGATGCCTTACGAATCGATATATTCCATTTGTTACCAATGAACCATTGCCGGAATGTATACCTTTCCATCCTACTGCAATAATCATTAATCCGGCAAAGATTAAAATATTGCTAAGAGGGTGCAGTATAGCGAAAAAAGTCCTCGAACCACCCGTTAACGCTACCCATAAATGTCCGTTAATATGGGTGAATGGATCTAAGACAGGATATTTGCTTCCTAAGATAGATGATAACATATAGATCGTAAGTGGAAATCCAAACATTTCGCTAAAAAGCGCTACCATAAATGCTACAAAAGCTCCCATCGTTCTCCAGTCCCGTTTATTCTGAGGTTTAAACGCTGTATATACAAATAAAGCGAAGAATACAATATTAAATATAACCGATCCCCACAAACCATAAGCATATTGATCTAACTGATGCATAGATTTACCCCCTACTAAAATATCAATCTCGTTGATATTTAAATTTCTTCTCAAAAAGAATTACTTTCAACCACAATGACAACTATTTCACCGATAGCGCTGCAAAGTCTATTTCACAGGGTTCTTTCCCGATTTTCTTTCGTCTTATATCATTCGGAACATATATAAAACATCCTTTTTCTTTCATTCACCTCCTCCACATGTCATTATCTGTTGCAATTATCATGCCAAAAGATCTTTATATTATTAATCTCATTTATCAGACTTTTTCTTAAGACTGTTATCCTATGTGTCTTATATCCTACAATTGCTGTAGGATATTTTCCATAAATAAAGAAGCAACGTTTCTTCGCTGCTTCCCTTTTCTTTATGATTTATCAATTCATAGATTTTTATTGACCTGACATCAGTGTATCAAAAAATATCAATTTCGATATACAATCGTCGTAAACATCCCTCCGGTTGGATTGGTTAGATTATTGCTCATGTGGTGGGGAATGTGACAGTGGAAAGGCCATATGCCGGGATTGTTCGTCTCAAATTCAACATCCCATGTTTCGCCAGAAGCTACAAGAATCGTACTTTTCAGCAGTCTGTTACGAACAGGGATTGAATTTCCGTCAGCAGCAGTCACATAATATTGGTGTCCGTGGATATGGATAGGATGAGCACCTTCCTGGATATTACCCAACCTAATTCGTACATTGTCACCATATTTGACATCTAATGGTGTTGTATATGGGAAGCTTCGTCCATTCATCGTAAAGAAGTTAAAGGTATGCCCGTATGGGTCAATATCAAATATGCCCGACTTGACTTCATGTGGTTGCAAGCCCTTAACATGGAATTCTTGCAGCATAATAAAGTAATCACGCTGTACATTACTTTTATATTCATCAGGCTCTAGAATAATAAATCCGCCTCCAAGCCCCATCATTTCCTGCTTTGCAGCAATATGGTGGGTATGGTACATATGGGTACCGGGAGGGTTAACGATTTTGAAGCGATAATCAAAATAGTGGTTAGGTTGAATTGCAGGTGACGGTTCTACATCAGGTACACCGTCCATAACGTTAGGTATATCCAAACCGTGCCAATGAACACTCGTAGCTTCAGGAAGCCTGTTATATACTCTTATATTGACATAATCCCCTGGGTAAACCTGGATTGTTGGCCCTGGAATACTGCCATTATACCCCCACCCTTTCATATATAATCCCGGCAATAATTCCCTTGTAACCGGTTCGGCAACCAATTCAAAATATTTCACACCCTTTCGCATTCTAAAAGGCAGATTAGGCACATCAGGAGTAATAACCATATAAAACGCTCCTTTACACTTTATTTCTTAATAGCAATATATACTTAAAAAGCTAATTATATGATAGCAAAGGATTTAAGGAAAATATGCCGACTACCCTGAATGCCGGATAACCTTCTGGATGCACCCCTATCTTCTCTTTCTACATTCCAAGCGGAATTTTTACTGGTATGATTTTATACAAAAATCCAACTAACACGGTATATTTATTAAAAATCATTAATATCCCGAAGAGCAGTAATATGACACCTACGCTATAGGATATATACTTTTGATACTTTGATATCCTTTGTAAAATGCCTATTGATCGTCTCAGCGTTAGTCCTACTAATAAATAAGGCACTGCTAATCCCAGGGAGAAAGAAAACATAATAAGCATGCCATTATATGCGGAGCCTGTACTTCCGGCAAATATTAACATTGAATATAAAATAGGACCTATACAATGGGAACAAGCGATGGCAAAAAATATCCCCACCAAAAAAGTAGTAAGATATCTAAATTTTGTATTAATTTTCTCTGTATTAAATATTTTTTCTAATTTATTACTTTTTAGCGATAGGGCTTTAAAAAATCCCAACAGCTTAAGAGCAAGAATAATAACCATTATGCCGCCAATCACATTAAAGATACGAATATTATTACTTAGAAATTTTGCAGCTTGCCCCGCTGTACCGCCTGCAATGGTAAATACAATGGTAAAGGCGGCAATAAACAATAAGGTATTTACGATAATGTGAACTTGCGTGCCTGCTTTTTTCTTAATTTTTGTAAGTTCCTCCATGGACATGCCCGTTATAAGACTAAAATATATCGTTATCATGGGGATGATACAAGGTGAAAGAAAAGATACTAACCCTGCTGCAAAGGCAATGAATAATATTGATGTAGCCATTATATAGCTCCTCTCTATTTCTTTTTCTCATTCAGTTATGCAAATTTTATAGACAACTTCTATCAAATGCTACAAGCTACTGTGATATATACCACACTCCCTTCAACACGAGATAAGAAGGGAAAATCGATTCTCTGTTGCCATAGCAATCTATTTGCTTCCCATCATTTTTTCAAATTAACCTAACCTCCAATCTCAAATTAGGTAGTATGATAATGTATTGCAATTCCTATGCCAATCTCTTGTTTATTCTAGCCTAAAATTAGGAAGCCCTAATTTTTATAAATAAAAAGAAGCAGCTTTTGTTCGCTGCTTCCTTATTACGATTACTTGCTTTTAAAAGTTGTACAACAGGTTCCGTCGCTGGTTCTAGCTTTGCCGTCACCCATAGCATTTACTTCTATAGCACTGGCATGACACATATGGTTTTTATTATAGTGGCAGTTATCCACACCACACTTAACATTCATTCTAGGAGCTTCCATTCTATTTCACCTCCTCACATAAATCATCAATACTATTTTAACCAATTCATAAATTTTTATTGGCCTGCCGTCAGATTCTTAATTTCCTGCTGCAGTTGTGTTATATTTTTCATCTTTTCCTCTCTTAACTGTGTGAGCATTTGCCTTAGTTCCGGATTCTGTATCTCCATCATATATCGATTGTACATGGATTGATTCATCATTTCGGTATGTAGTATATCATTCAGTCTGTTTGTATCATTCATGCTTTCACCTCTTACCTTCAACTTATTTTCATGCTGTTCATTTTCTCTGATATGGACTTGTAGTTATTCCTTGCAGACATTTCCATACCTTTTAGAATGTTTTGCAGTTCAGGCTTTGTGATCTGCTGTGCCATATCTGCATATTTTTGAGCTGTCAAATCCTCTAAATAAAGCATTTCCTTTAACGCGTTATTAATGATCTCCAGTTCTGTAAGCATCATCCATCCTCCTTACCCTTCCATCAGTGAATAATATAGTTTTCCTGTTCCATCGATTGTAGCAAGATAAACATTCTTAATATCATTCACGCCAAACTTTAACAGTTCATCTTGTAACCACGATTTGTCATATCCAATTGCTTTTAAATTTCTTTCAATAACCTTACCGTCATTAACAAGAATGATCGGCAGACCACCTTCCACTACAGGTATGCCCAAGTCTGAAGGTGTAGCAGGCACATATTCGCCTTTTTTAAATGCGCTTACCCTGCCACTGGTTTCAAGTATCGCCGTGTCAACTTCAGCAATATTGGGTACATCCATCTCTCGAAGCTGTGACAAAAGCATTTCGATAGGAAATAATGATTTTAACATATTCCTCTTCTGTATCTGACCATTTGATATAAGCGTTACCGCGTTCCCATACACCACCCTTTCAAAAGTCCTTGACTTCACAGCAAGGTATGAAATCAGATAATGTGTAATAAATACTGTTATAGCGGCAATGATCGTATTTGTAAAACTGATTTTAGCGTCAAACAACGGAGCTGCAATAAGCCCTCCCATCATCCAGAAGAAAGTAAAGTCAAATCCGGCGTATTGCCCTCCGGCACGATGGGGAATAAATCTACCGGCTATATAAAGTATAAATCCTGCGATCAAGGTTCTTGCTGCAAACCCCCGTGTGCTTAATTCTTCTGCGGAATTCCATATGCCTTCCAATCTATCACACCCCTTTATATACTTACATGAAACGTTCCATCGCCTTCAAGCATTGCCAGAAATACATCTTTCCCTTGTGCAATACCTTTTTCTTTCATTTTGTTATCAAGCCATTGTTCATCATATCCAAGTTTTTTAAGATTATCCTCCTGAACTTTCCCATCATATATAAGCACTGTTGGCAGACCTGCATTTATTACAGGCAGCTTCATTTGCTTTCTCGTGAGAGGGAGTCCTTTTTGTTTTTTTACTACGTTGATTTTTCCTGTGGGTTCAACCAATGCAAGGGATACATCTGACAGATTGTATACATTTTTTAGTCGCAGCTGTCCTAAAAGATTATCGATCGTTATCCGAGCATCCATCATGTTCTCTTTTATAAGCGTGCCATTTTCCATCAGTATCGTTCCATGACGGTCCACCTGCCTGGGTATCTTTACGTCAAGATAGGATATAAAGATATTTGCAGCTGCATATAACAATATGATGATGATACCGGATACGAGAGATGTATCGGGCGTAACCATCCGTACTGCTGCAAGGCTCACAATTCCTGCTGCCACAAGGTAATTGTGCCCTGCAAGTATTGCAATCTGCCTTTGTCTCATCCATCGTGTAGCAAAAATTAAGAAAACATATAGTATTACAGTCCTTAAAGCTAACGCCCAAAAAGGCATTTCTTTAGCTCCAAATAAAAATCCGTTCCACGTCATGCCATCACCTTTTTACCATATATCTTTTTCTTATTATTCATCAAAGTCGTCTTATTAATACCAGAAATGACTTAACAAGGTATATCTACTGTAATATAACAGATAATAATGGTGAAAATACGTTCAGTATTCAATATGTGAAGAAGAGGTGATTGCTTTGATTAACCAAACCATTTATACCACAAGAATTGACACAAGTGCAGACCCGATTGATTATTCCATAGCCTTATCTCAATTTGTCTATCATGCCACGAAGCCGGGTAATAGACCAAACGCTGTTATCTTAACGGATAAAAACGACTTTAGGTTTGCTATCCCTGCAGCTGCATTGGTACATTTTCCTCACAATGCTCCCATACTCTTTACAGACAAGAATTCATTAGACAGCAAGATTGAGAAGGAATTAAAAAGGCTATCTCCTTCCGGTAAAGTCTTTCTTGTAGGAAATCTGTCTACTAATATTGAGAAACGTATTAGAGATTTAGGATTTAATACCCACAACATGCTATCAGCCGACCCTGTTGATACGGCCGTTAACATCTATAATTTTCTGAATAAGCCAATGGAAATCATGATTGCATCTATGGACTCTTTTGAAGAATCCATGCTTGCATGCTCCTGGTCGGCACATATGGCAACCCCGATAATCTATACGAACAAGAATGATTTACCCGCTAAAACCATTGATTTGATTCAACAAAACAATATATCTGCCGTATATGTACTTGGCAGTAATCATTCTATTTCCTTTGATATTGTTAACAGAATCAAAGGTATCAAGAATACCATTAATGTTCAGCGAATACAGGGCAATACGATTTATGAAACCAGTGTTAACTTCATGAAGTTTCATGATAAGTCAACAATGTTCGGATGGGGCTTCTATCAGAAGCAGGGCTATTCGGTAGCTTTTTGCAACAAAGATAACTGGCAGCATGGCGTATGTAGTTCGCTGCTTTCCCATACCGGAAAACACGCACCTATACTACTTATTGATAAAGATAATATTCCCGCTGAAGTAAAAACCTACATTGACAGCATCAACCCATCCACAGGGATGCCTGCTCCGCCCTTCATGCACGGCTATATTGCCGGAGGAACGGATGTTATTTCTTATAACACGCAGGTTGAACTTGACAGCTATTTAAAAAATGTTGCTTGGCTTGGCAATAAGCGCATTGAAAAAATGAACTATAAGATAAAAAGCGGTGATTCTATTCAGTCCCTTGCAAATCTCTATCATATATCCGAGCAGGAACTTATGCAGTTAAATCCCGGACTATCACCATCCATGCTTCAAATGGGGCAGACGGTAACCATACCGGTAACCATGGATGTTCAACATTAGACAAAAGGAAGCAGCGGAAAATCCGCTGCTTCCTTTTGTTTTTCTCCTTCACTTCTTCAGAAAACTATTATTTATCTGGATAAATCACAATCTTTTTTACAATATTACTCGCAGATAAGTTGGTAACTTCAACCTTTTCATAACCGGCTGTGCGAACATTTTCTACTGTGCGCCTGTTGATGTTGGCACCATATAAATTTACTACCAAAGGATTCAATACATCCATGATGAAACCTAAAAGCTTTTGTTCACTTCTCACATGTTCTATCATAATGATCTTTCCTCCGGGTTTGCATACCCGCCCCATCTCTTTCAATCCTTTAACGGGGCCCGGTACTGAGCAGAAAACACAGGTGGTAAATACAGTATCAAAGGTATTGTCCGGAAAGTCAAGGTTTTGTACATCCATGTGTTTTAACACAACTTTCTTTTTCAGCCTCTCAGCCCTGTCTCTTGCCCGAGCCAGCATTTTTTCACTGAAATCAATTGCCGTTATATCGATCTCATCAGGATAATATTCAATGTTTTTGCCCGTCCCAACCCCAACTTCCAAAACCTTGCCCTTTAATTCTCCCATCACTTCCAAACGCCACTTCTTTAAAGCCATTAGCTCCATTGGACACTCTAACACATCATATATACCTGATACACGATCATATCTTTTTTTAATCTTTTCCGTATGGCTGTCCATGGTATTCCCTCACTCTATTCTTTTACTCTTGCATTGCTTATGAAACGTCCGCTACGCCACGGGGACAGTTCCTCAGGCACATAAAAAACATATGTGCCAGACGAACCGTCCCCATGACTCCGCTATTTCATACTAACTTTCTCTCTTTTTTAATAAAGAGAATAATAAATCAATGCACCAACTGCTCCTATTCCGAAGATTAGTCCATATTCAAGGACAGAAACCTTCACATGATCATTGGAAGGTAATTCATTAACCGCCTTTTGTCTTTCTCGAATACGTCGACCCACAAGAAATGCAGCGATAATAATGGCAAGACTTGTCACATGGGCAATGGTAAAGGGTTTAATGACGATTGGGTTGGTTCTGAAAAACTCAACAATTGCCCTGTTGATGGAAAATCCAATAACATATTTGATAAACAATTCTCCATTATACTTCAGTTTTCCTCTATTTCTCCAAAGATATGTGAAGAGTATCAGGTTCAGAAGCATTTCATACATCTGGGCGGGATGTAATATCTGGTTATTGATTTTTACACCCCAAGGGTAAATCCGCTCCATGGGTATACCAAAAACATCACAGCCGATCCTCCCAATGGCCTGCCCTATAATAATACCGGGAGCAAATGCATCTGCCGCTTTCCAAAAAGAAATATTATTCTTCTTTGTATACCAAAGAGCAAACAAAACACCTGCAATTAAGCCGCCTTGTATGGATAGCCCGCCATTCCGTATATAGAAAATTTCTATAGGATTTTTTAAATAGTGTGCGAAGTCAAAGGCCAAAATATAATATAATCTGGCCCCAATAACAGAAACAGCAATGGTATATGTTGCCAGATCCAGCATTTTGCTGCTGTCCATACCCTTACGTTTTGCTTCCCTCATCATAATCAAAAGTCCTGCAAGCATACCCAGGGCAATCGTCACACCGAATATATATATACTATAATGTCCGATTCTAAATAACTCTTTCAATTTAATTTCCTCCTGCATTTTATAATCTTGAAAAAGATGTTCAGACTGATTTGTGTAAAAGAAGAGAGCTGCCTTTAAGGCAGCCGTGGCACTATTTCAGATATAAATAAACTGACAAACCTATAACCAATACGGCAATAAGTGAGATGATTCTTCCCATTCCATTATCCTGATGGCAATCACCCTGCTTATCCATTTCAGTCTTTTTTTGCATATTATGATTAGAGTGTCCTCCTCCACAGCAGCCCATATTCTCACCTCCTCAAAATAAACAACTACGATGATTCATTGCAATTTCCGTGCCAATACAAAAATGCGTAATTCACCCACTTATTATTCCTGTTCATTTATCGCCCTGTGTCAAATCCTACACCATAGTATGAAATCATGCAGCAGCTTTCATTACACCCTTATATCAATCTTATTGCCTAATTGAGGTGCCTGTGCTTTTCCCATCATATTTCCATGATCTTTCATATGCTGTTTATTACCGTCTGCACCCATCATCTGCTCGTGATTTGGCATATGCTGATGCCCGCTCTCCTTGACATTCATTGAAGATTGTGGCGTTTTTCCATAACTGCTAAGTGACACATTATTTCCTATATTCATCCGTTCTCCTCCTCATCTGTTTTTTCTATATTTTTCAACATTAGTCATATGTTCGCTGTACGTTTTGCTAAATACATGTCCACCCTCATTCAGAACATAATATAAATAATCGTGTTTTTCCGGATACAGAGCGGCTTCAATGGAAGCTTTTCCCGGTGAAGCTATGGGACCTGGCGGCAGACCTTTATATAAATAGGTATTATATAAGGAATCAACTTTTAAATCCTCATAGGTTACTTGATTCATCGTCCTTTCACCTCTTGTAATCCCATATATTACTGTAGCATCAATTTGCAAAGGCATCTCCCTTTCAAGGCGGTTATAGATAACTCCGGCAATCCTTTTTCTCTCTTCGTCATTCGCTGCTTCTTTTTCTATCAAGGAGGCTATGGTAATAATCTCATTTTTGCTTAAACCCAACGCTTCTGCCCTCTTTTCGTACTCCTGGAGAAATATCTCTTGAAAGCGACCATACAGCATTTTAAAGATTTTTTCTTCTGAAAATCCTTCCGGGATAAAATATGTGTCGGGAAACAAGAACCCTTCCGGAGAATAATACACATCCCTCCTTTCCGTGTTATCAATTGCATCCTTCATAATGTTTACACTTAAATCTATAAACGCCTCTTTCGAGATGATCCCCGATTCCTCAAGCTTTGAAGCAATTTGATAGAATGTATATCCTTCAGGTATAGTAAATTCATTATATCGCTGGTCAGGCTGCCGGAACTTTTGTAATAGCTTCCTCATACTTGTCTTTGGAGCTATCACAAACCTCCCGGATTGCATGGATGCATCCATATCATATAATCTGGCAGTTAGTCTTAAATACATCGATGAACGGATGATGCCGTTCTCGTTCAACACTGCAGATACTTTTTTTAAGCTCATACCGTCCTGTATGATAAACTCCACGTCTTGCGTATTTTGGGTATCGTTGTACCTATCAAATATCACTGCTGCCGATACAATCAACAGTATACAAAGTAGAACTTTTAATCTTGTGCTTTTTCTGAATCTCATCTCTTCAACTCCATCAGCTTTTGTAAATACGCAGCTTACTATAACTTAACTCGTTGACTTATTGTAAATTACCGAAATCCAGTTCATCCTTCGTCCATCTGAAAACCCTCTTTTCTGCACCAGCCACTCCTTTCATTTCGATTTCCAGAAACTGCGTGTCTCCATCGACTGTTGTATTGCCACTTACTGTTTTGGGAATCAGTATTTTTCCTGAAACATGGTGTCCTTCGGTTCCCCCTTCAGGAACCCAAAGAACATTTTTCGATTCAATCACACCTTTACTGCTCTTTACCATAAGTTTCTTATTCAATTCCCCTTCGCTGATTTCATAACTATGGGTATTCATCAACACTTGAAACACCCAATAATCTGCGGTATTCTCGTCGATTAAAGAAGGATTCTGAAAAATAACGTCTACGGTAACATCATTTTGGTCGTCACTTCGCATATACTTTATTCCTTCTTCAGAATACATTCCATCGACTTCTTCATAAACGGGTATTGTTGTTTCTTTCTCTTCTAATTCTACAGTTTCATTCATGCTGTCCTGTGGCTCTTCTGTATTTTTACTGCTCTCAAGATTTATATCTTTGTTTTCTTCATTGTCCTTTACCATATTATCTTGCTCCGTGATTTCGTTTTTGTCGATTATCTCTTCTTGCTCCTTCTTTTCTTGAGAGATTTCTATTTCCTTTTCTTTTTCACTTGATACTGCATCGGTTATCTGTTCCTGTTTTTTTCCATCTCCCGTACTTTCTTCTTTCTTTTCCCCCTCATTTTGAATAGGAAGCTTAGACCCATTCTCTTTAGACCCTTCAGATGTGCCCACGACAGCGTATATTCCTATTGCCATCAATATTATTATAAAACCCAATGCGTATTTTCCCTTTTTCATCCAATCAAGTCCTCCTGTATCAAAATTAGCTTTCATTCATATAAAAAGATATATTGCAATAATTATGCCAAGACTTTTTCTGTCCTTACCCTTTTGTTTCTTTTGTTTCTTTTGTTTCTTTTGTTTCATTCTTTGTATTGAAATTTTTACTTTTCATTTTTTTAAAAGTTCCTAAGCTATGTTTTTATGTATCATTTCCTACAGAAACTGTATCCTTTGAGGCACATATCATCTTTTGTGCTTTTAAATTATCTTTATACGCTATCTTCTTCTTATCAAGATAAAAAGAAATCTTGAATAGAAAAAGCGAAGCTATCAAAGCTTCGCTCGGAGTATAGATATCATAACAATACATTCCGTATTCTTTCAAAGAATATTTATCTATATGTTATTACCTGTTGTATATTTAGTGATTAAGAAGGTAAATTAGGGTCACGGCATGCTTCAAGTTTAGGGGATAAGTAATACTTCATATCGGGACTTGTCTTTTTCCACTGTCTTTTTGTGTACAATACTTTATACGTTTTATTGTCCATCCTTGCAGATAATTCATCGACGATGCTTTCTATTTCTTCTGGGCTCTTACCGTGGATCATAGTATACAAGTTGTAAGGCCAATTCTCCCTTGTCTCCCTTTCATAAATATGGCTTATATTTTCATTATTTTTTATCATCTTACCGACTTCATATTTTTCCTCATCCCCTATAATCCATACGACCATTGCATTCACAGCATATCCTGTATTATAGTGCGAAATCACAGGCGCGATTCTTTTTAGAATACCGTCGCTTTGCATTCGTCTTAATCGTTTTAGTACTTCCTCCTCGGGTATCCCTAACTTAGCACCTATTTCTCCAAATATATCTTTCGTTGCGACTAAATCATCTGCAATTTCCACTAAGATTTTCTTATCTATCGCGTCCAATCGCTTTTCATCCTTTCTCTTTAGGCATCTGAAATAGCTGTTTTAAGATGCACTAGGTTAAAATCTAAAAAATACAGCTGTTTTATGCTTGTTTACAGAGGGAAGACACAGCATCTTGTTTACTTTTGTTTTCTCCTTTATCTCATTGATCACAGCTTCCAGCTCTTCCTGAGACTTTTCCATCAATGTAAACCAGAGATTATATTCGTCCTGTCGTTCATAATTATGGGTAACACCCTTATAAGTATTGATGATCCCGGCTACTCGCTCAATGTCTTCTTCTACCTTCATGGCAATTAACGTACTATTGATTCCCAGCTTATTAACATCCAAAATTCCGCCAAATCTTCGAACGTAATTCTTCGCCTTCAAAGAATCAACCATATCAATTACCTCTTCTTCGCTTATGCCAATCCTTTGTCCTATCTCTAAAAATGGTCGCTCCACTAGGGGAATTCCCTTTTGAAGTTCATTTAATACTTGCTTTTCTAACGCCGTCATAAAGTTCTCTCCTTCTTATTTCTTGTAGCAATAATCTGAGACAGGGTCCCCTTCCAAATAGTCCCCCGTTTTTTTATAAGCCCTCGCCCTGCATCCACCACATATGGACAGATTAGAGCAGCTTCCACACTTTCCTTTGTACTTGCTGAAATCCCTCAAATCGTTAAATATGGCACTGTCTTTCCAAATTCGGTCAAACGGCGTCACCCTAACATTGCCCACCTCTACGGGTAGATAAGGACATATATGCACATCCCCGTTTGGAAGAATACAGCAGTATCCGATGCCGGCAATACAACCTCTTGTAAACCTCATTTTCATTTCTTTTTGTTTTGCAAAAGCCATAAATTGGGGTGCACAAGTGGGCTTCAGTTCAATTTCCGTTTCCAGTTGTTTATCTAAAATTGAATGAATCAACCGAATATATTCTTCATTTTCCAATGATAAGTACTCTATGTTCTCCCCTCTGCCAACCTCCACCAGGAAGAACGGATGATGGGATGTGGCACCCATCTTTCTTGCAAAATCGGTTATGTCTAAGATATACTCCTTGTTCTCTTTTGTAATGGTGGTATTGATCTGCACCCTGATTCCTGCTTCCATACAGTTCTTTACCCCTTCTACTGCCTCTTGAAAGCATCCTGGCGTATTCCTGAAACGATCATGATGTTCCCCATGTAAATGGTCAATACTAATTGCTGCAGCATCAATTCCTGCCGCCTTCAGGCGCTTTGCCGTTTCAAATGTAATCAAAGTTCCGTTCGTTCCTATTACAGGTTTTAATCCCATGGATCTAGCATGGCTAGCAAATTCAAACAAGTCATCCCTCATCAGCGGCTCTCCGCCACTCAATATTAGAATTCTAAACCCCGCCCGGGCAATTTCCTCTATTAATTTTTTTCCTTCCATAGTGTTTAATTCTCCATCATAATACTGATGGCTTGAATCACGATAGCAGTGTTCACAATAGAGATTACACCGTTTTGTAATATTCCAAGATATAATCAAATTTCATCATCCTCCAAATAGCAAGCCGGATCTGGAGCCCACATATCTCCATGGACGTGATAAGCCCGTGCTCTTAGATTTCCATTACAGATACTCAACCATTTACATGCTGAACATCTTCCTTCTAAAAAGATATTCCTATTTCTTAACTGCCATAAAATCGATTGGTTATCATTCCAAATGGTAGAGAAGGAATTACTCTTCAGGTTTCCAATCGGTAAGAATCTGGTAAATTGATCAGGATAGACGGTTCCATTCCAGTCTACATTGGCAATCGCTGTCCCCGACCTATTCCCTTTATTTCGTATTAGCATATTTAGTATTTTTTCCGCTAAGTAGGGATCTTCTTTTTTTACCTTTTGATAGATATAGGGCCCGTCGGTATGATTTGCAACCGTTAAGATTTCTTTTGTATTCTTCTTCTCCGCTATCATTTTCTTTGAATATTCATATAGATAATCGATTACTTCCTTTGTTTCTTCATTCGATAGCATTTGATCTGTAATATCTTTTCCTCTCCCCGAAGGCACCAGATGATAAAAGCAGATTCGATCTACCTTCATCTCTTCCATAAGCTCTAGGATGCTGGGTACATCTTTATAGTTATTTTTTTGCAAGGTAAATCTAAGCCCTACTTTTTGACCTGCATGATAGCAATTTTCAATGGCTTTTATTGTATTATCAAAGGCACCCGAAACACCTCTAAAGTCATCATTTTTTTCCCTCGTTCCATCAATACTTATTCCAACATAGCTTATTCCCATACCTTTTAACGCAGCTGCCGTAGACTTATCGATTAAACTCCCATTGGTAGAAAGACTTATTCGTATTTTTTTGCCGGCTATATACCGGATAATATCAAAGATGTCATTTCTTATTAAGGGCTCCCCTCCGGAAAGGAGGATGACCGGTACATTATTTGCCTCAAAATCATCTATGATTTTAGTAATCTCTCCAAAGTTTAATGTGTCAACGTCTTCTTCACAGCTGGCGTTAGAGTAACAGTGTTTACAATAATAATTGCATTTCTGTGTTATATTCCACGCAATTACCGGCCCAAAACCCTTTCTGATTCCGGTTTTCGTGTCACTGCAATCTTGGGAATATCTCATGGAATGATGCTCAACCTCACCGGATAATAATTTTGTAATATCTAGCATACGCATTCTCCTATCTACTATTCTGCTTTGAGTATTTCCCTTTTTTTAACCCAGCAAACATGATTTTGTTATTGAAAACTTTATAATTTATTTTAGCTTCTTTGCAGTCCTTAATAAAACTTTATCTTGCAAATAAAAAATAAAATCGGATGAAGTTTAGTCTCCATCCGATGTGTTGGTGTTACTCTTGTCCTATGGTGGTATTTTGTTGTAACCGTTTTTTCCTCGTGATGTAAGCGTTAGGATACTTTCTTTATAACTTATTGTTCCCATTTTGCATTGCGGTTATTGAATGATCACACCTTGTGTGACCGTTGCGTATATTATTCATGCATTATTCTAAACCGTTTCTTTTAACCACTCTACTACTACCTCTAACTCTTCTTTCATAGTATATTTCCCTAAACTGAAGCGGATTGTCCCCTGTCCAACATATTCATCTACCTTCATTGCTTTTAGGACTGGAGAAATCTCTACTACGCCTGCATGGCAGGCAGAGCCTGTAGAGGCAGCCAGTTGGGGAATTTGCTGTAGTATTTCCTGTCCTACTTTTCCCACAAAGCTAACATTTAGTGTATTAGGCAGTCGCATTTCTGGATGGCCATTTAAAATAACTTTATCCTTAAAGTGCTTCTTTAACTGATCCCAAAAAAAGTTGCGCAATTCCTTAATTTTCGGATCTACACCACTGGCTTCTGCAAGTTGGCAAGCTTTTCCTAAACCTACGGCTAAAATAATGTTTTCTGTTCCTGCCCGTCTTCCCCCTTCATGCCCGGCACCATGCACTAAAGGTTCAATAGGTGTTCCTTGTCTGATATATAGAGCACCGATTCCCTTGGGTGCATATAATTTATGACCGGCTACGGACAGCAAATCAACTCCCAGTTCATGAACTTTGGTAGAAATTTTACCTACAGATTGAGCAGCATCACTGTGAAATAAAATATTATGTTTCTTAGCAATTTGGGCAATTTCCGCCAGTGGTTGAATTGTCCCTGTTTCGTTATTGGTATGCATAACCGAAATCAGGATGGTCTGGTCTGTAATTGCTTTTTCGATATCAACTGGCGACACTTGACCGAAAGAGTCTACTCCCACGTAGGTAACCTTGGCACCCAGTTTCTGTAAAAACCTACAGGGATTCATCACAGCCGGGTGTTCAATTTGGGTGGTAATGATGTGGTTTCCCTTACCCTTAAGCGCATAATAAACTCCTTTAATGGCGTGATTATTTGCTTCACTGCCACCACTGGTGAATATAACTTCGTTAGAATTGCATCCTAGTAAACTCGCTACTTGTTGTCTGGCATTTTCATAGGCTTCTTTGGCTGGTTTTCCAGCCCAGTGGGTGGTGGACGGATTGCCATAATGCGCTGTCAAAAAAGGTATCATGGATTCCGCTACTTCCGGAGCGATTGGTGTACTAGCATTATAATCAAGGTATATTTTTTTCATTGAATCTACACCCCCTTAATAAACTTTATTTTTGATCATTGTTTGATTGCTCCTTTAAGATTAAATTAGCGATAAAATTTGCAGTATACTCCGTTACATAGTGGATTCTGTTCCTTTAAGGTACACTTAACCTCCGACTCGGGTGTGGTTTCGAGAGCACATCCCATGTTTTGATTAAAGTAGTTTGTTCCTAAAATTAGCATGGAGTATGTACTCCGTCTGCAGCATCTGTTACCTTGGTTATTGGCAATATTCAACATCCCCATGCCCGTCAATGTATGGGCCTTAGCTCTTCCCGAATCTGTTTCTTTCTTCACATTGTTATTTAAGATAACACTAACTGCAATTCCTAGAGAAATAGCTGCAGCATCTGCGCCAAACCCTGCACAAAACCCCCCAGGAATGGAGTTTGCTCTTTTCACGCCTTCTCTAATCAAATTTTCTTTATTGCTGGTATCACTAGCATTAGCATAAGCAGCCAGTAAACTACCAGTAATGAGCGGATGGTGGGCCTGCCCTGCCACTGGAAATTCCCCATGATGTAGAATCCTTTGGACTATTGCTATCGGATTTGTATCCTTCGATTGCAAACAGCTTTCTAAAATATACTCTAAATAGTTCATTTCAAACGACTTCCTTTCGTTATATCTTGACAAGTAACCGTTTCCGTTACCCCTAAGGCTTTCAGAAATTTTTCCATAAGACAAAAATCAGTCAGACCAGCAATTATTAACATAACATATTTAGTCCGATACCTCGATCACCTTCTCCCTTTTTTCAGTTATAATGCCTACTTCTGCTGCCGCCAAGCATCCCTTTTCTACAAGAGCAGTTTGAAGCTGGTCTGCCTTTTCCTCAGGGACAGCTATTAACAGGCCTCCCGCAGTTTGGGCGTCACATAAGAGCATCATCTCTTCCTGGGTATAGCCCTTTTCCCAGTTAACCTTATCTCTCAAAAAACGATAGTTATTGTGCGTTCCTGCGGGGATAGCCCCGGCTTTGGCTAACTTTTCTACGCCCGATATTAAGGGTATTCTATTGAGAAAAATTTGAGCTGAAACATTACTGGCTAAAAGCATTTCAGTTAGGTGCCCTAGTAGTCCAAAGCCTGTGACATCAGTACATGCATGGACACCAACCATTAGCATAGCTTCTGCAGCGCCCTTGTTTAAGTGGGCCATGATGTGATATATCTCTTGTTCTGTTTCTGCTCCTGCTAATCCACGGTCTATAGCGGCAGTTATGATTCCTGTTCCCAACGGCTTAGTGAGGAATAAAACATCACCTGGTTTGGCACCTTTTTTTCTCACTAGTTTTGTTGGGTCCGCAAAACCGGTCACTGACATCCCGTATTTTGGTGCATTATCCTCTACGGAGTGGCCGCCAGCAATACTTACTCCTGCTTCTAATGCTTTATCAGCCCCCCCTTTTAGAATTTCTTCTAAAATACTTAAAGGTAAACTCTTGACTGGAAACTCTACAATGTTTAAAGCATAGACAGGTTTGGCGCCCATGGCATAGATATCACTGATTGCATTGGCTGCTGCTACAGCACCATAAGCATAAGGGTCATTTAGTATAGGCGTGATAAAATCTACAGTTTGAACGATTGCCGATGAAGGACTCAGCTGATAAACTGTGGCATCTTCTTTTAATCCACTTACCAGATTTTTGTCTGCTGGTAGTGGCAAGCATCCTAATACTTGTTCCAGGTCCGCCGGACCTATTTTACTTGCTCAGCCGGAGCCTGGAGAATAGGCCGTTAAATTAATGAATTGTTTTTGCTGCAAAATAAAGCACCTCGATTTTTAAATATTGTTTGTTCTACTGTATCATGGATTTTGATATAATAAAAATGCATATATTTCATAATAACTATGCAAAAAGTGTATAGTTGTATTTAGGGGAGGGAGATTATGGATTTTTCCAAACTAAAAGCTTTCTACCAGGTAGCCATCAGCGGTAATTTTTCCAAAGCTGCTGATGAGTTATTTGTCAGTCAACCTGCTCTTTCCCGACAAGTGGCATCCTTGGAAAAAGAATTGGAACTGCAGCTTTTTACCAGACAAGGCCGCCAGGTAGTTACTACAGATGCGGGCAGGCGTTTATTGGTGTATGCTGAAAAAATAATATGCCTCTCAAATGAGGCTAAAAAAGAAATGTTGGAATTTAAGGATTTAACTACTGCAGAACTTACGCTAGGAGCAAGCACTACTATTGCCAATTATCTTCTACCCAAAGTCTTAGCCTTGTACCAAAAGAAAAACCCTGGGATAAGTATCAACTTAAAAGTAGGTAATAGCACTGAAATAGAAGAAATGGCTTCTGAAGGTAGGGTTGATTTAGGATTGGTTGCAAGTAAAATATCGGTTCCCCGATTATATCAGGAACAGTTTGCTGAAGACGAACTAAGCTTGGTAGTATCTGGTAACCATTGCTATTTAAAAGACACTGATGATAACCTTACTGCTCAGCTCTGTCAAGAAACTTTTCTATGCAGAGAAAACGGATCAGATACGCAACGTTTATTAGATAGCTTATTATCACAACTTAATATTAACCCAAAACATAGGCTCATTTTAGGTGATACAGAAGCAATTAAGCGCGGGGTTATTAATAATATGGGCATTGCTTTTTTGTCTACCTATACATTCGAGTATGAATCACAATTAGGACTTTTAGTACCGTTAAAAAAGATAAGTATGAAACGTCCGCTCTTATTGATCTACCCAAAAGGAACGCGGTTGTCTCCAGCGGCTTTAGCTTTCTCAGCTATACTAAAGAAAAATATCAGCTGAATATTTCTGTAGAAAGAAGCAAGAGCAGCCAGTAATATTTCCACTATTTGGTTATTCTCCTCGCTTACTTAGGATGCCAAATTATGGCTTAAGTTAACGCTAATGATTCTATTATAAGTGGGTATAATCATTTATGTAAACAATGGAATTAACCTATAACTGTTGATATAGGCTAATCCCATTGCTTTTTCCTTCATCAGCATTCAATAAAGGCACTCTTATAATAGTTTTATTTCCAAATGCTTCATCCTATTATATATTCTTTACATTTAGTACCCTCATGGCATTAAATACTGCAATTAGCGCCACACCTACATCGGCAAATACTGCTTCCCACATGGTTGCAAGACCGCCAGCTCCAAGAAGTAATACAATGCCTTTTACTCCGAAAGCAAAGATGATATTTTGCCATACAATGCGCTTTGTCCTCTTAGCTATTTTTATAGCGCTCACTAATTTCATTGGCTCATCCGTCATTAATACCACGTCAGCTGCTTCAATAGCCGCATCGGAACCCAATCCTCCCATGGCTACGCCAATATCTGCCCTGGCTAAAACAGGGGCATCATTGATGCCATCTCCAACAAAAACCAATTTGCCTTTTGGTGATTTCTGTCTGTCTAACAGTTCGACTTTCTCAACCTTCTGATCGGGCAGCAGCTCTGCGTGTACTTCATCTAAGCCCAGCTGATTCGCTACTTTTATCCCTACCTGCTTATTATCCCCTGTAAGCATAACAGTCTTCTTGACCCCAATAGCCTTTAGTTCTCTAATTGCATTCTGGGAATCCTCCTTTATCTCATCGGAGATGATGATAGACCCTGCAAAGCTTCCGTCGATTGCTACGTACACTACGGTTCCAGCAGCTTCTATTGGCTCATATGCAATCTTTTCTTTATCCATCAATTTTATATTGCCCGCTAAAATTTCCTTATCTTTGACTTTAACTTTAATACCATGACCCGATATTTCGTCATAGTTTTCAACTTCTTCTTTATTTATTTCTTTTCCATATGCCTTTAAGATGGATACAGCAATAGGATGGTTGGAGTAGCTTTCTGCATGGGCAGCATACTCTAACAATTCTTCCTTTGAAACATTCTTTTCAGTATTTATCTCCGTTACTTTAAATACACCCTTTGTTAATGTCCCTGTTTTGTCAAATACCACCGTATCAACATTGTTCAATGCTTCCAGGTAGTTTCCGCCTTTAACCAGAACCCCGTTTTTCGATGCTCCACCAATGCCTCCAAAGAATCCTAGCGGGATAGATACTACCAACGCACAAGGACAGGATATTACAAGGAATACCAGTGCTCTATAAATCCATTCTGAGAAGGTAGCACCTTCAATCACCAATGGTGGAATCACTGCTAATGCAAGGGCAGCAAATACAACTCCAGGGGTATAGTACCTTGCAAACTTTGTGATAAAGTTCTCTGTAGGTGCTTTTTTGCTGCTAGCGTTTTCTACTAATTCTAGTATCTTAGATACTGTCGATTCTCCGAATTCTTTCCTTACTTCAACTGTCAGTAAACCGTTTTTATTGATAAATCCACCTAACACACTACTTCCTGCTTCCACTTCTCTCGGTACAGATTCACCTGTCAAAGCAGAAGTGTCTAACATGGATTTCCCTTCTATAACAACTCCATCTAACGGTACTTTTTCTCCTGGCTTTACGATAATATAGTCTCCCACTGCAACTTCTTCTGGAGAAACCTTCTTCACATCATTTCCCACTTTAAGGTTTGCATAATCTGGTCGAATATCCATCAGCTCTGCAATAGATTTTCTGGAACGATTCACTGCTAGACCTTGAAAGAATTCACCAATTTGGTAGAAGAGCATTACAGCAACCCCTTCTGGAAATTCTCCAATTGCAAAAGCACCAATGGTTGCTACGCTCATTAGAAAGTTTTCATCGAAAACCTGACCTCTTAGTATATTTCTTCCTGATTTTAGTAATACTTCCCCACCTACAAGAAGATAACTTACAAAGTATAACCCAAACTCCATAGCAGTTGACATTTTAAAGGCCAGAGCAATGGCAAAGAACGCAGCCCCAATGCCTAATCGTATCAGCTCCTTTTTATTGTCTCCACCTCCATGACTATGCCCATGATCGTGCTCATCATGATCGTGTCCATCATGTCCATGGGTATCTTTCTTTCTACCTTCATCAATGACTTCCACATTAGGCTCAATTTGTTTAATAATGGCGGTTGCTTCCCTTATAATTCTCTCTAGATCCCGTACTTTTCCTTCAATTACCAGTTTGCCCGATGCAAAATCAATGTAGGCACTATAGACACCTTTTAATTCTTTTACTTTATCTTCTATTTTTGTAGCGCAGCTTGCACAGGATAACCCTATTAGCACCAAGGCTTTCTTCGCCGCTTTATCAATAATCTTTTCTTTTACAATAACATGAGGTTCAAATTTATTAACTACATTCCTTGCCGCTGAGACAATAGACTCCACTTTACCCTCATCATCTATTTCAATTGCAAGTGTTTTCGTAACAAAGTTTAAAGTTGCTGCGTTCACACCTTCTAATTCGTTTATACCTACTTCTATCCTAGAAGTACAACCCGCTCAGTCTAAACCTTCTAGAATTAATTCTTTTTTGATTATTTTACGCATTCTGTTTCCCCCTCTATTCCAAAATTAATTACTTATGGGTAATATGAATAAATCCTTGATCAAAAATATTTTTAACGTGCTCATCATCTAGAGAATAGTAGACTACTTTCCCCTCTTTTCTATACTTTGCCAGCCCTGCCTGCTTTAAGACTCTTAGCTGGTGTGATATGGCGGATTGGTTCATGCCAAGGAGTGCCGCAATATCACATACACACATTTCTGATTCAAATAGGGCATATAAAATCTTAATCCGGGTTGTATCCCCAAAGACCTTAAAGAGCTCAGCCAGATCATATAATCTTTCTTCTTGAGGCATTGATTTCCTAACTCTATTTACTACTTCTTCATGAATAATATTGCAGCTGCAAGTATCTGTATTCATTTGTTTATCTGTCATATAATCATCCTTCCTTTTATATATGAACATATATTCATATGTTCAATTTAATTATATCTATTCTGGTAAGTTTTTGCAATCACTTTTTTCAAAAAACAAAAACTCCCTATAGAATAGTAGACTATAGAGTACTCCTGGCCCACTAATCTCAGCGTAAGAGTAAATGTATGAATGCTCTCATAACCTCTGCGGACACTAGGAGAATACCTTGTATTAAATTAAAAGACATATAGTCTTCATACATTGACCATATGCCTTCTAATTTATTTCTAATAAGTTTCTTTACATATACCCCGTATTTCTATTTCAGCTCTTTCAATATCAAAATCATATTTCTTGTAAATCTTTTTATATATGTTCTGACATGCGTTTAATTCTATCAGCTTTTTCTGACCACAGCTGTCACATACCAAAATACAGTGATTTCCTTTAGACAATTCATATTTTCTCATACCTTTTATCTTATCGCTGCAGACAATCTTCCCTGATTTAACTAATTTCTCAACGATTCTGTATGCAGTTCTTTCACTCATAACAACTTTATCCTCATTAATGGTTTGTAAGATCGAATATACATCAAAGCGTTGAAAAGGACAGCTCTTGAATAATTTGTATACGATTTCAGCATTCTTAGTAAGTGACTTATCATCAGAAGTGTTTTTCATTTTCAAGCACCACACATTAT
Organism: Bacillota bacterium; assembly: GCA_049324315.1. Lineage (GTDB taxonomy): Bacteria > Bacillota > Clostridia > Peptostreptococcales > Thermotaleaceae > JBMOKU01. The sequence continues at coordinate 21,061 of JBMOKU010000046.1, read as the reverse complement.
ATAGAATAAATATTTTCCCATATCATTGGGCTTTATCACGGTAAGCATTTTCTAAAGCATTCTTTACCCCTTCTTTAATCGCATTGCTTGTCATCGTACCACCGCTTACTACATCAACTTCAGGAGATTGTTCCTTGATAATAGCATTTGTCATCTTCTCGATGATCGTTTCTGCTAATCCTTCTGTTTCTTGATGCTTTCGTATTCTAATATCTTTTATTTCTCCTTTTTCTATGATGACTTCAAGCTTAACTTCTCCTACTGCCCCCTGCCCTGTTCCCTGATACGTACCGTCAATGAATTTGGCTTGATCCGCTATCTTCTCATCCTTAGCACTACAGGCGGTACTCATGGATATCATCAAAAGAAGGGTCAAGAACAATATCATTCTCTTTTTCACTCCTGTACCTCCTTAACGACGCCATGTTCAAGCCTCACCCTGCGTTCAGCGAGACTTCCAACTTCCGGAGCATGGGTAACCATTACGATGGTATGTCCTTCTTTGTGAAGCTGTCTAAAAAGGTCAACAACGATTTCTTCATTGGCTTCATCCAGATTTCCTGTTGGTTCATCCGCCAGTATGAGGGCAGGATAATTTATTAACGCCCGGGCTATACAAACCCTTTGCTGCTCTCCGCCCGAAAGCTGGCTGGGAAAGTGGGTAAACCGATGGCCCAGGCCTACTCTGGAAAGTGCTTCCTTTGCTTCATTTTCATCTGCCATACTATGATAATATTGCGCCATCATCACGTTTTCCAAAGCTGTAAGATGCGGTACCAGATGAAACTGCTGGAACACAAATCCAATTTTCTCCCTTCTTACCCGGGTAAGGTCTTTACGTGAGAGCGTTGAAGTATCTATTCCATCAATCAACACCTGTCCTTTTGAAGCCGTATCCAGACAGCCCACAATATTTAACATGGTACTTTTTCCTGACCCAGAGGGGCCCATGACAGCCACCCATTCTCCTTGTTCCACAGAAAAATCAACATTATTTAATGCATATACACTGCCATAAATTTTTGATACACTTTTCATCTCCAATATTGCCATAAAAACCCCCCTTATTCATCCTTTAAAACAATAACAGGATCTACAGCAGTAGCCATACGCAGCGGCCATAGTGCTGCTGCACAAGTTACAACCAGTGAAACTAGAAATACACCTAAAAATACCAGCGGCTTTATTGATATAAGAGAATCAAATACACTTCTTCCTATCACCTGTGCCAAGCCATAACCTGATAAATTCCCAATTACGGCACCTCCTGCCCCCAATAAGAGAGCTTCCGCTATAAACTCTTTTGTTATGTAAAAATTATCAGCCCCTAATGCCTTCTTAAGCCCGATCTCACCTTTTCTTTCCGTAACCATTGTCATCATTGTTGTCGTTACGCACAACAAAGTTGACAATAAAATGACAAACACAACCATATACACCAAGGATTTTATTTTCTCCAGAATAACGCCCTCTGATTTGGCTATTTTCTTAATAGGTTTAGCACTCAACACAGGAAACTTTCGTTCAAATTCCTTTGCCTTTTCGCTCAAGAAGTCCGCGCTTCCCATCACGCTTAAATAAGCAGCGTTGATACGGTCGGGTGTGTTCAACAGCACCTGAGCCGAATCCAAGTTTATAAAAATCTGGTTGTCTTCCGTACTTCCGGTATTCACCAGGGCTTTAACCGTAAACTCCTCCTGCTGTCCTGCAGCTTCAGAGGACATCGTGAATGTATCACCAGGTTTTAACCTTAGCTTATCAGCAGCTGTTATACCTATCATGGCCCCTTTTGCATCTTCTTTTTCCACCCATTCACCGGTAATCTTCCAATAGGGACTTACTTTCTTAACATCATGAAAGCTTGTACCAACTACTACCAGTCGGTGCTTATCCACAGTAGCTACACCGTATAAGTAAGGCGCGGCTCCGACGGCATCTTTACCTATAACCTCCAATGTATTTCTAAATGTCTCATAGGAAAAATATTTTTCCTGACGATCGGCAGGAGATAAAACCATATTGGCCCCATAAGATCTGAATTCCTTACTCATTTTTTCATTAATATCCACATATACACTTAAGAGTGCTGCAACAACGGATGTGCCTATGGCAATGGCAAGGAGTGATACCATAACCCGCGATTTCCGTTTCATAAGGGCGTTCATGATCATTCGATAAAACATTTTCTTATTTGTCACTGTATTTTACCCCCTCCTTACCTTCCATGAAGAACATGAGCCGGTTCAAGTCTTATTAAGTATTTCATTGCTGACAAGCTTCCCGCAAATACGACACCTATAGAAATGAATAGGACCGCAGGCAATACAATGGGTTTAATGGTTAATACACTGTCAAATACTTTTGCAGCAATAACCGCAGCAAAGCCAAGTCCGAGAACATATCCCGTCAATCCACCCAATAGTCCTGTAATCACGCCTTCTGTCATAAACAACGTATTCACTTGACTATCTTCTGCGCCCAAGGATTTCATTAAGCCGATTTCCACACTCCGCTCCAGCACCTTCGTCGTCATTAACCCGGATACGCCTAAGGCCGAGCTTATTAAACCAGCACCTGTCAGCAATAGCATCAACAGTTGAATCTTACCTAAAATCTTGCCCTCGGATTGAGCCACCTGCCTGATGGGTTTCGCAACGACGCCGGGTATTGCCTCTTCTATCTGGTATGTGATGGCACTGACATATGCGGTACAATACCATGTTTCAAACTCTTCCGGTGTTAAAGATTCAGGGTCTTCTTCAGCCTTTATGGCCAGTGCATTGTCCGGTGTCGTTAACGCACTTACTTCAACTTTTTGAACCTTACCCTCCATATCCAGTAAACCCTGCAGCAGTCCAAGAGACACAAATACTTTCTCGTCAGCTTCTTCTCCGCCGCTGACAATACCCGTTACGGTAACAGGAACAGGTGTGTTTCTTTTTCCTGCTGAGACGGTAATAACATCACCAATCTTAACATTCATTTTCTTAGCTGCCTCTTTCCCGACCATTGCCTCAGCAGTATCGTCGGCCGGCCAACTGCCTTCAATTTCCCACCAGGATTTTAATGTCTGGGTCCCTACATATACCGTTTCACCGGTGGGAATAACCAGTTTCTTGTTAAACCATGTACCGGTAACGTTCATATTTTTAAATCCTTTTACTTCTGCCGCAGTCTCCAGATATGGAGAAAAGCTTACAATATTATGGGCCCAGAAAATCATTTTCAACTGTAGTAAGTCAGCCTCTTTGATAAACTGCTGTTCCTCAAGGGGGTTGAAGTCAACCCCGCCCAGTTCCAGAGGCAATGTATCCATCTTAGGTAAGACTTGTATGTTGGCACCATAAGCCTTTAGCTCCTTATTCATCTGGTCACCTACGTCTAATGTTACATTTAACATTGCGCTGGCAAGGGATGCACCAAAAGCAACCGTGACAATTGCCAAGATCTTGCCTCTTAATCCCCGTGTAAAAGATTTCTTTAACATTCGCAAAAACAATATCATTCACCTCTACTTGAATACCTTTTCTGCTTCTAGCAGTGACGCTTCATTAATGACAATTTTCTCCCCGTTTACATCATGTTTTAAAGGTATCGGATTGCATCCACCCGGGAAACCTATGGTAGGAATATTCATGATAACATCACAGTTTAAACAAATAACCTCTCTACCTCTCTGGTAGTAACCTACCGTGCCACAGATCTCACAGGCATCAAGCCCTATGCCATAAACGCCCTCTCCTTTTTTTATGGCAATAAACCTTATCTCTATGTTATTTGAAGTGATATAGCTGTATCTATGTAAATTATTATCTTCCAGTTCTTTGGCAGAAATCTTCACCAATCCCGAATCTGCTTCAACAGGTACTGCCGGAGATAGCTCTATGGTGCGGTTTTCCATATAATAATTAAATAGATTCAGGCTTAGGAACAACCCTATAAGCACAGAAAAAGCACATATACTCCTTTTTCTCCTTTTGATTTCACTTAAGGCTTTTCTACTCTCAGCAGGATTTTTATATTCGTCCTCTGCCTTCCACGGAAGCTTGTATGCCCCGTATGCCACCCAGCAGACACCGGCAGCTATCAATAAATAAAATAGAATCGGCTGCCAGATATTAATCAGGGGAGAAATAAGCGATACTGTAAACTTCGTTATAGGCACAAATCCCAATGCAAGCGTCATCTGAAAGATACTAATTAACTGTCTACCTAGGTATAATACTAAAATCAGTGTTTCCCACAATCGTATTTGTAGAAGAGGAAGCTTTATTACGAATCCATATGCATTCTTTAGTAAAAAGTATGCTATGAAAAGAGCTATCCCTCCACCTGCAAACTTTAGCAAAAGCTCTGTATTCAAAAACCCTTCGTTTCTGACGACTAGATTAATAAAAAAAAGAGAAATTTCTACCGAAGGAATCACAACCAAGAAAAAGCTTATGATTGCTGCATATATACGTTTAAAAGCTTTTGTCTTACACCAGCTGAATCCCAGCAGTACCAGTACGTTTATAATTGAAAGAACGCGCAAAATCGTATCCACTAACTCGCGGTCGATGTAAAACTTTATCAGTAAACCTAATAAGAAGCTGATCGATAAGCTGACCCCAATCGAATACGCTATCCAATTCTTTGCCGGGCCATGATCTTTGTTTGTTTGCATCAGCGTATACAGTACCAATAAAAGAAATGCAGCTTCTACGGCATATTTTAAAGTAAAAACAGTGGACTCTAACATATACAACCTCCAAAGGCAAATACCTGCACTTAAGACAGGCAAAACTTAACAACAAAACTCCGGTAAAGATGAAATGTCCCATTTCACCTTTACCAGAATCCATTTAAATGTCAGCACAGGCGCATACATCGCCTAACTGTACTCAGACACACTCCTTAATGCGGCTCCATCATGACGACAAACCTATATCTTGCAATATACATAGTACTAAGTATATTGCAGTCAGGAACAAAGTAACGGCGTCATGGGGACGGTTCGAGTACCGTAGGGGTGGCTGCCTACAGCCACCCGGGTTAAGCGATGGAACTGTCCCCGTGGCATAGCCGATGTAACGTACCTAGTTTGACCTAGATAGATTAAAACTTTCGTGGTACGTAAGGGAATTCAAACTCTACTTCTACAGGCTTCTTCCAGAAACGTCCCGGCACACCTGTTTCATCATCTGTATGTAATAGGAAATCTTTGTTTTCCGGAGACTCGATAATATACTTCAGCTTATAGGTGCCGGCTCCAGGCATTTTTACATTTGCACCATAATGGGAACCGTCTGAGGCATTCATAGGCATAAAGCTGCCGGATAAGACTTCTTTTCCACTTTCATCAGAAATTATGTATTTTATCGTAAGATAAGGAACAAATTCGCCAAAACCAAATCCAAACGGATTATCCTTTAGAGCAGTTATATCTGCTTCCAGGTGAATATCTGACTTGTCTGCACTTAATCCTGCCTTCATAGCAGGTTCCATGTCCACCGGCTTTAAGTAAATTGCTGCAATATTCATTCCCTCTGCTTCTACCTCATCACCAATGGGATATTCTTGGAAGGAAGCCCCTCCATCTGCTGCTTCATCCTGAACATTACTTTCTTCAACCTTGGCAGCATCCTTTGTACCTGCGCAGCCTGCCAAAAGTCCAATAACCAAGACTGCGACCATCATCATGAAAAGTCCTTTTCTTCTTATCATTTTTCTAACCTCCAATAATTTTCTTGTTTTGATATTTGCGGTATATCCATCCCAGCAACACTGCTGCTAAGAGCAATCCTTGTAAAAGCAGGCTTTCAACGGTAGGGTAAATTCCCAAAAGAGTTATCGTCGGGAAATTCACTGCCGTACTCGCAATTAAATTACCCGCCTGCAATTCATTGATAGCTTGGCCTGCAAATACAAAGGCCAAATAATAGAGCAGGACACTGGTGCCTAGGAAGAAAGGTTTTAACGGTATCTTAACTCCGCCATAGCGGATTAAGGCAAATAGTCCCACAAGTACAACGCACCCTACGGCAAATCCCAGTGCAATGGTTCCTATCTCATCAGGCTGTGAGCCATATATCATTGCCTGATAAAACAGTACTGTTTCTGCCCCCTCTCTGTATACAGCAAGGAATGCAGCGAAGCCTAAAGCAAATTTATTTCCTTTCGAAAGTGAATGGGTCATTTTGTTTTTTATATATTGATCCCACTTTTGGGCTTCAGACTTGCTTATTAGCCAGTAGCTTACAAAGAACAGAACAACGACTGCTACAAGCATTGTTATTCCTTCGAGTATTTCCTGACTAGCTCCGCTTACGTTAAAGATCATTTTAATGGCTATCGCTGTAACGACACTGGCAGCAAGAGCGCCTGCCGAACTTATGTAAATAATATTTAATTTATCCTTATTGCCTGATTGAATCAGGTATGCGATCAATGCACCGATAACCAGTATTGCCTCAAAGCCTTCCCGTACGATGATCAATAGTGAAGCAACAAATGTTCCCCATGGACTCTGAGAGGCTTTATCCATTTCTTTCGCTGCCTGGTAGAGTTTTTCCACCAACTCTTCTTTTAAAGCATTTACTTCCTCAACGCTGGAGTCTTTTTTCATTGCCTTTTTCATACTTCTAAACATATATTCAATTTCCGCATTATATTTTGAAGAAATAGACAATCGAACAGCCTTCTCCATCTGTTTGCCTTCATATGGACCAAAATATCCATCATTTACTTTCTGTACTGCCAGTTCAATGTCACCTTTCTCATAAATAGCTACAGCTTGAACAAGGATCTCATCAATTTCATTGACTACTTCATTCCATGATGTGGCAGCATAGACATTAAAGCTAAAAAGGTAGAATACCAAAATAAGTACTGCTGCTTTTCTAAAAACTTTCAACTTCGTCCCCCCTTTCCAAATTTGGTGTTTGATAATGATAATTGTATTGTTTTAGTATTGATACTCATTATCATTATGGTGCCAAAATAAATCCGAGTTATCCTATCGGTTTACTCGGTCAGTATTCATTATATATGTCCACCATTTCCCTGTCAATATATTTTTTAAAATTGATCACTTTTTTCATAAAAAGCAAAGGCCTCTATCATATCTTCACTGTAAAAATATGTTTTTAAACTTCAAAATTTACAAAGCAAGCTCCATCGTGCATAATTTCCAGTACTTATTGAAGGTCAATCACACGCAGCCCGCTATAAAATCTAGATTTCCAATAATATGTATCATCAAGCTCACTTATCAAAACAGTTTTTCCGGTAGACGGAGAATGAATAAATTTTCCTTCTCCAATATAAATTGTTCCATGAGACGGACCTGGCCGATACCCCTCAAAAAATACCAGGTCTCCCGGCAGAAGTTCCTCCTTGGAAATGGATTTTCCCGCTTTGAATATATCAAAAGAAACACGGGGCAGCTGGATTCCATTTTGTTTAAAGACATACCACACAAAGCCAGAAGAATCAAATCCAGAAGGGCTGGTTCCACCCCATTTGTACGGCACGCCAATATATTGCATAGCAGTATCTACGATTTGTTGGCGCTTATTTTCTTCAACAGTAATTCGTTCCTTTCCACCTCTGCTGACTAAAGAACCGATTCTTTGATAGACTTCATTTTTAGAGCCAATTTCCATACTTTTTTCAAAAAAATCTACCGGCACCAGTGCCTTTCCGTTAATATTGACAGGTGCTGCAGACAGCAATTCGGGCTTTCCATTGACAAAAACCTTTGTATCTCCTATCTTAAGAACAATCTCTTTTCCATCCCAAGGGAATATGATCTTCTCTTCTTCAGATATCCAGACGATCTCTTCTACGCCAAGCTCCTCAAGCGCTGAACGGATGGGCACGAATAAATCCTGTTCTTCCATAGCATTGGTTTTTGCTTCTACGTTTGCTTCCACACGCATCTCTTGTGGAGATAATTCAGTCGCTGCAGCGATTTTAGGTGAAGCAAATAGCAATAGAAAAAGAATTGTGATGTGTAGAAGCGAAGGTTTCTTCCTAAGTTTTTTTAATAAATTTTTCATCTTTTGATTGGCCCCCTTATCTGTGATTCAATAAAGGCTTGTTGATTCTCCCTTATGTGGAAGGTAAGAAATCGCCTACCTGTAAAAAAGTGCAAATGTCTCTTGAGTTAAATGCAAATACTGTGCCAAGTCTTCTCCCTTCTGTTTTTGGGGAAACTTGGCTTTATTTTTTAAAAACACTGTGTTAAATTGCACAGGAAGCGTAAGATATCCTACAATGAAAATTTATATATCCAAACCAATAGAAAAAGATAAGCCCAAGCTGGACTTATCTCTTTGTTTGTTTATATTTTTTTATGCTTCTTCAACCTTTACTGCATTATATCCGGCTTCATCAATTGCTGCAATCAGCTTGCTGTCTTCTACTGCATGTGCCAGTTCTACAACTGCATTTTTTCCACCTAAATCTACCTCAACGTTTTTCACGCCGCAAACTTCTTTTAGTGCCTCTGTAACGTGACCTACACAATGGCCACAACTCATACCTTCAATCGTTATTTTCTTTTTCATAAACTATCCCTCCATTTATTTTTTTCAAGGAAGAGTACTCTTCCTTAACTGCTATTTCATAACAGGCTTAAAGCCTTTTAATCGAAGTGCATTCAGAAGTACCGACACAGAACTGAAAGACATGGCCCCTGCTGCGATCATAGGGTTTAAGAGTGGTCCTCCAAACAGATAAATCAACCCTGCTGCCACCGGAATACCGGCCGTATTATAGGCAAAAGCCCAGAATAAGTTTTGCTTGATGTTTCGAATCGTTCGCTTACTTAATTGTATAGCAGTAACAACATCCAAAAGATCACTCTTCATGAGTACAATGTCTGCAGATTCCATGGCCACGTCTGTTCCTGAGCCAATGGCAATTCCAACATCGGCCTGTGCTAATGCCGGAGCATCATTAATGCCATCACCAACCATGGCTACAATATTCCCTTGCTCTTGCAGTTTTTTCACTTCGTTTGCCTTGTCTTGAGGCAGAACTTCCGCCAGAACAATATCAATGCCTACTTGCTTTGCAATAGCTTCTGCGGTTCTTCTATTATCTCCGGTGATCATGGCTACCTTGATGCCCATGCCATGAAGCTTTTTAATGGCCACAGCACTATTTTCCTTCGTAACGTCTGCCACTGCAATAATTCCGGCCAGCTTGTTGTTTACAGCCATAAACATCGGTGTTTTTCCCTCACTGGCAAGTTTATCTGATTCATCTTGTAACGTAATGGCAATGTTACGGTCATTCATTAGCTTTTTATTGCCAAGCAGTATTTCTTTTCCGTCGATGCTAACTTCTATTCCATGTCCCGGGATGGCATGAAACTTGTCAACCTTCAGTATGCTTAAGCCCTTTTCTTCTGCACCTTTCACGATGGCTTCTCCTAATGGATGCTCAGAACCCTTTTCTGCTGATGCGGCAATTTGCAATAGTTCATCCTGTTTGTATCCCTCTATGGTTACAACATCTGTTACTTTCGGTTTTCCTTCGGTGATGGTACCGGTCTTATCAAATACAACCGTTTGAATTTTATGGGATGTCTCTAAAGGCTCTCCACCTTTAATCAATACGCCGTATTCTGCTCCTTTACCTGTCCCAACCATAATTGCCGTCGGTGTAGCAAGACCAAGGGCACAAGGGCATGCAATTACTAACACAGCGATAAATATCGTCAAGGAGAAAATAGCAGACTCTCCGGAGATAAACCAGGCAAATCCTGCGATAATGGCTATGGCAATAACAATGGGAACAAAATAGCCGGAAATAATATCTGCCATCTTGGCAATCGGCGCTTTGGAGCCTTGAGCATCTTCTACAAGCTTGATGATCTGCGCCAGCGCCGTATCTTTCCCAACCTTTGTGGCTTTAAATTTGATCAAACCGTTTTTGTTGATACTTGCTCCGATAACTTTATCTCCAACATTTTTTTCTACCGGGATGCTTTCTCCTGTCAGCATGGATTCATCAATAGACGTATGTCCTTCAATAACAACACCATCCACCGGAATTTTTTCTCCCGGTTTAACCAATACAATGTCTCCCACTTCAACTTCCTCAATGGGTATAATCATCTCTTGCCCGTCATGGATAACCGTAGCATTTTTGGGAGCAAGACCCATTAATTTTTTAATTGCTTCTGATGTCTTCCCTTTCGTAACACTCTCCAGATATTTTCCTAATAAAATTAAAGTAATGATAACACCTGCCGTCTCAAAGTACAAATCTTTAGCATATTCAAGCTTTCCATTACCAATCTGTATCGTTGCAAATACACCGTAGAGAACAGCCGCACTGGTCCCCATTGCAATGAGCGAATCCATATTGGGTGTTTTTCTGAACAAGGATTTGAATCCTACGGTATAGAATTTATTTCCGGCAATGACAATAGGAATCGTCAAGACCAGCTGTATAAGTGCGAAATTGAGTGGATTCATCATCGGCTCTATTATTTCCGGAAGTTCTATTCCAAGGAGGTGGCCCATTGCGATATATAGTAACGGCACTGTAAATATGGCAGATACGACAAATTTCTTCCACAGCGTCTTCATTTCTTTTTCTCTTCTTTTCTTTTCCTCGTCTACCTGCTCACCTGCTTCAATATCTAGGGCTTGATATCCTGCTTTTTTTACAGATTGCTTAATTTCTGATATTCTAGTCTGGTTGGTATCATAAACAACGGTTGCCCTTTCTGTAGCAAAGTTTACACTAACATTTTGTATGCCCTGAAGTTTTTTGATAGATTTTTCAATATTGGCAGCACAAGAAGCACAGGTCATACCTGAAATAGGGATTGTTACTTCCCTAAGACTGCTTTCTCCCTCTGCCGTATATCCGGCATTTTTTACTGCCTGTTTGATATCGTCGAGGGAAGTTTTTGCATCATCAAATTGTATATCCAGCTTTTCGGTGGCAAAGTTTACAGATGCCTTTGCTACACCATTTACTTTTCCAACGCTTCTTTCAACGGCTTTTGCACAGGAAGCGCAGGTCATACCGATAATATTTAAGGTTTCATTTTTTGCTGACATAAAATACACTCCTTTCTATATGATTATTATACCCCCTAGGGGTATATTTGTCAAAAAAATTTTTTAGGGAATCTCCACCTTGATTTATATCAGCTGGGGGCTTTAAGTGCAAGGTCTGGAGATTCCCGATTTATCCTATAGATTTCCCATCATTCCGGAGCCGCTGCTATGGCAGCTTTCTGCTCCACCCATTGCATTGTGCATTTGGATCATGGTATCTTTGTCCATAGATTCCATCATGTTAGCCATGCTTTCGTAGCCATTATCTCTCATGATCTCAATCATTTTCTGATAATCTTCGTCTGTAAGATTATTCATGAATTGATCCATCGCTTCATAATCGTTGTCTTCCATTGCCTTTGCCATATCTTTTAATCCATTTTTCTTCATCAATTTTAACATGTCTTCATATTGTGTTTTGTTTTTTCCATTTCCATCATTGCTGCTGCTTGTCCATAGTTTTCTTTCGATGTTGAACTTACTCAGGGCTTCGGAATCTCCATCTTTTGCATTTGCGTAAGTAAAGCCCGTTATCGAACCGACAAGCAATACCCCCGTTAACGTTAATAATAGTATACCCTTTCTTTTCATTTTAAAACGCCTCCTTTTTTAGAAAATTATTTATGCTTCATAGGTTTTGGTTGATTGCTTTTTTGATTTACATCACAGCAATCTAACCTTTGGTTACCAAAGTTTTTCTTATTTGCCTCCTCCAGTTTCTTCAAAAAGTTCTGAAACCATTTTTTCATTTTATTCCCTCCTTTGTGATATCCATCGCTTTCTCTTTCGCTATTTCATATCCGCAGTAAGGACAGATTTTCCATGAACCTTCCACACTCGTTTTACAGTAGGCACAACTTATGTCTTTCTCCCTTTTTTTTATTAAATTCCAAAGAAGAAATATGATGGCCGCAACTGCCGCATATATACCCAGTATCTTTAAACCTGCCATACCTGACCCACATGCGCTCTTAAACATAAAGTGATATTTCATATTTAAAAGAAACACTATCGCTATCAGAAAGAAGCTCAAGGCTAGTGCTGAGGATACTTTTTTAATCATCTGTATTTCCTTCCTTCTATATGCTTTCCGACAATAGCTATTGTTATCATCAATCTATTTCATTTTTTTTTGAAATATCAATCGCCTTCTTTTTGTCTTCTTCTGTCATGATTTCTGACGGTTTATGATCATGCTTATGGGATGCAGATGAGTTTCCGCCATGATGTCCGTGGTGTCCCCCACCACAACAGCCTCCACCCTTAAACATCCGGTACACGACAAAACCTATCAGGACGATATACAAAATTCTAACGATCAGTAACATAACGCTTCACCTCTCCTTTATTAAAATGACTAACTATTTAAAGCAGCAGCTGCAAGTTGATTTAGTGCGAAAATTCCCGCTGTAGCACTTACTGCCAATATAAGCAAAACGGAAGATACCATGATCTTTTTTAGCCTCTCCATTAGAACCATTCTCCTTTTTTGTTTTGCTATACTATTATGCAACAGTCGTGCCAACATGCTTTTCCCCGAGAAGATTTATCTGGTATTATCTACAGACCAGCTGATTATGCCTTAATCCCAGCAAATGAAATGAATAACTTATTTATTTCATCTACATACCTTATAAGGATTACTTTTTACTGATGCGTCCCCAATCCCGCATCGATTGCGTCATTTGCCACAGTATTTAGTTTTTCATCGATACCCTTTGTTTACTTACTACATGTCTCACTGGCATGTAAGGGATTTACGATGAAAAGAAGTATATAAATAGTTGCTCCAATGAATATGGCAGTATTAAAGCCAAATTTCATGGATATCATGATCGCTGCGGTTGAACCTATGACTGAAAATATCCCGTTTACACCCCACATAAGAGGAATTGCTTCATCATTATGGTATAATGCCTTCAGCTTGCTCAATCCCGTCGGAAATGGTATACCCATTAATATACCCATCGGGAGTACAATCATAAAACCTACCAATATTTTTCCGGTACCATCATATTGGGTCGTCATGTCAAGAATTCTTCCCATATTCAGCTGGGTAATCAGGATCATGATCCCTGCAGACAGCAGATATATTGGGGATTTCTCTGTAAATTTCCGGACGATTTCTGATCCGCTCAAGCTGCTGCCTATCCCGCAGCTTATCAGGATACTGAATAGAATGACACTGAAAGCCAGTGATGGATTTCCGAAATACAGGATCATCTTTTGAATAATAGGTATTTCTACTAACATAAAAGCCATACCTAACCCCATAAAATACTGGACTGCATGTTTATGTTCCTTACTCTGTACAAATCTCAGCCGAATGACCAGCCATAAAAGACTTGCGCCAATAAAAACGTAGATGATCTCCCGTGGGAAAAGTTTTGAATAGTTATAGAAAAAAGGTTTATTGTCTACCGTTGGTGCTGCATTGAAGGGAATTAGTTTTATTATTTCCGCGTAATCGATTTTATTATTCTTTAAAAGTCCATACAGCCCATCTTCTCCACCCGGGTAATGTAAGATTTCACGACTCTGACCTGAAATTACGGATTTTATTGTCAAAACTTCGCTCTCTATAAAGGGCTGATTTTTAAAGATAACCAAAGGCATGCTGATTTTATCTTCATGCATATCTTGATGCTGCTTATCCATGCCGTTGATAACCACAAAATAGTCTGTTACCTGGCTTTGCGGTACGCCTCTATCCAGCAGTGCCTTTATTCCTGTGTTGATAACTTTTGCCAAATCAAAACTGCTGTGTGTCATAAAGCTCAGTTTACCGTTTTCATTCAAGTGATTAAAATATGCTTGAAATGCTTCATAGGTATAGATGTAGTTTTCTGACAAAGAAAACGCAGTATTCTCAATTGCATTTGTCATTACCATAGAAAGATAGATATTATCATATTTTCCTTTGCTGTTTTCAATATAATTTCTTCCATCTTGGTTGTGGACGTCAACCTCAGGCCTATTGTATATGTCTCCATTAAATTCCTTATATTCATTAACTGCTTTAATAGTAGATCCATTGATTTCAACGGCGTGGATTTCTTTATTGCCGCCTAGCAGAGCAAAAAGTACATCTTTACCGCCTCCGGAACCAATTACAAGGGTCTTTTCATTTTTGCCGAAGGAAAAAGGGATAAAATTTACATCTCTTTTCATGTATTGTACAGTGTTTAAATCTCCATTAAATTTGATCATCGGCGCTGCGCCCCCACCGTCGGTTGCAATGATTTTTTCATTTCTATTGGTTGTTTCAATCACATCCGTTCTAGAAATCCCATCCCACTTTGTAAAAGAAATTCCTAAAGGTGCTTCCTTTGTGTCTTTTAAATATCCAATAATTTTATTTGGATTCTTGTAATAAGCATTGAAGCCTGTCTGCTCAAACTTATTGATGAGTTCTCCCTGCAGGAATACAGCTGCCAGTATCAGCAATCCTATACATGCAAAGCCCATCCTTTTCTTTTCGCCATAGTAGAAATAAGTTAGTACACTGGCAAACACAGCCAAAAGACAGATAACGATAACGCTTTTTAAGAAGCCGAATCGACCCATAACTTGTATAGATGCGAGACTTCCTATGGCTGAACCTACCAAATCCATAAAGTAAAGCATGCTGCTTCCATGACTGTTCTCTCTAAATATGCTGGAAATGATCATACCGCCAAAGAGAAAAGGAATTGCACCTATAACAGCATATATTGTGAATGATTTTATAAAAGGCATGGAATACATGGCTCCAATACTGAAAAGTATACTAATTGGCAGCCATATACTGAATCTCATAATTAGTTGTCTAGACGTCATTAATTCATCCTTCTGCATAGCCCAGTATACCCAAATTGCACCGATGCCGCTTCCTAAAATGGCGAATGAAACAACCAGAAAAACCAGATTAGAGCTCAGTATAACAGAAAAAAACCTTGTCAAAACCACTTCATATAGGAAAAGGGCTGACCCCATAAAAAACATAGCTAAATACAGACTCATTCGATACCATGACTTACCTTTGTCTTGCATTTCAAGTGACATGATAAACCTCCTTCGCTTTCTTAACGCTTGCAAATTTTTTTCTAGGTGTATTGAGCCTTAACATGCAGATCCAGATATTCTTTCTCAAAGTTCAGCTACAATCTCTTTTTTGAATCGTATATATTTTCGTCTGCTTCCCATCCTCATCCGCTGCATACAGAATAATCTTGTTCTGTCTTTCAACAAATTCAAAATAGCAATCTCTGCAGTAATATCTTTTGGCTCCAATTTTTCCGATTTTATCACTTTTACAATTAGGACATTTCATTTTATCACTCCGATTAATATGAAAATAAGCACCTGCTAAGTGCTTATCTCTCATTTTCATACCATACGTTTCTTACCTATTATCTTAACAACCCTAGAACTTCCTTCTCCCAAACAAGAGGTCTTTCTTCTATACCATCTACCTTTACAATAATCAATTCTATAGAATTTGTACTATCCTGGATAACCGGTTTTCCATTGATCTTCTTTGGTATTTTGTAATTGCCAAGATAATGATGTCCATCTCCATCGGCTTTTTCCCAAATAATTTCGTCCTTTAGCACAAGCCCGTCACTTGTCTTAAAGACTGCCATATTCTTAAACGCATACCCGTCTAAATCCACTGAATGTGTATTAAACTGGGTTTTAAAAACAAGGTAATCCGGATCATCTTCAATAGGATTGACCAAAAGTGCCCCTACCTGCACCTCGCCCTGGCTGTCCAGTCTAAATAGTTTATCAGACAACTGGTTCACTTTTTCTGCCTCTTCATCGGCTTCTTCACTGGTAATCCTTGTAGTTCTTTCATCCCTTGGTTTTGTATCCACAAGACCTGTAAAGTAAAAAACATATCCACCCAGCAATCCAATAACTAGCACGATCGCTAATATTTTTAGGCCTTTACCTCGTTTTTGTATCAACACACCGTCAACTCCTTACCATTAACTGTCAAGCTCCTCTTTATTTTTATCACTTCCATGGCATGATCCTCCTTTGCCGGATTTCTTCATCATAAACATCATACCCACGTGCATCAATGGACACAACAGGAAGATTAGCGATGATAAGGACCCTCCCTTAATACCAAACAAAGGTAATCCCGCAATCAGTAGTATAGGCAGCAGGCAGCACAGCATCATCATGAGTCCATGCTTTAAAAATCCTTTATGCTCGCCATTTTGGTTTTGATCTTGATGGCAGTTTTGTTCATTCTTCTTCATATTGTTCATTACAAACTCCTCCTAATAAGAAATAGTATCTAGTTCCATCTCACTTTTTTGCTCAATTTGCACGACGATCCGATTGGGCAGGCAGACAATACTTTGATATGGTTTACTGATCCATCCTGTATCTGAGCATATCTTTTGGGGGCAAATTTCTTTAGGCATCTCCAGCATCCTTACCTCGCCGTCTTTTACTTCAATAAACCCCGTCTGATCATTAAATGCAAATTCATATATTCTGCCTTCTTTGCTTAGCTCCATTGATATTTTTTTTACCTGTTTGCCGTCAATATTAATTGTTATATATTTCTGATCACTATTCGTTCCTAGAGCTGATACGAATACCATACCACCAATACTGAATAGAAGAACACATGCAATCAGTATTTTATCCCATTTTGTCATCTACCTCCCCCTTCCGCGTTTTAATTAAGCAAGTACCATGCCATATTTGATAATTGGAATAAAATTCTTATTTTTTATTCATTTGAACCGTGAATAATCCTCTTGTATTCGTGTTTAACCCATTTCTATTAGATACATAGCAGCGGCGATATACTTCTACAAATAAACATAAGACCGGTGGTTTAATCCCACCGGTCATTTTCATCGAAATTCTGCGGCATATGCTACAGTTTATTTTTTATTTGCTACAATCTATCATAGTCCTATGATCCTTGCATAAAGAGATCTGGCTTTCGTGACATCAGCAATGTTTTTTAATATGGCTCTTCCATCGTAAAACAGTGTGAACTGAACATCTTCATAGGTAAATTTCAAATAGTAGGGGTTTTTCCTAACAGCTATATCTAGCCCGTTTAGGCGTTCAATAATTTGATTCACGGAAATGCTCTGATTCATCGGATTAACCTGCACACTATCTTTACCGCATAGATATATGGCATCCTCAGAATCGTTATTTAGATATTCAAAATCATTTTTTCCACAGGTTTTGCAGCTCTCTTTTTTAGACATGGAAATATTTTCATGGACATTTTGCCAGATATCAAGATAGCGGATTTCTTTTATAATCTCTTCCATATTACCTGTCAGGAGTTTTAACGCCTCCGTCGACTGCAGTGAAGCAATAATATTTGTTATACTATTCAACACGCCAACGGTATCGCAGGTGTCTGCCGCTCCTGCTGGAGGAATGTCTGGAAAAATACATCGAAAACAAGGTGTTTTTCCAGGTATAATGGTATGGATCATCCCTGTACTTCCAATGGCTCCTCCGTAAATCCACGGAATGCCCAGTTTCACGGAAACATCATTGATTAAAAAACGCGTATTAAAGTTATCTGTTGCATCTAAGATGACATCCATTCCTTCACAGACGGCAGCAGCATTCTTTGAATTGACATCTGTTATTATGCTTTCTATTCTAATGGAAGAATTGATCTTTTTCAGTTTGTTTTCTGCAGCTATAACTTTGGGAAGATTGTTTTTTATATCTTCTTCATCGTAGAGAAGCTGCCTTTGAAGATTGGACATCTCAATATAGTCCCTATCCACAAGCCTTATATAGCCAACCCCTGCCCTAACCAGGTTATTGGCAATAACGGTACCTAACGCTCCACATCCTATAATGACAACTTTTCCCTCAAGCAGCTTTTCTTGACCTTCTTTCCTTATTCCGTCAAAGAGTATTTGCTTTGCGTATCGCTCCATACGACGTTACCTCCTATTGAACGTTTCTAAGAACGGGCTACTAAACAATGCTATTTCTGAAGGACTTCATTCATGCTTCCTGTCCGATATCCAAGAACATCTAAGGTAACATAGGTAAAACCAATCTCTTTAAATCGCTGGCCAATCTCATCGAGAAGTGAAGTTCTAAAAAACTTTTCCCGCTCCCCTTGTGCAACCTCAATTCTGGCAATCTCTCCATGATGTCTCACCCGCACTTGCCGGAAACCCGCATCCAATAAATATTGTTCCGCTGCTTCGATCATTTTCAGTTTTTCTTCTGTGATCGTATTACCATAGGGAAAACGGGAGGAAAGACATGCAAATGCTGGCTTGTCCCATGTAGGTATATTCATTTCCTTTGACAATTGTCGGATTTCTTCCTTTGTAAGTCCTACCTCTTTAAGAGGACTAATTACCTTTAGTTCTGCGGCAGCCTGCATACCTGGTCGATAATCACTTAAATCATCAAAGTTAGAACCGTCCAACACGTATTTTATACCGTGCTGCTTTGCAACATCCTGGATTTTCGTAAATAATTCATGCTTGCAATAGTAGCACCGATTCGTTGGATTTTGGGAAAACCCTTCAATCTCCAGTTCTTCTGACACAATCACAACATGTTTTATGCCAAAGGTTTCTGCATACTGAACGGCTTCCTTGAACTCTCTTTCCGGATAGGTTGAAGATCTGGCCGTGACTGCAATCGCCTTATCACCTAATACATCATGAGCAGCCTTGATGAGAAAAGTACTGTCAACCCCTCCTGAAAAGGCCACAGCAACACTCTCAAGATCCTTCAATCTTTCTTTCAGCTTATTCATCTTGATTTCAATGTTCATCACGCTAACCCTCCAAAGTTATTTTTAATCTGGCATTATCTTATAGTTCAATACCAGCGTCCAGTCAATTTGTAGTATTCTTATCGTTTTTTGCGGTTTTAATTTTATCACTCTATTTCATTCCAGTCAATATGCTTCTCCATTGCGCTGTAAATCCAATTTGCATATATAATACTGCAGAAATTATATGAGACAAAATACAGAATCTTACCTACAGGAATATATTAATATTGCGGATGTAACAGATATAGAAACATCGACGCTGATATTCATTTTATTTTGAAAGGGGATTTACTATGCCTGAACACTTTGATCAATTTATGTCCATGAATCCTGAAAGCCATCATCATCCACATGAACGACTGGTAGCCATAATCCAAAACTGTGAGGCTGTTTGTGAACACATGACGACTTTTTTAATGAGGTCCCACAATCCTCATATGAGAATGATGCAGCTGCAGCTTCTCCGTGATTGTGCTGATGTTTGTGGACTAACAGCAAAATGCATTGCTAGAATGAGCCCATTAGCGAAATGCATCGCTAATCTCTGTGCATATGTTTGTGATATGTGTGGAAACGAATGTATGAAGTTCCCGGATCCTGAATCTCAAAGCTGTGCCCGCATATGCCATCACTGTGCAAGGGAATGCCGTATGTTTGCCATGATGTAATTTAAGATAATAATGAAAACAAAAAGCCTATCTTTCTTTGAAACCGATAGGCTTTTTTGACACCCTATTCCTGCGTAATGATAATCACACCATTCGCCAAACCATATACATTTCCGCCTAAAACCCGTGCCACCTCTGAGGCAATCTTCTCCTGCATTTTTTTGTCCTCTGCCAAAAAAGTTGGTACGTTGGCATGAAGAACCTTTGTTTCATCAATCGTTACCATTGCCAGTATACTTCTTGTTTGACTCTCTTTCATATGAAAATCTCCTTTAAATCTTTTTAGGATCTGCTTTTTTGTTAGTCTCTAAAATTGGAAGATTGAGAATAATCTCTTTTAGTCTTTCAACATCTTTAACGATAGGCACAATCATTAAAGCGACTTCTCCGGTATCAAAATTTCTTCTGGTCGCTGCATATCTCTCCAAGCCCAGCAGCCTTGCACATTCATGAAGTATTGCTGTCCTTTGTCCTTCATGATTAAGAATAACCTTTTCATTGTCATTTTCATTCATTGGTTTTAAAATCACACCGATTCCGTTTTTCAGTATTCTCTCCCTGGTGGCAGATAAACCCACATTCATTACATAGATGTCTCCTACATATAAATTGTCTCCGTCTTTGAACTGTAGTGGTGCTTCTTCTATTCTGATAATATCCTTAAGTGTATGCCCCTTTGTATACCTTCGTAGAAGAAATAGACTCATAAACCCAAGTAGGGCTGCAGCGCCTACGACCATTATTTGATTTCTTATAAACCGTTTAACAAATAATGCAGATACAGTTGTCACCAACGATGCAATCATAACAATATAATTTCTTGCCTCAAAGGTTTTTGCAATTCCATCAATATAGGATTGGCCTCTTGGTGCATAATTTTCTTTTTCCAATGACTGCAGGGTTTCTTTTTCCATTTTTCGGATATCCCTAAACTGCTGAATAGCCAATGCCAGAAAGGTTACGGCTACAAAATTCTTTGCAAGCAGCGCCGGATAAGCTACAGCACCCATGGCTGCTGCAATAAATCCGGTCGTCAGATGAATCAAATATCCGTTTGGAATGGTGGGATACTGTCGGATATCTCCGCGAAGCATCCACCACCTACCGATAAAGCCAACAGCAATGCCTGTCAGTATATATAATTCAACACTTCTCTCTAAAATGTCTTTTTTATCCATCCTTGTGCCTCCAAAGTTGTTCTACTACATAAGCTATACTAAGCGTTATTTATTATCTTTCCATAAAAATTATCATATTATTTAAAGACATATATCCGATTGAAAGTCTTTATCATACCACGTAAAAAACCGCCATATTTATGAGAGGTCACTGAAAAAGTACTTCATCGTCCAGGGCAACACATGGGGACAGGGCCCCAGTCCGGCAAAAAACACACCGGACAGTGTACCAGCAATGTCGTCAACTTAAAAAAATTTGGAAAAATAATCTGATGTGTGAGCAATTATTTTGATAAGGTGTTTTCAAGCAACCTAAAAAAGGGCATACTGAATAAGCATGCATAAGTACACGTTTTTTCT
>JBMOKU010000045.1:0-64196 GCA_049324315.1 Bacillota bacterium | reverse complement strand
GGTTCGAGCCCCTTCCGGGTCGCCATTTTAATTTAAATATATTTTGACGTGCTAGTGTGGCTCAACGGTAGAGCAGCTGACTTGTAATCAGCAGGTTGGGGGTTCGATTCCCTTCACTAGCTCCATTTGTTTATGGAGGAATTCCCGAGCGGCCAAAGGGGGCGGACTGTAAATCCGTTAGCTGAGCTTTCGGTGGTTCGAATCCACCTTCCTCCACCAAAGCATGCGGAAGTGGCTCAGTGGTAGAGCATCGCCTTGCCAAGGCGAGGGTCGCGAGTTCGAATCTCGTCTTCCGCTCCATCAAATATGCGGATGTAGTTCAATGGTAGAACTCCAGCCTTCCAAGCTGGTAGCGCGGGTTCGATTCCCGCTATCCGCTCCAAAAACAAATTATGGTGGCTGTAGTCAAGTGGTTAAGACACAGGATTGTGGCTCCTGCATTCGTGGGTTCGAGTCCCATCAGCCACCCCACAATTTTAAAACCAATATTGGGGTATAGCCAAGTCGGTAAGGCACCAGACTTTGACTCTGGCATTTCGTTGGTTCGAGTCCAGCTACCCCAGCCAATATATATGACCCATTAGCTCAGTAGGTAGAGCACTTGACTTTTAATCAAGGTGTCCCGCGTTCGAGCCGCGGATGGGTCACCATTTTATATATGGCGGCATAGCCAAGTGGTAAGGCAGAGGTCTGCAAAACCTTTACTCCCCAGTTCAAATCTGGGTGCCGCCTCCAGTTTAACTTCATACATGCGCTCATAGCTCAGCTGGATAGAGTGTCTGACTACGAATCAGAAGGTCGGGAGTTCGAATCTCTCTGGGCGCACCAACTAGAAACCTTGCATCAACAACGATGCAGGGTTTTTATATTTTTGAATTTAGTTTACATAACTACTATAAGGGGACTGTTTGGGGACTAACACAATAAAAAGTTATAAAAAGTTAGTAGAAATTACATAAAAAAACAGGCGTTACGCCTGCTTTAAGTCTGTAACATTTTTCTTTTTATCAAGTAGATTTTCAAGAGTAGAAGCTGCTTTTTCATCAGCACTTTTTACGCTGTGACTATAAATATTTAGAGTTGTACTTGTTTGAGCATGTCCTAATCTAGCTGAGACGGTTTTTACGTCCATCTTTTCTGCAATTAATAAAGTAGCTGAGGTATGTCGTAGCCCGTGGAATGATATTTCCGGGAGGAGATACTTTGCTTTTTCATCTTCTGGTATAGACTTATCATTTTGAATCCGCTCATTATACCTTTTCAAAAACTTCTTAAACCATTGGTAAGGGGTATCGTATGACATGGGTTTACCGTTCCATTGAGTGAAAACAAGGTTATTGTCCTCCCATTGATCGCCACATTGTTTACGTTGCCACTCTTGCCATAGTTTATATTCATTTAGTAGAGTGATTACATTCTTCGGCATGGATATTGTTCGTATAGAGGTTTTATTCTTGGGTGTTTTTGTAAATATACCTGTATCTGTTAGGTATTGATTAGCCTTGTTTATTCTTATAGTGCATTGATCAAATTTGATATCATCCCAGGTCAAACCTAATAATTCACCTTTTCTCAAGCCACCGTATATTGTCACATTTACAGCTGCTTGATATTTTATTTCTTCATTTCTAATTTCCTCTAAGAAAATGATAGCTTGGTTTTCATCAAAGTGTTTAACCTTTTCTGAAACAATATCTTTCTTTGGAGGTTTAACTCTTTCACAAGGATTTGACATCATTACTTGCCAGTAAACAGCAGATTGAAAAAGACTACTCAAAATCTGATGTTGATACTTTACGGTCCTATTGCTATATGATCCCGGCTTCCCGTCAATTCTGACGCCATCCTCGAACAGATTATTATAAAAACTCAATAGATGAATAGGTTGAATTTTATCCATACGTAAATGACCAAGGGCCGGCAGTATTTTGCTATTTAATTCAGCTTGGTATGATGATAAGGTCTTAGGCTGCAGCTGCTTGGAAGCATATTCTTCTATCCATCGCATAACAAAGGTATTCAAGGTAATATTACCATCTAATGCTTGTCCTGTCTCAACTTGTCTTTCAAATTCTACAGAAAGCTTATTCAATTCCTTTTCTATCTGCTTCGGCGTGAGATGGGGGTCCAGTGTTACAGACTTATGCTTCCGGATCTTCTTACCATTGCTATCATATCCAGAAGACACCGTTATTCTATATGTATTTTCTCCTCTTTTTTCGATGGATGCCATAATCTAAACCTCTTTTCGGTGCTTGTCCTGCAAATAGTCTTCAGCAATTTTAGGTTCTGCTAAAAATAAGGCAGAAAGTAATTCTTTTTCATCTTCACTAAGATTGTAGTTAGAAAGGTTATAAGCAAATTTATTTCTTACTTCTACGGTAGAAAAAAATCCATAGAGCATAAATTGTAGCTTTTTAATAATATCATCTTTATCGCGATAAATAACCTTTAATTGCTCCACATCATTAAATGAGAGATTATATGAATTTACAACAAAGTCAATATATTTTTTGAGCCATCTAAACAAGGCTGTTATTAAGAAGAATGTATTTCCGTTATTATCAAAATTAAAACATTTTTCTTGATAGTCTTTATATTTATCCGGAACCTTAACTATATTTGCGTAATTCATATATGTTTCTAGTACACCAGTTATTACACCTTGTATGTGATTAATGGCGTCACTGGCCTCTATCCCAGTTGTAGTAGATATTTTTTCATGAGTGGGTGTTCTGAAATCGCTATTACCGATCAAATAATCTACGGTAACATTGTAATAATTAGCAAGCTTTTTTAACGTTTCAAAATCAGGCTTTCTTTTTCCTTTTTCGTAATAAGCAAGTACTTGAGGCTTGATATCTAATTGAGCAGCAGCAGTCTTTTGTTGGACAGCTTTTTCTTCACGTAACTCTGTTAGTCTTTTACTAAAAATATCAAACTGTTCATCTATATGTTCCAAATAAACTAACTCCTTTCAATAAGTTTACTTAATGATAGCATAAACAAAAATTAGAATCAACTAATTGCTTATAAAAACATTATAAAAAACTTGACAATAAGCAAAACGTAGATTAAACTAAAATTAACAAACTGCTTATAAAAACATAAAATATGATTTAAAAATAAGCAGAACGATTATGAAAGGAGGTAAAGATATGATAAAAGCGAAGCCAGAAAATGTAAAACGGGCACGTATATTAAAAGGCCTAACTCAAACACAGTTAGCTAAAACGGTAAAATTAAATCCTGCTTCAATATGTTTAATTGAAAACGGGGAGTTAGGAGCTAGGCCGAGAACGGCAAAAGCTATCTGTGAGGCTTTGGAAAGCGAATTTGATGAATTATTTGAGATTGTAAGTGCAAGGAAGGAGGCATAAGTATGGCACGCATGAGGACTTTAGATCAAACAGCTAAATATTTCAAAAACCAAGACCCGGATACAGCGGTCACAAAAAATTGGCTTTATCAGATGGTAAGGAGCGGAATAATACCATCACACAAAGCCGGAAACCGATACTTACTAAATTTGGACGTTATAGAAAAATTTCTAAGCAATCCGCCACAGAGCGATGATTCGGGATCTCAAAATGAATATGGGAAACTTCGGAGGATCGAAGTATAGGCGGTGATCGTGTGCAAGGATGGATAAAGCTACATAGGAATATTCAAGAACATTGGCTATATCAGGAAATAAGAAGTTTTTCAAAATTTGAAGCTTGGGTGGATATGTTGATGATGGCCAATCATAGCAGCAATAAATTTGTTCTTGGCAACGAAATAGTTGAGGTAGAAAGAGGAAGCTTTATTACTTCCATTAGAAAGTTAGGGGATCGGTGGAAATGGTCAAATAAAAAAGTAGTATGTTTCCTAAAGCTTTTAAGAAATGATCAAATGATAAGTTTCGAGAGCAACACAAAGAGAACGCATATAGCTATTGAAAATTACAGCAAATATCAAGACAGAGAGAACACAGAAGAGACACGAAGAGAACACACTGGAAACACGCAAGAAACACAAAAGCATACAAACAAGAATGATAAGAATGATAAAGAAGATATATATACTTCTGAGTTTGAAGAGTTTTGGTCTTTTTATCCCAATAAAAAGGGAAAATCAGGAACATATAAACACTGGAAAAATCTAATAAAGAAATTTAAACCAAAAGATCTTATCAGAGCTGCAAGAAACTACGCTAATGCTTGTAAGAATATAGACAAACAGTTCATTAAAGTTGGTTACAATTTCTTTGGTGATGGGGTGTTTATGGATTATATAGAATTACAGGCTAAAACAAGAGAAGAAGATGAGATTGTTGTTACACCTGATGATGAGGCATACATTAAAAAGATTTTGGGTGGGTGAAGCAAATGCAAAACCAAAGCATAGGGAGTCTGTATTCAATTGAGAGCGAAAAAAGCATCTTAGGAACCATCATTATTGATGCTACAAAGCGTAATTATATAAGCAAATTGAACGAAAATCTTTTCTTTGATACCAACCACAAGACTATATTAAAAGCTATATCACAGATCATAGAGGAAAGAGACAATATTGATACCATTAGTATAATTGATAAGGCCGAGAAGATGGGCCATAATATCGACTATTCATTTGTGTTACAGTTGCAGGACTTCTGCATCCCGAGTGCAATAGACCATCACATTAAGATACTAAAAGAGAAAGAGCAGCGCCGGAGGATTTACAAGATACTTCAGCAGGCTATGGGTGATGTTTTAAACTGCTCAGAAGATATAACAGGAATAACATCGACTATAGCAGCGAGGCTAGATAATGCTTCTATAGTTCAAAAATACAAAGACGGTAGCATGAAGGGTTTATCCATGAGATTATTCAATAAGTTGCAGGACAAGCAGTCCAAGGAAGAACTTGAAAAGTATTATTATGGCATCCCAGAGCTTGATCGATTGACTGCAGGATTACAGAAGGGTGAAAAAACAACTATTGCAGCAAAATCAGGAATAGGCAAAACAGCTTTTGCGTTGCAGATTGGTAGAAGGTTATCAACTAACAAATTAAAAGTTTTATTTGTATCCCGTGAAATGTCTGATTTGCAGGTAGGTAATAGAATACTATCAAGCCTTACAGGAATTGATTCTGTCAGACTAAAGAAAAAAGACTTTAACGATTTGGAATGGAAGGAGATCACAAAAGCCCTTAATTTCATGTCAAACCAGATGAATATGTTCATTGATGATGAATCAAATACAGTAACTCAGATCAAAGCAAAACTGAGAGAAACAAAAGCTGATGTACTCATTGTAGATTATCTACAGCTTATGACGCCTGAAAAAGATGAAAAAAGTCGGGAAAGGGAAGTGGCAACAATTAGCAGGGAACTGAAAAACATTTCTCTTTCATTTGATATTCCAGTCGTTGATTTATCCCAATTAAATGATGAAATGGGAGATAAAAGACCGCATGGTGAACGGGTAATGAGAGAATCAAAAGCAGTTTATCATGATTCAAATAATGTTATCTATTTACACAGACCCAGCGAGGACGAGATAGAAAAGATTTACGGAGATGATAAAAACCCTATAACGCCTGGGGCACATAAACACATGGAGAGTATAGGCGTGAAACTTGTTGAGGTTATTCTGGACAAGCAAAGAGACGGATCAACCGGTAGTTTTCTACAATACTACATATCCGAGAAATTGCAATTTGTGGGGGTGAAATAATGTGATTCAATAACAAACTCAATCGCTAGTATATCAATAGTTGCTATGTAGCACAGATAAAAGTGAAAAGGGGGTAGGTGGGCTGATGCAAACAACTATTGAAGAATTTAAATTTCAATATCCAAAACCCGGATAACAAGCATATACCAAAGCATAAGCGGCGAAAAGGGATTAAGGCAAAACAATGAAAACTATTAACGAAATATAAAAGATCTAAGGAGGAAATAAAGATATGAATATATCAGAAAAAACAAAACAAGCAGTTACAGAGTTTTTAAGCATGGTGGAGGCTAGAAAAAACAAAATCCAAGAAAAGAAAAACGATCTTATCAAACAAGCTAATGATATAACAGAGAAATTAAACACATTGAATAAGCAATATGTAGATGCGGACTTAGCAGACGATGAAAGAAAGGTGAATGACCTTGAAAAGAAGATGACTGGGTTAAGAGTAGAGTTGTTAGGATTAGAGGATAAAATCAAGACATATGATGAAGCTTTAAATGATAAATCCCAGTTCGAAGCAGATGCAGAAAAAATTATAAAAATTGCAGCCAAAGAGATTGGAGAAAATTACTGGCGAGTTAGGTCACTAGCAGAAGAATCAAAACAATTACATGAAGAAAAAGAAAAACTAGAGAAAAAAATTAAAGAAGTTGAACGAGAAAAAGATATGCTTAGTGGCCGCGATGCAGTAATTGCATTACACTTTAACCCTGTAGCAGCATATATCCCTGATACAAGCTATAGCGATAAAGACAGGGTTGTTGTAATGTTAAGGAGATATGCGTATGAAAATGGTTTTTTTCAATAAAAGTCAAAAGTGTTCATCCGGCGAGAAATAATTCTCGCTGGTACACTTTTGATGCATTTTCATATATTCAAAAACGCTTAAACGGAAAGGGGTAAAATCAAATGAATAGAAAAATATCTGCAGACAATATAGATTATGAGATACAGGAGCTTCAAAAATTAAAAATAAAAATACTCGATATATTACAACAACCAAGTAAAACGCTGCATGAAGAAATCCTGAGAAAATATATAGAATTACAAAGTGTGACAGAGGTTGCGGATTATTTCAATCAGCAAGAGTATTGTGTAGAAGAACAATATTACAATGGGCAAGTAAGGGAAAGGAAGTTTACTTCAAATGATATAAGTCACCTTATTAAGATGAGCAAAGATAAAATCGAAGCAGAAGAAGACCTGATCATATTCACTAAAACCCTATTTAATTACAAATGTAAGAAAGCATCCTGGAGAAATCTTATTAAGTTGGCTCAGTAGGTGATCATATGAATTTTGTGCAACCAATAAAAGAAATTAATACAATAAAGGCGATTGCTAAATATCTAAAAGAGAAAAATGAAAGGGACTATATCATGTTCCTCATGGGAATATATTCAGGTCTACGAATATCAGATATATTGAGCTTAAAAGTTAAGGACGTTCAAGATGGCAATATAAGCATTAAAGAAAAGAAAACGGGAAAGTCGAAGAAATTCAAGCAAAATCCTGTGCTAAAACAAGAGGTCAAAAAGTATATAGAAGGCAAGCAACCGGATGACTATTTGATACAATCTAGAAATGGATTCAATAGGCCCATAAGTAGGTCAAGGGCATACATGATACTGCAAGATGTAGCAAATAAATTTAAAATTGGCTCATTTGGAACACACTCGTTAAGAAAGACCTTTGGATATCATTGCTATGAGCAAAAGAAAGACCTGGCGATCCTCCAAGAAATTTTTAATCATTCTAGAATTGAATATACTTTGCGATACATAGGAATAGTTCAAGAAACAATAGATTCGGCAATAGAAGATATTAGAATACTTTAGCATACTAAAGAAGTGAACATATTGAGTATATATCCACATATGTTTTAGCAATGCGGCTATAAGCATTGAAAATACAGGAATACAGCGTTGGTTTGTGAATTAAACAAAATACACAATATGGTGTGTTAGAGAGCAAAAATACGAGAAGGAAGGTTAAAGAGGCTTCGAAAACTGTACCAATCTCCGTAAGCATTGGTATAACTTAGCTTCAAAAAATATTTATCTATAAAAATCCTAGGTTCTTCCAGTGATAAAAAAAGAGTGCGGGTACTAACGAGCCCAAATTCTGCCTAGTTGCAAAAAAAATTTCAATGCCGTTTCCGTTTCAGAAAAAAGAAGGATTTTAAAGAGGTAGAGCTAGGAAAAAAGCAAATAGAAATAAAGAAACTACTAGATCACTTCATAGTAGTTTCTTTATTTACATTGTATTTTTTCAATAGATCGTCTATTGCTTCTTCTAATAATTCATTGATATTTTTATCATTTAATACAGCAAATACTTTTAATTGCTTTAACAAATCCTCATCTATTGATGTTGCAAACTTGATTCTACTCATTAATTGATTTCACTCCTTAAATTATTTTTATCATTATATCATGATTTCTTGACAAAGTAAAATTTTCATGATATCATGAAATCATGAAAATGATTTATTCAAATAGGGAGGCAAATAAAATGAAAAATTTTGTAAGAGAAATTGAAAACCTAATTATGGATAGTGCATTAACAAAGGAAGATTTTGACTTTATACTCCAAATGCTCGAAAGAGATTTTGACAGGTTCAGAACAAAAGATGATCAAATGACAGAAAAAGAAAGAGAGCTAACTTTAGAGAAACTAGCTTTAGAAATTAAACAAGAAAGCGGATGTAAAGTTACTTTGATAAAACCATTAGCACAAGTAAACGGTATATATAAGGCTAGCTGAGAGTACTAGGAATCAGGTATAGATTGAGAATCTATACCTGATTTTTTGTGAGAAAACCTATCGAATATGTAGCTTTCTTGAAAAAATGAGTTGGGACAAAAACGGGACAAATGAGGGACAAAAAAATATATTAAACATGATAATATGATAATGTGGTAAAAAGCCCACAAAAAACCCACAGACAGCCAATAAACAATGATATAATATATTAGTGCAACAAAGTGTTACCAAGATGTTACCGACAGAACAAAAAAACCTGATGTATTATGGCAGTGTGATAAAAAACCTACTCAAAAACCTACTGACAACCAATAAAATAAGTTATATTATGATAGCATCAGTGCAAATTTGAAAAAATAGTGTACAGAATTTTAAAATGAGTCATGTTATCATGATAATGTGACGAAAAAACGGCGAAAAGATGGCGATTCAAATTAATTGTCAAATGGTATCATGATAGTATCAAATAGATATGTACAGACATATAGAAAAAAGCATTTTGCAAATTAGCGAGGTGCTTTTTATTTTTATCTTTCCACTTAATAAACAAATATTAATTGGAGAAGCAACAAATTTAATCTATTAAAAATATAGGAGGTCTTTTTATGAATCAGAGGTATTTATCTTATAAGGTGAATGTTGACACGATGGGAATTGATTTTAATGAATACGATCAGGTATATAAAGCTAGACAAAATTACAGGTTTGATATCTTCTTAGTAGATGATGTGGAACTAGAAGAAGTCATTGGTGAATTATATTTCACTATATTTGATTTAAAAATTATTCAAGAATCGTATGAAGAAGAATTGCTAGGATATGACGATGAAGCATTGACAGCAATGGCATACCAAGCAATAAAAAAGTATGGATCTGAAAACTTTTTTACTGGAGAGTGGAGTTGGATAAACCATCCAAGGGATAAAGTGATAAGGAAAGGACACCTAATTTACATACAAAACCTATATCTATATCAAAAGTATAGAAATAAAGGTTACGGATCTGAAATAATGAAAAACCTTACGACAGTTTTAAGCCATATTTTCAATTTAGATATAAGAGGAATATTTGGAGAGGCAGCTCCATGTAAAAAAGATGTTGAAGGCAATTTTGAGTATTTAGACGACCAAAATCTTGAAATAAGATTAAAAAAATTTTTAGAGAATCAGAATTTTATATTCTTAGAGCCAAAGAAGGTGGATCATTATTTTTATAGGTGGATCTTCTGAAGAAGATGACATTTCCATGCAAACTAAATCAAAATAATCTATAGCAATGTGAATAAATAGATGCAAACCGATAGAAAAAAAGAATGGGAAGTAAGATTAAAACAATATCTACTGCATATTAGACAAATATGAAAGATTTTGACCAAATATATTAAATAAAAGGGAGGAACTAGACATTATGAACGTAAAAGAACTAAGAGCTACTTACCCTGAGCTTGTAGCTCAAATTGAAAACAAAGCAAAGGAAGAAGGAAGAAAGGAAGAAAGAAAAAGAATCCAGAACATTGAAGCAATAGCCAACTGCATCGACAAAGATATAGTTAAAAAAGCAAAGTTTGAAGAACCAATGAATGCTGAGCAATTAGCTATTGAAGCATTAAAAAAAGGATCTCAAAATAGTCAAAAAAATAATCAGTCGAAAGCAGCCAATAGCATTATTGCTAATGCTAGGGAAAAATTTGAAAGAAAAAGGACTATTAAATAATAAAAAGATCAGAAGGCTATGCAGGATTATAGACAAATTTAGGTCCAGATATATTTTAAATATTTCCAGCCTCACTTTTCTCTTTTACATATCGATCATAGACTTCGAATGTGAAAGACTGACCAATTATTATAGTTCCACACTATTACATTGGAGACGAATATAGCATGATCAAGATCGATGCACAACGAATAAAAGAAGTTGAAAGACAGTTAGGGAGCTTTATGAATAAGGCTCCTACTGTTATCTCCAGGGCACTAAACAGAGCTGCAGCTAACGCAAAAACAAATGCAGTAAAAAAAGCTAAAGAAGGATACACAGTAAAAAGTGCAGGATTAAGTAAAACTATTAGTATTAAGAAAACTACTAAAAGTTCGCTTGGGGCTGATGTTAGATCAATAGGAGAGAGAATACCACTAATTAAATTCTCTGTGAAACCAAAGAACCCAAACCCTAAAGGTCCACCACAAGCGTTGATAGCACGCATAAGAAAAAATGAGCCGAGGAGCTAAGAGGTGCATTTGTTGCAGATATCAATGGAAACAAAATATGGATAAGAAATGGAATGAGGCATGAGCCTAAAAAGGAAAATATGCAGGGAAAACATATGTAAAAGGTAGTAGAAAAGGGAGCAATTATATTAGAGAAATAATAAGACAAATGTATGGACCGGCAGTACTACAGATGTTAGGCAATACGGATATAAAGACATATATCGAAAATGAAGCTAAAACAGTTTTTGAAAGAAGATTGGAGCATGAAATAAAAAGAGCTTTGGAGGGCAATAAATGATAACTACAATACTAGAAGATGCATTGATATAAGAAATGAAAATACTATTCAGCAGATTCACATTGAAAACAGTGCTAAAAAATTAATTGCCCGAGATTAATGTATACCACCGGTATGAACCATATTGATGACGGAGATCATTTTTCTTATATTATTATGAGGATGATGAGTGGGAAAGAAAACAGCAGAAAGTATAGATGCAAAATCCTATCCGGATGATTTAGTATAGATATGAAACAATGGTGTACCAATGCATATATGGTATTGGTACATCAAATAAAATAAGATAATTTTAAAATGAGAGTGGAATTTATTTCAAGAAGAGAGAATCAGAAAGTCCATCTGGCAGGGTGAAAGAGATTTATAACTTAGTTTGCTTTCAAGGCTGGAACGATAGATTAAAATTCCCGCTATTATTAAGCTCCAGAATATAAATCAGGGGGTTAGGAGAGGACGTTTTTGTTTTTAAAGGATTTTATAAAAATATGGAGAATTCAGTAATTATTCATTGATTATTTAGAGGAAAAATTAAAGACTATACCATCTATCTGAGATAAAGCAATCAATGGTATTATTGCTAACATTTTTTTTATATTAATGTATAACGGAGGATGCGAAAATGCATATAAAGGATCAAGAATTCTTTCATATACATAGAATAGGAGAATGGTCTACACGGTGGAATGTTAATTCAATAATTTATTGGGGACAAAAAGAGATAAATAATTTTAATAGGTTTTATGATATGAACGGATTAATTACAAACTTAACTAATGGTAATGGAAACATGTATGGTAGATCAGCCCTACAAAATTTTTTATTACAACCACAAAGTTTTCAAGAAGTGAATTATAATAATATGTTGAAAATTGCCCTGCAGATAGTAAAAGAACAGTCAATATATATTAGAGAGACAATTTTTGAGGAAGTTAGGATGAATTATTTCCCCCAGCTACCGTCAAGAAAAACTTGTATATGGGTTTGTGAAAAAGAATCAATCCCTTATTGGTGGAATATTATTGGTGGGCAAAAAAAGATATTCAAATTACAACTAACTGGTGTTCTTCATAAAGCTGATCAAAAGTATCTTATAAATGATACACTACCGCATAACGAAATTAGGGCACACGCATTTAATTATTGGACTGGTGCAGATGGCTCGAATTCGATAGAAGAAGAATTACTTTTTGAGGGCATAATAAAGATTATTGATGAATATCAAGATATAAACAATTTTAATGTAAGGATGAAATAAGATAAATTAATGGCACTAAATATTTCCATAGATCATTATGATACAACTTATATAAAGAAATTCTAAGGATTTATGATATCCTCTTCTAGAGGCGATTATTTTCTATTGATTAATTGACAGATCTCAATAATATATTCTACACACTATCGAGTATATTACGATATTTCATTTGACCATTTTAAAAGGATACTTTTTGATTATATATACGGAAAATAAAATGCTGCCAGAGTTGAACTGACAGCATTTCTTATATTTATTATTTATCATGATAGGAGAAAAATTCTCCTGAAAATGAAGTTAATTCAAAATAATAAGCCTTAATCTTACTATGAACAAGTTAACTTCAATTTCCAAAAACTTTTTTCTCCTACCACGAATACTAACCATAATAATCCTCCTAAAAATGTGGTAGAAAGTTTGTAGCAAGTTTATTATAGCCGAAATACAATTTTATATTCATTATATTTTAGAGGATGTTTTTAAAAAATGAAGAATAAAAAGTTGAGGTGATAAGTATGGAAGAATATATAGGGTTACTATTGTTAATAACACCGGGATTTTTAGTGCAGTTTCTACATAAAAAGTTTACAACAGGCAGTAAAAATAAATCGGATTTTGATAAAACAATTAATTCGCTACTATATAGTGTAATTATTCTTTTTATAAATTATCTTGTTATTTCGGTATTTACAACGATTGAGACAATCACAGACTTTAAGAGTAGAGTTAATTCTTTTAATTTCATTACTAAATACATAGCTTTAACTTTTGCTTCTACTATATTCTTTTCGGTGATATGGGGTTTGCTGCATCCGAAATTGACCACAAAAGTCATTAATCGTATAAGGAGACTTAATAAACTAAACAAAATTGAAGAAAAGGGAATTGTTTGGGACATTTTTTTAAATGATAGTAGCAAACATAGGGCTGTTAAGATTTATAAGGGAGGACAAGAGGTAGCAAAAGGATTTATAAAAAACTGGAGCTTTCCACAAAATGAAGAACAAGAGCTTATCTTAGAGATGGATGATATTATGGATGCTCATTCCGATTGCTTTGATAAAATTGAGAGAGTTTATTATAATTTAGATAAAGATATTCTAATAAAAGAGTACAACCTAGAGAAGTTGTACTCAAGACTGAATCAACAACAAGGAAATTAACTATTGTTCTGGGTATTTTGTGATGTAGTATTTGAAGGGCGCAAAACAGCTAAATTGGAATTATCCATCGATCCAGCGCTTTCATCTTTTCTTATAATTGTCTGTTGATTGCTTGTCGGCTTGGGGTTATTCTTGCCACTCATATGTACACCTCCTTAATATTGTATGAAGTTAGATATTTAATATTTAAACGGTATAATCCTTCTAAATGTCGAAACTTGCGAACGATTATTGAAGAGTAC
Source organism: Bacillota bacterium (assembly GCA_049324315.1). Taxonomy (GTDB): domain Bacteria; phylum Bacillota; class Clostridia; order Peptostreptococcales; family Thermotaleaceae; genus JBMOKU01. Next base: position 50,554 of record JBMOKU010000045.1, on the reverse strand, counting down.
CTTATTGTATATGACATTAGAACACAGATTCTTTCTAAAATATATGTTTTTGAGCTATATATCCGGCATGCTAAAGAAGAATCCTTTTTGAGATTAATAATTTAAAATATCTTTCTTGGTTTTTATTGTTGATTGGCATACAGTCTGTCGTTCCTTTGATATTAAGTTAGAGTTGTTCAAAATGTCGATTTATGTAATAAAATAACAGTAAAGATGTGCAGGAATTTTCGCGACAAAAAAGAATAGTTTATTAAAGAGCAAAGTCAAATATAAACAGTATAATTTTTTATCATAACTCTTGAATTAGATATTATTCGAGAGTTATACTATGTGAAGGTGATGAAATATGAAAAAAACACGTGATATAGATATACGAATATCATTATATCAGACGATAAGAAATCAGTTTGAAGATCATCCAGATACGATTGTTATTGACGAATTACAAGTCTGCTATGGTAGTGCTAGAGTGGATATTGCAGCAATCAATGGCTTTTTACATGGCTACGAAATAAAAAGTGAAAGTGATACGCTAGAGCGACTAGAGCAGCAAATTACCTATTATAACAAGGTTTTTGACTATTTATATCTAGCTTGTAGTGAAAAATATATTACAGAAGTTGAAAAAAAAATACCTAGTTGGTGGGGAATATTTTTGGCGACTAATAATGAATTTGGCCAAGTAGATTTGAAAAAAGTTAGAGAAGCAGAATGCAATGAGAGATTAGAAAGTTTTGCATTAGCTCAACTTCTTAAAAAAGATGAAATTCTTCAGGTATTATCTTTATATGGTTTAAATAATCAAGTAAAAAAACTGCCAAAATACAAGCTTTGGCAGTATCTTGCAGATAGTTTGCCTATCCAAGAAATACAAGAAAATGTAAAGAGGTGCTTAAAAACTAGAGAGAACTGGCGCAGCAATTTGCTAAATAAGTTATGTGATGATTTGTAGAAATTTGGACCCATTTTTCTGGATTTCCATGATTGCATTTTTTCCCAACTCCTAAGCAGGCTTTATCAGCGCACTCTGTTATTAATTTATTCCCCCAAGAATAGCTTTTTCCACAGTATATCTTGTTTCCTATAAGCATTTGAGATAGCTTATGGTACTGAGAATAATCTCTTGGTTTATCAGGATCGTGCTTGCCTCTAAGTATGTACCAATAATCACCATATGTATATCTAATGGTAGGTATTATTGTTGCACCATCTCTTAAATCAATATCATGTGGATCGTCTATACCATAGTCACCGAAAACTAAGTTCGGATGATCTTTTTTGAATTGATTCCAAATTCGCCACTCTATTCTTGCTATAGTAGAAACCTGGAACTTTTTTAATCCTGTTAACATTTGAGGAAAAGAAGATCCACACATAATTATGCTTCTAAAGTTAAATTTATGTGATTTTTTAATGACATCAGATACCAAAGATGACATGGCTTCTAATACTTCAGCTGGCATTATTAGAGTTCCCATATCTATTATTAGATCAGTATTATTAATAGGTATACTAATTTTGTTAGTTATTCTTTGGACTATAGACAAGAATTGTTTGTAATCCTTAACTGTAATTCTTATGGCATAACCACTTTTTAAATTATTAATATTATCATTTAATATTTTTAGATAATTATCATTATACACTTCTTTTACAATTGGCAAAATACTTAAATTCTCTTGAGTAGACAGGCTGATTAACTTGTTTATAAATGGATTTACAAAAGACTCTTTTTTTTCAATGAAATTTTGATGAAAATCAAAAAAGAAAGGTCTGCTAGTTCCCCAATTTTTCTTGATATCAACAATAAACTGTTCAGCTTCTTCAGTTGGCATAACATTAAATACCGGGATAATCTTATCTTTTGTTGGTGTATCTAGATTTCTTACTGCTATCTTTTCGCCTCTCTTCCATTTCAGATTTGGAACATAGATTTTTTTATACATGTCTATACTCCTTTCATAGATAGATTAAGCAGAGTATTAAACTCTATTTAATTACATTTTAAGGCAAATTTCTACATATTACCATGACTGTTTTTGAAATATTCTGTCGAATCTAATGTTAATCATGATCTAAGCAAAAGAAACTCTACCATTTTTATTTTCAAATAAAGAATTTTAAAGATATACCACTTTTATGTCGGTGTACAGCCTACATGCTTTTTGCATTGATATAATAAAAAAATTTAAAAAACAGGGGTAATTTTAGTATGTTTTTTACATCTTTTAATTAGGAGAAAATAAATTTGTTTATTTAGCGTATTAAGTTAGCTTTTAAAAAGTTCAAATAGCAATGATATCCTTTTAGTTTTTATTCATCATATTTAAATCCTGTAAGTGTTTGTATTTTTTAACAATACAATGTATACTATTGTCGTATAATGAGATTGAGTAAGAAAATAATTATAATCTTGACATAAATTGATAATAGTATATCATGAAATTGTTAACCTAGTAGGTGAATAAAAATTGACAAAAGGGTGATAATATTGTATATTGAATATAGAAACAATAAGCTTGAAAAGATGTGCAATGATATTAAGAAAGCAACTAGAGAACTAGGCAGTGTTTCTGGTAATAAACTTTTGCAAAGAGTTGCAGAAATAAAAGCAGCGCCATCACTAGATGTGATGGTTCGTTTTCGTATAGGTCGTTGTCACGCCCTTGAAGGCAATCTCAAAGGAAAGTATGCTCTAGATTTAGAGCATCCCTATAGGTTAATTATTGAACCAGTGATCACAGAAGACCCATGTAGTGGTAGTATGGATCTTTCACAGATAACAATAGTACAAATAATGGAGGTGAGAGATTATCATGGCAAATAAATATAACGATTATTATCCTAATATCGCCATTCCTCCAGGCGTGACTCTAAAAGAGTATTTGGAAGATGTAGGAATGAGTCAGGCTGAACTAGCTAAAAGAACAGGAATAACTACTAAGCATATTAGCGAAATAATAAATGGAAAAGCTCCTATATCTCAAGATACTTCATTAAAACTAGAAAATGTATTAGGTATACCGGCAAGTTTTTGGAATAACCTTGAAATGAATTACCAGGAAACAAAGGCCCGATTAGACGCAGAAAAAGAAATTCAAGACGAAATGGCCATTGCAAGTGAAATACCTTACAATGAAATAGCGAAAAATGGTTGGATAAGCCCTACAAAAGATCCAAGACATAAAGTAGTTAATTTACGGTCTTATTTTGGGGTCGCGTCATTACGATTCATTCCAGATGTACATGAGGCGGCATTCGCAGCTTTTAGAACAGCAGATCAAGAAAAGGTTTCGCGTTTAGCTCTAGCTACTTGGCTTAGACAAGGAGAAATTAAGGCGAGTGAGGTCAAGACAGAACCATTTGACAAAAAGAAATTGATGGCAAGCATTGAGGCATTTCGTTCCTTAACATTGCTGTCAGCTGAAGAATTTGAACCAAGACTAAAAGATCTATGTGCAGCGTGTGGTATTGCGTTAGTATTTGTTCCTCATTTATCAAAGACATATGCACATGGCGCAACAAGATGGCTTAGTCCACAAAAATCAATGATACAACTAAGTTTAAGATATAAGTATGCAGATATATTTTGGTTTACTTTCTTCCATGAACTGGCGCATATAATATTGCATGGTAAAAAAGAAATATTTATTGAACTTAGTGGAAACAAAGATGTGATGGAGAATGAAGCTGATTCATTTGCATCAAAAACATTAATACCTTACAAAGAATATGAGAATTTTATTAGAGGTACCATAAGCAAATCAACCATAATTGATTTTTCTAAAAAAGTTAATGTTCATCCATGTATAGTTGTAGGTAGACTTCAACATGATAAAATTATATCTTATAGCGAATTTAGTGAACTTCGTCCCAGGTTTACATGGGCATCGTGATAGAGTTCATTTTTAAAATTTTATAGATAATTTAAATAAAAATGAGTGTGGTTTATACTCATTTTTTAATTTTTGTATTTACGTTTTATGAAGGAGAAATCAAACATTATATTGAATTTAAAGATATTGAGATTAATACTCATAAATGTATTTAAAGCAGTTATATATCTTAATGCGATTTCAATCACGGAAGCCTTTGATGCACATAAAGACTTATATATTCCTAGGGGGAGATATAATGAATTATTTAGATTTTGTGTTTAATAACTCTACTTTACCATTATATTTAACGGGAGTTATTTCATTTGTAGTGTTTTTTATTAAGTATAAGTTCGATCAAAGAGCCTATTATCATGGAATACTGAAGGAAAAACTTGATATGGTGTATTCTCCGTTAATGTTATATTTTAAGAAATTACATAAAGAGAAAACTATTATTAATTCAGAAATAAAAGAAATACTTATTCATAAATCACATTTGTTCTCAGAAGAATTATTAAACGATATGCAAGAATTACTAAAGTATGAAGAATCATTTATATTTGTTGAACAAGATGACGTTAAACTTATCGAGTATAAAAATATCAGACAGGCGACGGTTGAGTCATTAGAAAGAGAGTTCGTTAGACTTAGAAAATTATATAATAAAGAATTTTATTCTTATAAAAACAATATAGAAAAATTACTTATTGAAAGAATTATAATAGGCTTTATTAAGTTTTCAATTTTTTTAACGGCTGCAACATTTCTTTTTTTGGGGGTGGCTCTCCTTGGCGAATACTTCTTTAATGAGAGCCGAATAATTGATAATTTGGCTTTAAATACTATTTTTGTGATATATACTTTAATTCTTATTCTTACGATTTTTTGGGGTGGTATTGCCTTATTATTTGGGTTAGCGTCAAAGATTCTTGAATTGGTAAATCAAAGGAAAGGAAGGTATCGAGTATTTACCAGAATACCTAAGAATGGTATATATCAGTGCAATAGCTGTGGTAAAAAACGCAAGCTTTTTAGATATGCAGATTTTCCTATATGTGAAGAGCACACGCTATGGCAGCATATTAAAACAGCATATTCGTTTTATAATTGGAAATACATCACAGAACAAGTTGACCAAGAAGCTGAAGGAGAAATATAAGTATAGTTTTAGTTTGTTGAAAATACTTCTTTTATAATATCTATAGCATCGTTCTTATGCTAAATAATAGAACCAATCACATAATATTTTGGGGACTATTTGGGGACTAAAGTTGGAAATAGTCCCCGAAAGATAATGAAAAATACCCTTAGTATTGCTTGGAAAACTAAGCAATATCAATACTTGTAATAAAACAATGTGGTTTACAAAAAGAAAAATTCTTGACTACGAATCAGAAGGTCGGGAGTTCGAATCTCTCTGGGCGCACCAAAAAAGAAACCTTGAATTTTCAAGGTTTTTTCTTTTTGGATACATAGTTCTGATTCGCATATTTTTAGTTTAAAAGCAACGCAAAAAATTTTTTATATGGATAAATCAATATCCATGCTTCCGCATCTATAAGAGTTAGTCGAATAGCTTTAATAATGGTTTAGCGAAGAAATAAAAATACCGAGATTAACTTGAGTTAAACCCGGTATCTGAATAAGCTAGTCTTGAGCTAAGGTGAATTTACCTTCCAACACTTTGCGGTGTCCTGGGTGAGTAACACCTTCAGTAAACTTTACAGCACTAATGTAGATCTCGGCGCTCGGAGTCAACATTTCAGCCATATGGGGGTACATATCTATTCTAGTAGAGAATGTAGGTTGTTTGTGCTGAGTAGGATGCATAGGCATTATATGCCCCGTAAAGCCTTCAGGATTATCGTATACAATGAATAATCTATAGGCTACGTAATCACCAATCGTTTCAGGCGCCGGCAAATTTGCAACAACGGTGAGAGATTTGAGCCCTTCGAGGGGACTATCACTTAAATAGGCAGCACCATTAACCCATTTAGGTAAGTCAGCTACTGGTCTAAGAGAAATGTATTCAGATTTTGGTACACACAGTATATCTCCTGGAATAATAAGACCTGGACGGGGGATGTGAGGATTAGCAGCGGTTAACAGATTTTGGCTAATATCATAGGCTCTAGCAATTTTATACATAACATCCCCGGTTTTAACCGTATATCTACTGAAACCTGGGGGACAGCTAGTCGGTACCCGGCGTGACATTACCATGTCATCATCTCCTTATCAATAATAAAGAACTTCTTAAATTATGATATGAGATAGAATAGCTGAATGTTATTGCAAAGAAGAAATAACATTAAATTTACACTCTGCCGGACAGCTGTTTCGACAGAATAACATTTTAGAAATATTCCGGTTATTAGCCGTATCAAGGATGTTTGAAAAGCTAAAAAGTACTTCGGTAAGTATCAGTAAATATTAGTAGAGCTGAATTTAAGGATAAAGAATAAAGCAATTAATAAAGACTCATGAATATATGGTAAAATATAGTATATTACTTACTTTCTAATCCTAATGCACTATATTATACATACGTCAGTGTGAAGTGTTAAAAATTAAATATGTTGGGTGATGTCATGAAACGATATCGATAAATAGCTATTTATACAGTATCAAAACTCATTCACAAAAACAAAGTTCCAAGGGGTATATTGAGAGAATGATTCTAGTGATATATGAAAGATCGTATATTATAAAGAGGTGAATAATCATGTGTGAAATTATTGATATTTTTTATGATGAAATTGAGATTATCAAGGACCTGTGGGAAAAGAACAGACAGTATCATGAGAATACTTCAGAATACTTTAAGGAATTATATCATTCTATTAGTTTTGGCCAGAGAATGAAAGCTTTTAGTGCGTTGAATGAGGAAACTTTGAAAATAACTGTTGCTAAAAGCAATGATAAATACATCGGATATTGTATATCAACGATAATCGATGGAAAGGGAGAGCTTGAATCATTACATGTTGATGAGACCCATAGAGGAAAAGGAATTGGAAAGAGGCTTGCAGCTAAACATTTAGAATGGATGAAAGAAAAGAATTGTAAAGTGATCGGGGTGACTGTATCCCAAGAGAATGAGTCTACTATAAGATTTTATAATAAACTTGGATTCTATCCAAATACTTTATACATGCAGCATAAATAGAAGTGTTAAATAAGGAGCCAAAACATTTCAAAAAAGATAATTATGTCTTGAAGATGAAAGATGTACAATGACCAGTGATGAAGAAATACGAGCAGAGAAAATATAGCGGAGACGATTCTAAAGATATATATCAGAGAATCGTCCCCTTGGCATATAGTGTGATTTTGTACTTGCTAAAAATAGGAATTAACATGCTCTTCGATTTCCCTTGTAGTGCTTAGCTGCAGGATTTTATTAGAGAACTTCTGCATATCTTCATAGGAAAGTGAGCGTATGAGTTTTCTTGCTGGCAGGATGGAGGCAGGGCTCATACTGAATTCATCTAGTCCAAAGCCAAGTAAAATTGGAATTGTTCTTAGATCTCCAGCCATTTCGCCGCACATACCTACCCAGATACCTTCCTTATGACCGTTGTCGATGACCAATTTGATAAGGCGTAATACTGCGGGATTCATAGGATTATAAAGATGGGTTATATTTTCATTCATTCTATCAACGGCACAGGTATATTGAATCAAATCATTTGTACCAATACTGAAAAAGTCTACATGCTTTGCCAGGACATCACTAATGATGACTGCAGAAGGCACTTCGATCATCATACCCACTTGTATATCTAAAGCATAAGAAATTTTCTCCGAATCCAATTCATCCATTACTTCATTGAGTACCTGCTTTGCTTCCAGGAGTTCCTCCAGACTAGAAATCATAGGGAACATGATTTTTAGATTTCCATAGATACTGGCTCTTAGTAATGCCCTTAATTGTGTTTTAAAAATGTCTTTTTGACTTAGGCAAATCCGAATTGCACGATATCCTAAAAACGGATTCATTTCTTTATCGATTTTCATGTAACAAAGCTCCTTATCACCACCGATATCTAAGGTCCGGATGACAATAGGCTTTGGACTCATGGAAGCAAGTACGGCTTTATATGCTTCATATTGTTCATCTTCTGTTGGGAAAGTTTCACGATCCATATATAAAAATTCAGTTCGATACAGGCCAACACCTTCAGCATCATTTTTCATCAAAGTGGCAATATCGTTAGGTGTACCGATGTTGCCTGAAAGCTCTACCAGGCGATGGTCCATGGTGATACTATCTTTACCTATAAGGGACTTGAACGCTTGTTTTGCCTTATCGAAAGATTCCTTTTCTTGTTGAAAACGCTTATATGTACTTTCATCGGGATTGACCACCACTTCACCGGTTTCGCCATTGAAGCTGACATAATCGTCATCACGTAGGATTTCCGTGATGTTTTTAAGGCCGACGACAGCCGGTATTTCTAAAGTCCGGGCCATGATAGCTGTATGAGAGGTTCTACCACCGATATCTGTTAAGAATCCGAGAACTTTTTTCTTATCCATCGTAGCTGTATCTGAAGGTGTTAGATCATGGGCAACCAAAATGATTTCTTCATCCAAGGCGGATAGGTCTACATGGGATATATTCAGTAGCTTCTTAAGGATTCGCTTAGATACATCGCGAATATCTGCGGCTCTTTCTTTCATGTATTCATTGTCCATGGATTCAAAAACAGCTACAAAGGATGCAATCACATGGTCAAAGGCATACTCTGAATTAACTTGTTCATTCTTGATTTTCTTTATTGTCTCTGAGATTAATTCAGGGTCTTCTAAAATCATCAAATGGGCTTCAAATATAGCAGCTTTATCTTGACCCAATTCATTTAAGGCCTGATCACGGATTTTTTCTAGATCCAGCTTTGAATCTTCCAAAGCCTTTATAAATCTTTCTTTCTCAGATGCAATGTTTTGAATGGATTTTTTCTCTATGATTAGATTTTCTTCTTTCAAAACCAGGACTTTACCTAAAGCCACACCTGGAGAAGCAGCTGTTCCATACAACATGGGATGTACTCCTTTCTATTCTTCGCCAAACTTAGATTCAATAAGCTGAACGATGGTGTCAAAGGCTTTTTCTTCGTCAGGACCGTTTACAGCTAAGACAAATTCTGCATCCTTATTAAGTCCCAGGCTCATGATATTCATAATGGATTTTGCATTGGCAGTGATATCCTTATAAAGTATATGAATATCTGACTTAAATCCTGCAGCTGTTTTTGTTAAAATGGCAGCAGGTCTGGCATGAAGTCCTTGTTGATTTAAAATCTTTAGTGTTTTTTCCATTACATGTTCCCCCTATTTGATATAGCATATTCTAATGTAGTATTTAAACGTAGTATGACTATTTCACGTCAAAAGTCAGCTTGTTTTTGCCATATACGCTTTCCCAATCTTTAATAAATTGATCGACACTCCAGTCTGTTAAAGGATGCTGCAGCAGGCCATCCATCAAGTCAGAATTAATGGTTATCGATTGAGCACCTACTAAAGATACAGCATGGATTTGCTGAACGTTTTTGAATGAAGCTGCCAGTACTTTTGTTTCTAAGCCATAGATATCAAGCAAATTCACAATCTCTGCCACAACCTTAACGCCGTCTCCCGTTATATTGTCAATTCTATTGACATAAGGGGCTACATAATCAGCGCCTGCCATGGCAGCTATAAGTGCCTGCTGCGGTGTAAAGATGGCCGTAGCAGTAATTTTTATATTTCTTGCTTTTAATTCTTTCATGGCCTTGATACCTTCAGAAATAACAGGGACCTTAATGTATAAGTTTCCGCCAATTGTGCTCACAAGATATTCAGCTTCCCGGATCATATCGGCAGCTTGTGTGCTGATTACCTGGACGTGAAGCATCGATTCGTTACCGATGATGCTGCGGATTTCTTTTAAAATCTCCAGAAATGGCCGGTTTTCTTTTGCAATGATAGTCGGGTTTGTGGTTACTCCGTATAAAGGGAAAAGGTCATTTGTTCTCTGAATAGATTGAATATCTGCAGTATCTAATAAATATTGCATATGGATACACCTCATTTTCATTAAAATTTATTTATGTGATTTAGTAATATGAAGCTTAAGACACTCTAAACTTGAATTCATTGATGCACTTTCTTAGAGAGTCTTTTGTTTCATCAAATACAACACCCAGCTTTTTGATTTTCTCATTGCAAAGCCGTGCATCTCTCGGCTGATCTCCGTACTTTTCAGCATCTTTCTCCAGAAGCTGTTCGATTCTTTCACCCAATCCGGCTTCTTCTAAGATAAATTTTGATATTTCATAACGATTTACATCATTATGGCTGCCAATATGATAAGTGTCATAAGGAAGCTCAAATATTTTAGGAAACTGATCAATCACATCGTGAACATACGTGAGACCGCGATATTCATTGCAGGTGACGTTGCTCTTTTCTCCTTTTATAGCGGATGCCAGGGTATCCCATAGGATATTGGGTGACATGCTGCAAGACCTCTCCGGTAAGCCGAAAAGCCAAGTAAATCTTAGAACCCATAATTCTTCGATAATTTCCTTTAGCCTTAGCTCTGCTTCCAGCTTTGTTTTTCCATAGACTGTGTCAGGAAGGGGCTGGTCGTCTTCTTTATATGGACCGGGTTCCGTATTTCCGTTAAATACTTGTTCCGTACTGATAAAAACCATCTTAGCATTGACTGCTTTTGCCGCTTCTGCCACATGGACAGCACCCAGCACATTAATTTTATGGGCTAAATCCGGATTCTTGTTGCAAAAGTCAGTGCTTGCAACAGCAGCGGCATGGATGATATAGTCCGGCTGAAATTGCTGTATTGCTTGCATAACCTTGTCTCTATCCGTTATATCCAGGGCAGGAACATCTGTGGATAGAATTTGATATTGATGGGCATAAGCTTTAGCGAAACGCGTACAGAAAAAACCATTTCCGCCTGTTAAAAATATCTTTTTCATGAATATCACTCCTCGATATAGTATTTATTGACCTCCAATAATAACATTGAAACCTTCCTTTTCAAATGTTGATTGGATGGCAGTAATCTCTTCGGTTGAAGGGGGAAACAGACCCTTTAATGGATAGGGTTTATTGAGCCCCTTATATTTGGCACTTCCATACTGGTGGAAAGGGAGGAGATGCACTTCCTTGATCTCCAGAGGTTTCATAAAATCGATGATGTCGCAGATATTCTTTTCATGCATAGTGAATGTTGGAATTAATGGAATCCTAGGAATAACAGATACACCTTTTTGAACCAACTTCATAAAATTATCTTTTATGATATCCATATCTGCATGCAGAATATCTGCGGCTTTTGAGATATCCATGATCTTTAGATCAAACAAAATTCGATCCAAATAATCCGATAACCCGTCTAATACTTCCCAAGGTCTAAAGCCTGTGGTTTCTATGGCTGTATCAATACCCAGATGTTTTAGCCGTTTAAGGAGATCTAAAGCAAATTCGCTTTGACAGAGGGGTTCACCTCCGGAAAGGGTAACTCCTCCATTGGTACTGTCATAAAAAAGAATATCTTTTTTTATCTCGGCAATAACCTCCTCTACGGTAAATTCCTTCCCGACTATTTCTAAGGCACCGGTGGGACAAAGCTCGGCATTCATGGTACATGTATGGCAGGAAGCGCTGCTGCATTGAATACAAAGGGCTTCTCTACGCATAAGTTCCGGTGAAAAATCCTGGGATTCCGGGTTGGAGCACCAAGGACATCGCAGGGGGCATCCTTTGAAGAAGATAATGGTGCGTATGCCACCACCGTCATGAATGCTGTATCGTTGAATATTGTAAATAACTGCCTTTTTCATGTATTCACTCCTAAAGGGCATGTTCTGTTCGATTGATGATATCATCCTGAATGGCTTGGTTTAGTTCAATAAAAATTGCGCTGTAGCCGGCTACACGTACCACAAGGTTCTTATATTTTTCCGGATTTTTTTGTGCATCTCTTAACATCTTTGCAGAAACAACATTAAATTGTATATGCTGGAGCTTCAACCGCATAAATCCTTGTAGAAACCCAACGAGCTTTTTTATACCTTCATCGCCCTCTAAAGAAGAAGGACTAAATTTGACATTGAGTAGACTACCGTTGGATAAGAGATAATGGTCCAGTTTACTTACACTTTTTAAGCTGGCAGTAGGGCCTTTAAGATCCCGTCCTACCATGGGGGAGAGACCGCCATCGGCTAACTGATCTCTGGCAAGCCTGCCATCAGGTGTTGCACCTACCGCCTCACCCAGGGGAATATGAGCAGAAACCGTATAAGATCCGGGCTGGAAGATACCGTTCCGTATGTTCTTATACTTTTCTACTTCTTTACAGTAGTAAGAAAGGATTTCGCTGCCTATATAATCCACTTCATCCACATCATTACCGTATTTTTCAAAACGGTGGATAAATCTTTGCCGCAAAGCTTCGTTATTCTCATAATTATTCTTAAGAATATCTGCTAATTGCGTAAGTGTCATTTCTTTATCTTCAAAGACTACTTTTTTGACGACGTATAAAGAATCTGCAAGATTGGCGATGCCAATACCTTGAACACCTGAGAAATTATACGCTGCGCCGCCTTGTGAAACGTCCATCCCTTTATCGATACATCCATCGATGAAGGATGAGAGGAAGGGTGTCGGTGCAAAGTCTGCGTGTGCTTGGTCTACAATATTAGAGCCGTCCACCATATCCTTTACATATCGGGAAATGTTGGCTTTGATGGCATCCAGTAATCGATCAAAGGATGAAAAGTGAGTATGGCCCTGTTGAATGGTAACTTCCATGATTCTCAAAAGATTAAAAAGAGCAATATCGTGGAGTCCGTAGGTTTTGCCGGGTATAGATAATTCCACACATCCAACAACGGCGTAGTCTCTGGCATCCTCTATGGATGCACCCCGATTTAAAAAGGCAGGAATAACTACCTCATCATTGAAGATTTGAGGAATTCCAGTACCTAAACGAATGGTCTCCGCTGTTTTTATTAAAAATTCTCGGGGAGTGCGCTCGTTGATCCGTACACTTAAATTCGGTTGGGGCAGCTTGATGTCCTGATATGCATCAAGCATCAAGTAGGAGAGCTCGTTTACTGCATCTCTGCCATATTTGTCTAATCCCCCTAGAACAATGTTATATCCAATAGGAAATCCTGCAAAGTACTTGGCACTTTCTGAACTTCGGAGGGCAACGATGGTATTAAACTTGATCATTAAACAACGTAGAATTTCTTTCATATATTCTACTTCTACGCCGGCATCTTTAGAATTTTTATAAAAAGGATATATATATTGGTCGAAACGTCCTGGTGAAATAGAACTTGCGTTGGATTCATGCTGAAAAATGATATTCATATACCAGAAAAGCTGTACGGCTTCATAGAAAGAGTCAGGCTTTTCATAAGCAACTTTATTAGAAATTCTAGATATTTCTAGGAGTTCGGATTTTCTCTCGCTGCCATCGGTGGAAGTGGACAGTTTCACTGCCAATTCCCCATATCGGAGGATATATCTTTGCGCGGCTGCCAGTGTAATAAGGGCAGCTGTATAAAAATGGTTATCAGGATATTCATCTTTTTTAGCTTGCGCTTCATCGATCATATATTGCAGGCCATGATGCAGTATTTTCTTGAAATTTGGGATAATGTGACCCTGTCCTTTATCGGTCTGGTTAAGCTTTACTACTTTGCTTTTTCTAGCTTCGTTGATGGATTCAGGAATTTTTTTCTCAACAAAATCTTCTAGAGATTTGACCTTCCAGTAGGGATAAAGCGCTGTACGAAAGTAAGCCTGATCTTCTTCGGCAATATCAAATTGATCTTGAGGCCGAGTAGGCAATGTGTCCAATTCTTCCAGTATCCAGTAAGGGGACATTTCAGGAGAAATAACACCGGATCGGGGCTTGGTTGTTCTTCCACCTACGATGAGTTCCCCTTGTTCAATGGAGATTTCACAATGCTCCAGAATATTTTCCAGAACCTTGGCCCGCCGAATGATAATAGGCTCATCTTCTGTGTTTTTCCAAATCCTTGTATAAAGTTTGGCTCTCTCTAAAGAGATCTCTCTTCTGTTTTGGAATAGCTGTTCCTTTAATGCTTCAACTCTTGTGGAAACCACGGAATAAACCTCCTTTACTTATTTATGGTTTTATACTGTCTTTAGATTGTAGGTTTATGCTTCTAAAGTGGAATCGATTTTTACGGAACGCCGAGGGCGGCGTTCCCTACGAAAGAAAATATATTCTGCTCTAGAAGTGTAAATCTGCAAAGAATGAATAATGGACTTATTGATGATTATTGTTTTTTATTGTTGATTATTGTTTTGTCTTATTATATAATGAGAAAAAGAAAAAGACAATAAGCATTTTTGATTTTTAAAAAATATAGAAGTAGGGTGAGGGGAAGGATATATGGATGAAAACCAAAAGCTACTAAGCAAAATCAAAGAACAGGAAGAGTATCTGCGATTCACTGCCTTTGATAATCGTATGGCTCTTGAATTGGGATTGATACTTATTGAACTGGGGAAAAAGCAGAAAAAGCCTATTACCATAGATATTACGAAGAATGGACAGCAAGTATTTCATTATGCTTTTGATGGTACTTCACCAGATAATGACCAATGGATTATTCGTAAGAGCAACGTTGTAACCCGCTTTCATACCAGCTCATTGTTCATGGGTACGAAATTGAAAATTGAGGGAAAGACGATTGAAGAGAAGTATCATATTTCATCTATGGCGTTTGCCCCTTATGGAGGAGCATTTCCTTTGTATATTAAAAATGTAGGTGTTGTGGGGACCGTCACCGTATCCGGATTGAAACAAGTTGAAGATCATGAACTAGTCGTAGAAGCGATAGGCAAATATTTGCGGATACTTAAGGAAAAGGAAAGTCTGGCGTTAATGGAGGATTAGCATAGGGATTTCTTTGAATATAACAGAAGTTCCGGATTAATGTGGAAGCAAAAGTAATTATTCGAACCTGTAAACGTCAGATTTTTCATGCTATTATAAAACTAATCCGCGGTGGACACAGCACCCAAATAACAAGTTGTTTTGGGAGTGATAACGTGAGAGATAAAGAGGATGTGAAAAAGAAAATATTTTCGATCTTACTAGACTGTAAACATCCGGTTACTGTTTCAGAATTAGCTAAAGAAGTCTCACTGTCTGGGAAAACGGTAAGAAATTATTTAAAAGAATTACAAAAAGAGCTGCAGGAGGAGAACATCAAGCTTGTTATCAAACCCAATGTAGGTATATTGTTGGATGTCTCCGAAGAAGAAAAAAAGCTGCTGTATTTAGGGATTCAAATAAAGGATGATGAGTTCAGTGACTATACACCTGAGTATAGACGTCAGTATATATTAAACACGTTGTTAAAGAACAAGTATACCTATACAATCCAACTGCTGGCTGATGATTTGTTCTGCAGCAAGAGTACTATTGTGAATGATCTGGTGGAAATACAGAAATGGCTGGAAAGACGGGGACTAACCCTTCAAAGAAAGCAAAATCAAGGACTTTGGATTGAAGGAAACGAGAAAAATTATCGAAGGGCTATGATGGATGTATTCCTGGAAACCAATGGAGAAAACATAGAAACCTTTGAAAATGTACTGGACCAGCTAGATTACCGCATTGATTTGATCAATTTCAAAAAAATAAAACAGCTGTTTCCACGCATTGATTTGCTAAAAATTCAAGAAGTTATCCAGCAAGCTGAACAAAAACTTAAATACAACTTTACGGATCAGGCATTTACCAATCTCATTACGCATATCGCCATTGCCATTGAGCGGGTAAAGCACAGCAAAGAGATTGAAATGGATAAGGAATCGCTGCAGAATCTGCGAGGGAAATACGAATTTGAGGTGGCTGCTTGGGTAATTCAACAAATCAGTAATATTTTTCATATGGAATTCTCTGATGATGAAATAGGGTATATCTGTCTTCATATGTTGGGTGCAAAGATTCAAGAAGATGTAGATGTGAATCATTGTGATATTTTGCTGGATGCTCAAAATGAAGAATATGTCAGTATCGCCAAGGAGATTATCACCCTGGCAGGTGATATTTTAGATGTTGATCTATCCGAGGATACGCTGCTCTTGACTGCCCTCGTTTTACATCTCAGACCCACAATTGTTCGCTTAAAATATGGATTAAAGCTTAGAAATCCAATGCTGCAAACCATAAAGAATGAATATACCAGCATATTTGGAGCAGCGTGGGCATGCAGCAGTATATTCGAAAAGAAGCTGGGCGTAGCGATTAATGAGGATGAAGTAGGGTACATTGCCATGCATATAGCTGTAGCCGTAGGCAGACGAAGCCGGAAGGTAAAGACCGTTATTGTATGTTCCAGCGGGATTGGCACATCACAACTTATTGCAACCAGGTTAAATCATACGTTTCATGAACTCGATATTATCGCCACAGTTCCATTAAGCAGGGTAACTGATGAATTGGTGAAAGAAGCCGATCTCATCATATCCACCATACCTGGGATACTCAGTACCAGCAAGGTTGTGTATGTAACCGCTATATTGGATGCCACAGACGTCTTGAAGATTAAGCGTACCTTAGGCAAAATACAGTTCTCTGGATTTAGAACTGAAAAGAGCACGAAACCCAGTGAATATCCATTTATAAATGAAGTAATCGATGAAGAACTGTGTTTTATCGATAGAGAAAGAAGTGATTTTGTAGAAATCATTCAGTATTACGGCAAATTAATGGAAGAACAAGGGTATGTAAAAAAGGGTTTTCGTGAAGATGTCTTGGATAGGGAAAATAAAGCATCTACAGTCATTGGAAAAGGTGTAGCAATACCCCATTCCACGAAGGAATTTGTGATTCAGTCGAAGATTTGTATTATTAAGCTGGAAAACCCCGTAAGCTGGAAGGGGCATAAGCTGCATCTTATCATTATATTGGGACTAAAATTCGATGATGTAAATATAACAAAGAGTTTTTTCAAACACTTTTATGAAGTCTTGGATAATAAACAATCCATCAATCGTATTCTAAAAGCATCTAGCAGCTCGGAAATTATCGACGTATTCATTAATGGAGGGATTCAAAGTGAGTGATTTAATTACAAGGGATATGATTTTATTAGATTTGGACGCAAATACAAAAGGTGAGGTTATAGAAAAACTTTCAATGGTGTTGCAAAATCAAGATAGATTACATGATTTTAACGGATTTATTGAGCAAGTGCATAGAAGGGAAGAAACTTTCCCTACAAGCTTAGGCTATGGTTTTGCCATTCCTCATGGCAAATGTGATGCTGTTAAAAATGCTACGTTAGCATTTGCAAGATTGAATCAGGAGGTTCAGTGGAGTGAGGAGGAGAAGGCAAGATATGTGTTTCTCATCGCAGTTTCAGAACAAGAGGCAGGAGACAAGCATCTAAAAATCCTTGCACAGCTTTCGAGGTCCATTATGAGGGAAGAATTTCGAGCAGAGCTGGAAGCTGCTGCCAGTATTGATGAAGTAATAAGCTTGTTAGACTTTCCACAGTAGCGTTTCCTTATATTGTTGATTTATTATGCGCATAATGAAGTATAAAATGTTTTGTAGGCAAAATCCAAAAAGGTTTTGCTTTACAAAGCGAAAAAAAGAAAACGTTTTGCTGATAAACGACCCTTTGATATTTATTAGCAAAAAAAGATCATCAAGCACTGAGCGGTGTTTCGTGCACATAACACCTGCCCAGAGTCGATGACCAAAGAATCTATTTTTAGTATACTACGATTTTAACGTGAAACCAAGATGATTGTTGCAAAAGTGAAGATAAAAGAATATAGTATTTTTCCTCAATATTTTTAAAAAGGATTTTTATTAGAAAAAGGGGGCTATCGAAATGGAAGATTTAAAAACAATATTAAAGAATACCAGACAGCATCTAATGACTGGCGTTTCATACATGATTCCTTTTGTCGTTGCAGGAGGTATTCTATTAGCATTATCTGTGGTTTTATATGGACAAGGAGCGGTTCCTGATAGTGGATGGAAAAAGGATTTATTCTTTATTGGTGTTAGAGGATTCCAATTGATGATTCCGATCCTTGCCGGATTTATTGCGTACTCCATTGCTGAAAGACCGGCGATTGCGCCGGCGGCTATTGCAGCCTATGTGGGTAATGAAATGGGCGCAGGATTTTTTGGTGCAATTATTGCGGGTATGATTGGCGGTATTGTGGTTTTCTATCTAAAGAAGATCAAGGTACCTCCAGTATTTAGATCTGTTATGCCGATCTTTGTTATTCCTATCATAGGTACGTTCATTACAGCAGGCTTGATGCAGTGGGTTATCGGTGCACCAATTGCTTCCATGTCAAAAGCACTGACAGATTGGCTGCAAGGAATGCAAAGTGGAAGTATTATTGTATTAGCAATCATTATGGGTATGATGGACGCCTTTGACATGGGCGGTCCGGTAAACAAAGTTGCCTATGCGTTCACGATCATGGCGGTATCCGAAGGATTATACAATATTGCAGGGATTAATGCTGTAGGTGTTGCGGTAGCACCCATAGGATTGGGTTTAGCAACTTTCTTAGCACCAAAGAAATATACGGCTGCTGAGAGAGAAGCTGGTAGAGCTGCTATTCTAATGGGTAGTGTCGGGATTACCGAAGGAGCCATTCCATTTGCGGCAGCCGACCCATTAAGAGTTTTACCGGCACAGATGATAGGAACTGCCATCGGATGTGCAGCAGCAGCTATATTAGGAGCTCAAAACATGGTGGCTTGGGGTGGATTGATCGTTCTTCCAGCAGTTACAGGTAAGTTTGGGTATATTGCAGCGCTTATTATTGGTTCTGTGAGCACAGCGCTATTGGTTAACTTATTAAAGAAACCTGTAAGCGAGAGAGATGAAAATAGCGACGCAGCAAATGATCAAGAAATAGAACTAAGCTTTGAATAAGAAACAACAACAAACGTGGAGGTAAGGATGATGAAAATTGTTGCAGTTACAGCGTGTCCCTCAGGTGTTGCGCATACGTACATGTCAGCAGAAGCCTTAGAGAGAGCCGCTAAATCAAAAGGTATTGCTGTAAAAGTAGAAACCCAAGGATCCATTGGAATAGAGAACAAGCTAACGATGGAAGACATAAAAGATGCAGACATTGTACTGTTAACGAACGACATTGGCTTGAAAGAAACTGAGAGATTTCAGGGAAAGACCATCGTAAAAGTTGGCGTCAGTGATCTTGTAAAAAAAGCAGACAAAATTGTAGAAAAGATTGAAGCATTCATAAAAAGTAAGAAATAAAGATTGATGAAGAAAAGAGCATCTTACGATAGATAAAAGATCTATTAGAAGATGTTCTTTTCATCTGACAGACGAGGTAAAGATATTCAAGGAGGTTATTATGAGACAAATTAATTTTGCTATCGTTGGTTTTGGAGGTATCGCAAAAACACATGCCCTGGCGGCATATGATGCCAATCTCAGATACGGATTGCCTTATCAACTGAATTTAACCCATGTGGTGACGAGAAAGCCTATAGACATTCCTTTACCAAACGTACAGAATGTAACAGACATAGAGGAGGTGCTGAAGGACGAAAATATTCATTTTATTGATATCTGTACGCCCAATGATTCTCATCTGGACATTGTAAAAAAAGCCGTGGCTCATGGAAAGGCTATATACTGCGAAAAGCCTTTAGCATCAAATTATAAAGATGCGTTAGAAATGACCACGCTGGTAAAAGAAAAGAATATACCCAACGCAGTAGCGTTAATGTACAGATTTATGCCTGCTGTACATTTATTAAAAAAAGAGTTGGAAGCAAAAACCATTGGAGATATCATTGACTTTAAGATACGCACCTACCATAAAAGCTATTTAAGTGAAAAGAAAAAAGGAACCTGGAGAACAAAGGCTAACGAGGGAAAGGGAGCCATATTAGATTTAGGCGTTCATTTGATAGATCTGGTTCAGTTTACCTTGGGAGATATTGTTAAGGCGAATCACCATGAAAGAATTTATTTTAAAGAAAGAACACAGGTTGATGAAATTACCAATAGTGAATTGATTCTGGAAAATGGTATTATGGGACATTTAGAGGCATCAAGAATTTTTGCAGAAAAAGAAGAAACCGACAACTTTGAAATCTATGGTACAAAGGGCAGTATAAGAATTAATTTTCTTAAACCTTATGAAATCGAAGTATATCATTTCGAAGAAGATTATACGGAAATAAAGAAACCAACTTCAGAAGATCCAATCATGAAATATTATGCAAGTGAAAGAAGTTCTTTAGGATTCTTTCAAAACTGTCATACGGCATCTTTAATTCATTTTGCCAATGAAATCTATGGACAGCAGCATGTAGAGATAGCAGCAAAATTTAATGATGCCTTGAAGTGCCAAAAGATAATTGATGGAATCATGGAATAGAAAATACAATACAATCCACCGGTGAATGAGCTGGTGGATTGTATTTTCATGAGATGATTGAAAATAAGATTATTTTAGTATTTTAACGGACCTAATTTTTGTATTGTTGTTTATTGTTTTGTATTATTGTATAATAAATTTGTACATATTTAAATGAGAAAGTTTATTGTTTTATGATGAATAAAGACAAGCTGGAAATAGCTTAAGGAGAGTTATGTTCAGGTTAATTATTTTTAAATAAAATATAAGATTTGGTGAGGTGTTGATATTTTGTTTGCAGAAGAAAGACTGGCGCAGATTATAAAGATATTGAACGAAAAAGGAAAAGTTGTGGTGAAAGAGCTTAGTGAAGCCTTTGACGTCACGGAGGATTGTATACGAAAGGATTTAAAGACCCTAGAAAAAGATGGCCGTATAAAGAGGACTTATGGAGGCGCTGTATTGACCCGGCAGCCTGCGCCTATAAGTAATGTCTATCATCGAAGAACTGTAAATTTGGAAGCCAAGAAAATAATTGCTGAAAAGGCTTTTAATATCATTGCGCCAAAGGAGACCATTTTCTTAGATATTTCTACGACAAATATATTAATTGCTGAGAAATTGGCTAAAAGCAGCAAGCAAGTGACAGTCATTACGAATATGATCGATATTATTACGACATTTACCAACTGTGAACACATTAAAGTGATTGGAATCGGTGGCGTATTTCATAAAGAATTAGATGGATTTACAGGTTCATCAGCAATTGAATCGATTTTAAAATATAAAGTAGATAAAGCTTTTATTGGAAGCGTGGGCGTGAACATCTTTGATCGAGGCGTTACTACTTTTGATGTAGAGGATGGGAACACGAAAAAAGCCATCATGAGCACAGGGAAAGAAAGTTACTTAGTGATAGAGAATAGAAAATTCTACGTAGATGGTGTTTATAGATTTGCTGATTTACTTGATATCGATGTCATTATTGTAGACGAAAAACCGGAAGATAATATTTGTGAAGAACTGAAGAAAATGAATGTAATGCTCTTGTAAGTAGTTTTTAACCTAGTGCGACAAGAAGTCCCCTATCCTCTTTATGTGGGAGATGAATTGTTGCTTCTTGAGGAATGCCCGAACATATGTTATGCTAAATATAAATCAGTCATATATCATATAAAGAAGGTGTACTCATGGAATTAGATAATAATAATCACTCAGTATTCTTGATGTACTATCATCTTGTTCTAGTGGTGAAATATAGACGAAAAGTAATTGATCATCCTATATCTGAAGAACTGAAAGCAATATTTGTGAAAATTGCTCAAAATTATAACATCAACTTACAAGAATGGAATCACGACATAGACCATGTACATATTTTGTTCAAGGCACATCCTAATTCAGAACTATCAAAATTCATCAATGCCTATAAGAGTGCGAGTTCGAGGCTAATCAAAAAAGAATTTCCTGACATACGAAGAAAACTGTGGAGAGAATATTTCTGGTCAAGAAGTTTTTGTCTGCTGACTACGGGCGGAGCACCTGTAGAGGTCATAAAACGATATATCGAAAGTCAAGGTGAAAAGCTATGAACAAAGCCTATAAATATCGAATATATCCAGATAAAGAACAAGAGCGGCTCATAAAGAAAACATTTGGTTGTGTGCGTTTTGTCTACAATAAAATGCTTGCAAACCGTAAAGAAATCTATGAAAAATATAAAAATGACAAAGAAGCATTGAAACAGCAGAAATATCTAACTCCTGCAAAATATAAAAAAGAGTTCTCGTGGCTAACCGAAGTAGACAGCCTTGCCCTTGCCAATGCACAAATGAACCTAAATACAGCATATCGTAACTTCTTTAGAGACCCATCTATAGGATTTCCCAAATTCAAGAGCAAACATAGGGATAAGAAAAGCTATACTACCAATAATCAACATGGAACCATCAGACTTATTGATAGCAGCCATATTCGACTACCGAAATTACAAGACATAAAGATAAAGATGCATAGGTAGCTGCCACAAAATGCAGTGATCAAGTCTGCCACAATCGGTCAAACAGCCACAGGAAAATACTATATATCCATACTCATGGAATACGAAACAGATATCTCTCCGGTAACACCAAGACAAGAGACCATCATAGGGTTAGACTATTCTTCCAAAACACTCTATGTGGACAGTCAAGGAAACCGTGGAGAATATCCTAAATTCTATCGTAAAGCGGAAGTAAAACTAAAAAAAGAACAAAGGAAACTATCTAAACGTAAAAAAGGCAGTAAAAACAGAGAAAAACAACGACAAAAAGTAGCAAAACTCTATGAAAAAGTAGCCAACCAGCGAAAGGACTTCCTGCATAAGCTATCAAGGCAGATAACCAATGCCAATGATGCAGTTGTTATATATGGCACAGGGACTAAAACTTGGAAAGTCAACAAATGACAATGGCTTCGGCATGCTGAAAACATTCTTGGAATATAAGCTTAAAGAACAGGGAAAACAGCTGGTAGTTATAGACAAATGGTATCCATCCAGCAAGCTTTGCCGATTCTGTGGTAGCGTAAACAGTCAATTAACCCTTGCAGACCGGATATGGACCTGCTCTTGTGGTGCCGTAATAGATAGAGACATAAATGCTGCAATCAACATCAAGAAAGAAGGATGTAGGATACTTGGCATAGCTTAGAATACATAAAAAAACCGCTGGGCAAACGGGGTTAGCTTGGTAATTATATCAGCGTTGGCTGGTACGTCCCAAGAAGCCCCCACCTCTAAGCGTTAGCGTAGGTGGTGGGAGTATGTCACTCTAAAACCAATACAAAATTTTCCTTATTGAATTGAATAGAGAATATGCTATAATAATATTACCCCCCTATATAGGGGGGTGGACATAGTGCTTATGTTACTATCATAAATGTTGTGAGATAAGAGAAAGGATTGATTCGTTATGAAAAAAGCGACTGTTATAGCGGCACGATGCCCGCAGAACCATCGATGTCCAGCCCTTCGTAGATGTCCTACAGATGCAATCGTACAGGAAGGATATAATGCCCCTAAAGTGATTGCTGAAAAATGTATTTCCTGCGGGAAGTGTATTAAGGTCTGTCCCACTGGTGCTTTGCAATTCGAACAGTAGTTGTTAAGGAAAACATTCAAAAACGAGAACACATGAAATCGTTTAAGTACGTTAAGAAAATAATGCTATGAAAAGCATAGGCAAATCTCATTGAATATCGGAGGTGTTTGTCTATGCTTTTTTATGATATTCTTGATATTAATTTTTTAAATGACGCATACTAAAGGAAAAATAGTAAGAGGTGAATTTCCATGGATATCCTTAGATTTACTCATGTGTTCTATTTTATCTTCACGTGGGTATTTGTTTTTATTTTTATAAAGCCTAAACGTATAAAGGAGTTACTCCCTATTTCGGTGCTTTCTATACTTATACTGACAATTGTTGATGTCTACATTATTTCATTAAATTTGTATCGGTTTAATAATCCATTAATTAATGTTTTGGGGGCTCCATTATTCCACTTGTTATGGGCGGGAGCTGCAGGTATAGTTTTTATCAACTATATGAAACCTGGCTTCAATAGAAAATTTGTTATGACAGTATTCTTTACGATAATTACCTTAATAATTGAATTCATGTCTGAGAAAGCGGGTGTGGCTTCACGGCTGGGAGACTACAGCATCTTGCATAGCGCATTTTTAGATTTTTCAACTTTAGTAGTTCTCCTATGGATTTCTGAAGGTTTATATGGTAATAGAATATATACCAAAGACAATAGATAGTGAGTATTATATTTGTCATTGACCAAAAATAATTTAAGAGTAGACGAAGAATCTACTCTATTTTCTACGCTTCTTATAGGTTGACCAACCTAGCATATCCAAAACAATTCAATAGCCGATTATGCCTTCTATGAGAATGGCTGAACCTAATGCTATTCGTATTGCTCTATCTACATTCCCAAGATTTCTTTTAAACGATATGATCATCAATTATCACCCCTATTTTTATTATTTGTTCATTCCGTGATCTTATACCGCATAGATGAGATTGAGGGAAGAGTTGTTTTATTCCCTAAAGCTACGAATTGGAAAGTCAGGAGTTTGAATCTCTCTGGGTATATCAAACAAAACACTAGCCAGCATTTGATGGCTAGTGTTTTTTATAACACATGGAGAATTATGCAATTTCCATATGGATGGATAACATAAATCAGCCTTCCAACATCCATTATTAGCAAATCTTTACTCCTTGTTTTCGATCCAGTCTTGTATGGACGCCCAATTTTCGTCATCAACAAGAATACGTTTTATAAAGAATACAGGATCATCTTTTGTGACAACACCAGGTTTTAAGGAGAACAGCAGCCTTATATTACTCTTCAATAAATACTCATCTGTTTCCGGTATTCCAAAACCATAGGGATAGCTAAAATATCGCGGTGTTATTCCCATATTTTCTTCCATAGTCTTAATGGCAAGCGTTGTATCCTCATAAAACTTATAACTGTTTTTAGGGTCCATAAAGGGAGGATTGTTTTCCTTATCGAGATAGTGGTAATTATGTGTATGAAGGCCAAGTGAAACCAACCCAGAACTATACATATCTTTAATCTGATCCCAAGTGGATAGCCTTAAACCTTTGAAGTCTTTATTTCCCACTTGCCCTGTTATTACAAATAAGGAGAAAGGAACATTATATCTTTTAAGTATCGGATATGCATTCTTATATACGCTTTCATCAACATCATCAAAAGTTATAACAGCACTTTTGTCAGGTAAATCAATCTTATTATAAATATGATACTCCAGCTCTTCCAAAGATAAGATTTTCACCTTATGATCTTCTAGACATTTCAGTTGTTTTTCAAAATCACTGCCAGTCACAGAGTAAAGCTTTAATTCATTATCATTCGTAAATATTTTTAATAATTTATATACGAAACTCGTGAATCTATTTTCAGGAAGTACTCTATGGTAACACAGTACAATACAGCCTTTGCCGTTGATCTCTATTAAAGTATTATTTGCGGAAGACATATTTAACATATACGTTTGGGCAATGAATAGCAACAGCAAGGCAAATATAATTATTCTAAGGATATTGTTTTTCATATATACTCACTCCATGTAAAATGACTATAGTTATATTTATGACTAAGAGCTAAATATCATTACAAAAAACGGAGACATGATAAAAGCCTGTCATTATTTTATGAGACAAGGCATATTTATAGGAATAAAGTCCTTATCAATCTGTTTGTTAAAATGGGAGGAGATCTATGCTGGGGATAATAAAATCCAGAATTGGGGCTATGATAACGATAGTATTATGGCTAATTTTAATTACGTGTATGATCTGGTTTATAATAGCGGGGATATGGTGGCTAAAAGCGACTCTTTTCTATAAAGAGATATTTGTACCTACAATAATAAGAGCTAGTATGTATACTTTTTTCCTTGTATTATTTTGGACAGTACTTGTACTGCTATATTTTAGAAATATAAAGAATAAGAAGGTACACGTTGAAAAGGGGATATCTCTTCATACGTATTCTACATCTTCAAAGGATGCAAACTGGGCATGGTCAGAAATGAGTTTTACAGCAGAAATATATACAAAAGTGGACGTGTTACTAGATATATCGCAAAGAATGAATGCAGAGAATCTTTCTCCTTCCCAGCTTTTATCCTATGGAGCTTTACTTTCCCACAATGGAAACATGGTCAAAGCGATGGGCATATTAAGAATGCTTATAAGTAATGTTGAAGCACCTTACCGGATAAGATGTGCAGCCCATGAGTACCTGCTAAAGCTTCTAAAGTATACGGGTAAGTCTGGTATTCAACTATACAGTAAGATAAGGGAGGCTGAAATTTATGAATAATTGTACGGAAAATGGAATGAAAAAATTTACAAAAGCTTTGAAAGGATACGCTGTCAATGAAGTAGATGCATACATAGAGGAAGTTTTAATCGAACAAAGACAGTTAAACGAGGAAAAGAACGAGCTAAAGAATAAAGTGAATGAATATATAGCTCAAGAAAAGTTTTTGCATGCTGCACTTATTACAGCGGAACAAACAGCTTCAAATATCAAGTCTGCAGCCCAAAAAGAGGCACATGAAATTATTTCTAAAGCCCATGATAAAGCAGATGAAATCGTTAATATGGCCATAAGCGAGACAGATGATTATAAGGATGATATATATAAAGTATTTTACGGATATGAACATGAATTGAGGATCATCATCGAAAATTTCTACAAACAAGCGAGGAATCATATGGATCAACTTGAAAGAGAGTTTACGGAAGAAGTTGAAAAAACTATCTTGAAGTATGATGGTGAATTTAAAAAAGTGTTGCCGCTGCAGTTACACTCTAAGAAAAATGAAATCATTAAGAAAGACAGCATCCTTGAAAAGTGGACAGACAAGGAGGAGGCCGTCTTCGTTGGCAAGAAGATAAAAATGGACTTAGTTAACGCTAATGGTACGGTTATATTAGGAAAGGACACAACAATAACACCTAAAATAATTGAAAGTGTCATCGAAAAGGGGCTATATGGTGAACTCATAACAGTAATGAATGAAGAATTCGAGGGTGAATATATTGGCTAGTTTTCTGGAATGGAAATTATGGATAGGGGTCTCTTATTTTATCTTTATCTATCCTCTTGTTATGAGTATCGTCTGGATTCTAGGTGGAATATTTTTTTGGAGCAAATATGAAAGAAAACCAGAGCATATCACTATCACCGTTGAAAAATGTCCTCCAATCACAATACTTGTTCCGTGCCATAATGAAGAAAGTACCATAGATTTAACCTGTGGAAACTTAAAAGCTCTAAATTATTTAGATTATCATGTAATATTTATTGACGATGCCAGCACGGATCATACTGTACAAGTATTAAGACACTCTATAGCGGATACAGCCTATTTTCATCTTTTAAGGATCGAACAAAATCAAGGCAAGGCAGGTGCATTGAACACCGCGTTATCCATTGTGCAAACACCATTTGTATTAATATTAGATGCAGATACAATTATTGATAAAGATGCCCTCAAATGGTTTATTCATTCTTTTACCCTCAATACGAACATTGCGGCTGTGACAGGGAATCCTTTGCCCCTAAATAGAACAAATTTTTTGAGTAAGTTCCAAACGTCAGAGTTTATGTCTATCATAGGACTTATTAAAAGATGTCAATGTTATTTGGGCAGTCTTTATACTGTATCAGGGTGTGCAACGATGTATAAAACCTCAGCATTAAAAAGTGTTGGAGGTTTTTCTCGGCTGACAGCTACAGAAGATATAGATATTACATGGAAACTCCAAAGAAAATTATTTGATATATGGTTCCAGCCTAAAGCTGTAGCCTATATTCAAGTACCTACCAAATTTAAAGAATATCTGCGTCAGAGAAAGCGATGGGCTACAGGTGGGTGGCATTTACTAAGAGCCCATAAAGATGTGTTTAAAAATAGAACTTTAATGAAGCTCTGGCCTGTATTTTTCGAGGCAGTTCTAGCTTATGTATGGTCATTTTGTTTTGTTGCATCCGTAATTGTTAATCTATATTTTAAAGTTTACTTTGGATATAATCTTATATATTTGTTTTCATGGACTGCTTCGATAGTAAGTATTCTATGTATACTTCAGATTACTATTGCAATTTATATGAACAGCACCTATGATAAAAATTTGAAAGATTGCTTTTTCTGGATTCCCTGGTACCCGATATTATTTTTTTCTGTTGGAGCAGTACTCGTTGTATTTACATCCCTAAAAGGTATGTTTGGCTCCCTTGAAAATAGCGGAAAGTGGAGAAGTCCAAAGCGAGAAGTGACAAATATATTGGGTTAGAGGCTGTATCTAGAAGGTCCAATCTCTCTGAGTGCACTCGAAAAACTTGAAGTTTCAAGTTTTTCTTTATTATGGGGAAAATGGTAAATGTTAATATGATTGTTATCTGGTCTGTTATATTCCTTTACATGACAAATGTGCCTGAAGATTCTTCATAAAAGCCCCTTATCAAGCAGTAAAGCTAAGCTTTCGCATTTTTATTGATAGTACGGTTTTAATGATACATAGATATGTTTAATGAAGTGGATTAGTAGAGTATAATAAAGAAGAATCAGTTATGGTTTAAGGGCAGCCCAATACAAATCAAGTTATGATCATCAATAATGGAGGTGTAGTTATGGCAACAAAAGAAATTGCATTTGAAATAAAGGAAAGTGTAGGTGTGATAGGAGAAGGCAGCAAGGGATGGCAAAAGGAATTAAACCTTATAAGCTGGAATGGCAAAGCAGCGAAATATGATATCCGGGACTGGGATCCTAATCATGAGAAAATGGGTAAAGGTGTAACCCTGACGGCAGAGGAGTTAAAAAAGCTTAGAGATATCTTAAATAATATGGCGTTGTAAGAAAGATGGAGAAATCCCATCATGCTTTTTCAGAGATATTTCAGAGGATATAAGTACGGTAGATGACTTTACTTATGAAGGTTTTGCTGATTTTGTTATCAAGCGCAAAAAATCAAAATAGAAACACTTTTAAATTCTCCTAATTCCAATATTGCATGTTGAACTTTATGAATCATAATGTTATATTATTTATAAAATGATGTTCTACTATGTAGAATGGGATAGGAGAATGATAAGATTGGAAAAAGTAGCGGCAGCGCATAAGCCTAAATATCCGGTTCAAACGCTGGAGAAGGCATTGGAAATAATCGAAGTCATGTATAAAGAAGGGGGCGGAGGTCTAGGGATAAGTGAATTAGACAACAAGTTGGGTATTGGAAAGAGTACGATACACAGAATCTTAGACACACTTATGGCCTACAGTTACGTTGAAAAATGTGATGAAAGCACAAAGTATCGGCTAAGCTGGAAGTTTTTTGAGATAGGCAATCTTATTCCGCAGCAGCGTAATCTATCTAACTTGAATATGGAAGCCCTTCAAGACCTTTGCAACAAATATGAAGAAACGGTAAATCTGGGTGTTAGAGTGGATGATAGTGTCGTTATTATTTCCAGAATAGATCCCAAATCAACACTTGTAGCAAATGTTCCTATTGGGACCCGGGAGCCTTTACATGCTACGGGTATGGGTAAAGTCATTATTTCGGAGCTAAGCAGAGAAGAATTAATAAAAATATTTGGAACCAATCCATTGAAAAGCTGTACTCCGAATACGATTACTTCATTGGATGAGCTGGCAGTCCAATTGGAGAAAATTAGAGAACAAGGCTACAGTATAGACGATCAAGAATTCTATCCCGGTTTATCATGTATTGCTATGCCCATTAGAAATTATAAAAAGGAAATTGTGGCAGCGATTAGTGTAAGTGGCCCTAGTATTCGCTTAAACTTTACTAAGATCATGAATATTAAGAAGGACCTGGAGACTACATGCAGCATATTATCAACTTACCTGGGATATAGTGAGGAATCAAAATCAGAATAGAATTCTATAAGATAGAATGCGTTTGGACAGATTAAGAAAAAGCTTAATCTGTTTTTTTATCGGATAGAAAATCGTTTAGAAGAGATAGCAACAGTTAAATAGCGTAATAATCCTCTGTAGTGCTAGTTCATGACTAACTATACTTGCGCATTAAATACGAAAGAATAGATGGGAAACACTATGGGAAAGAAAATATCTCATCTGGCATATAGAAAACAGTTTCATAATATAGAAAAACCTATTGCGTTATTTTTCGAAATATTATAAAATATTTTCGAAGAGAGGTAGATATTCGGAGAGATAAGGGGGAATGTATATGGAGATACGGAACATTGGGAAATTATGAACGAGTATGTAACGATTACGAGGAAGGGTTTTCTATTCTTAGACCATAGTTTTATTAAGAAACATTGTAAGCCAAAATTAGAATAAAGGAGTCGGGATGATCATGCCTAAACAAGCTGTGCATCCAGCGTGTTCACCCATACCGGCTGGACCATATACACCTGCTCTCATCGCTGGGGATTTTGTATTTGTTAGTGGGCAAACGCCAGAGAAACCCGGTACTGACGAAATGGTACAGGGAGATATCAAAGTGCAGACAAAGCAAGTTATGGAAAACATTCAAAACATTCTTGCTGCTGCAGGGTGCACCATGGATGATGTGGTCAAGGTTCATGCATGTTTGGTAAATATGGGAGATTTTGCAGGTTATAATGAAGTATATAAACAGTTTTTTTCTAAACCTTATCCAACCCGTACCACGGTGGAGTGTGGTGTGGCGGGGAACTGCTTAGTAGAAATTGATGTGATAGCGCTTCGTCCTACTGCGAAATGATGAAAAGATACTATGGATGGTCATTATTGTAGTAAAGAAAAAAATTGATTGCTTGGGCAAAGTAGATAAAAAATGTTGTTTTTTAAATATGGGGTGAAATGATGTCAAATAGGGTGGAGAATAATGAAAGAAATGCTGGTATCCCCAATATTATTGATGTTTGGAATGCTCGCCAGAGAAGTTCTCAGATTGTAAAAAAGACACCGCTTATACATTCCCCTGAGATATCTGAGCAAATCGGAAGTAATGTATTTTTAAAAATGGAAAACCTTCATGAAATTGGGGCTTTTAAGATTAGAGGAGCTGCAAATAAAATTCTTAGTTTGACAGCAGAACAGCAAAGACGAGGTGTAGCCACCTATTCCACGGGAAATCACGGCATAGCAGTGTCCTATGTGGCAAAGCAATTGAATATTCCGGCCTATGTATTTATTTCTGAAAGAGTGCCTGAGGCGAAGATCAATGTTCTACGTCGTTTGGGTGCTACAGTCAAAATAAATGGTAACTCCCAGGATGAGGCTGGAGAGCACTGCCATAAAGCGGCTCATGAAGAAGGTTATACGGTAGTGGAACCATTTGATGATCCATATGTGATCGCAGGGCAAGGGACGATGGGCTTGGAAATCGTAGAGGATCTTCCTGATATCGACGCGGTTATTATACCTCTATCAGGCGGTGGATTGCTTTCCGGCGTAGCCATGGCATTAAAATCAAACAACCCGAGTATCCGGGTGATTGGGGTTTCTATGGAAAAAGGTGCTGTGATGTATCACAGCCTTAAGGCGGGAAAGCCAGTGGTTATGGACGAAGCGGATACGTTAGCAGATAGCTTGTTGGGTGGTATTGGAACAAATAATCAATATACATTTTCTATGGTTCAAAAATATATGGATGAAGTCATTCTCATACCGGAAGAGGACATAGCAAAGGGTATGGCATATATCGTAGAAAACCATCGGATGATTGTAGAAGGAGCAGCAGCTATAGGTGTAGGGGCCCTTTTGGGAGGAAAGATCAAGAACCTGGGAAAGAATACGGCAGTTGTCGTAACTGGAAACAATGTTAACCTATCTTCCTTTATGGAAGCTACCAGTAAATATCTATGTAGGAAGTAAAGTCAGTAGATGAATTAGACATAAGGAATATTCATAAATTCCAAATAATAGAATATAGTAAAAAATAATGGAAAATCCACAAAATTCCCAAAGGTAAAGCGTGAAATGATGATGATATGTGATAGAATATATTTAGAAAAAGATAGATTGAATGAAAATATTTTGCTGGAAATTTAGGAACAAAATTGTCGACAATAGACAATCAACAATATGATTTGATTACAAATTGAATAAAGGGGGATATGAAAAATGGAAAAGGTCTTATATTTTGAAGTTCAAGAGTATAAGGAAAGACTTCAAAAAACAAGACAGGCAATGAGCGAAAAAGGTATTGACGTTTTAATTGCTACAGACCCTGCTAACATGAACTATATTACAGGGTTCGACGGATGGTCTTTCTATGTTCACCAATGTCTGATCATCATGGTTGATCAGGATCAGCCAATTTGGGTAGGCAGAGGCCAGGATGCCAACGCGGCGAGGCTGACAACGTGGTTGACAGAAGAAAATATCAGACCGTACACAGATGATTATGTGCAATCGTTAATCAAGCATCCTATGGATTTTGTAGCAGACATTATTAAAGAGAAGGGTTATCAGGACAAAATGATTGCTACGGAGATGGATACCTATTATTATACAGCCAAATGCCAGGAAAGATTGGCGTTGGGGCTGCCAAATGCAAGGTTCAAAGATGGAACAAACTTAGTAAATTGGGTAAGGATCATCAAATCAGACCGAGAGGTTGAATACATAAGAAAAGCTGCCAGAATTGCTGAGAAAGCAATGGAAACCGCCTATCATTCAGTGGATCAGGGCGTTAGACAATGCGATGCTGCTGCCAACGTATATCATGCACAGATCAGTGGAACAAAAGAGTATGGCGGGGACTATTCTGCCATCGTTCCTCTAATGCCAAGCGGTATCAGAACGTCCACACCACATTTAAGCTGGACCGATGAACCTTATCAAAATGGAGATACGGTTATTCTTGAATTATCAGGCTGCTACAGAAGATATCACTGTCCTCTGGCTAGAACCATGATCGTCGGTGATGCACCGCAGAAGGTCAGGGACTTAGCTGCTGTCGTAGTTGAGGGGATTAATAATGCGTTAGCAGCAATAAAACCGGGAATTACTTGCGAGGAAGTGGAACGGGTATGGGCAAGAAGTATTGCTAAAAGCGGATTTATTAAGGATTCCCGCATAGGATATTCCATGGGACTTAATTATCCCCCTGATTGGGGTGAGCATACGGCCAGCTTGAGACCTGGAGATAAAACGATTCTGCAGCCGAATATGACATTCCATATGATACCGGGTATTTGGCTTGAAGATTGTGGCGTAGATATTAGTGAATCCTTTAGGGTAACAGAAAATGGATGCGAGACGTTTACCAATTACCCAAGAAAACTATTGGTAAAGTAGCAGAAGGATATACGATGATGTAAAAAAGTAGGGCATAAGTTTTTTGATTGCCGGGAAAAGGTTTTCGCTGAAGAAATTAGCTTATGTCCTCTATAAACCAATCCCTATAATCGAATCCTTACCGAGTAGGAGGGGGAAAGATGATCAAATTTTTAAATAAAACTGTAACGAAAGTAGAAGAAATTATTTTAAGCTATTCTATCATTCTTATGGCAGTGGTCCTGATCGGAAGTGTTATCAGCAGATCGCTATTCAACAGCAGTTGGACTTTTGCTGAAGAAGTTGGGCAGTCGTTGGTTATCATTGTTACCTTTATGGGTATCGGATATGGTGCTAAAAAAGCCCGTCATATTAGCATGTCCGCTATATTTGACCTGCTGAGTGACAAATACAAAAAAATATTCATGTATGTCATTTCCAGTGTGACATCTGCTTCCATGTTCTATCTGGCGTATCTTGGACTTCAATATACCCTCAAAGTGCAAGCGTTGGGAAGGGTTACGCCGGCACTAAGAATACCCATGTATTTGATTATAGCCGTTGTACCCATAGGGTTCTTTCTAGGCGCGATTGAGTATGCAAGAGCATTCGTTGTCAATATAAAGGAAAAGGATGTGTATATATCCAGTGAAATAACCGCCCGGGGCAGCGACGAAGATATTTTGGAAGCAGAACAAAGCGTAAATCTTTGTCCGGATGGAAAGGACCAGGAGGTGTAAGAATGGTTTCTGTATTAATGAGTATCATGGTTATTTTACTTTTATTGAATTTTCCCATGATTATACCTATGATTGTTGCACCACTCGTTGTGTTGATTATGTACTTTCCTAATATCAATCCTCTCCTTGCGACACAGCAGGTTATTGCAGGGGTACAGCCCTTTGTCCTTCTGGCGGTGCCGATGTTTATATTTGCTGCCGACATCATGTGTGCAGGTCAAACAGCAAAACGATTATTGGATTTCGTTGAGACCTTCGTTGGGCATATCCATGGCGGTATGAGCATTACAACGGCTGCTACCTGTACCCTCTTTGGCGCCATTTCCGGTTCTACCCAGGCAACAGTGGTAGCCATAGGTAAACCTATGCGCAATAGACTTCTTAATATAGGGTATGATGATGAAGATACAATCGGCTTGATCATCAGTTCTGCAATTATTGCTTTGCTAATACCGCCAAGCATTTCTATGATTATGTATTGTGTCGTGACAGGAGCATCTGTAGGTGATCTGTTCATCGCCGGTGTTATTCCTGGGCTGTTAATTTTACTATTCTTCGCGGTTTTCAACTATTTTCATGCGAAAAGAAAAAATATTCCTAGAACAGTAAAGTTGACTTGGTCAGAAAGGGTGAAAGCTATAAAAGAAGCTATCGCACCCCTTGGTTTCCCGGTAATTATTTTCGCAGGTATTTATTCCGGATTCTTCAGTCCTACAGAGGCAGCAGCAGTGTCTGTCTTATATGCTACGATCTTAGAACTATTCATATTTAAAACCATCAAACCAAAGGATTTCCCGCAAATTGCATTATCCACAGCCGTTGTAACGGCAGCGGTATTTATTCTGGTAGCTGCAGGATCATTGTTCTCTTGGGCAATATCTTATGCTAAGATTCCGCAAATGATCACAGCTGCATTATTGGGGCCGAGTCCATCGGCTTTAAAGATCTTGGTAATGGTTACTGTTTTCTACTTTGTTGGTTGTATGTTTGTGGATTCCATCGTTGTTATCATTATCTTGACACCAATCTTCTACCCATTAGCAGTGAAAGCTGGGATTCATCCAATCCATTTGGGAATCATTGTTACACTCCAAGCGGCTATTGGTTCTATCTCGCCTCCATTTGGATGTAATATCTTTACGGCTTGTGCCATATTCGATAGACCCTATCTGAAGGTGGTAAAAGGAATACCTCCCTATATGATTATGCTAATTATCATCTCTGTTTTGATTATTATGTTCCCGCAGCTCTCTTTATTGCTGATATCATAAGATTTAAAGGTTAAAAACGAATTAAAGGTGGAAAACTTATGGCTGATATTAAAAAAGAAGTAGAATTCTTATATGATGAAGTGGTTGCATTGCGTAGAGATTTTCATATGCATCCTGAATTGGGATATGAGGAATATCGAACATCACAAATCGTTTACGACTATTTAAAAGAATTGGGCTTAGAGGTAAAAAAGGTTGCGAAGACAGGTGTGGTTGGCATACTTAGAGGAAATACAGAAGGAAAAACCGTGCTGCTTAGAGCAGACATGGACGCACTGCCCCAGGAAGAAAAAACAGGAGCGGTATATCAGTCGATGAACAACGGGATTATGCATGCCTGTGGACACGATGGACATACGGCGATGCTGCTGGTTGCTGCTAAGATTTTATCTAAATTCAAGGAGCGTATAAAAGGGAATGTCAAATTTGTTTTCCAGCCCAATGAAGAAGAGGCTGGCGCATTGGATATGATACATGAAGGAGTTTTAGAGGATCCAAAGGTAGATGCAGCCTTCGGTTTACACCTCTGGACACCTATTGAAAGTGGGAAAATTGGCTTGTCCAGTGGCCCGGTCATGGCGGCTACAGAGGAGTTTGAAGTAAGCATTATTGGAAAAGCCGGTCATACTTCTGCACCTCACACAGCCATAGATCCAATTTTGGCCGCTACCAGTGTTGTACAGAATCTACAATCCATCCAAACCAGGGAAATAGACCCGCTGCTGCCAATTACCATTATGATTGGAAAGATCCATGGCGGCAGTGGCCGAAATATCATTGCAGACAAAGTGGATATTGGAGGAACCATAAGGTTTTTGTTCAAAAATGAAGAGGTAGAGAAAGATATTCTTTTAAAGAAATTTGAAAGAGTGATAAAAGGAACCTGTGAAGCTTTCGGTGTACAGTACCAGTTGAAATACATACCAAGTAACCCGTCACTGATGAATGATGAAAAGATGATGGAATATGTGAAAAAAGGATCTTTAGAAACCTATGGAACTGACCAAAATGTGATAGCATATCGATGCTTGGCTGGGGAAGATTTTGCCGAATTTACCCATAGAGTGACCAGTGGTTTTTACTTCATTGGTACAGGAAATGTTGATAAAAATACCCATTATCCCCATCACCATCCGATGTTTAATATCGATGAAGAAACATTAAAATATGGCGTGGAAATGCATGTAAGAACGGTTCTGCACTTTTTGAATGATGAACAAAGCCTTTCCGTATAGATGGGCATTGTGGAAATACATTATGGAATTAAGAGGTTATCCACAGTTTTCAGATGTTCATAATCTCCTATGTATGATAACAAAGTTTATGTTTGTCGACATTCTGCCGCCAAGAATGTTGAAAAAATAAAAATAAGAGGGGGATCTTAATGAAAAAGGTTATTTCACTTATTATGCTTATTGTTTTGGTGATGTCATTAACCATTGGATGTGGACCAAAACAAACGACAACCGAAAATACTGAGAACCAGAATAATCAGGAAAACGTTCCGGCAGAGGAAACGTACACTTGGAGATTTGCTCATGAAGAGATTGATGGCAGTGTGCAAGACCTTTATGTAAAGAAGTTTAAAGAGATTATAGAAAAGAAGTCCAATGGAAGGGTCACGATCGAGATTTATCCGGTGGGACAGATCGGAGATGCGACACAACAATGTGAGCTATTACAAAATGGCGGTATAGAATTCGGTATTGTATCTCCGGGTAATACAGGTACGATTGTTCCTGAAAATCAATTGTTTTCGCTGCACTTCCTATTTACCGATGATATGGACAAAAACGCAGAAATATTTAAAACGAGCAAAGCCCTTAATGAGATGTTATCGAATAAGTATCTAGAAAAGAATATAAAGGTATTGGCTTATTGGACAGAAGGAGCCATGCAGTGGACTTCCAGCAAACCGGTAAATACACCGGATAAATGGAAGGGCTTTAAAATGAGAACCATGCCGTCTCCAATGATCGTAGCAGCTTATCAGGCCTATGGTGCAAATCCAACACCGGTTCCTTATATGGAAGTTTACAGTGGGTTACAGTTAAACATGATTGAAGGACAAGAGAACCCGCTATTTGCAATCGAAGAGATGAAGTTCTATGAAGTACAAAAGCAATTGACATTAGCCAGTTCAAATCTTTATGTAACAACCACATCTGTTAATCCGGATTTCTTCAATGGACTGCCAAAAGATATGCAAGACATGATCTTAGAGACAGTAGATGAAATAAGAGACTATTCCTTTGACGTACAGGCAGATCTTAATGGTAAAGCTTTGGATAAGATTAAGGAAAAGAGTGACATTG
Source organism: Bacillota bacterium (assembly GCA_049324315.1). Taxonomy (GTDB): domain Bacteria; phylum Bacillota; class Clostridia; order Peptostreptococcales; family Thermotaleaceae; genus JBMOKU01. Next base: position 13,042 of record JBMOKU010000045.1, on the reverse strand, counting down.
CTATTGTTGAATTGACAGCAGAAGAAAGAGAAGCTTTTAGAGAGGCCAGTAAGGCGGCATATGATAAATATGTTGAAATGGTGGGACCAGTAGGAAAGGAAATCTTAGAGAAGCTTATAGAAGAAGTAAAGGTAATCGAATCAAGATAATATAAAAGGACCAGGAGGTGAATTATGCAAAGCAGCTTAGTGGTTTATCAGCGAGAAAATTTATGCAGCGTAGTTGTTGACTATATAAAAGAAGCAATTCTAGCAGGTGTATATAGAGAAGGAGACCATATTTTAGAGACAGAAGTGTCACAAATATTAGGCATTAGTAGGGCCCCGGTGAGAGAAGGCATTAAAGAGCTGGAAAAAGAGGGCATTGTAACAATTATGCCCCGCAAAGGCACTTTTGTGACGAAGTTTACCATTGAAGATATCAAAGAGGTTTTTGATATCAGACTGTTGCTTGAAAATAATATCTTGGAGCTTTTAATTCTCGAAAACAAATTATCAGAAAAGGATTTTGACGTATTGGAAAGCACCGTAAAGGATATGGTTACCATTGTCAATGGTTCTGGTGATTTGATGAAAAAAGCAATTATGCTTAACGGAAAAGATATGGAGTTTCATAGATATATATGGCAAAAATCAGGAAGTAAAAGAAGGGTTGAAATTTTAGAAAGAATATTTTTTCAACTTAGAATGGCCATGATGTATGATACGAATGAGACGGGTAATTTATTAATTACGGCAACAGACCATTATGAAATAATTAAACATTTGCGAAGCAAGGATTTAGAAAGATGTAAGAAAGCTCTTAGAGATCATATTGTATCATACAAAGAAGGAAGATTTTAACCGAACGAAATCATTTCGTAGACTGCTAACAACAGACAACAGCAATGCTTGTAGCTTTTAAAGATTGACTTGCTTTATGGATGGCAAAAGGTGTGAGGTTTTGGTGGTTAAATAAGTGGAAAATGAGATTGGAATGAATTTCTATAATACAGAATATGTTTTTGCGGATTAAGGGAAACTTTAGTCCGTTTTTTCTTTTGACAGATAATATTTTAGGCAGAAATAGAAGGTTCACAGTAGAAAACAGCCAATTTAAATAGATGAAGATATATGAACGATCCTGTTTTTTAGACTTGATGCTGTAGTATGAATTGAAAGTTGGTCAGCCAAAATCCATAACATAATCCTATATATAGAAAATGATTTCAAAATACAGAAAAAAGTATTGCGCTATTCTTCCAAATGTTGTAGAATGATTTCAAAGAGATGCAGAATATTTATAAAGATAGGGGGACCTGTAAATGACAATGAAGCGTATTGAAAAATTTGTGACGGAGAAAATGAACTTTTCGTTAAAAGACAGATACGACCTGCCATCATCAAAAGTAACATTTGAGGGTGGAGCACACTACAGAATGGAGATCGCAGGGATAGAAACCGCGGAAAACTTTGAAGTGTTGATCAAAGAATCCGAAAAAAGGAACCTGCCAATCCACAGAATCATTGGTACCGTAGGAGGGTCAGCACTGCTGGAATATGAAGAACTGAAATACTATGCTCAGATTGGTGCAGAAAACAAGATTGAGGTTATGATCAATCCTGTACCTACCAGAGGATGGGACCTGGGAAGACAATACACCACGCCGGAAGGCTATGTATCCGGGATGAGAATAAGAGGCCAGGACAATCTACATATGTGGCTAAAAGAATTTGACCGATGCTTAGAAGCAGGGATAAGGGGATTCTTGATTTGTGATGAAGGATTATTGTATCTGGTCAATGAAATGAGAAAAGAAGGTGTTATACCGGCTGATGTAAAATTTAAGGTATCCGTCTTTGCCGGCCATGCCAATGCAGTTGGAGCCAAATTGCTGTCAAATTTGGGAGCGGATAGTTTCAATCCACTGGCTGATTTATCCCTACCAATGCTTGCATCCATCAGAAACGTAGTAGACATGCCGTTGGATGTGTATATGAGTATCGTTGATACCATGGGAGGGCACCAAAGAAATATACAAGCAGACGAGATTGCAAGAATATGTGGTCCGGTATACTTTAAGTTTGAACCTGGAAAGAGCGAAGCAGATTTATATAATGCCTGGAGAGACCCAAGCTACTTGAACTTCCTGATTAAGGAAAAGGTCAGATTTGCTTGCATCGCAAAAGAGTGGTGCGATAAGAGTCCATACGAGCTAGTCTTTAATGATTACAAGGAAGATCTTTCTATTCCTAGACCATAGTTTCGGCAGATACAGATTTAGAGATATCAAAATAGTATCAAAGCCAAAAGAGGGGATGTTGGAATTTAGTCCAATGCAATCCCCTCTCTTTTTATGAGTTTATTCACTGGTATCATATGTTGATAAGTTCATCATTTAGATACTCTCTTATTTTTCTGTAGGCTGTGGCTTGGCTTATTTTCAAGATCTCAGCTACTTTATAACTGCTCTTATACTTTCTATAGGCCATCTTGATAAGTTTTTTTTCTATTTCTTTTTTCGCTTCCTCTAATGGTGTAATTTTTTCTATTAAGTCTGAGTTTGTAACGTAATGATCATATAAATCGAAACTAAAGATATTGGATTTATTATTGTCTTTTTCAATAAGCGCTGAGGGATTTGTGACCACTAAACGTTCTATGGTGTTTTCCAATTCCCGTACGTTGCCTGGCCAATCGTATGCTAACATCATACTTAATATACTTTTTCCGATTCTGACATCTTTATTATATTTCTTATTATATTTATCTAAGAAAAATGTAACCATAGGGATAATATCTAATTGTCGTTCTTTTAAAGATGGGATATTAAGTGGAATGACATTTAAACGATAGAACAAATCTAAACGAAATCTACCTTTCTTGACCATTTCCTGCAAATCTTTATTTGTTGCGGCTATAATTCTGACATCGATATCGATGGGATTGATACCCCCTACGCGAGTAATTTTCCTTTCTTGAATTACTTGCAGCAATTTAATTTGGAGCTGCATAGGCATTTCTCCTATTTCGTCTAAAAAAAGAGTACCTTTATTCGCCAGTTCGATGAGGCCTGGTTTACCACTTTTTTTAGCGCCGGTAAAAGCACCGGCTTCATAGCCTAATAGTTCGGATTCCAGTAAAGCTTCTGGGATAGCACCACAATTAATTTCAACCATTCTTTCTTTTTTTCTTATGCCGTTATTGTGTAAATATCTGGCAATGACGCCTTTGCCTACACCGGATTCGCCGGTAATCAATATGGTTGAGTCAATATTTTTTAATTCATTTGTTAACTGCATAATTCTTTTCATGCTTTCGCTTTCATAGATGATCTTCACATCTCCATCTTTTTCCTGTAGGGCATTTCTTTCTTTTTGTTTTTCGTAATACTGGTTGATAATGTTTAACTCTTTGAAATCTATAGAATTGATGATGATTCTAAATATGTTCCCGTTTTCATCGTAGATGGGTACTCCGGTAACCAGGGCTTCTTTTCCGTTTTGCAATTTCTGAATAATAGAAATCTTTCGCTTTTCTTTCAAAATCAGAACGCCAACGGATGGGTTGTAGGCACCTTTTTCTTCCATTTCCTTCACGTTTTTTCCTGTAACGTCTTCCTTCTTTATGTCTGTAATATTTTCGAATTCTTTGTTTACTCTTACGGTATTGCCTTTTCCATCCAAAATAACAAATGCGTTGGGTGAGTTTTCAAAGGCCTGGTCAAGTTCTTTGTTCCAGAGGTTTATCTGATCCAAATGATGAATTAATTTGGTTATCGCTAACGTCTTATCACCAAAAATATCTTCACCACAGTGTCTTTCTGCTTTGTTTTTCTCTTTTCTGGATGCATAGATTCGTTTCTTTATTTCGGTATAAAAGTAAGAGAGGACGACTTCCTTTGTTATGATTCCTTCCGCGTCTTTATTTTCATCGCCCACAATAATATGCATAGTTGGATCTTCTTTCAGGATGCTTGCTATTTTATCAAACGTGCAGCTATTTTCCACAAAACAGACATGATTATTAACGATGCTCTTAATGCTTTCTGTTAATGATAGCCCGTAAAGATAGGCGTCTAATAATTCATTTTCTGTAATGATTCCCCTGATATATCCATTTTCATGAACCACAGCGTACTTCATATTCTCTTCTTTAAATGCGCTGATCATGTTTTGTATAGATATCGTTGAAAGGACATTTTTCACTTTTAAAGGCTTTAAGTTTTTGATAGTCAAAACATATACCTCCCTTACTTTACTGCATTCCAGAATGATACATATATTCTCCACAAATGATTTCATTCCTCTTTTATTAGGCAAACAGGTAATTCTGTAAGACTGTCGAATCAAGTAAATAACAGGATTTAAAGATATAATTCATTAATGACTTATTAATTCACACGTGAATTGTCGCAATGCATAGATAACTTCAAAGCAAACGAAAGATAATTCATTAATGAATTAAATATGCACTCCATGAGACGTATATGGTAGTGATATTGTAAGAAGAAAATCAAGAACAGAAACCTCTTAATGATAGCTATTTTATGGCATATAGGAAATTATGAACATATTCTTTAATGACCTTTTAGTTTTGGAATAGATCTTGCTTCATAGCTTATGGCAAGCAGCGAAAGGAGCGATGATATGGACGATATAAAACAACGAATCGTAGAGATGATTGAAAACAATAAACCTCAAATCATTACAAGTGTACAAGAAATGATAAGATATCCCAGCGTTATGGGAGAAGAAAAAGATGCACAAATCTACTATTCAAGAATTCTTGAACAATTATCCTTTCATGTAGATGTGTGGGAGCCAACGATGGAGGATATGAAAATAAATCCTGATTTTTTATCGGACAGGGATAATTTTAAAGGAAGCCCCAATGTTGTGGGAGTACTGAAAGGAAAGGGCGGTGGGAAATCGATTCTATTGAATGGGCATGTAGATGTTGTGCCTGAAGGGGATAATGACTGGGATGACAGTCCGTGGAGCGGGAAATTGGAAGATGGGAAAATATACGGACGGGGAGCCTCGGATATGAAAGGCGGTCTTATTGCTAATGTTATGGCGGTAAAAGCCATCATAGATTCCGGAATAAAGCTAAAAGGAGATGTCATTATAGAGAGTGTTGTCGGAGAAGAAACAGGGGGCGGAGGGACCTTGTCAGCTATCAGCAGGGGTTATCAAGCGGAGGGCGCCATCGTCTCCGAGCCAACAGATCTATATGTATGTCCGGTTTCCATGGGGGCCATGTGGTTTAGGATAACGGTAAAGGGATTGGCAGCCCATGCCGGTACTTCATACTTGGGTGTGAATGCAATAAGCAAAGCCAGTAAGATTATACAAAAGTTGGATGCCTTTGAAATGAAAAGGGCTGAACTCAAAAAACACGAGCTGTACCAGCACATGGCAGTTCCATTCGCTGTCAATATTGGAACGATTAAAGGGGGGATATTTCCAACCAGTGTACCGGATGAAGTAATCATAGAAGGCAGAATGGGTGTTTCGCCGGATGAGGAGATATGGGAAGCGCGGAAAGACTTGGAAGATGCAGTATATGAAGTTGCAGAGACGGATGTCTGGCTAAAGGAACATATGCCCAAAATAGAATGGTATGGTTTTTGTATAAGTTCAGGCGGTGTCGATAAAGACCATGCCATGGTAAATACGATCAATGATAATTATAAATATGTTAAAGGCAGTGATCCGATTGTCGTGGGAACGCCTTGGGGAACGGATGCAGGGGCTTTAAACAGGTATGGCAATACGCCGACAGTCATCTTTGGACCAGGTCCCGGAGAAACAGCCCACAAAGCAAATGAATACGTGGAAGTGGACAAATTGATTGAGACAACGAAGATCATTGCATGTACCGTACTGGATTGGTGCGGATATGAACAGACGAATGAAAGGGATGAGATAGCATGAATAAGAAACCATGCAGCATTTTTAACGAAGTTTTCGGTCCCATTATGATTGGACCATCCAGTTCTCATACGGCTGGGCCAGCACGCATAGGAAAAGTTGCAAACATGCTGTTGGATGACGAAATACAAGCAATTGGTATCGTCTTTGACCGTGATGGGTCGTATGCAGCCACCTATAGGGCCCAGGGTTCTGACTATGGGTTTGTTGGAGGCATATTAGGAATCGACATATCTGATGAGAACATCAAACAATCACTCAAAACTGCAGCTGAAAGGAATGTAAAAGTAGAATTTAAAATTGAAAAGATTGAAGGAGATATTCATCCCAATTTTGCCAGGATTCATCTCAAAGGCAAAAGCGGTAAAGAAATAAATATAGAGACAGCTTCTACAGGGGGAGGAATGTTTGAAGTAACGAAATATGGGTCGTTTCCCGTATCCTTAAAGGGGGACTGTATCGATATCCTCATCATGGTAGAAAAAAAGGAAACGGTGGAAGAAATCAAAGCATTGCTTGAAGGGACAAAGGCAGATTATGAAATGAAAATAGAAGAAAATGAAGAAAAAGATAAGGTTTTAATGAATATCAAATTAGACACGGAAATATCTCAGGAACTTTTAAACCAATGGAAAGGCTTACCCGGGATAGGATTTGTAAAATATATAAAGCCTGTTTTGCCTGTGGTGAAGAAAAACGTTTGCAAGATTCCTTTTATGAACGCTGCAGAGGCATTAGAGCACGCTAAAACAATGGATGCTGCCCTTTGGGAACTAGCCTGCGATTATGAAGGAGCAATCAGTGGAAAAAGCAGGGATGAAATTGTTGACATGATGATTCGTATCGTAAGGGTTATGAGAGAGTCGGCGTTGAAAGGGATTGAGGGAAATTTTGAAAAGAGGGGCTTTTTAACTTCTAAGGCAGGGACCATGGACAAAAATATGAAAAAAGAAAATGCCAAGATGATTGATATGGGAATGCTGAACAAAGTAATGGTGTGGGCAACTGCCGTCATGGAGTACGACATCTGTAGGGGGAAAGTTGTTGCAGCGCCGACCGGCGGTTCCTGTGGCGTAATTCCGGGTGCCCTGGTTGCTGTGGGAGATCAAATGGGATTATCCGACGAGGCTATTGCCAAAGGATTGTTAGCCTCCGGAATGATCGGTGTTTTTATTGATCATCAAGCCACTTTTGCGGCAGAAGTGTGCGGATGTCAAGCGGAAAATGGTGCAGCCAGCAGTATGGCAGCGGCAGGTGTTGTTCAATTACTGGGTGGAACCGTTGAGGAAGGATTTGCTTCAGCTTCATTGGCTATACAAAATATTCTTGGTCTGATATGCGATCCTGTAGCGGGTGTGGGCAATATACCCTGTGTCAGTAGAAATCCGATGGCAGCTATGAATGGAATTCTCTCTGCCAATATGGTGCTAAATGGATTTGACCCTTATATACCGCTGGATGAAACCATTAACGCCATGATGGAAGTCGGGCTTTTAATGCCTAGAGAACATAGATGTACGGGCTTAGGAGGACTATGTATAACAAAATCTGCAAGTAGAGCACTAGAAGAATTCAACACAAACTGCTAGACCTAGAATCCAGCTAATATAAAGGGACAAATGCCTTTAAACAAATCAGTAAAAAATAAAAAAAGGAGGTTAGGGTCAAAATGTAAAATAGGAGGCAGCTTATTCATAAATGCTAAGTGAGAAATAAAAAGGGGGAAGTCGTGATGATGGAAGTGAGCAATTCTAAAAAAGGAGTTTCGCTGGATTCAAAAATATTTTGGCCATCTGTAATTGTTATTATCGCTTTATGTATACCATTTGCATTGTATGAGTCTTCATCGGTGGATCTATTAAATGGAATTTTTGATGTTATCGTTAATAATTTCGGCTGGGGATATATCTGGTACTCCATTATCCTTGTTGGTGCTGGTTTTTACATTGCATTTTCAAAGTATGGAAAAGTGGTAATAGGCAATCCGGATGATAAACCACAGTTTAGTATGTTTGAATACGCTTCGATATTGATAGCTATGGGGCTTGGATCAACGATTATGCGTACGGGAATGATGCAGTGGGCTTCTGTTGCCATAGCGCCGCCCTTTGGTATCGAACCTCTGTCAAATGAAGCGATCATGTGGGGAAATCCTTATGGCATGTTTCTTTGGAGTCTTCAGACCTTTGCGATTTTCGTAATGTCAGCGCCTGCCATGGCTTACATTCTTCATGTCCGTAAGCGTCCGCTTTTGAGAATCTCTGAGGCATGTCGTTGTGTTTTTGGAGATAAATTTACAGATGGTCTAGGCGGGCGGATGTTAGATATTCTCTTCCTTGTAAGTATTGTAGCAGGAGCAGCTGTTACGCTTGGTCTAGGAACGCCGATTGTTACTACGCTTCTCTCTAAACTGTTCGGGCTGAAAATCACTTTTACTTTAACTTTAATCATAACGATTGTATGGATTATCTGCTTTACGGCTAGCGCATACTTGGGTATAGAAAAAGGAATAAAAAGGCTGAGTACCTTTAATATGTATCTTGCAGCAGCGTTCGGCATATTTGTCATGTTGATAGGGCCAGGGGTATTTATTCTTAATCACTTTACAGACAGTGTTGGCTTTCTTCTTAAAAATTACATTGATATCTCATTTTATAGTGATTCGTTAAGTACAACAGGAGCAAGTTCAATCCAGCGATACACGGTATTTTGGTTTGCATATTGTGCCACTTGGGCACTATTACATAGTGTTTTTGCAGCAACCATTTCAAAGGGTAGAACGATAAAAGAGATGATATTAACATACTTCTTTGCGCCGCTGTTCTTATCTTGGGTAGCAACAGGACTTCTTGGAGGTCTTAGTATAAATCAATATCTTACAGGTGCTGTTCCCGTCATAGATATTGTGCAAAACGGAGGAGGAACGTTGGTTGCTATTGCAGAAGTTCTTGCCTCGCTGCCAATGCCATTTGTTGTTACGACAGTTTTCCTTTTCCTTACAATGGTTTTCTTAATTACAACCCTTGATTCTACAACATATACCATTGCTGCTTATGTAAGTACTGAAGATATGAGTAAAAATGAGCCTTCTCAAAATGTACGTCTTATTACATGCTTTATGATTTCGGCTTTTGCGCTGATACTGATGAAAATAGGGGGTCTTGCCCCACTGGAGGTTGTTTCAGGTCTTATGGGAATCCCTATTATATTTGTTCAGTTTGTAACTGTTTATGCGGCTAAGAAGATGATGGATGAAGACAAAGCGTGGGTCAACAATATAAGGAAATAAAATTTCAACCTATCTAGATGTAATGAATCACAGAATATATAGGAAAGGATGTGGGAGTGTGAAGGTGCTTCCATTTGATAAACAGGAATATCAAGATCGAGTAAGAAAAGTAAAGGCAAGCATGGAGGAACAAGGAATAGAAGTACTACTAATAACGGACCCATCAAATATGAACTATGTATCGGGTTATGACGCCATGTCATATTACGTACCACAAGGAGTGATTGTGGCGACAGGTTTAGAGGAACCGGTATGTATTATAAGATTACAAGATCTATACTGCGCAACAGAAACCACGTGGATGTCTGAAGAAAATGTAATAGCCTATCCAGATAAATATTTGTGGGAGCCAAAAGTACTGCACGTAATGAATTTTATAGGAGACTTTTTAAAGGAAAAAGGACTTCAAGATAAAAAAATAGGTATAGAATTCGATGCTTACTATTTTAATGCCCATTGGTTTAAAAAGCTAGAAGAAAGCTTGCCGAATGCAGCGTTCATAGATGCTACAGCGCTGGTAAACTGGATAAGGGGACCAAAATCGGTTAGAGAATTGGAATACATGCAGATAGCTGCCAGAATCGTAGAAAAAACCATGTATAATGCCATCGAACGGATTGAAGAAGGCGTAAGAGAGTGTCATGTGGCAGCGGAAATATATAGTGACTTAGTAAAAGGAACGGGTGTGTATGGCGGGGAATATGCATCATTGGCACCGATTATGCCTGCGGGAGAAAGAACGGCAGGGGCTCACTTTTCATGGACAACAGAGGGGAAATATCAAAAAGGTCAATTGATATACATGGAGTTGTCAGGATGTTATAAACGATACCATGCACCTTTAACACGGACGATTTTTATCGGAGAACCTCCTGAGAGAGTAAAAGAAACGGCTAAAGTGGTTGTGGAGGGACTAAATGTAGCGCTGTCAACAGTAAAACCCGGTGTAACCTGTGAAGAAGTAGAAAAGGCATGGCAAACAACCATCAATAAGTATGGTTTAGAAAAGGAATCGAGAATGGGATATACAGTAGGCTTGAGTTATCCACCGGTATGGACGGAAAATACGGCATATTTTAAGCCTGGAGAAAAGACGATATTAAAACCCGATATGACGTTTCATATGATGCCCGGAATGTGGCTAGATGGCTATGGTGTAGCGATTACGGAAACCTTAAGGGTTACAGAAAACGGCTGTGAAACAATAACGAGATTCCCAAGGAAGTTATTTGTTAAATAAGTTTTCTATATAATATCCTCATCTAAAAAACATGAATCAGATACCTCTAAGATTTGCTTATCTATCGTATGAAGAGTATCTCTTGGATATAGGTGTCTGATTTTCTATAACACATAGGAAATTATGCACTTTAATAAATTGTGGATAAGTCATAATTTTCGTCATGTGTTTCAAAAAAGTCTTCCTTTAAATCTTCCAATGGAAGACTTTTTTTATTTTTACCAAGTATTTATAAAATTTTCAGAAAATATATTGAAGGGAAAAAACCCATTATGCTATAATATAATTGTACGATAATATATAACGATGTACGATAATACAGAACAAAACGACAAGTGAGGGATAAATATGGAAATACAAAATGATAAAATCATACAATCTGTGAGTCGGGCTGTACAGATTCTTAAGTGCTTTGAAAACCATGAAGAACTGGGGGTAACGGAAATTAGCAAAATCATGGGGCTTCATAAAAGTACGACATTTGGTTTGATAGCTACGCTTGAAGCGTATCAGTTGTTAGAAAAGAATGAAGAAACAGGCAGATATAGGCTGGGACTGGAACTGTTCCGATTGGGAACAAAGGTAAATTCCAATTTAAGAAGGGTAGCCATTCCTTATTTAGAAAGATTGGTGAGTATGTATGGGGAAACGGTTAATCTTGTAGCCATTGATGATATTTCCGTCATCTATCTGGAAAAGGTCGAAAGCTCCCATTCTATGCGAATTTGTACGATGGTGGGAGGGCGTCTCCCTCTTTACTGTACAGCGGTAGGCAAATCGATTTTGGCCAGTCTTCCAAAAGATGAAATAGAAGCGATTATTGAAAGAATGGATTTCAAGAAGTTTACGGATAACACCATTTGTGATAGGGAGAACCTCTTGGAATATTTAGCTAGTGCAAAGGGAAATGGATATGCTGAGGAATCCGAGGAATTTGAAATGGGATTGAGCTGCGTGGCAGCACCTATTTTTAATCATTTTGGCAAGGCATTTGCTGCCATTAGTATATCTGGCCCCGCGTCCAGAATGACAGACGAATTTCGTGAAAGGATCAGCACTTCTTTAATAGAATTCACCCAGGAAATATCACAGAGAATGGGATATGTTAAAACTCCGTTATAAATTAGAAGGCAGCTGTATGCCATCTAATTTACATATAAAACAATTTGAAAGGGAGAGATTAAAAATGGCAAAGAAAAAGACAATTCTTGATCTTGAGGCAATGAAAAAAAGGGGAGAGAAGGCAGCTTGGATTACAGCTTATGACTTTCCTATGGCTTCATTTGCAGCGCAGGCGGGGCTGGACATGATTCTCGTGGGAGATTCTTTGGGAATGGTCGTATTGGGCTACCAAGGGACGGTTCCGGTGACAATGGATGATTGTATTTCCCACTGCCAAGCAGTAAGAAGGGGCGCGCCAAACACATTTATCATAGGAGATATGCCATTTGGTTCCTATCAGGTATCTGATGAAGATGCTGTAGTGAATGCATGCCGTTTCTTGAAAGAGGCAGATGTGGATGCAATCAAATTAGAAGGCGGAATGAGAGTGATCAGCAGAATCAAGGCAATAAGCGATGCTGGAATTGTTGTGTTTGGACATATTGGTTTAACACCACAGAGTTCCGGACAGCAAGGTGGCTTTAAGGCGCAGGGAAGGGACGTTGAAAGTGCCCGGGAATTAATCAAAGATGCCCTTAAAATCCAAGAAGCAGGAGCCAGGGCATTACTATTAGAAGCAGTACCACCGGAATTAACAGAATTCATTGCTAAGAAGTTAAGCATTCCTGTTTATTCTATCGGTGCAGGACTTCCATGTGACGGCCAATTGATTATTTGTGGCGATATGCTAGGCATGTTCCAAGCATTTACACCAAAATTTGTTAAGAAATATGCCAATGTGGCAGAAGTTGTTACCAATGCGTTTAAAGAATATGTGGATGATGTAAAAAATGAAAGATTCCCTGAAGATAAGCATGTATATCATATTAAGGACAGTGTAGAAGATTTTGAAAAGATGTTTAAAGAGTTTGAATAATAGAGAGATGATAAGAATACTTTCTAAAAAATATGTGATGAGACATAAGAAAGAGATAAAGAAATACAATGATAAAGTTTGCCGCTTGCCATTATATTTCCTCATCGCAAAAAATAAAAAATTCGATTATATAGATAGTATCAAAAAAACCATAGAAATACAATTTTAAAATGCGTAAACCTATAGAGAATACTCCGAAAAACAAATCTTTTAAGGGGGGGCCGATATGTCCTATAAATCAGATATTGAAATCGCTCAACAGGCGAAGATGAAACCTGTTACGGAGATCGCAAAGGATTGGGGAATTCTAGAAGACGAACTGGAACTGTACGGAAAATATAAAGCGAAAATCAATCCTGATATTTTCAAAAGACTGAAGGATAAACCAGACGGAAAGTTAATCCTTGTTACAGCCATCAATCCTACTCCAGCTGGAGAAGGTAAATCTACCACAACGGTAGGTCTAGGACAAGCATTAAACAAGATCGGTAAGAAAACCGTCATCGCATTGAGAGAGCCATCCTTAGGACCTGTGTTTGGTGTAAAAGGCGGAGCAGCAG